>NZ_LT963352.1:8259158-8983317 GCF_900236475.1 Streptomyces chartreusis NRRL 3882
CGGAACGGTCGATCTTCTGGACCTGCCGTCCGGCCCGCCGCTGGGCCTGGGCGGACTGCCGTTCGAGGCGGCGGAGGTCGACCTGCCCGAAGGCAGTCTCCTGGCCCTGTACACCGACGGCCTGGTCGAAGCCCGCGACCGCGATATCGAGGCAGGCCTCACCCTCCTGCGCCACGCCCTCGCACAGCCCTCCGCATCCCCGGAGGCCGCCTGCGACACCGTGCTCCAGGCCTTGCTGCCCGCAGGCCGACCCCACGACGACGCCGCTCTGCTGCTCGCCCGCACCCGCACCCTCGGGGACCATCAAGTCGCCGCCTGGGACGTGGACGCCGACCCGGCAGCCGTCGCCCGGGCTCGTTCGGGCGCCATCCGGCAGCTGTCGTCCTGGGGGCTGGGGGACCTCGACTTCATCACCGAACTGGTGGTCAGCGAACTGGTCACCAACGCCATCCGCTACGGCCGACCCCCCATCCGCCTGCGCCTCATCCGTGATCAGTCACTCCTGTGCGAGGTGTCCGACGCCGGCAGCACCACCCCCCACCTGCGCCGGGCCCGCGCGTTCGACGAGGGCGGACGCGGCCTGCTCCTTGTCGCCCAGCTCGCCGAGCGCTGGGGAACGCGCCACGCCCGGCAGGGCAAGACGGTCTGGGCCGAGCTGGGTGAGGAGAAGCACGCCGGGCGCTCGGACCCGGCCTCGCTCCTTTAGCGGCAAGGAAACCCGCAGTTCTGATGAAATCATCGCTCTTCTCGGTCGTAACCCTTGACGATGTGTTCCATCAGGCTTGAGTATTTCCTCATTATGGCGTTGCTGCACTGACGGCGCCCACCCGCGCAACGGGATGAGGAACGGGCACTCACCCTTGCGCCCGAGACTGCGCTCTCGTCAGCCGTCCACGCTTCTCACAGTTTCTTCAGGAGGGCTCCTCATGCCCATGCGCACGGAGATACCCGTCTACCACCCCGACCTGTATTCGGCGTCGGCCATCCGCGACACCTATCCGCACTACGCCGCGCTGCGCGCACTCGGCCCCGTGGTCTGGCTGAGCAAGCACAAGGTCTACGCCCTGCCGCGATACGCCGAGTGCAAGCAGGTACTGCTGGACGACGACACCTTCGTCTCCTCGGGCGGCGTCGGTCTGAACCCCGTCGCCAACCGCGTGGGCCAGGGCACCACGCTGTTCAGTGACGGCGATGAGCACGCCCGCCGCCGCTCCCTTCTCGCGCACCGCCTCACTCCCAGGGCGCTGCGCACGATGCAGGACACGGTCGACCAGCAGGCGGCCGCCGTGGTCGAGGCAGCTGCAGCCCGCCGAACGGTGGATGCGGTGGAGGTCGCCACGGCGCTGCCGATGTCGGTCGTCCCAGACCTGGTCGGCTGGCCCCAGCAGGGCCGTGAGCACCTGCTGCGCTGGGCCGGCGCCACCTTCGACGCGCTGGGCCCGTTCAACCGCCAGGCGGTGCGCACCCTTCCCGCGTCCCTCGGCATGATGCGCTACGCCCGCGGTGTCGTCCGCGACCGGTCCGTGCTGGACGGCAGCATGGGCCACGACCTGCTGCGCGCGTCCGACGAGGGCCGGATCATGCCCGCCGAGTGCGTCACCATGATGATCGACTACCTGGCGCCATCCCTGGACACCACGATCAGCGCCATCTCCAGCGCTCTGTACCTGTTCGCCACCCACCCCGAACAGTGGCGCCTGCTGAAGGCGGACCCGGACCTGGTCCCGAAGGCGGTCAACGAGATCGTCCGCTACGAATCCCCGATCCGCGCCTTCTCCCGCACTGCCGCCCGCGACACGGAACTCGCGGGCGTCCCGCTCCCCAAGGGCTCCCGGGTGCTGGTGCTCTACGGCTCCGCCAATCGCGACCCGCTGGAGTGGGACGACCCGGACACCTTCGACATCCGCCGCGACGCCGCCCGCCAACTCGGCTTCGGGCAGGGCACCCACGGCTGCGCCGGCCAGGGCCTGGCCCGCCTGGAGACCTCCGCGATGCTCCGCGCCCTGATCGAACGCGTCGACCGCATCGAGCCGACCGGGACACCCGAGTGGTCCCTGAACAACGTCATCCATCGCCTCGAGCGCCTGCCGCTCGAACTCATCCCCGCCTGAACCCCGCCGCTCGCCCGTTCGAGGACAGCTGAGGACAGCACCATGAAGATCTCCGTCGACCATCCACGCTGCGAAGGCCACGGCCTGTGCGCCGACCAGGCCCCCGACATCTTCAGCCTGGACGACGACGCCGAACTCACCTACCGCTTCGAAGGCACCGACGTCCCCGACGAGCATCAGCCCGCCGCCCGCGCGGCCGTCAATGCCTGCCCGGTCGCCGCCCTGCGAGTCCTGTCGTGACCGCACCGCGCTCGGTGCTCATCGTCGGCGAGTCACTCGCCGGCACCACCGCCGCCCGCCACCTGCGCACCCTCGGCCACACCGGACCCCTCACGATCATCGGCGCCGAGGAGCACGGCGCGTACTCCCGCCCGCCCCTGTCCAAGGTGGTCCTGAAGGACCCGGCCGCGGACCAGACCCTGGGCCTGGTCCTCGACGGGATCGACGTCGACGTCATCCGCTCGGCCGCCGTCGCGGCCGACACCCGACGCCGCACCGTCACGACTGCCGACGGCCGCCAGGTGGGCTACGACGCGCTGATCGTCGCCACCGGCGCGGACGCCCGCCGGCTCGCCGCCCCCGGACAGCGGGGCGAACTCGTCCTGCGCACCCTCGACGACGCCCGCCAACTCCGCGCCCGCCTGGCCCACGCCGGCTCGGCGATCGTGGTCGGCGCCGGCTTCCTGGGCATGGAGGTGGCCAGCGCCTGCGCCGCCCGCGGCATCCCGGTCACCGTCGTGGACGCCGACCGCCCGCTGGAACGCATCCTCGGCGACCACCTGTCCGCCGAGATCACCGCACGAGCCTCAGCACACGGCATCCGCTTCATACAGGCCACCGGCTTCGCCACCCTGACCGGCGACCCCGTGAGCGGCGTGGCGCTCCCCGACGGCACCGAGCTCACCGCGGACCTGGTGGTCACCTGCGCCGGAGAAGCACCTTGCGTCGGCTGGCTGGCAGGGACGGGCCTCGCCGACCGCCTCGGTGTCGGCATCGACCATGCCTGCGCCACCACCGTGCCCGGCGTGTTCGCCGCCGGCGACGTCACCTACCTCCGCGGCGACGGCACCCGGCCCGACCGGCGTGCCCCCTTCTGGTCCAACGCCGTCGCCCAGGGCAGGACCGCGGCGGCCTCCGCTCTAGGTCTCCCACCGCCGGGACCAGCGCAGGACGACTACTTCTGGACCGAGGTGGCCGGTCTCACCGTCAAGATCGTCGGCCGCCTGCCGCTACTCGGCGAACCAACCACGGTGCAGGGCAGCGTTTCCGACGGACGCGCGCTGCTGACCTGGAGCCAGGCAGACGGAACGTCGACGGCGGTCGCCTACGGACTGCGCAGACCGGTCGCCGCGCTGCGGGCCTTGGCCGCCACGTCCTTGCCGCCGCCACCGTGACGGCGGCACATGAGCGTTGCGACGTAAGGAAGCTACGGGGCGCGGGCATGGCCGGGGTGCTGTTCCGCGGCGCACTCGGCTGATCCCGGGCAGTGGCCGCTCTCCAGGCCGACGGACCGGACGAACTCCGTGCACACCGGGCCCGGACACAGCATGGCCAGCCTGACGCCCGGTGAGCGCCGTTGTCTGGGAACGCGTCCATGCCGCTGCCATCGTCCCGGCGGAGCGCGGAGCGATGGCAGCCGGGTGTGCGTCGCGCGTCAGATGCCCAGCATCTGGTTGAGCTCGTTCAGGGACTTCACCGTCACGTAGTCGTAGCCGTGGGTGACCGGGTCGCAGCCGCGGTCCAGGAGGACGAGGTTGCGGAAGCCCATGTCGTGCATCGGCATCAGGTCGTAACGGGTGTGCGAGGAGACGTGCACGAAGTCCTCGGGGGAGGCGTCGAGCTGGTCGAGCATGTACTCGAACGCGGCGTAGCGGGGCTTGTAGTAGCCCGCCTGCTCCGCCGTGAACACCGCGTGGAAGTCCGCGCCGAGCCGGGGCACGCTCTCCGCGAGGAAGGAGTCGTCGGCGTTGGAGAGGATCACCAGCTTGTAGTGCTCGCCCATCTTCTTCAGCGGTTCCGGCACATCCGCGTGCGGGCCCCAGCTGCGCACGCCGTCGGCGAGCCGCTTGCCGGCGTCCGGGGCGGCCTTCACGCCCCACTTGCGGCAGACCCCCTCGAAGGCGTCCTGCAGCGTCTGCTCGTAGGGGTAGTACTTGCCAAGGACCGAGTCGTAGCGGTAGCCGCGGAACTCCTTGACGAACTGGTCCCAGTGCTCGGCCGGGATCTGGTCGCCGACGAGTTCACGCGTGATGGGGGTCATCGGCCACTCGATCAACGTGCCGTAGCAGTCGAACGAGACGTACTTCGGGCGGAACTGGAACGAGGGAATGGGCATGGAAGTGCTCCACTTCTTGCTTCGGGAACTGGTCAGGGCCAGCGCGGACCCTTTTGGACATGCTCCTGGCAGAGATGTCGGGAGTGGGGGGATGACGTCGACGATCGCCGGGGATCAGACGGCGCCGACTCCTGCCGGAGCGAGGAAGCCGACGGGGTGCTGCGTGGTGCCGTGGAGCGCCAGGTCGGCGGCGATCTCTCCCATGGCGGGCGAGAGCTTGAAGCCGCTGCCGGAGAATCCGGCCATGACGATGATGTCGTCCTCGCCGGGGAGATGACCGACGAGCGGGTTTCCGGACTTCGTGTAGCCCTCCATGTAGGCCGACATCCTGATGGGATCGGGGTTCAGGTCGGGCATGAGTTCACCGATGAGCTCGCGGAAGATGCCGAGTTCCTCGGGGCGGACCGTACGGTCGAGCCGTTCGGGCTCGGGCACCGGCGCATGGTATTTGAAGGAGAGACCGAGCTTGACGGAGATGCCGTCGGGCGACGGGATCCCGAAGCAGTCGTGGGGTGTGGCGCGCACGAAGGGAGGGGCACCGCCCGCGAACCAGTCGTGGCGGGTGGGCAGGTGCCAGGAGCAGACCACCCGGCGGACCTCGATGGTCCGGGGAAGGTCCGGGAGCAGCGTGTTGATCCAGGGGCCGACGGTCACCACGGCGGCGTCCACGTGGTCCGTGCCCTGGTCGGTGACCACCCGCACCCCGCCGCCCGCCGCGGGGACGACCTCGCGCACCGTGGTGTAGCGGTGCAGCAGGGCGCCCAGCTGTTCGGCACGGGCGGCGGCGGCCTGAATCGACGCCTCGGGTCTGATGACGGCGCCCAACCGGTCGAGAACGGCGGTGTGTCCGTCCGGGAGCCGGTGCTGCGGGTAGCGGCGGGCGAGTTCCTCCCGGTCCAGTACCTCGTGATCCAGTCCATGGGCGGCGCTGGTCGAGAGGAGGAGGCGCATGGACGGTGAGGCGCCCTCTCCCATCACCAGGCTGCCGCTGCGGCGTCGCAGCGACCGGCCCGTCTCCGCCTGGAGCTGCTCCCACATCCGGTCCGCGAGCCGCAGCAGCGGAATGTACCCGGGCTCGCCGAGGTGGGCGGCTCGGTAGATGCGGCTCTCGCCCCCGGCGGCGCCGCGGTCGTGGCCCGGTGCGTACCGGTCGTAGCCGACGACCTCGGCTCCGCGGGCGGCCAGTCGCCACATGGCTTGGCTGCCCATGCTGCCGGCACCGATCACGGCGACGCGCTTCCGGATGCTCATGAGGTCGCTCCTTTCTTCCGGTTTGCCCGGCTGGGAATGGCGTTCACTGTCAGCCCGGGAAAACTGCAGGTCAACCCAGGCTGTGTGCCGCGTTGAGGCAGGGGGAGACGGCTCAGAGGAGCTCGATCAGCTTGTCGGTGAATTCGGCGGTGGTCGCGGTTCCGCCCAGGTCACGGGTGCGGATATCGGTCTTGGCCAGGATCGAGGCGATCGCGTCCGTGATGTCCCTGGCCGCGGCGGGATGGCCGAGGTGGTCGAGCATCATGGCCGCGGACCAGATCGCGCCCAGCGGGTTGGCGATGCCCTGGCCCGCGATGTCGGGTGCCGAGCCGTGCACGGGCTCGAACATCGAGGGGAAGTCGCGCTCGGGGTTGAGGTTGGCCGCCGGGGCGATGCCGATGGATCCGGCGACGGCGGCCGCGAGGTCGCTGAGGATGTCACCGAAGAGGTTGGAGGCGACGACGACGTCGAAGCGGGCCGGCTCGAGGACGAACTTGGCCGCGAGCGCGTCGATGTGCTCCTGGTCCCAGGCGACCTGCGGGAACGAGGCTGCCCGCTCGGTGACGAGCTGGTCCCAGAACGGCATGGTGTGCACGATGCCGTTCGACTTGGTCGCGGAGGTCAGGCGGCCGCCGCGCTGGGAGGCGAGCGTGAAGGCGTAGTCCAGCACGCGTGTGACGCCGGCCCGGGTGAACACGGCTTCCTGCACGGCGATCTCGTCCGGGAAGCCGCGGTTGAGCCGGCCGCCGACCTCGCTGTACTCGCCTTCCATGTTCTCCCGCACGACGACGACATCGACCTCGCCCGGCCGGGCGCCGCGCACCGGGCTGTCGATGCCTTCGAAGACACGGATGGGCCGGAGGTTGACGTACTGGCGGAAGCTGCGCCGGATCGGGATCAGCAGCCCCCACAGCGACTCGTGGTCGGGCACCCCCGGGTATCCCACCGCGCCCAGCAGGATCGCGTCCTTGTCGCGCAGCTGGTCGATCCCGTCGGCGGGCATCATGGCGCCCTCCCGCAGGTACCGTTCGCACGACCAGTCGTACGACGTGTAGGACAGGCTGAAGCCGTGGCGGCGGCCGAGAACGTCGAGCACCTGCCGTGCTGGGGGCAGGACCTCGGCGCCGATGCCGTCGCCGGGGATCAGGGCAATGCGGTGGTTCGTCGTCATGCCGTCGATTGCAGCAGGGCGGTCCGTGGGGCGTCCAAGACGCATAGCGGATCTCCCTTATAAGCGGCGCCTATCAGAGGTCGGCGGCTGAGGTCGCGACCGTGACGAACGCGGCGGCTGCGGGCGACAGGCTGCCGCGGCGGCTGACCAGGGCGATGTCCAAGGTGTTCTCCGGCTCGATGTCCAGAACACGGACGCCCAGCCGCCCGGCGAGGTCCCGCCAGGAGTCCGTGACCACCGCGAGCCCGACCCCGGCCAGCACCAGAGGCATCAGCGACACCCGGTGCTCGGTCTCGACGGCGACGGCGAACTCGACGCCCTGCTCCCTCAGCGCGTCGACGTAGGCGCGCATCCCGGTACCCGGCTGCCCGACGATCAGCCGGTGTCCCGCAAGCTCCCGGGACTCCACCGCGGTCCGGTCAGCGAACGGGCCGTCGGCCGGCACCACCAGCACAAAACGCTGCCGCCCCAGCGCATGGGAGACGACTTCCCTGTCGGAAAAAGGACCGGCGGATGCAAGAAGCCCCAACTCCACGACACCCGTGCGCACCATGTCGATCACATCGCGCGAAGTGAACGCCGCGTTGATGGCCACCGAGACGCCGGGATACCGGTGACTGAAGGCACTGACCAAGGTCGTCAGCGGTTCCACCGCCTGCGACGGCATCGACGCCACATCCAGGCGCCCCTCACGCAGCTCATGCACCGCCGCGACACTCGCCCGCGCCGTCTCCAGACTCCGCACAGCCTCCCGGGCAGGCTCGATCAAGGCCTTTCCGGCCTCCGTCAGTACAGCCCTGCGCCCGATGCGATGGAACAGCTCGGAACCGAGATCACGCTCCAGCGCCCGCACGGCCTGCGACAGCGACGGCTGAGACACGTACAGAGCCGACGCCGCACGGTTGAACCCCCCACGATCAACGATCGCCAGGAAGTACTCCAGCTGCCGGATGTCCATACGCGCCCTCTGCCCTCAAGAAATCAACCGACGATTCGATCGGTCCCGACGATGGTGGCGTTGATCAGATACTTCGCGCACGGTAGGTCTGTCCTCACGAGTGCGCCGCAGCCTGTGCAGGGGCGAGCTGGTCGAGGTCTGCGAGAGCCTTGGCGAGCAGGTTCAGCATGGCGAGTTCGGCGCGGGTCGGGTCCTGGGCGCGGATGGCGTCGAGTACCGCGCGGTGACTGGGAACGGGGTCGTCGGCGCCGCCGTGGCTGTGGACCATACGGTCGCGTTCCTTCAGGCCGGGTTCCAGGAGCATGTCCATCCGCCGCAGCAGTTCGTTGCCGGTGGCGGCGAGCAGCGCGCGATGGAAGGCCGCGTCGGCCTCGGCAGCGGCCGCGGAGTCCGCCTTCGCCTGTCCCATGGCTTCCAGGGCGGCTTCGAGGGCGGCCAGGTCGGCGTCCGTGCGGTGCAGAGCGGCCCGGTGTGCTGCGGCGGGTTCGATGATGGCGCGCACGTCGGCGAGGTCGCGCAGCAGTCGGGTGCCGTCACCCGCCTCCATGCGCCAGCGGATGACATCGGCGTCGAGAAGATTCCAATGGGCCCGTTCCCTGACGAAGGTGCCGCGCTTTTGCCGCGCGTCGGTCAGACCCTTGCCCGCGAGGACCTTGAGCGCTTCGCGCATGACGGTCAGGCTCACGTCCAGTTCCGCTCCGAGGGCGCCGATGTCCAGGATCTCGCCCTCGGCGATCTCACCTCTGACGATGCGCGCGCCGAGTGAGTGCACGACCTGTCCGTGCACACCACGACCGGAGTAGGACGCCATGCGGTTCTCCTCGGGTTCGAAGGGCTGAAGGGGGCTTGCCGGGCTGGTGGGTGAGCCTTCGGCGACCTTGGCGTGTCGTTGTCTCACAGTCTACCGGTGAACATTATTTATGGATATTTCTTCCCACGGAGTGTGGGCGGTTCCCCGGGCCGCCGGGCGCGCCGGCTGTCGCACCGCTGATCCGCCGGCCCGCCGGCGTGACCGAGCCACGTCCGGTCGTCACGACATCCACGGCGGCGACATGGTGACCGGCACCCACCGGCCGGGGTTCCCCTCGACTCGGCCGAGGAGCTGGGACTGGTCGTGGTGTGCGTCGAGTACCGGCTCGCTCCGGAGCATCCGCACCCGGCTCCGGTGGAGGACTGCTACGCGGGGCCTGCTGCGGACGGCCGAGCACGCGAAGGAGATCGGCGGCGACCCCGATCGCATCATCCTCGCGGGTGGCAGCGCGGGCGGCGGGCCCGCCGCGGTGGTGGCGCTGCCGGCCCGCGATCGGGGTGGCCCGCGCGCGATCGGCCAGATGCCGAGGCCGGCTCCTGGGAGAAACGGCACAGGCCGGCTGAGAGGGCACCTCTCCTTGGTGCTGCCGGTCTACACCGGAGGAGGAGCGGTGGTCCGTCGCGGCACGAGAGAGGGGGAGAGCTTGACCTGTACCGATGATTTCCCGCGGTCGGCGATCCGCTCCAGGAGGAGGCGCGCGGCGTTGCCGCCGATCTCGCGGCCCGCCTGGTCGACGCTCGTGAGGGAGATCGGGCCGAAGGAGGCGAAGGTCGTGTTGTCGTACCCCGCCACCGAGACGTCGCCCGGCACCGACAACCCGGCTTCGGCGAAGGCCTCCAGCACTCCCATGGCAACGATGTCCGCACCGGCGAAGACCGCCGTGGGCCGGCGAGGCCGCGCGAGCAGCTGCCTGGCGCCCTCGTAACCGCCCTGTTGGGTGTAGCTGGTGGAGACGACATCGATCTCCTCCGCGAGACCGTGGGCTCGCATGACGAGCCGATAGCCGTCCGCGCGCTGGGCGTTGGGCATCTCCTCGCTGCGGGTCGGGTCGGTTTCGTGGTGCTCGATGTGGGCGATCCGGCGATGACCGAGGTCGACGAGGTGACCGACGAGCATGGACGCGCCCGCCACGTCGTCGTCCGTCACGGTGTCGTACACCGGGGAGTGCCCGTGGCGGCCGACGACCACGGTCGGTACGGCTGAGGCGATGTGCTCGAGTCGGGGGCGCGACGACACGGGGGCGATCAGGATGATGCCGTCCATCCCGCGGTCGATCATGGCTTCCGTGACGCGTGCCTCCGCCTGCTCGTCGTTGCAGCCGCCAGGCCCCAGGAAGACCTGGTAGTCGGTGTCCGCGAGCCGGCCGGTGATCCCGTCGAGGATCTCGGGGAAGAAGGGGTTGCGGATGTCGGGCAGCGTCACGCCGATGGTGTACGTCTGGCCGCGCAGGCCGCGAGCGGCCGCGAGCGGCCGGTAGCCCAGCTCGTCGATCGCCCGGCGCACCTTCGCGCGCATCTCGGGGCTGGCTCCGTAGGCGTTGCGCAGCACCTTGGAGACCGCCGTCGTCGACACCTGGGCGTGACGCGCGACGTCGACGATCGTGACGCGGCGAGGCGGTGCCGACGGTTCCATGCCAGTGCCCTCCGGTGAATGGGGAACGTTGCCGGAGAGTGTACGGATCCGGCCACGGTTCAGTAAGGCGGCGGCGTGATCGTCCCGTGTCGACATCGCGGATCGAAACCGGGTCATCCGCAACAGCTGCGCAGCATGCGGCCCTCTTGACGCCATGCGGGACGCTCTCCAAGGTTTGGTCACACCCTTCGGGAAACGTTACCCACGAAGCTGGTCCGGGGTCCGACCCCGGCACCCGACCACATCCCCCCAGACGCGGACCCGGCCGACGGCCGCACGTGCCGACTCGCTGCTGGACCTTGGCGTTGGGCCACAGCTGGTCCATGAACGGCACGGTGCAGGGCAGCGGCAGCCTCCTCTCGCCGCCCGGGGCGCCAGCCTCGTCGTGGTGAGCAGTGTGGCGGGCCACCCCGTCGACGGGCGAACCCCTGCCGAGCAGCCGACCCGCCGGACGAAGGCACCCCACGGTGCGAAATACTCACCCGATGAGTTCACGCACTTCCCTGATCGGCCAGCCGATCACGATACGGAGGGCCGTCGCGCGGGATGCCAAACGGCTCACACGGCTCGTGCGTGGCTCAGGCGCCTATGAGGGTAAGTACGCAGCCGCAGTCGCGGGTTACCGGGTCGGTCCTGATTACATCGAGGCCCACCGCGCCTTCGTGGCCGTCGGCGCCGACGAGTATGGCGGCCGGGTCCTCGGGTTCTACTCGCTCGTCCTCGCTCCGCCGGAGCTCGACCTGCTGTTCGTCGCCGACGAGGTGCAGGGACGGGGTATTGGGCGGCTGCTCGTCGCCCACATGCAGTCCGAGGCCCGCGCCGCCGGGCTCGACCGTGTCAAGGTCGTGTCGCACCTTCCCGCCGAGGACTTCTACCACCGCGTCGGTGCGGTGCGGACGGGGACCGTGTTCGCGAACCCGCCCGCAGTGCCGTGGGACCGTCCCGAATTCGAGTTTCGTATCTTTCCGGAATGACACGGTGTGCCGGTTCGCATGCAGCCGAGGCCCGCAAGCAAGGTGACCTGTAGAAGGAACCACCGGGCGGTGTCCTCGTCGAGCCCCGCGATCACGGGCTGGGACGCTCGCGCGGCGGGTTCACCACCAAGCTGCACCTAGGGTCCGTCTTCAAACGGATCCTGCCCGAAGCAGGGGGGACTGGACGAGCACTTCCTGGTCGACGGTCGCGGCAGGTTCCGGCCGCGCACCGAGCGCGATGGCCGGCCGCCGTCGCGGGTGCGGATCGAGGCCGCCCGCGCCAGCCGGCCAGTCCATAAACTGTGAATATAAAAATGCTATGCTTCGAGCGTGAGTCGTCAAGACACCGCTCCTGGCGCGTCCGCCGCCATCGGGGCAGCCCTCTACGGCCTGGCCACCAGGGCCGTGAGACGCCTGCCCCGGGACATGAGCCTGACGTCCGCCGCGACCCTGGCCACCCTGGACCGGACCGGCCCCCGGCGCATCACCGATCTGGCCGCGGTCGAGGGCGTCACCCAGCCCGCGATGACCGCCCTGGTCCGGGTGATGGAGCAGTCCGGCCTGGTCGAGAGGCGGGGCGACGCGTCCGACAAGCGGGTCACGCTGGTGTGCCTGACCGAGGCCGGCGCCTCCTATGTCCGGACGCGGCGCCAGGCGGGCGTCCACGCGTTCGAGCGGTTGATCGGCGAGCTCACCGGCGACGAGATCGAGGCGCTGGTGGCGGCCCTTCCGGCGCTGAAGCATCTGGCAGAGCTCGAAAGCCAGGACCGCGAAGCGCCGAAGCAGTGACCGGGCAGCCGGTCGGCGGGGCCGCGGTGAAGGCGTTCCCGGTGGCGCGTTCCGAGGCGCGGCTGCTGGTCCCCGCCCTGATGTTCATCGCTCTGGTCGTGGCGGCGGTCGCCAGCCTCGGGACGCCCCTCATCACCAGCGTGGCGACCTCGTTCCACGTCTCGCTCGACAGCGCGCAGTGGACGCTGACCGTCGCGCTGCTCAGCGGCGCCGTCGCCACGCCGGTCCTGGGCCGGCTCGGAGCCGGCCCGCACCGGCGGGCCACGATCCTCGCCACGCTGGCGGTCGTCGTCGCCGGCAGCGCGCTCACCGTGCTGCCGCTGCCGTTCGCGTGGCTGCTGGCCGGCAGGGCGGCCCAGGGCATCGGGCTCGGGCTGACGGCGCTGATGATGGGCGTGGCCCGGGACCACCTCCCCGAGGAGCGCAGCGCGGCCGTGGTCGCCCTGATCTCGGTGGTCTCGATCATCGGGGCCGGTGTCGGCTACCCGCTGGCCGCACTGCTCGCCGAACTCGGCGGGGTACGGGCCGCCTACGGCCTCGGCCTGGTCGTCACCGCCGCCGCCCTCCTGACCGCGTGGCGCTCCATGCCCGAAGCCCCCGAAGGCCGCTCCGCCCACGTGGACGTGGCAGGCGCGGTCGTCCTGGCCGCTGCGCTGCTCCTGGTGCTGTTCCTCGCCGGCGAACGGAATCTGTGGAGCCGGCACCTCGCCGTGGCGGCGGGCCTCGCCGCCGTCGCGGTGGTACTGCTCTGCGTCTGGGCCGTCGTCGAGTTGCGCAGCACGACACCCCTGGTCGATGTGCGGGCGGTGCGGCATCCGGCGGTCGCCGGGGCGAACCTCGCCATGTTCGTCGGCGGGATCGGCATGTACCTCCTGCTGACGCTCATCACCCGGTACGCGCAGACGCCGCACGGCGCCGGCTACGGCTTCGGGCTGACGACCTTCGTCGCCGGGCTGGTCCTCATCCCGTTCTCGGCGCTGGGGTTCGTCGCCGGCAAGCTCACGCCGCGGGTCCGGAAGCGGGTCGCCGACCCCCTGCTCCTGGCGGGCAGCGCCGTCGTGGTCGGCGGCGGGTTCGCCCTGTTCGCGGCGGCCCGGTCGGACCTGGCCGAACTGTTCGCGGCGATGGGCGTGCTCGGCTTCGGAGTCGGCGGCTTCTCGGCCGCGATGCCCGGCGTCATCCTGGCCGTCACCCCCAAGAGCGAGACGTCGAGCGCCATGAGCTTCAACTACGTCGTCCGCAGCGTCGGATACTCCCTGGGCAGCGCCATCGGCGGCCTGATCCTCGCCGCGGGCACCGGCCCCGGCCACCTCTTCCCCGACGACAGCGCCTACACCACCGCGGCGCTGGTCGGCATCGGCGCCATGGCGATCACGACGCTGACAAGCCTCGCTCTCGCCCGCCGACGCTCGTCCGAGACCAACCCTTAAGGCAGATGCACTCATCCCCACACTGGAGGTTCCATGCCCAAGGGCTACTGGGTCAGCGTCTACCGCACCATTTCAGATCCTGAAAAGCTGGCTGCTTACAACAAGCTGGCCCGCCTGGCCGTCGAGGCCGGGGGTGGTCGGACCTTCGTCCGTGGCGGTCGGGTCGTGGCGCATGACGCCGGAATCGCCGAGCGCACCGTCCTGGTCGAGTTCGACAGCTTCGAGCAGGCCGTCGCGGTGCACGAGAGTGCGGCCTACCAGGAGGCGCTGGTCGCCCTCTCCGACGGCGTCGAACGCGACTTCCGCATCGTCGAAGGCATCGAATGACCGAGGTCCAGTCGGATCTTCACTGAAGGCGCACAGAGCTCCAAGAAGCTCGACTCGCCGAGGTGCTGTGCAACGGCAGCTACACCCTCACCCCGCTCGGCCACGACGCCCGCGAGGCCCTGCGTTCGGTCACCGAGTGGTCACAGCGGTGTGGGGCGCCAGCGCAACCAGTTCTGACACCAGCTTGCCCGGGAGTTCGGGGCGGGACGGATCATCGCCACGGGATACGACAAGCCGGCGTTCCGCTACGAGGCGACCGTCCTCGTCGCTGCCATCACCGAGTGGCTCTGACGGACGCCCACGTCAGGCGCTGAACACGGCGTTGCGGCGTAGCTGTTCCGTGCACCACCGGAAGTGCCCGTCACGGTCGTCCAGGCCGAAAAGGTCGTAGGTCGTGAGGGCGTATGCGGCCTGATAGGCGGTGAGGGTCGCTGGCGCATACCCGAGTTCGCGGGCGAACAGCCTGGTGAGTTCCGCAGTGTGCTCCTCGGCGTGCGGCCCGTACATGTCCCAGATGGCGGCGGCGACGGCGGCCTCGAAGGCCGGATCGCCCGCGGTCGTGTAGAAGCCGAAGTCAAGCACCGCGACGGGCCGGCCGGTCGCGTCGATGTGGATGTTGGGCGGGACGAGGTCGCCATGGATCGCTGTCACCGGGGCGTCGGGGAGCGAGCGCAGTGCCTTCAGCGTGCGTTCAACTCCCGCCTCGAAGTCCGGCACGTAGGCAGCCAGGGCGGCACCGTGCCGGGCTGCGGCCCGGGCGGCCAGGGCCGCGAGCGCGTCGCGGAAGCAGTCGTGATCCCGCCACAGTGGACGGTCGTCACCCTGGACGGTCAACTGGCGCATGGCGTCGGTGCCCGGCACGGCGGCAAGACCGCGCAGAACGGCGATCAACGCGTCGCTCTGCTGGGTGGGCAGCTCGCGCTCATGGGCCGTGTGCGCGGAGTCGACCCGCATCGGGTCTCCGGGCAGCTCACGCTCGTACGTCACCAGGACGTCCTCCTGGTACTCGACGTCGAAGATCTCCGGGGTGGAGAACGGCAGCGGATGCTGCGCAAGGTCCGCGTATACCTGGCGGACGAGATCGAAGTCGGCTGGCGGCCGACCGCTCCACACCTTGGCGGCCCGGCCCTCGCCCAGCCTGTAAACGACGCCCTCGACACCAGCGCCGATACGGCGGACACCCGTGTGCCCGCGGTCGGCGAAGTATGCGAGCCATGGGTCGGAGAGTGGGGCTTCCGCGTTCGGGAGGTTCTCCATCCGCGTATTAGACCAGCAGCCGCACGGACCTCACTGGAGGTATTCGTGCCGCGCCTCGCCCGCACCCCGGACCCTCGCCGCCGGCCCCGACGGCCGCACCCTGGCCGTCGACGGCGACGCAGGCGAGGGCGCCGGATTCATGCCCGGAGCACCGGAGGTCCCGGACCCCACGGGCCGGGACCTCCGATGGCAGCTGCCTACCGTGCGACTGTCGCAGGGCAACTCTTCAACCCTTGTGCTGAGTTGCCGTGCTGGCGGGCTGTTACAAGGGGAGTGGCTCGCGCTCTGACCGGACAGCCGGGGCGGGCCGCTCGATCACAGCAGGTCGAGGATCCAGCGCTGGTTCTCCGACCCGTCGCACGTGAACTGGGCAGCCTGTGCGCCGTTGGCGGTGCTGGCGCCCGAAATGCCCAGGCACTTGCCGCTCTTGCGGTTCTGTAGCCTGGCATCGTCCGTCGGCCCGCCCGAAACGGGAATGATCACCCAGTCCTGATTGGCGTCGCCGGACCCATTCGCGATGATCGCCGCCGCGCCGTTGGCGGTGCTGGCGCCGTCGATGCCCAGGTTCTTGCCCGAGCGTCCGTTCTCGAAGCTGAAGAAGTCGCCGTCCTGGATCATGTCCCAGTACTGGGAGGAGTTCTGGTCGTTTCCGGGCTGCTGGACGACTCTGGCGCCGTTCGCCGTGCTGTTGCCCGTCGGCTGCAGGAACTTACCGGACTTCGCGTTCCTGAGCCCGACGATCGGGGCTGCTGCTGCCCGTGCGTCGAGGGTCGACAGCTGTAGCGGGTTCGGGGACCAGGAGTCGCTCGGCGACTGTGCGGAAGCGATCGCCGGGCTGGCGACCGCCATCAACGCTCCGATGGCAACGGCCGCGACGGTGTTCCTGGTACGCGATGTGCGCATGAGACTTCTCCTCACGATTGGTGTTACTGGGGTGACCGCGAGTACTCAATCAGAGGTACAAATGAATCGCTAGATCGTTCGAATAATCGACTGAAAGCACTTTCTTGACGGATGGCACACGACATGCAGGCGTTCAGATCAGCACCAGGTGAAGGGTCTTCCCGCCCCGAACAGGGCCCGACATCCCAACCCGCCTTCCGGCCCTTGGCGGAAATTCGATGCTCGATTTTCAGCAGGGCCAATTCCGGCCGACGGCTGACATGCCGACGCGTGGGGACCGGGTGGGCCGAAGAATGATCGGCATACAGATGAACATGGGCGGGGCGCCGCACGTGAAGACGGGTATGGAAGCCTCCCACCGCGTCGAGCCTGCGCTGCGGCCGTTACCCTCTGCACCGCAACGATCACCCGCACCTCGGACGCCGGCGGATCCAGCGCGGCTGGGCTGGCTGGACGCGTTGCGCGGTATCGCGGCGCTCGTCGTGGTGTTCGACCACTCGTCGTACGCCTTCATGGCGGAATTCCGGGCCGAGTTGATGCCGGAATTCAACACCAGTAGGTACGGCATCATGGTGTTCTTCCTCGTGAGCGGTTACATCATCCCCGCCTCGCTCGAACGGCGGGGCTGTGTCCGGACCTTCTGGATCGGACGCGTCTTCCGCATCTATCCGCTGTGGGCGGCCGTCGTCGCCGCGGTCCTTGTCGCCAACGTGGTGGGGGTCGCGCAGATCCGTGACTTCGACGGGCAGAGCTTCGCCACGGTGGCCGCCGCCCATGTCACGTTGCTCCAGGAACTGCTGGGAACGCCCAACCTCCTGCTCGTCCTGTGGACACTCTCGTACGAGATGGCCTTCTACCTGCTGGTGGTGGCTCTCTTCTCACTGCGGCTTCACCAGCGGTCGGCGCCGGTCGCCGTGACCCTGGCCGTGCTGGCCGCAGTGAGCGTGACCGTGGCGAGTGCACTGCCCGTGTCCGCTCTCACCGACGCGGTCGGAACCGGCCCGCTGGTAGCCGTCGCCGCGATCGCCATGGTGGTCGCCATCTGCTGTGCGAGCGGCACATCAGCCGCGCTACGGGTGTCGGGGGGCGTGCTGGGCGGGGTGCTGGGGCTCGTGCTGGTCGCCTTCAACAGCACGGTCCCCATGTGGGAGGGACTGGTGATTCTTGCCGTCATGTTCCTGGGCACCGCCGTGTACCGAGCCGAGAGCGGTGAGAGCACCTGGAGGTATGCGGCTTGCACCGCGGTCGTCGTGGTGGCCTGCGCGGTAGGGGCGGCCTACGCCTACGGCGACGGGTCCCACTTCACGCGGCGCGCCTGGATCCTGTCGTTCCTCCTGGCCGTGCTCACGTTCGGCGTCGGGCTGGCGGTTCGCCGGCGTCTGATACCGCGCCCACTGATGTGGCTCGGGACGATCAGCTACTCGGTCTACTTGGTGCATCCGGTCCTGCTGGCGGTCACCGACGGCACGATCGGCCGCTGGCGGGAGAACAAGCCGTTGCTCGAACTGGCCTTCTACGCCGTGCTGTTGCCCCTGTGCGTAATGACCTACCGTTACATCGAGGCACCGGGGCAGGCGGTGGGGCGAAAGGTGGCGCGGCGCGTTCGGCGGCCGGGGCGGGAGTCCGTGCCGCCAGGGAGCAACGGAGGTCCCGGACCGAAACGGTCCGGGACCTCGCCACCATGATCTGGCGGTCGCTACGAGATCGTGACCCAGCCCTGGTTGGCGGAGCCGTCGCACGGGAACTGGGCGGCGGCCGCGCCGTCGGCGGTGCTGGCGCCCGAGATGCCCAGGCACAGGCCGCTCTTGCGGTTCTTCATCGCGTAGTACGTCCCGTCATAGACGCCCCAGTCCTTGTACCAGTCCTGGTTGAGGTCGCCGGACGGAGTCGCCGTGATGGCCGCCGCGCCCGCCGAAGTGCTGGCGCGGTCGATGCCGAGGTTCAGCTTCGACTGCCAGTTCTCCCAGCTGTAGACGGTGCCGCCCTCCGAAAGGACGGTCTCCCAGAGCTGCAGAAAGCTGTCGTTGCCGGATCGCTGCACGACCTTGGCCCCGTTGGCGGAGCTCACGGCCTGCAGGTACTTCCCGGACTTGAGGTTCTTGATCTTGATGGTGGCGAGGGCACGTCTCGGCGTCGGGTCGTCGCTCTGCTGCGACGGAGTGTGGGCGATCGCCGGGCCGGCTGCCGCCAGCAGCGCTCCGGCCAGCAGGGCCGCGACGGCGGCGCTCCTTCGTGTTGCGAGCATGGCATGACTCCCTGTGCTCGTGGGGGGTTCAGTGGTGAGAGTGGCCAGTCAGTTCGAGGGGGACGGAACGCCCGTACCTGCTCTAGTGCATCGCCCAGCCCTGGTTGGCCGAGTCGTCGCAGGGGAACTGGGCGGCCTGCGCGCCGTTGGCGGTGCTGGCACCCGAGATGCCCAGGCACAGGCCGCTCTTGCGGTTCACCATGGCGAAGTACTCCCCGCCGTAGCCGTTCCAATCCGCGAACCAGTCCTGGTTGATGTCGCTGGACGGAGTCGCGATGATGGCCGCCGCACCGGCGGAGGTGCTCGCGCCGTTGATGCCGAGGTTCCGCCCCGCCGCCTGGTTCTCGAAGGTGTAGTAGTCGCCGAAGAGGTACACCTCCCAGATCTGCAGTGACTGGCCACTGGTCGTGGGCTGCTGAACGACCTTGGCGCCGTTGGCGGTGCTCACGGCCTGCAGTGCCTTTCCGGACTTGAGGTTCACGAGCCGAGCGGTGCTCACGGCGATCTTCTGGGGCGCCGGGTCACTGCTCTGCGGCGACTGGGCGTGGGCGACGGCCGGGCCGGCCGCGGCCAGGAGTGCTCCGGCCAGCAGACTCGCGACGGCGGTGCGGGTGCGTGTTGCGCGCATGACATTTCTCCTGGTGTGTGAGGGCCCGGTGGTGTGCCACGGCCGACACAAAGGTCGCGCCGGGCTCGGCATCCGGAGTGAAGTCAGAGGAGAGCGCCCCGTCGCCGCGGGGCTTGGGCAGCGGGGGCGGCGCCGACCTCCAACGGGTCGGTCGGCTGGTTCGCGAGGCCCGGATCGCGCCCGGTCGGCGCACAGGTCGGAGCCCGGTCGGTCGGTGAGCTCAGTGGGCCATGGCCCGGCCCTGATCGGCCGGTCCGGCGCAGCGGAACCCCGCATGTGTGGTGCGCATGACGTTCCCCCGTGTTTCAGTCGCTGCGCGAGCGCTCCGCGACTCCCCTGTGTGGTGTGACGGTTGGTGCTGCTGGTGTCACGAGGGGTACTCAATCAGGCCGTCGGGGAGAGCGCCAGATCGTCAGTATTTTTCGACTGAAAGGGCATGCTTGACGAGGGCATGTCGCGCGTGCATCGAACTGCCGAACGAGTTGTGCGCGAGGCTTGTGGGCATGGGCCAGGTTTACGGCAGGGGCGGCACGTGAGCGCGCTGCTCGAACCTGACCTCCGCTTCGGGGGCGAGTCCGAGCTGCGGGCCGGTGAGGCGTTCGGGCGCTGTGATGAGGATGTTGTAGTGGTTCGGGAAATGGCAGGCGTCGAATCCCAGGACCGTCCCCACCATGCGCCCGCCGGCCCAGACCTCGTCGCCCCGGTCGATGACGCCGGCGCATCCGATCTCCACGAAGCCCAGGAATCCGACCCGGTCGATCCGGGCGCCGCCGGATGTCTCCGTGTGGTCCGTGGTCACCAACTCGTGCACCTCTCCACGGCGGACACACCGGCTGGCGAACCCTTCCAGAGTCATCCCCCGGTCGTCACGCCGGTGGGTGAGGACCTTCACCAGCCGCCCGTGCACGGCGCGCTTGGCACCGTCCTCTCCGGGTGTCATGGGTGGCGTACCTCCTGTCGGGGGTGGGGGCGAGCGAGGCCGTCGCACGCGTATGTGGCGGCCACCAGTTCCAGGGCGGCCAGACCGTCGGGGCAGTTCGGGCGGCGGCCGGCCAGGACGTCGGTGAAGTCCCGCAGCACGCCTGCGTATTCGTGCCAGAGGGAGCCCTTGAACTCCGGATGGCCCGCGAGCATGTCGGCCTGGTCGACGGTCCCGTCGGCGAGCCGCACCCCGACCGTCTTGCGCTCGCCGGGACGCGACCAGTCGAGCACCACCCGGGACGCCGCGCCGGACGGGGCGGTCAGCAGCACCTGAGCCTGCCGGTCGACGCCGCGCGCATCTCGGTGCACGGTGGCCTCGGTCACCCGTACGTCGCCCAGGAACAGGCGAACGAGATCGAACGCGTTGGGCCCGTTGTCGGCGACACAGCCGCCCCCGCAGCGCTCCGGGTCGAGATACCAGCGGTCCCGGCCGGCGTGTTCCTCGATCGTCTCCTCGTAGCGCACCGTCAGCGACACGATCGGGGCGCCGGAGGCGATGCGCCGGCGGAGCGCGTCGACCTCCCTGTTGTAGCGGCGGTGGAAGGAGGTGAACAGTACGGTGCCGTTCCGCCGCGAGAGCCGCGCGAGATGGCGGCCGTCGTGCGCACGCGTGGCGAGCGGCTTCTCCACGCACACCGCGCGCCCGGCCGCCAACGCGTCCCTGCACACCGGGTAGTGCAGGTCGTTCGGCACTTTGACCACCACGGCGTCCAGGTCCGTGGCCCGCAGCAGCTCGCGGTGGTCCCGGTAACGCGGTACGTGGGGCGGTGCGGCGGCGAGCCGGTTCTCGTCGGGGTCGCAGACCGCCACCAGCCGCGCACACGCGGTGCTTTCGAACGCGGCCAGGTAGAAGCGGGAGATGACACCGAGTCCGATGAGGCCGATGCGCGGAAGTGTCATGCCGGGCTCCCCGCCGCCGTCGGTGGGACGGGTTCCGGGAAGCTGAGACCGCTGCTCCGGGCCAGATCGAGCATCTCCCGGTGCAGGACCGGCTCCAGCGGGACGCCGTGAGCGCGCCGCTCCCTGGAGCGGGCGTCCTCCGGACAGCCGGGATAGCGCACCGGTTCGTCCGCTCGGACCGGTGGGCAGCCGAGGAGGGCACCGAACAAGCCGGCCGCGTCGGTGCGGAACTCCGCCTCGGGCCTGAGGCGCCCGGGGGCGACGGCCAGCAGGAAACAGCCGATGTCGTCGTCCGGGCCGGCCGGCTCCGCCGTTTCCTCCTGTGGGCCGATTCCGGCTCCGGGGACGAGTGCGGACAGTACCTCGACCAGCAGACCGAGCCCGAAGCCCTTGTAGGCGCCGGTGTCCGGGTCGCCACCGAGCCAGCGCAGGTGTGCCTGGCCGCGGTCGAAGGCGGCAGGGTCGGTCACCGGCGCGCCGTCGTCGTCCTGGAGCCAGCCCGCGGGCACGCTCTGCCCGGCGCGTGCGGCGGCCCGGACCCTGCCGGTGGGGGCGACCGTGGTGGCCATGTCCAGGACGAACGCCGGCCGGTCGCCGGCCGGGGCGGCCAGCGCGAGCGGGTTCGTGCCCAGCATGGGGGAGCGTCCGCCGACCGGGCGGACGATCCGCTGCCGGCCGCAGTTGGCCGTGACCAGGCCCACCATGTGGTGCCGTACCGCGCGCAGGGCGTGGTGACCCGCGCAGCCGAAGTGTGTGGCTCCCCGCACCGACACCATGCCGACTCCGTACCGGCGGGCGCGTTCGACCGCCAGGTCCATCGCCTCGGTGGCGGCCCACAGACCGAGCGCCCGGCGGGCGTCGAGGAGCACCGAGGCACCGCGGTCGGTGACGACGCGCGGCTCCGCGCGCGGGTCGCAGCGGCCCGAGTCGAGCAGGGGCAGATAGAGCCGGATGAGGTTGGTGACGCCGTGACTGGTGAAGCCCGTCAGGTCGCCGTGGCACAGTGCCTCTGCGGCGGCCCCCGCTCGGTCCTCGGGCAGTCCCCTGGCGCAGAAGACCTGCGTCACGAACGCCAGGAGGTCCGGGTAAGGCACCCGGACGGCGACGTCGCCGGTAGTGGCGGAGGCCTCGGGCGGGACGGCGTACGGCCCGGAACGGGGCGGCGTGGCAGCCGTGGCTTTTGCGTCCGCTGACGCTGTGGAGGTGGTGGAAACCGTCGAGGTCATCGAGGAGCGATCCTGTCCGCGGCCGCGCCGGGCACGGCAGCTGAGTGGGCGTCAGATGGTTCGCCGGCACCGTCGCCGGGCGGCCCGTGGCGGACCCGGGCGACGAGAACGCGGGCGATCTCGTCGGCGTAGCGGTCCAGGTCGTCCAGGTCGACGTACTCGCCGGCGGCGTGCGCGTGGTTGGTGTCCAGGTCGCCGGGGCCGAAGACCGCCGTGTAGCTGTCGGGTACGTCCGCCATCCAGATCGCGTCGCAGGTGAAGGCCGGCTCCTCGTCGGGCCAGCGCACCAGGCCCGCGTGTCGTTCCAGCAGTTCCTCGGCCCACGGCGCGCGGCCTCGGCCGTCCAGCGCGGGCAGGCCGCGCTTGTGCCAGTGCAGGGAGGTGATCCGTGTCGCGTCGGCGGCCGTCCTGGCCAGGTCGGGGGTGCCGGCGACCCCGGAGGAGAAGTCGGCGAGTGCTTCGCGCAGCGTCTGCTCCAGCGCGGCCTCGGCGGCCCGGCCGGCCGACCGGGATCCGTAGGAGAGGTTGAGCAGCAGGCGGCCGGTGCCGTAGACCCGGTTGTGCCGTTCGCCGGTGTGCAGGCCGGCCACGCACACCCTGCCGTCGCCGATCCGCGGTGGCAGGGCTCGGGCCAGGTAGTGGCTGATGTGCCCGAGCAGCACGGTCGCGTTGTGACCGGCCGCGGGGCGGTCGTCCACGGCGTCCTCGCCCTCGACGCGGACCACAGCCGTCATGGAGGCTGTCGAACGCGGCAGGAAGCGGTGCCCGGTGGGCTCGCAGAACAGGTTCAGCCCGCCGGTGAACCCGTCCTCCACCAGCGGCCTGGTGCCGAACGTACCCATGGCACCGCCTTCTTCCCCGGCGACTGCCTGGACGAGCACACCGACCCGGCTGCCCAGGGCCGGTTCAACGGCGCGAGCGGCCCGGATGCCGGCGAGCAGGGCGACGGCGGGGCCCTTGGCGTCGACCGCTCCCCGGCCGGTGAAACGCCGGCCGTCGAAACGGGCCGGCCACCAGCCGGCCACCGTGTCCAGGTGGACGTTGAACATCACCGTGTCCTGCCGCGGGAGTTCGGGGCCGAGGCGCAGCACCAGGCTGGGCTGCCGAACCAGGAACGTCTCGTCGAGGGCCGCCTCCCGGACCGTGAGCGGCACGTCGTCCCGGCGCAGCGCTGCCGGATCCGGCGGGGCGTGGTGCAGCACCCTAAGACCGAGTGTCGCGGCGGCGACCGCATAGGCCCGGCCGGCCTCCCAGAGGCGCACGGCGGGACCGTCGGGGCCGGTCTCCAGGGGGCCTGCCGTGGGAGTGCCGAGCAGGTCGAGCAGCAGGTCGTGATCGGCCGGTGTCAGCCGGGCGGGCACCGGCAAAGCCGCGGGAGGCGAGTGGGCGGCGGATCCGGCCGGGACAGGGGGCCGGGCCGGGACGTCAACCATGCCGCCCCCCGCCGGCGGGAGCCCGGTCGGAGAGGGTTTCCTGCCGCACGAGCCGTTCCAGGCACCGCCCGTAGCGGACGAACGCCGCGACACCGTCAGCGCCGGTGGTGTCCTGGCCCTGGTGCGGTTGCAGATGGGTGTGCGGTTCGATGGACCAGGCCCCGGTGTAACCGTGGTCGGCGAGGGCCCTGAGGCAGGAGCGCACGGCGGACTCCCCGTCGCCCGGCATTGTGTACCTGACCTGGCCGTCCGGTCCGGTCCGGGCGTCCTTGACGTGCACGTGAGCGACGTGGTCGATGATCTCGTCCAGCAGCGCGCGGGCGTCGTAGCCGTACGGCACTCCGTTGCCGATGTCGAACAGCAGCCGCAGCGCGGGTCCGCCGGCGCGGTCGATGAGCTCCCGCATCCGGTCGGCCCGGGTGCCGGCCCAACCGCTGCAGTTCTCGTGCAGCAGCACCAGTCCCTCCTGCTCGGCCTGCCGGACCAACCGGGCCATCCGGTCCAGCGCCCGCCTGCCCCACTCCTCCTCGTGCAGGCCGGAGTTGGGGTAGGACATCACCCGGACGAACCGGGTGCCCAGGGTGGCGCACCGCCGGGCCAGCCGCCGCAGCTCCCGCACGTCGTCCTCGAAGGGCCCGGTGATCGGGCGGCTCCAGTTGGCGATCCGGGAATCGACGCAGACGACGTCGAGACCGGCTGCCCCGATCCGGTCGGCCACGGCGGCGAAGGCCCGGTCGTCCAGGTCGGCGACCGCGACACCGTCGACGGTCCGCAACTCGATCGCCGTCCAGCCGAGTCGGCGCAACGCGTCCAGTTGCCCGGTGAGATCCGCGGCGGCCTCGTCCCCGATGCCCGCGAACCGGATACCGGGAGCCGCCCGTCCGCTCGGGGGGTGCGGGGGGCTGGGGGAGTCCTCGGTCACGCCGCGCCCGGACTCCCCGGAGCCCGCTCCGGACAGGTCAACGCCCATGCGACAGTGCCTCCTTGCGAGGGTGCGGGGCGCGGGTGGGAGACAGGGCCGCCAGTCGTTTCGCCTCGTCGAGCAGCTCCACCGTCCGCACGTGCAGGCCGAGGTCGCCGGCCCCGTCGCCGCCCTCGGCGTAGCCGCGATAGGCATGGGTCAGACATGCCGTGAGGGAGTCGTCACGGAAGACCTCGCGGGTCGTGCGGCCGTCACGTGTGATCTCCAACTGTGCGAAGTCGTCGTCCTGGCCGACCGCGTAGTGCCCGACGACGCTTCCGTCGTCCATGCCGAGGACGATCCGCCGCTGACGCACCGGTGCGGACAGGTCGGACAGCACCGTGCTGCGGATCCCACCCGTGTGCAGCAGTTCGAGGTGGGCACCACCCATGTCCGGCACCGTCGTCGGTCCCACGCGCAGGTCGGCGCAGTGCGCGCCGCGCAACTGCGCGTCACCGAGCAGGCGCAGGAGGAGACCCACCGCGTGCGGCGCTTCCACGTCGAAGGCGGACGTGTGACTGCTGGTGCTCAGGGAGCGCCGGAACCGGGGCTTGTGCTGGGTGACGGACACGGCACGAACAGCGCCGAGCCCCCGGTTGCCCACCAGGTGGACGAGACGCCGGGTCAGCGTGCTGTGCAGCCAGGGCGCCACCACGGACAGGCGCAGCTCCTGTTCCCGCGCGAGCCGCAGGACGCACCGCAGCGTGTCCAGGTCACCGGCCAGCGGCTTCTCCATGAGGATCCGCGAGAACCCGAGCGCGGCCACCTCGCGGAGCACCTCGGCGCGCACGGCGGGGGGAGTGCACAGATGGACGACGGTCCGCGCCGGGTCCAGAAGATCGCGCGCCCGGCGCAGGGAATCGGCGATCAGCAGATCCCGCTGCTCGGCACGGGCGGTGTTGCCCGGATCCACTCCCACGATGGGGTGATCGGCGAAGGTGCCGAGGACTTGCGAGCGGGCGCGCGACAGCACCGGCACATGCAGCCCCAGGCCCGAGCGGCCCAGGCCGACGATCAACGTGTACAGCACGGCTCGACCCCTTTTTTCGCGCAGTCTTTCCGAAAGTCGCACACCGGTATGATTTCGCGTGCGAATGCGACGTCGGGCGCACCGGGCGCAGGCTGGAGAATGGAATCGAAATTCTTCTGCATACCCATCCCGTCCGTCCCTGAAACGCGCGCTGAAGTCCTCACGGAATGCGCGGAGAAAGGATTGTCACGGCCTCGGCGCATCGTATCCGATGGTGGCCCGCAGTGCGCGGGGGCGCCCTTTCCGAGTCCCACGGCAGGATGGCTGAAATTCACGGCGGAGATGGCTCTGGCGTCCGGCCGGACCGGTCGATGCGGCTCAGGCTGGCGACTCCGGCCTCGAGGCCGAACCCGTGGACGAAAACAATCGGCCGTGGCGCGGTGATCGGTGAGCGGAAGAAATGTTTCTGCGCTCTTCCGGGGCACTTATCTCCGTTGACAGGCCCGGAAGGCTGCTAGTACTCATGTATCTTGCAGCGAGGCTGAATCACCCTCGAGCAATCCGAAAAAGCATCCTTTTCGGATTCCCGCGGTTCCGAGTGCGAGACAGGCGGATTTCTCCGCAGTTTTTCGACGACGAGGAGTGAGATGTCCAACAAGACCGCCCAGGCCGAGCGGCTCCGGCAGCGCTTCGCGCTGTACGACACGGACGGGGACGGGCGTATCGAGCGCGGCGACCTGGAGGCGGAGGCCCGGCGCATCGTCGAGGCCTTCGGTGAAGAGGAGAACTCCCCCAAGGCGCAGGCGCTGCTGCACGCGTACCCGCACATGTGGGACTACATGATGCAACAGGCCGGCCGCGACGCCGGTGAGGCCCTGACGGTCGAGCAGTTCGTCGAGATCGCCGACGCGCAGATGCTGAGCAAGGGCGCCGTCGGCTTCAGCGCCGTGCTCCGGCCCAGCATCCGCGCGATGGTCGACCTGTGCGACATCGACGGCGACGGGCAGGTCGATCCGCAGGAGTTCCGGAAGTGGCTCGGGGCCATCGGCAGCGACCGGATCGACGCGGACGAGGCGTTCCGCCAGGTGGACACCGACGGAAACGGGCGGCTGTCCGTCGACGAACTCGTAGCCGCAGTGGGCAAGTACCACGCGGGTGAGCTCGACGCCCCGCTCCTGGGTGTCTGACGCGCGGACCCACGGCGGCGACCGCTCCGCAGGAGGGCGGCTCGGAGCGGGCCCCCGCCCGCGGACACTGATGAGTCCCGCGGGTGCCGAGGGCGGGCCCCTGTCCGCCGCCGAGGCCCGCGGAACCGGCCGACGGGCCGCGTCGGCGGGACCGGCGCCGGAGACCGGGCGCCTCCGGGTGCGCGCCGCGCTGGTGCTGCTGGCCCTGGGGCAGGGGGTGCCCGGCGCGTGGGCTCTGTGCGCGCCTCGATCGTTCCACGACGCGTTTCCTCTCCCGGCTTTCGCGTGGGTGACCAAATTCCCCCCTTACAACGAACACCTCCTGCGTGATCTGGGTGCTCTGTCGCTCGGCCTGACGACGGTTCTGCTGTGGGCCGCTGTTCGTCCCGAGCGGTCTCTGGTGCGGGCGGCGGCCTTCGGCTGCCTCACCTTCACGATTCCGCACCTGATATTCCACGTGGCGCATCTCGGGCGCTTCGAGACCGTGGACGTGGTCGGTCAACTCATCTCCCAAGTCACCCCGATCATCGTGGCGGGGATGGTGGTTTTGCTGAGTCGGCGAAGTGATGGTGCGGGCATATAAATGCCCCGCCCCTTTCTTCTCACTCGTAAGAGTGGGTTGGCGAAACCAGTTCAGGAAACTATCTGAAGCGCAGGTCCCCAAAAGGAAGACGAAAGGAAGAAGCGTGAGCACTTCCGTACAGGAGCAGCGGCTGCGTCGCCGTTTCGACATGTGGGACAAGAACGGCGACGGCACCATCGATCGCAGTGACTGGGAAGGCGAGGCAAAGCGCATTCTGCTCGCATTCGGGGAAACCGAGAGTTCCCCGAAGGGCCGGGCCCTCACCGACGCGTACCTCGGTATGTGGGATCACCTCGCGGGACAGGCCGGAGTCGGCCACGACGGTGCACTGGGCTTCGACCAGTTCAGCGCCGTGGCAGGGGAGCAGGTGCTCGACCGCGGGCAGGCCGGTTTCGACCAGGTGCTGCGTCCGACGATCAGCGCGATCGCCGACCTGTGCGACACCGACGGTGACGGTCACGTCAGCCCGCAGGAGTTCCAGCGCTGGATCGTGGCCATCGGCAGCAACGAGTCCACGGCGGGCACGGCGTTCAAGCTGATCGACACGGACGGCGACGGCCAGTTGTCCGTCGACGAGCTGATCGCGGCCGTACACCGCTACCACTCCGGTGAGCTGGAGTTCTCCCTGCTCTGACCCGTCCGCGACCCACCCCTCCCGCGTCCGGCGCTCCCCGGCCCACGAGGAGCGCCGGCGTCACCCCTCGCCGGCACTCCGATGCGCCTCGGCGCGACGAAAGGAACCATGTCCAGCGCATCCCCCGGACCGAGGGACGGCAGGCGCGGCCGGGCGACCGGCACCGGGCACGACACCTCGGTACAGGTGCCCTTCTTCACCCAGGCCCGGACCTTCGAAGCGCTCTGGCCGGACATCCGGTCCCGGCTCACCGAAGTCCTCGACGACGGCAAGTTCTCGCACGGCCGGCAGGTCGCCCGGTTCGAGGAGGCACTGGCCCGGTGGACCGGCGCACGCTACGCGGTCGGCGTGAACAGCGGCACCGACGCCCTCGTCCTGCTTCTGCGCGCCTGCGGCCTGCGGCCCGGAGACGAAGTCGTCGTCCCCGCCTTCACGTTCGTGGCCTCGGCCTCCTCCGTCGTACTGGCCGGCGGCCGCCCGGTCTTCGCCGACATCGACCCCGTCACCTACACGATCGACCCCAAGTCCGTGGCCGACGCGGTCACTCCACGCACCCGGGTGATCATGCCCGTCCACCTGTTCTGCCAGATGGCCGACATGGACGCGCTGCTCGACATCGCGCACCACCACCGGCTGACCGTGGTGGAGGACAGCGCCGAGGCCATCGGCATGCGGTGGAACGGCGTCCATGCCGGACTGCTCGGATCCGGTGGCGTGCTCTCGTTCTTCCCCACCAAGACACTGGGGGCCATCGGCGACGCCGGCGCGATCCTGACCGACGACCCCCAACTCGCCGAGACGGCGGCGGCGTTGCGTCACCACGGGCGCTTCGGCCGGACGCTCGCCCACTTCCCGGGCATCAGCAACGAGACCACCGTCAACGGCGTCAACAGCAAGATGGACGACATCCAGGCGGCCGTCCTCCTCGCCAAACTGACCCGACTGCACGAGGACATCACGCGCAGGGCCCGGCTCGCCGCCGCCTACACCGAACGGCTGTCCGGCACGCCCGGCGTACTCCGGCTGCCCACCGTGGTGCCCCGCACCGCGCGGACCGACCCCGTCTTCTACGTCTACCTCGTCGAGGTCGAGCGGCGCGACGAACTGGCCGGGTACCTGGCCGAGCACGGCGTGGGCACCGAGACGTACTACCCGGCCCCGCTGCACCTCCAGGAGTGCTTCGCCCATCTGGGGTACCGGCGCGGCGACTTCCCGCATGCCGAGAGGGCCTGCGAGCGCACCGTCGCCCTCCCGCTGTACCCCGACATGAGCCTCGACGACGTCGACACGGTGTGCGACCTCGTCCGCCGCTTCACGACGGGGAGGCCGGCGTGACGGTTCCCTTCTTTCCCCCGGACCTCTTCGAGGACGACCGGCAGCAGCTCATGGACCTCGTCCACGACATCGGCACCGCACCGGAGCAGAGGTTCCTGCTCGGCGAGCACACCGCCCGCTTCGAGGAGGCCCTGCGCGACTCGCTCGGCGCCGCCGACGTCGTGGCCTGCTCCAGCGGCACCTCCGCGCTGACCCTCGTCCTGCACGCCATGGGCATCGGACCCGGCGACGAGGTCGTCGTACCGGCCTACGGCTGTGCTCCGCTGGCCAACACCGTGGCGGGGCTGCGGGCGACGCCGGTGTTCGCGGACATCGACCCGTGGACGATAGTGGCCGACCCGGACCAGGTCGAACGGTCGATCACCGACCGGACCAGGGCCATCATGCCCGCGCACATGTTCTCGGTGATGGCCGACATGCCCCGCATGAGCGAGATCGCCCGGCGGCACGGAGTGCGCCTCGTCGAGGACTCGGCGGTCGCGCAGGGCGGTGTCCTCGACGGCCGCCCCGCCGGGACCTGGGGCGAGGCCGGAGTGTTCTCCTTCGTCCAGGTCAAGACCTTCGGAACAGCCGGCGAGGGCGGCGCCGTCGTCACCATGAACCCCGAACTGGCCCGCACGGTCAGGTCATTGCGCAACCACGGGCAGAGAGAGCGGTTCGTCTACCCGCGAACCGGCTACAACAGCCGGTTCGACGAAGTGCTCGCCGCCTTCCAGCTCCACCGGCTCCGCGGCTTTCCCGACCTGCTGGAACGCCGGGCCCGCATCGCCGACCACTACACCGAACGCTTCACACCGCTCGCCGAGCGCGGTGTGCTGCCCCCTCCGCCGGGCCGCAACGGCCGCTGCTTCTACGTGTACTCGCTGCTCGTCGAGGAGCGGGACGAACTGAAGCGGTATCTGGCCGACCGGGGCATCGAGAGCCACGTCTACTACCCGCTCCCGCTGCCGCACCAGGCCGCCTTCACCCGGTTCGCGCCCGCGGGCCGGCGCTGGCCGCACGCGGAGAGCGCCAGCCGACGCCAACTGGCCATCCCGGTCCACCCCCGCCTCACCGACGCCCAGGTGGAGCACATCGCGGACACGGTCTGCGCGTACGCCGGGCTGAGCCGCAGCCGCTGACCGAACCACTCGAAGGAGCGGAGCAGATGACGACCCGCACCGAGGCCGGACCGCTCACGTCCAAAACGGCACGTCCCGAGAGCAAACTGCGCAGCTATGCCCGGCTGGGCAAACTCGACGTCTACGACTACTACCCGAGCGTCGCCGTGGCACTGTCCGCGGTGCTGCTGCCCGTCTCCGGTCTGCGGCCCACCACGATCGTGACGCTCACCCTGTTCCTTGCCGGCGCGGTCTGCGTCATCGTGGCGATGGTCGCCCTCGACGACGTGACCGGCTATCGCGACGGCAGCGACGCCGCGAACTACGGTCCTGACGACCCGCTGCGCAACAAGCTGCGCAAGCCGCTGGTGGCGGGGACCCTGACCCTGCGCGAAGCGCTCGGTTTCGGGTGGGCCACGGCCGCCGCCGGCGCCGCCCTGTGGGCCGCCGCCGTGGCGACCGCCCCGCACCGGCCCACCTGGACCGTGGCGCTGGTCGTGGTCCTGTTCGTGGTCTCCGTCCAGTACTCCTACGGGCTGAAGATCAGCTACCGCGGCTTCCAGGAGATCTTCCTCGCCGGGCTGGGCGCGGCCCTGGTGATGGGCGCGTACGGGCTCGCGGCAGGCCACTTCTCCGGATTCGTGCTGGTGCAAGGGGTGCTCTTCGGTTTCGGACCGCTGCTGTTCGGTGTGTACTCCAACACCAACGACATCCCCGGGGACCAGGCCGTCGGGCGTCGCACCGTGGCGTGCCTGGTGTCGCCCAAGGGCAACGCCGTCTTCATCGGGTCGCTCTCCGCGGCGGAGTTCCTGACCGGCGCCGTCGCCTCCGCCACCGGGATCGCCCCGTGGTGGTTCGTGTTCCTGATGCTGCCCGTCACCGCGCTGCGCGTGCGGCAGTTCCTCACCGGCTTCCGCCACGGGGACATCATGCGCGCCCGCAAGCTCGGCTTCCCCGCACACCGGGTCGGCACCGTGCTGCTGATCACGGCGAACCTGATCGTCGGCGCGGGGGCCACCGGATGAGCCCTGATCTCGACGTGGCCGTGGTCGGCGCGGGCATGGCGGGACTGACCACCGCGCACGAACTGCGGCGCGCGGGCCTCGAGGTACGGGTCTACGAGCAGCAGGAGCACGTCGGTGGCAGGATGCGCAGCTTCCGGCACGACGGATACACCATCGACGAGGGCGCCGAGCAGATCTCGGCGCAGGGCTACCGCGCGACCTGGGAACTGCTGTCACGGCTGGGCGTGCCGCACCGCGACGTGCCACGGATCGGCACGTCGGTCGGCGTGTGGCGCGGCGGACGGGCCCACCCGGGAGCGGCGGACCCCTCCGCGGTGCTCACCGGCGCCGGGCTCTCGCCCCGAGCCCGGTTCGACCTCGCCCGGATCCTGGCCTGGACGGCGTCGCACCGCCGGGAGTTCGACGCCGACCACCCCGAACGGACCCCGGCCGGGACCCTGACGGCCAGGGAGTTCGCGCGCCGGTACCACAGGGACGTGCACGACTACCTGTTGCAGCCGGTCGCCGGAAGCTTCTTCGGCTGGGACACGGCGCGCTCCGCCGTCGCACCGATGCTCAGCCTGCTCCTGGAGGTGGGTCCGGCCACCGGCTGGCGGACGTACCGCGACGGCATGGACCTGCTCGCGCGGCGGCTGGCCGAAGGACTGGACGTGGTCACCGGCAGTCAGGTGCACGAGGTCGTCACCGAGGAGGGCCGCGTGCGGTTGCGCGTCGGGAACGACAGCGTCACGGCGCGCTCGGTGGTCCTCAGCGTGCCCGCCCCGGTCGCCGCGCGCCTGCATGCCGGCGCCCCCGCCGACGAGCTGTCGTTCCTGTCGGCCTGCACCTTCACCCCCACGCTCAAGGTCAGCTGCCTGCTGGACCGGCCGCTCGCACCTGCGTGCCGCAAGCCGCTGTACGTCCTGCTGACACCGGACGCGGAGGACGACGTGCTCTCCGCGATCATCGTGGACCACGCCAAGCACCCGGACCGGGCGCCCGCCGGCAAGGGGCTGCTGACCTTGATGGCCGACGCCCGCAGCATCCCCGACCTGCTGACCGCGCCGGAACGGCAGACCGCCGAGCGGCTCGTTCGCGCGGCCACCTGGTACGTCCCCGGTCTGGAGAAGAGTGCCGGGCGCCACTTCGTGCACGCCTTCCCCCACGGCCTGCCGGAGGCCACTCCCGACGCCCTGCGCCGACGCGGGCCGTTCATGCGGCGTGCCGTACGGCCGGTCGAGTACGCCGGGGACTGGGTGATGCTGCGGCCGGCCAGCGAAGGCGCCGTGCGCTCGGGCGCGCTCGCCGCCTCTCGCGTCCTCAGCCGGCTGCGGCCACCGCGGTCGGCCGGACGGCCCCGCCCCGCCTCCCGCCCGACCGAGGAGAACGTCTCGTGAAACCGCACGACATGGGCGTCCTGTTCGACGAGTGCGCCGAGCAACAGGTCGGCACCCGCGTCCACCTGGACCGGCCGTTCGACATCGACGCGGGCGCCCGGACCCACCACACGCTCCCGCACCTCGCCGCGCTCGTACGGGAGGCGGCCGGCTGGCTGGCCGCCGCCGGGGCCGGTCCCGGCGACCGGGTGGCGATCGTCAAGGACAACCACTGGGACTACGACCTGCTGGCCTGCGCCGCCGTGCGCGTCGGCGCCGTACCCGCGCAGCTGTCCGCGCACCTGTCCGGGGAGGCGCTGGGCACGCTGCTGGCGCGGCTCGGCCCCGCGCTGCTCGTCACGACGGCACAGGTGCTGGCACGCGGCCGGAAGGAGGGCACCGACCTGGCCTCGACCGCACGGGCCACCCTGGTGCTGGACGGCGCCGTGCCGGGGACGCTGGGCCTGGACGACGTACGCGGACACACCGCTCCCGGGCCTCACCGCCGCCACGACGACGAGCCCTTGATCATCAACCACACCTCCGGCACCACCGGTGTGCCCAAGCTGGTGGTGCACTCCACCCGCACGATCATCGGGAAGCTGGCGCGGTTCGAGTGCGTGCGGTTGCCGCGGATCGGCCTGCGGCGCACCGATGTCCTCGCCAACGCGAGCGCCTTCGCCCACGGCAGGACGTTCTGCTGGACCGCGAGCGCCCTGTGCAGGGGCCCCGCCGCGATCTCGATCATCACCACGCAGGACCCGAACCTCGCCGACCCCGTGCTGCGCGCCCATCCGCCGACCGTCCTGGAGGCGCTGCCCGCCTCGTTCGTGCGCTTCCAGCCGCTGACCGAGGGACTGGACAACCCGTTCCGGCGCGTCCGCATGGTCATCAGCACGTACGACGCCGTGCATCCCCCCACCGTCCGCGCGTACCTCGGTGCGAGCCGGCACCGCAGTCCCGTGTGGATGGAGGGATGGGGGCAGACCGAGACGGGCCCCCTGACCTTCCGCTTCCACACCCGGCAGTCCGTCCGCCGGGCGTCGGGCGGGACCGGAACCCGGAACCTCGGACGTCCGGTGCCCGTGAAGACACGGCTGCGGGTGGTCGACCCCGACACCTTCCGGCCCCTGCCGTCGGGGCACGCGGGTCTGGTCCTGGCCAGGACCGCCGCCTGCGCCCTCGGCTACGTCGGAGAGGAGGACCGCTGGTCGGCCAAGCGCCACGGTGGTTGGTGGAACACCGGCGACATCGGCGCGCGCAACCGCGACGGCAGCATCGAACTCCTCGACCGAGAGGTCGACCGCACCCCGCAGCTCAGCTGCCTGCGGACCGAGGACCTCCTGGAGGCCCGGCTGCCGAACGCCCTGGAGTGCGTCGTCCTCGCCGAACCCGGCCGGGATCCGCTGCCCGTCGTGGTCACCGCCGACGGCCGTGTGGACCCGGCCCGCTGGAAGGAAGCGGTGCGCGACCTGCCGCCGCTGCGCGAACCGGTCGCACTCACCTGGGACCAGGTGCCGCGCACCGGCACCGGCAAGGTGCGGCGCCGGGAGCTGCTGCACCACCTCACCGGACGTACCGGCACCTGCGGCTCCGGCCGGTGGACCTGACACCGGACAAGGGGGAGACGACATGCGCGAGAGCCAGGGCCCCGCCCCGGGCTACGCCTTCGACAACGACAGCGTGCACAGCGACGAACTGCACCGCTGCCTCACCGACGCCTACGACCCCATGACCTTCGCAAGGCTCGCCGAGACCGGAGTCACCACCGGGTGGCGGTGCCTGGACGTCGGTTCCGGCAGCGGCAGCGTGGCCCGGTGGCTCGCCGAACGCGTCGCCCCCACCGGCGAGGTCATGGCCACCGACGTCAAGCCGCACCACCTCCAGGAAGGGCCGTGCCTGACCGCGGTCGAGCACGACGTGGTGAGCGATCCGCTCCCCGAGGCCGCCTTCGACCTCGTCGTCGCCCGGCTCGTCCTCCAGCACCTGCCCGAGCGGCTCGCCGTCCTCGCCAAACTGGTGCGCGCCCTCAAGCCCGGAGGGTGGCTGCACATCGAGGAGTTCGACGCCTCCTACGAACCGCCCCTGCTCACCCCGGACGAGGAGTCCGCGCGGCTCTACGCGGCCTTCCTCGACGCCAAGTGCGCCGTCCTGCGGGCCGGCGGGGGAGACCCCCACTGGGCCCGGCACGCGCCGGCCGCGATGCGTGCCGCGGGGCTCGTCGACATCGACCCGCGACCGCGCATCGAACTGCGCGCCGCGGGGTCGCCGGGCCTGCTCATGCAGCTCAACCACACGTACCACCTGCGGGACGAACTCCTGGCCGCGGGCCTGACCGAGGCGCAGCTGGCGGACGTACGGGCGGTGATGCGGGACCCGTCGTTCTGCGCCGCGTCCAGCGTCGTCTACTCCGTACACGGCCGGCGCCCGCGGGCCGACGAGGCCGACGAGGCGGACGACGGCCTGCGGCCACTCCCGCAGGACGCCCGATGACGCTCTGCGTGCCGCGCGCCGCAGCCCCGGCCACAGCGCCGGTGGCCGCCGGGGTCGCGGCCCACCTCCTCGACCTGGTGGGCGACCCCGCCACCGCCACTGTCGGCTGGGAGATCGACTGGCAGGGCCCGCTCTCCGTCCCCCTGGCCGACGAGCGAGCCGTCCAGGCGGCCTGTGGGATCATGCACGTCCACGGCCGGGTGGCCGGACGCCCGGCCCCGCTCGCCGTCGACTACGCCTCCACGGTGGCGGGCGTCCTGGCGGCCCAGGGAGTCTGCGCGGCACTCCTCGCGCGGGCCGCCGGAGCCGACGTGACGCGGGTGCGGACGTCGGTGGGCCAGGCCGCGCTGCTGGCCCTCGCCCAGTACCTCGCGGCAGCGACCGCGGACGGCGACGACCCAGAAGACGGCCTCGCCCGCACGGGCGAAGAGCTGGTAACCGGCTGCCCCTTCGTCTCCGCCGACGGCGTGCGCTTCGAACTCGAAGCCCTCGACGCCGAGCGATGGCTGGACTTCTGGCGGCTGCTCGGCGCGGACCGTGCCGACACCGGTCGCGGATGGCGGTCGTTCCAGCAGCGGTTCGCCACCGCCACCTGCGCGCTGCCTCCCGCACTGTCCGCGACCGTGCGGCGTGCCTCGTTCACGGCCGTCCGGTCGGCGGCGGACCGGTCGGGTGCCGCCGTGCTGCCCGTACGGCGGGACCCCCTGCCGCCCACGGTGACGCCGCCGTGGACCCTCACACCGTTCCCGGAACCGGGCGGCACCGCGATCGACAGGGCCTGCACGGCAGCGGCGCCCCTGGAGGGACTGCGGGTCGTCGAGTCGGCACGACGCGTCCAGGGGCCCATGGCCGGCCATGTCCTGCGGCTCCTGGGCGCCGACGTCCTACGGATCGAACCGCCGGGCGGTGACCCGATGCGCGGCATCCCTCCGATGGCAGGCACGTGTTCGGCCCGCTTCAGCGCCCTCAGCGCCGGAAAGCCCGTCATGGAGATCGACTTCACCACGGACGCGGGGCGGCGGGCCGTCCGTGAGCTGGTGTCCGAGGCCGATGTGTTCCTGCACAACTGGGCGCCGGGCAAGGCGGCCCGGCTCGGGCTGGACGCCGAAGACCTGCGTGCGGCGCGTCCCGGACTGGTGTACGCGTGGGCCTCCGGCTGGGGCGACGCCCTGGGGCCGGAGCCACCCGTGGGGACCGACTACCTGGTCCAGGCGCACAGCGGCCTCGCCGCCGCCGTGCGGCCCGCGGACGAGCCGCCCGCGCCCTCCCTGATGACGCTCACCGACGTCCTCGGCGGACTGACCTGCGCGCACGGCGTCCTGGCGGCACTGCTGGCACGGCTGCGTACCGGAAGGGGCGGTCGCGTGGACTCCTCCCTGTACTCCGCCGCCGCCCTCGTGCCCCGCGGGCGGAGACGGCCCGCAGCACTGGACCGACCGCTGCGCACCCGGGACGGGTACATCTCGCTGGGACCGCAGGCCCGTGAGCGGCCGGAGCGCCTCGCGCGAGCGCTCGGCCTCGGCGCCTCGGCGGGCGCCGACGCGGTCGCCTCCCGGGCCCGGACGCGGTCCACCGCCGACTGGCTGCCCGACCTGGCGGCAGCGGGCGTGGCCGCCACGCCGGTGTGCACCAGCCTCGCGGACCTGGCCCGCGACCCGCGGTTCGCTCCGGCGCTGACCGTCGGGGAGTACGCGGCCCCCCTCGCACCCTGGGAGTTCTCATGAGGGCCGGATGGACATCGAACGCCGGCGTCGAGATCCGTGACCTGGTGCCCGCCCCGGTGCGGCGCGCCTGGTCCGAACAGGGCCACTGCCCCGACCGTGACCTGTACACGCTCTTCTCCGGACACGCACGGCGGCACCCCGGCCGGACGGCCGTCATCGACTCGGCGGGCACGGCGGACTACGCCGAACTCGACACCCGGGTACGGCACATCGCCGCCCGGCTCGCCGAAGAAGGCCTGGGCGAACGGGACATCATTGCCGTACGGGTGCCGAACGGGCGCGACGCGGTGGCCGCGGAACTCGCGGTCGCCGCGATCGGAGCGGTGGCACTGCCCTATCCGCCGGGGCCCGGCAGCCGGGGCCCGGCGAGCCTGCTCGCCCGCGCCCGCGCCCGCGCGGTCATCGTCGCCCACTCCTCCGACGCGGTGCCACATGCTCAACTGCCCTACCTCCAAACGGTGTTCACCTTCGAGGAGGGCCACCGGACCGCGCAGTCACTCAATGCGCCCGCGCAGCGGCCCTTCGTGCCGCGTCCCGTCGACCCCGAAGCACCCGCCCGCATTCTGGTCTCCTCCGGCTCGGAGGCCGAACCCAAGATGGTGGCCTACTCCCACAACGCGATGGCCGGCGGCCGCGCCACCTACGTACGTGCCCTGCACGCCGGGGACGGCCCGATGCGCAACCTCGTGCTCGTCCCGCTGGCCTCCTCCTTCGGCTCCTGCGGCACCTGCGTCACCCTCGCCGCCCTCGGCGGAACGCTGCTGGTGCAGGATTCCTTCGACCCGGCCGCGGCACTCCGCGCGATCGTCGAGCACCGTCCCACCCACGTCTTCGGCGTGCCCACGATGCTGCACCGCATCGCCGAACAACCCCCCACGCCCCAGGAGGACTTCACCGGCCTCCAGGCCGTCGTCTCCAGCGGCGCGCCCCTCCCGGACGCCACCGCACAGGCGTGCCGCGCCCGGTTCGGCCGCCCCGTCATCACCGTCTACGGATCATCCGACGGCGTGAACTGCCACACCGCCGCCACCGGGCTCCGGCCCGAGGCGGGCACGGGACGTCCCGACCCGGCCGTGGCGCGGATCCGCATCACCGACGACACCGGTGCCCCCGTACCGGCCGGACAGCCCGGCGAAATCTGCGCCAGAGGCCCCATGACACCCCTGTGCTACGTCGCCGACCCCGGCCTCGACGCCCGCTACCGCACCCCGACCGGCTGGGTGCGCACCGGCGACCGCGGGTTCCTGGACGACCAGGGCAGGCTCCACGTACTGGGCCGCATCAAGCAGATCGTCGTGAGAGGCGGTTACAACATCAGCCCGGCGGAGGTGGAACGCGAACTCGCCGCGCATGCCGCCGTGGCCGAGGTGGCCTGCGTCGGTGTGCCCGACCCGGAACTGGGGGAGCGCCTGTGCGCGTGCATCCGCAAGGCGCCGGGCGCGCCGGCGCCGGACCTGGAGGAACTCACGACGTTCCTGGAGTCCCAGCGCGGACTGGAGCGCCGAAAACTCCCCGAACTCCTGCTGCTGGTCCAGGAGATGCCACTCGGCCCCAGCGGAAAGACCTGCCGCCGGACCCTCGCGCTCCTGGCTGCCCGTAGGACCTCCGACATCCGCTGACTCCGAGCTACTGGGACACGAAGACCATGATGAACAGCGTCGCCGTCATCGGACTCGGCTACACCGGTCTCCCGCTCGCCCGGGAGGCGTGCCGCGCCGGCATGCGTGTCACAGGGATCGACGAGAACCCGTCCGTCGCCGCATCCCTGAACGCGGGCCACTCGCACGTCCCCGACGTCAACGATGCCGACCTCGCCGCCATGCTGGACGCCGGTTTCCGGGCGTCCGCCGACGAGAGCCTGTCGGCGGAGGCCTCGGTCGCCGTGATCTGCGTCCCCACACCTCTGGACGACACGGGCGGACCCGATCTCTCCCATGTGCGGCGCGCCGCCTCCGGTCTCGGGGACCGTCTGAAGCCCGGCACCCTCGTCGTCCTGGAGTCGACGTCCTTCCCGGGCACCACGGACGACGTCGTCCGTGGCATCGTGGAGCAGGCCTCCGGACTCCGTGCCGGAACGGACTTCTCCCTCGCCTTCTCACCCGAGCGCATCGACCCGGGCAACGAGACCTTCGGTGTGCGGAACACCCCGCGCGTCGTGGGTGGCTGCACCCCAAGGTGCACAGCGGTCGCCGCCGACTTCTTCCGGCACTTGTGCGACCGAGTCGTGGAGGCAGGCTCCGCACGCGAGGCCGAACTGGCGAAACTCCTGGAGAACACCTACCGCAACGTGAACATCGCCCTGGTCAACGAACTCGCCGTCGCCGCCCGGGCACTGGGAGTCGATGTGTGGGAGGCCCTCGACTGCGCGCGCACGAAACCGTTCGGTTTCCAGGAGTTCCGGCCCGGACCGGGTGTGGGTGGGCACTGCATCCCGGTCGATCCCGTCTATCTCACGCACTGGGCGCGCACCGGCGGGATCCCGCTGCGGCTGGTCGAGCTGTCGCAGGAGGTCAACGCCGGGATGCCGGCGCACGTCGTGCGGCGCGCCGAGCACCTGCTCGACGAGCGGGGAAGGGCCCTGCGCGACGCGCGGGTGCTGCTGGTCGGGGTGACCTACAAGCGCAACAGCAGGGACCTGCGGTCCACCCCGGCCGCCGCGATCGCCCGGCTGGTCCGGGAGAGCGGCGCCGACGTCACGTATCACGACCCGTTCGTCGACGCCTGGTCGCCGGGCGGCGAACCGGTGCAGCGGTCCGTCGACGCACTGGGCGCCGCCGCGGACGCGGACCTCACGATCCTGGTGCAGGACCACGACACCGTTCCGCTGGACCGGCTGCCCGAGCACGCCCGACTGCTGCTGGACACCCGGGGCCGGTTGCGCGGCACCCGCGCCCATCAACTCTGACGTCCGCCGTGGGCAGCGAGCCGCGCGCCGGCGGGGGGCACACGCCGACTCGGCATGCCCGGCCGAGGCACCTTCGTTTCCTGCCGGGCCGACCGGGTACCCGGCCGTCGCCACGCAGGCGAAGGGACGGCACATGATCGAGGCCAGAGCGCCCGAACGGGCGCACACGGTCGCGATGGCGCACGGCGCGTTCAACGTCGTGGGCGGGTTGTGGCCGTTGCTGCACCTGCGCAGCTTCGAGTGGGTGTTCGGCCCGAAGGTCGACGTCTGGCTCCAGATGACGACGGGTGGCCTGCTGGTCTCCGCCGGAGTCTCCCAGCTCGCGGCCGCGCCGTCCCCGCAGGGCCCGGCGCAGGCACGCCGCATCGGTCTCGGCACCGCGTTGACCTTGCTGGCCATCGATCTCATCTACGTCCCGAAGGGCCGGATCCGGCCCACGTACCTCCTCGACGCCGCGATGCAGACCGGTTGGATCGCCGCCTGGCTGCGCTCCGCCCCGGGCAAGAGCATCAACAGGCACGCCAGGAGTAGCACACCGCGTTCGCACCGAGGAGGCCGACGATGAGTGAGCAGACCCCGTCCCAGGCAGAGGGCGAGCGCCAGGAGGTCACAAAGACGCGTCCGGAGCCGGACGAGGCCGGTCGTCGCGACGCGCCACGGACCACCCCGTCGCAGGCTGAGGGGGACCGCGCGGACGAGGAGACCGAGAAGCCCGAGGAAGAGCCCCAGAGAAAGCCCCAGGAGGGGCGAGAGGAGTGGGAGAGCGGCTGGTCCGGCCCGTGACGGGCACCACGCGCGAGGCGGCGGGTGGCCCCGTGGTCCCTGCCCAAGCAGGGACCAGGTCGCTGATGTGCCGGTGAGACGATCAGTCGCGGCCCATGGCCGCGCGAACGGCGTCGCGGGTCCGGTCCATCAGGGCGGCGACCGGACCGAGCGCCACGTTGGCCCCGGCGGACTCCACGCCCGGGTGAGGCCGAGTGGGCGCCATGGCCTCGGCCGCCTTCACCCCCTTGGCCAGTGACGCCAGTGCACCGGCATCGGCGCTGCGCCTGATGTGGATGAACTCGTAGCGTTCCTCCGCGCGGGCATGTTCCTGGACCGCGGTGCGCAGCGCCAGCAGCTGCGGCAGGAACTTGGGGTCGTCTGTGTCCAGGCCGTCCAGGGCGCTCAGCGTCTCCTTCGCCGACCGCTCCTCCGCGAGGCGGTCCTCCACGACGTCCTCACCGCCGGCGACGCTGCGGCGGACGAACGGGTGCACCACCTCCTCCTCCGCCGTCTCATGGACGGCGAGGAGCCGCACCAGGCGGCGGAAGGCTTCCTGCCGGGCGTCGCCTTCGGCGGCCTCGACCTCGTCGAAGAGGTTGCGGATGTCCCCGTGCTGGCGCATGAGCAGGTCCACCACGTCGACGTCCGGGACGGCGTCGTCGCCGGCCTGCGGCGTGTGAAGCTCCATGACCGGTCTCCTCACTTCTCCCGCAGGGCGGGATCGGGGTGTTCCCCTTCGGTTTCGACGCGGTACTCCCGCCCGAACATCTCGTCGTGCTGCGTCATCACCCGTTCGCTGGGCGGCGCCTCACCGCCGTGGATCTGCTCCTGCAGCTTCTCGAACCGCTCGTGCGCCTCCCGGACGTATCCGGCTCCGAGCGTCGTCAGGTCGATCTGCGTGTCGAGCAGCTCCCGCAGGTACGCCTTGTTCGGCTCGAAGGTCAGGACGTCGGGCAGCCGCGGCGCCAGGACCGACTCCGGGTCACGCCCGTCGTGCCGGCGCATCAGGTCACAGGCGATGTGCAGGTGCTCCAGCTCCTGGTTCAGGTGGAGCTCCCAGATCGCCTTCACCTTGGGATCGCTCTCCTGCTCCATGAAGGAGTAGTAGAGGTAGCACTCGTTGTACTCGTGGTTGACCAGCTGCTCCCACCACGTCTCACCCGGGTCCACGAGCGACTCGTAGTGGGTGACGTGCTCCTCCTCGATGAGCCCGATCTCCTGGTAGAGCTGACGGGCGATCGGCTCCATGTAGGTGGGGCCGGTGTTCATGTAGAAGTTCATGGTCTGCTGTTCCGCCGACATGATCGTCAGCGCGTGCAGCTTCGACAAGGGGTTCGTCTCGTCCTTGGCGTACGGGTCGCGGACGTTGTCGACCGGGTGGCGGTGGTGGTACTTCGTCGGCCGGCCGGGCATGACCTCGGTCAGGCCTTGGACGATCGCGTCCGCCTTGCGGTGCTCGATCATCTCGTACAGGTTCGCGTAGCGGTACAGATGGTCGAAGTCCTCCAGTACGCCGAACTGGTACGCCTGCTTCAGGTACGGGTCCGGCTCCATCCGCGCCACCCACGCGGTCAGGTCCACGGCCACCTGCTCGTAGGCGATGGTCGTCTCCAGCACCGACGACACCCCGGGCAGCAGCCAGTTCACCGCCTTCTGCTGCTGTGCCTCGATGTAGCGCGTCTCGGCCAGCCGGCGTTTCACCTCGGGATCGACGGTGTTGCGGGCCAGCTGGTGACTGAACATGATCGCCTCGACCTCGATGCCGTTCATCGTGATGATCCGGCAGCGGGTGTAGGGGTCGCAGTGATCGGGATCGATGGGAGCCACGTTCAGCTCGCGCCAGTTCCTGATCTGGCGGTCCAGGGGGATACCGCGTTGTTCGAGGGGGTTGAAGGTCACCTGTGCCTCCGGGGCGGTCGATGGTGCATACGCAGGTCCCCCCTCAGCGGTAGATCACTCTCCGGGAGGGGGCTGAGCGCCAGCCATGCTTGACCTCGTGGGCGCCGGACCGCGGCTCCCGCGCCGGACCGGTGCCGCGGCAGTCACTCGACCAGCGGCACGGCCCGTTGCCGACGGGACTGCCCGTCGGCGGTGCGCACGAGAGGTGCGGCAGGGCGGTTCCCTGACACCCGGTCACCTACAACTCGGGGACCACTCACGGCTGTTGTCTCCTTCCTGGGGTGGAGGCGAAGTACAGCCCGGTGAGGGATCCGCAGGCCTGGCCGACCACTGAAAGATCTTTCCTGTCCGAACGTATGACAGGAAGGATCGATATCGTGCGCAGACGACGTCTCGCGCCCCTGTTGGCCGTGAGTGTCACGGCAACGCTGGCTCCCGCGCTCGTCACCTCGACGGCCACCGCGGCTCCGGCCGCCACCCCGTCGACCGCCTCCTCGACCGCATCCAAGGGCGCGCTGGACCCGTACATGAAGCAGAAGCCGCGCTGGAAGCGGTGCGACACCGACTCCCCGGCGGAGTTCCAGTGCGCCACGATCAAGGTCCCGCTGGACTACCGGGCACCCGGGGGCAAGCGGATCGAGTTAGCCATATCCCGGATCAAGAGCACCACACCCGGCAAGCGCCACGGTGTCCTGTTCTCCAACCCCGGCGGCCCAGGGGGGCAGGGGCTCTACATGCCGCTGGGGATGCGGGAGAGCCTCCCCGAGTCCGCACGGCAGAAGTACGACCTCATCGGCTTCGACCCGCGCGGCGTGGGGCGGAGCAGCCCGGTCTCCTGCGCTCTGGAGCCGGAGGAGGAGAACTGGCTGCGGCCGTACAAGGAGGAGACGTTCGACAAGGACGTCGCCTGGGCACGTGACGTCGCGAACAAGTGCGAGGAGAAGGCCGGCGACAAGCTCCCGCACATCACCACGCGCAACACCGCACGCGACATGGATCTGCTCCGGGCGGTCCTCGGCGAGAAGAAGATCTCGTACGTGGGCTACTCGTACGGCACCTACCTTGGCGCCGTCTACACGCAGCTCTTCCCGGGCCGGGCCGACCGGTTCGTGCTGGACAGCGCGGTCGATCCGGCGCGCGCCTGGCGAGGGATGATCCAGTGGTGGGCGGAGGGCGCAGAGCCCGCGTTCGACCGGTGGACCGAGTGGGCCGCCGAGCGTTCGGAGCAGTACGGCCTCGGTGACACCCCGAAAAAGGTCGACCGGACCTTCTGGGACCTGGTCGCGCAGGCCGACGAGAAGCCCATCGAGGTGGAGGGCCAGCCGATCACCGGTGATGACATCCGCAGCGGCCTGCGGGCGGCGTTCTTCAGCCCGCAGTACGCCACCGAGGCGTTCGTGGAGCTGAAGGAGGCCGCGGCCGGCCGGCCCGCCTCAGCGAAGAAGCTCGCGGCGTTCACCGGGTCCGAGGGGACTCGGACGGCAGGCGCCACGGCCGATGCCGCCGAGGTGCCGACGGACAACATGACGGCGAGCTTCTGGGCCGTGGTGTGCGGCGACAACTCGGCCGCGTGGTCCCGCGATGCCGAGAGCTACCGGCGGGACGCCATCGAGGACAAGGGCCGTTACCCGCTCTTCGGTGACTTCGCGTCCAGCATCAAGCCCTGTGCGTTCTGGGACAAGTCCGTGGAACCGGCGACCAAGGTGCACAACAGGGTCGGGTCCCTGGTCGTCCAGAACGAGTGGGACTCGCAGACCCCCCTGCCCAGCGGTCAGGCCCTGCACGCCGACCTGAAGGGCTCGAAGATGGTCACCGTCCGCGGCGGCGAGGGCCATGGCGTCTACCCGAGCGGCAACGCGTGCACGGACGGCACGGTCACCGCCTACCTGCTCACCGGCAGGCTCCCGGCCAAGGACGTGACCTGCGAGGCGACGGCCGACTCGAACGCGGAGGCACGGAAGAACCAGAAGCGGGACGTGCTCCCCGGGTCTCCTCTCCCGGAGCGTGCCCCGGACCGCTTCTGATCGCACGGCCCCTTGCAGCATGACCCCTTGACGACGGGGCGGGACCTCCTCGCGGGGTCCCGCCCCGTCCTGCGTCCCGGGCGCCGGAGCGTCCGGACACCGCTACCGTCCGATGAGCCGCTGTTCGAGGTCGCGCAGGTCCTTGCGGAGGGAGGAGCGGACCTGCCGGGCCATGAGTGGCGCGGCCAGCCGGTAGAAGCCGCCTTCGCCGCCCCGGACGCGAATGCGGGCGCGGGTGCCGCGTGCGTCCGGCTCGAAGGCGTACGTCACGTGCATGGGCATCGGTCCGGCCACGGAAATCATGTCCAGCAGGCGGGGCGGTTCGTACGCGGCCACGCGCAGCACGTAGTGGATGCGGCGGCCGAGGAAGTATGCCGTCCGGGTGATCTCGGCGTTCACGCCGAAGCCGCCTTCATCCGCCTCCCGGGTCAGCTCCGCGGTGCGGATGCCCTGGGTCCACTCGGCGTCATGGCGCCAGTCCATGGCGTACTCGGCCACCCGTTCGGGCGGGAGCGGGATCACGCGCTCCGCGGACACGTCGATCGTCATGGCGCTGCTGCCCTGTCGTCGGCCGGGCTGGATCCGGCGGTTGCCTGCTGTGTCCAGGATCCTCGATGCCCAAGGTGGGCGCACGACGAGCGTGCCGGGTCAGCCCGTGCCGTACAGCGTCGTGAGCACAGCGCACGCCCGCCGATGTCCGCGAGTCTCACGGAGCAGCGCCGGGCCAGGGGATCGTCGGACGCCATGGCACACAGTCGCCTTCCCGGCCCCATGTCTGAGTACGCGTACCCAGTCGCGTCCGCGCACCTACCGATTCGAATGGTCGGCCGCCATGAGAAGGTCCCTCCATGTCCGCCTCAACACCCCTCGGCCGGGGTCCGCTTGCCGCTGTCGCCCTGGTTCTCGTCGCCGCCCTCTGCGCATGCGGTGACCTGCACGCCTCGGACCCGACGGCCCGGGCCGCCACTCCCAGCGTGGCCGAGGGTGCCGCCTCGCCGTACGTGGAGCCCGGAGCCGGTGACGGGGCCCCGCACTACAACGAGAACAACGCGTCCCGCCGGTCGCGTGAGATGTCTCCCGCCCACGCGAAGGACGCCGAGCGGGAGGCCGGCCGCATCAGGCCGGTGCTCGAAAGGCTCTGGAGGCAGCGGAAATGGGACCCCGCGACGGTGCGGGCGGCCCTGCTCCGGCTCGGCTACGAGGAGGAGCGCGTCACCAAGGACGGCAAGCGGCTCGGCGGGACGCTCACCGTCACCGGGATGTCCCCGCGCTGGAAGGACGACGGTTACGTGACGCCCGAGGGGGCACGGGTGGCGCTGCGCGTTCATGACGACGCCTGCGTCACGGCGTTCGTGCAGAAGTCGAACTTCGAGGCCCGGGCCAACGGGCCGTACCCGGAGACCGGCTGCTTCGAGCCGCCCTTCGCCCACTGACGAGGGCGCGTGCGAAGGTCGTCTCCGCTCGGGCGAGGAGAGACGGCCTCCGGACCAGCGCCGCGTTCAGAGCACCTCGGCCCGCCCCGTGGTGTCGTCGAGGAACCCGCCCGACTGGTGCTGCCACAGCTTCGCGTACGCGCCGTCGAGCGCCAGCAGCTCCTGGTGCGTACCCTGCTCGACGATCCGTCCGCGGTCGAGGACGACGAGCTGGTCCATGGAGGCGACCGTGCTCAGCCGGTGCGCCACCACCAGCGCGGTCCGCCCGTCCATGAGCCGCCACAGCGCCTCCTGCACGAGGATTTCGCTCTCCGAGTCCAGCGCGCTGGTCGCCTCGTCGAGCAGCAGGATCGGCGCGTCGCGCAGGATCGCCCGGGCGAGGGCGACGCGCTGGCGCTGACCGCCGGACAGCTTGATGCCGCGCTCGCCCACCATGGTGTCGAAGCCGTCCGGCAGCGCGTCGGCGAACTCCGTGACATGGGCCGCCTCGGCCGCGCGGCGGACCTCGGCCTCGGTGGCGTCCGGCCGGGCGAACGCGATGTTGTCCCGCAGGGTGCGGTGGAACATCGCCGGGTCCTGCGGCACGTACGCGATCTGGCCGCGCAGGTCTGCCTGGCGCAGCCGGCTGATGTCCTGACCACCGACGAGGATGCGGCCGCCGTCGATGTCCGTCATCCGCAGCAGCAGCCGGGTGAGGGAGGTCTTGCCGCCGCCGGACCGGCCGACCAGGCCGACCCTCGCCCCGCTCGGCACGTCCAGGTCGAGACCCTCGAACAACGGCCGTCCGCCCCGGTGCGCGAAGGTCACCTTCTCGAAGCGGATGCCGGCGGACCGGGGTCGCAGCGGTTCCGGCGACGGCGGGTCGAGCACGGTGGGAGGCGTCAGGAGCAGCTCGGTGAACTGCGCGGCCTCCGTCATCGAGCTCTCCAGCCGGCGGTAGATCTGGTTGAACTCGAACATGATCCGTGTCGCGTTGCTGTAGTAGGTGAAGGCCACCACGATCGCCTCCACGCCGTTCCCGTCCCCGGCGAGCGTGAGGGCGAGCAGCAGGCCCAGCGCGTTGGTCAGCACCGACATCGGCGCGACCAGCGTGTCGATGCGGAGGTTGCCGTAGTCCCACGACCGCAGCGTGAGCCGGCGTGAGGTGGCGACCCGGGAGCGGTGCTCGGCGGCCTCGCGCTCCTCCGCGGCGAACGCCCGCACCGTGTCCATGTTCATCAGGCTGTCGGCGACGTGGCCCGACACCCGGGCGATCGCCTCCTCACGTTGGTCGACCAGCGCCTGGCGGCGCCGGACGAGGGGCACGACCAGGACCCCGGTCAGCGCGATCATCACCAGCAGACCGACCACGAGCAGGGGTTCGTAGCGCCACAGCACCACCGCCCCGAACGCCAGTGGCACGAAGCTGCCCACGATCTGGAACGTCAGCGTGTCCACGAACTGCTCGAAACGCGAGGCGAAGCTCAGGACTCGCTTGGTCAGCGAACCGGCGAAGTTGTCGTGGAAGAACGCGGCGTCCTTGGCGAACAGCTCGTCCATCCCGATCACGTACAGGTGCTCGATGCCGAGGGCGTCGAGGCGGTTGAGGCAGTGCAGGGCGACGCGCCACAGTGCCTCGGCGAACAGCAGGACCCCGGCGAAGCCGAGGACGTACGGCAGCGTCGAGTCGACGGTGACGTCCCTGTCGTCGGCGATGTCGCCGACGAGCTTGGCGACGATCAGCGGCGCGACGTAGTTGATTCCGATGTTGCCCAGCGCCATGAGCAGCATCGCGGGTGCCGTCAGCCGGCGGAGCCGGGCCAACTCCCGTCCGTAGTAACGAAGTGCGAGAAGTACCGAGCGTTTGCCCGGCTGAACCCTGCGCGTTCCAGGCGTTTCCATCCCACCCCTGTGTCGTTCTGTGGCCGCCCGCCACGCGCTGGTGCGGGCAGGGGCCATCGCCGCAACGGATGTGTGGAGATTCGGGTCGAGTCCGGAAGTGTCCCGCGACGGCGACCGCGGCGTCCAAGAGTTTTCCGGCCGGGCGGTGGTGCGCAGGGAGCGCCAAGAGGCACGGTCGGCGGACTCGGGGCGGTACGGGGCGGTGGTGCGGGGCCGGCCGGGCAGTGCCGGACGTGAGTGCACGGGGGTGTCGGTAGAGCCACCCCCGCATCGGGTGTCCAGGCCCAGGGACCGGCCGTGCCGGGGGCGGCAGCATGTGTGTCGTCGGCGACCGGCCGACGAGCGATCCGCCACCGGATTTCGGGGGACCCATGAACGAGACCTTCGCCAGGCGCCTGACGGGCCTCGCCGGCATCGCCGCCGCGGCCGCCCTGATCATCGAGGTGCCGCTGTACTTCATCTACTCCGGCCCGCCGCCGGACGCGAACGTCCTCACCAGGCTGCTGCTCGGCATCTTCGCGCTGGTGTTCCTGATCGTGTTCGTGACGGCCTTCCGTGAGCTGGTCAAACGGGTGAACCCGGCCTACGAGTGGGTGGGTTCGATGGCCTTCGCCACCGGTCTGGTCTACGGGACGGTCACCCTGGTCTCCAGCGGGCTGGAAGCCGGCGCGGTCATCGCCGCGGACCGGCCGATCGATCCGACCATCACCGTCAGCGGCACCTACATCCTCTACGGGTCGATCGGCCGGGTGCTGCTGGCGCTGTTCCTGGCCACGGTGGGCTTCGGCATCTCCCGCACGCACCTGCTGCCGCGCTGGACCGGCCGCTCCGCCTACGTCCTGGCTGGTGTCAATCTGCTCTTCGTGCCGTCCTTGTTCTTCGGCAACGACCCGGCGCACTTCTACGCGGCGAACGGCTGGGGCACCACCGCGTCGATGGGCGCGATCCTCAGCTACTGGCTGCTCGCGCTGGGCATCTCCACGTATCGCAGCGCCACCCGCCGGTTACCCGCTCAGCCCAGGTAGAGCGGGAACCTGGAGCCGGGTCTGCCCAGTTCGGCCCGCTCTGCCGCGGTCGGTGCCCGCCGCCCCGTGCCCACGAGGAGCGCGTCCCGGTCGGAGAACGACGGGGGGAACGCGCTCCCGGCGATCTGCTCCAGCATCTCGCGGGACCGGGCGAGTGCTTCCGCGGGGGGCGGCGCGGCGTCCGGGAGGTGGGCGATCAGGTCGAGATGGTGCAGCGTCCACTCCATGACGTACGTCGAGAGGTAGTCGCCCACGGTGAGAACCTCGTCGCGCGTGCCGACCCGGAGCCCCGGGTCGGCGAGCTCCGCGGCACGGCCCGCGGCGGAGCCGACGTCGTCCAGGTGGAACGTGAGCAGGTGCGGATCCTCGTACGCGGCGGCCAGCCGGACGGTCAGCGCGTCGAGCGGGTCGTCTCCGGTCGGCGGCGTGTCGGAGATCTCCCAGTAGGTCAGCGCGTCACGGGTCGGTTCCCCGTCGGCGGGGGTGGCGAGGGTGATCAGGACGTCCTGCGCGTCGATGACCAGATGGCACACCAGGTCCCGCACCAGCCAGCCGGTACAGCCGGACGGCCGGGCGAAGTCCTCGTCGGCCAACTCGGCGACCGCCGCGCGCAACGCCGTCCAGGAGCGTGAGAAGAGATCCACACCGGCAACGTAGTGCCGCGCCGCGAGGGCGGACAAGCGTTTACCCCTCCTGCTGACCGGCGTCCCCCCGCCAACTCCCGCTGCGGGCGGTGCCGGCGGGCGTGGACCGTCGGAGTGCCGCCGCCGCGGATCCGGCCGTGGCCGCCGACGGAGCGGGCAGCCGACTGCGTTCCCAGCACCCCGGCCCGGCCTGCAGCGGATCGACCGTGCTGCGCGCCATCACCGAGCGCCCGGTCGCGGCAGCAGCTCCCCCTTGCCGTCGCCGTGCGGAACACCGCGCTCCGGCCGGCCCCCTCACGCGCGACCGTCCGCACCATCCTGCGGCATGCCGACGGGACACCGCCGGTCCTGCGCTGACGGCAGCGACGGAGAGGGCGCCCCTCAGCCTCCGGGCGTGCCCGGCCGTCCGGTCGCGAGGGCGGCGAGTTCCGTAGGAGTACGCGGCCCCGGCTCCGTGCCGGTCAGCAGCCCCTGCGCGCGGAGGAGTTCCGCCGCGGCGGCTCCCCACGGCAGTCGCAGGCCCGCCTCCCGGAGGAGGTCGGTGCGGGCCAGGGCCGTGGGGGCGGGCCCGGTGCGGACCCCGGACGGGGTGAGGAGCGCCGCGTCGTCGGCCCAGCGCAGGGCGAGGTCGACGTCGTGGGTGGCCATCACCACCGTGGTGCCGGCCTCACGGAGTCCGTCGAGCGTGGTGAGGAGCCGTTCCTGGCCGTCGGGGTCGAGTCCGGCCGTCGGCTCGTCGAGGATGAGGACACGGGGCCGCATGGCGATCGCGCCCGCGATGGCCGTGCGCTTGCGCTGCCCGTAGGAGAGCAGATGGGTGGGCCGGTCGGCGAGGGCGGTGATGTCCAGGGCGGCGAGCGCCTCCGCCACCCGCGCCCGCACCTCCGTGTCGTCCAGACCGAGGTTCAGCGGCCCGAACGACACGTCCTGCTCGACGGACGCCGCGAAGAGCTGGTCGTCCGGGTCCTGCACCACCAGCTGGACGGTCGTCCGCAACCGGGTGAGGCCCTTGCGGTCGTACGTCACCGGCTGCCCGTCGACCGTCAACCGGCCCTCGTGGGGCCGCAGTCCGCCGCTGAGGAGCCGCATCAGCGTGGTCTTGCCGCTGCCGTTGCGGCCGAGCAGCGCGAGCGCGCGCCCCTCGCGGATCTCGAAGTCGAGGCCGCTGAGCACGGCCGGGCCGTCCTCGTAGGCGAAGGACGCGCCCCGCAGGGCGACGAGGGCGGGCTCGCTCATGTCAGCGGCCTTTCCAGTACGAAGGTGAGGACGGCCAGCGCCGCGAGGAGTACGCAACTGGCCGTCGTGAAGCGGACGGAGACACGGGCCTCGGGCACCAGGACGCGCAGGGTGCCGTCGTAACCGCGCCCGGCGAGACCGGCCTGGAGGCGGACCGCCCGGTCGAAGGCCCGGACGAACGCGGTGGCGCCGAGACCGCCCAGGGAACGCCAGGCGGCGGCCCGCGTGGTGTGCCCGAGCCGGGCGGCCTGCGCGTCACGGACCCGGCGCACGGAGTCCAGCAGCAGGAAGCTCATCCGGTACGTCACGAGCGCGACGTCGACGACCGGCGCCGGCACCCCGGCCCGGACCAGCCGCGGCAACAGGTCGGACATGGGCGTGGTGAACGCGAACAGCAGCACCCCCAGGGAGGCCGCCGAGGTGCGCAGCAGCAACTCCCCGGCCCGGACCGGCCCGTCACCGGCCAGGGAGACGAAGCCGCCCGGCCCGCCGACCCGCACGAGCAGCGTCAGTGCGCCGGTCACGCAGAAACCGAGCGGCACCCGGTAGGCCCGCCACAGCCGGCCCCCGGGGACGCCCGCCGGACCCAGCAGCACCACCAGGGCGGTCAGCAGCACCAGGGCCGCGCCCGGCCAGGGCGGCAGCGAGATCGCCAGCAGGGTCAGACCCAGCCCGAGCACGGCCTTGTCCACGGGATGGCGGCGGCGCCAGCGACTGCTGTGCGCCGCCGCGTCGATCGGCAGCACCCGGCTCAGGCCCCTTCGGCCGTGGACTCCTCGGCGGTGCCGGCCGCCGGGTTCTCCGAGTCCCGCTCGCGCGCCCGCTGCTCACCCTGCCGCCTGCCCCGGCGCAGGCCGAAGTAGTAGGCGAGGACACCGGCGCCGAGGGCCGCCTGGAGGGAGAACAGCGCCGACTCGATCTCACCGGACGGCGGTTCGTACAGGGGGGAGAACCAGGGCTTGTAGTCCGGCTCGATCTCGGTGATCGCCGTCTCCGCCTCACCGTCGGAGCCCGTGAACGGCTGCTCCTTGTGGTCGCCGAGGCCGAGCGCGAGCGGCAGCACGGCCAGCGCGGCCACGGCGAGCAGCAGCAGAAGGTTGATCTTCGTGTTCCTGCTCATCGGGCCACCGCCTCGGTCTCGCTGCGCGACTCCTCCTTGTCGAGGAGCACACCCAGCCGGGTCAGTTCGCCCTTGCTGGACTGCGCCAGCAGCCGCATCACGAGCACCGTCAGCAGCCCCTCGCTCACCGCGAGCGGGATCTGGGTGACGGCGAAGATGGAGCCGAACTTGCCGAGCGCGCCCAGGAACCCGCTGCCCGGGTCGGGGAACGCGAGCGCCAGCTGCACGCTGGTGACGCAGTACGTGGACAGGTCGGCGACGAACGCGGCGAAGAACACGGCGACCATCAGCGGCACGTCGTAGCGGCGCAGCAGCCGGTACACCGCGTAGCCCGCCCAGGGCCCGACGATCGCCATGGAGAAGACGTTGGCGCCGAGCGTCGTCAGACCGCCGTGCGCGAGCAGCAGCGCCTGGAAGAGCAGGGTGATGGTGCCCAGCACCGCCATGGCGGGCGGCCGGAACAGGATGGCGCCCAGGCCCGTGCCGGTGGGGTGGGAGCAGCTGCCGGTGACGGACGGCAGTTTCAGGGCGGACAGGACGAACGTGAAGGCGCCGGAGGCGCCGAGGAGCAGGGTGCTCTCGGGGTGCTCGCGCACCTCACGGGTGAGCGACCGGACTCCGTGGAGGACGAACGGCGCAGACGCGACGCCCCAGGCGACCGCGTGCGCCGGAGGCAGGAAACCCTCGGCAATGTGCATGGCTCAGCAGACCCTCTCCAGCACCTCGTGGATGGTTGACGCGCCTTGGCCGGTCTCCTGGCTCACGGGTCCCACCGCCCGTACTCCGCCTTCCCGGGTCCATGAGGACCCAGTGGCTGCCCGCTAGGGCCGGAGCCGGACTTCCCGATCACAGTGGCGAGGGCCGCACCGGCATCACACCGGATTTCCCGTTCACCAAGGCGTGGTGACAGTAATGCCGAGATAAGGGCCATGACAAGCCAGCCGAGGGGGCGCGCACGGGGGCGCGTGAGGGGGCGACCGCTCGCACACCGGCGCAGTACGGCTCAGTCGTCACCCTCGTCGTCCTCGTCCTCCCCGTTCCCCCAGGACCCGGGAGGCTGTTCCTGCTTGGGCTTGTCCGCCTTCTCCGGCGAACTGTCGCTCGTCTCCTGCGCCGGGCCCGTGGGGCCGGGCGTCGTTGCGTCGGGGGCCGGGGAACCGGGTGCCGTGGTGGAGGGGGTGACATCGGCCACTGTGCCGGCGGTCGGCGTGGTGGCGGCCGCCGGGGCGGAGGCCAGAGGGTCGGCGGAGCCGGCGGTCGGCGAGGCGGCCGGGCTGCTCGCGGACGGGGACGCGTCGGGTTCGGTGCCCTCCGTCGCGGTGTTGTCGGGCGAGAACCACAGCACGCCGGCGAGCATCGCGGCGAGGAAGACGGCCGCCGCGGCCACCACCGCGGCCGTTCTCCGGTGGTCGCCGAAACCGCTGCGGGGCGCGGCGCGACGTGCACGCCCGCCCGGGGCGGTGCGAGACCCCGTGGGCAGCCCGTAAGTGGTCGGGGAGCCGGATCCGGCTGCCGCATATGGCCCCGGCCCGGCGGACGGCATCGGGGACGCCGCCTCCGGCAGCGGCTCGGGCAGCCCCCGCCAGGCGCCGCCGGCGAACCACTCGGCGGCCTGCTGCGCCGTGGGCCGGTCCTCGGGCTGCTTGGCGAGCAGGGCGAGGAGGTAGCTCTCGAAGGCCGGCGGCAGACCGGCGACACCGAGCTCGCGGGGCGGCACGGGGGCGTTGTCGAGATGCTGGTGGAGGAGCGCGACGGCGGTGTCGGCCTGGAACGGCGGGCGGCCGCTGAGGAGCTGGTAGAGCACGCACCCCAGGGAGTACATGTCGGAGGCGGGGCCCGCGGGCCGGCCCAGGGCCCGTTCGGGTGCGAGGTAGAGGCCGGTGCCGACGATCTGGCCGGTCGCGGTGAGCGCGGCGCCCGGGTCGTCGAGGAAGCGCGCGATGCCGAAGTCGCCGATCTTCAGCGTGCCGCCCGCGTCCAGCAGGAGGTTGGCGGGCTTGATGTCGCGGTGCACGATGCCCTGCTGGTGCGCGGCGGCGAGTCCCGCGGCGGCCTGCGCGGCGAGTTGTGCCACCCGCTCGGCGGGGAGCGCGCCGGAGACGGACAGCACCCCGGCGAGGCTGTCGCCCTCGACCAGCTCCATCACCAGGTACAGCCGGTTGTCGTACTCGCCGAAGTCCAGGACCCCCACCAGATTGGGGTGGTTCAGACGCCCGGCCGTCTGGGCCTCCAGACGGAACCGGGAGGCCGCCGTGGCGTCGGTGTCCTGGGGCAGCAGCAATTTGACGGCCACCGCTCTGGCGAGCGTCTCGTCGTACGCACGCCAGACCTCTCCCATTCCGCCGCGCCCGATCTCAACGTCCAGCCGGTAGCGGCCCGCTAGCAGCACTCGTCCTCGTCCTATGCTCGTGGGAAGGTCCTCGCCGCAGGCCGTAACTCCCCGCGTCCGAGCGGGGGTTGGTGGGGGGTGCCGCAGCCGACCCAGGATACTGGCGCCGCGTGACCACCGTTCCCCGGTGCGGTGTCGCGGGACGGTACGGTCCCGGAAATCGGGGAGCGGGCGAGTGTCCCGCCGGGGTGACGGTGCGGCGCGTGTGGTTGCCGCGGCTCTCCCCGGCGCCTTCAGCCGCCGGGTCGGGCCGCCGCTGCCTCCTCCCCGTGTCTGCGCTTGCGGTCAGCGCGCCCGCCCCTTGTGCCTCCGCGTGCCGTCAGGCCGCCGCTTGCGTCCCCTGCGGCCGTTCCTCACGGCGCGGCAGCAGTGCCACCGCCAGGGCGGGTACGGCCGCGAGGACCAGCCAGGGCACGGCGGCCGGGAGGCCCGTGTCGAGCAGGGAGCCGGTGGCCGCGCTGCCGGCGAGGACGATCAGGCCCGAGACCGACGACAGCGCGCCCATGTAGAGGCCGATCCGGCCCTCCTCGGCGAGGTCGGGCACCCAGGCGCGGGCGGCGGGCACGACCAGCATCTGCCCCACGGTGAGCAGCACGACGAAACCCGCGGCCGGCAGCAGCCCGGCGGCACCCGTCCAGCCGGCGGGGCGCGCCGCCGCCACCACCGCGAAACCGGACGCGATCAGCAGCAGCCCGGCGGCCATGGAGCGGCGCAGGTCGAGCCGGTCGCCCGCCCAGCGGGTCACCGGCAGCTGCGCGCACACCACCAGCACCGAGGACAGGGCGAACAGCCAGGACAGCGGCGCCTGGGAACCCGCCGCTCGCCGCACCTCGTCCGGCAGGGCCAGATACAGCTGGTTGTAGGCGAGCAGGTACGTGCCGTACGCACAGCACAGGGCGAGGAAACGGCGGTTGCGCAGCAGCACGCGCGCCCCGCCCTTCTCCAGGGTCCGGACTCTGCCGGGGATGTGCTGCGGCATCAGCCACAGGTGCCCGGCGAGGACGAGCACGAACACCGCGGCACCCGCGAGGCACGCCGTTCGGAAGTCGACGGCCAGCAGCAGTCCGCCGAGCAGCGGTCCGGCGAAGGCCCCGACCTGGCCCGCCACGCTGAACAGGGCCAGGACACGGGTGCGCGAGCCGTGCCCGGCCTCCTCCCAGAGCACGGCCTGGCGGGCCACCTCGGACTCCACGGCGGGGGAGAACAGGGCGGCGGCGAAACCGATCACCACCACGGCGCCGATCACGGCCCAGCTCGCCTGCGCGTACCCGAGCCACGCGAACCCGGCGATCCGCAGCACGCAGCCGGCCAGCACGACCGGGCGCACTCCCCACCGGTCGACGAGCCAGCCGCCGACCACGAACAGCCCCTGCTGGCTGAAGGTGCGCAGCCCGAGCACGAACCCGACCAGCCAGCCCGCCATGCCGATGGCGGTGCCGAGGTGCTCGGCGAGGAACGGCAGCACGGCGTAGAAGCCGATGTTGAAGGCGAGTTGGGTCAGGATCAGCAGCCGCAGCAGCGGGGACAGGTCCTGCCAGAGCCGCCAGGTGCTCTCGGGCGTCCCGCCGTCGGGTGTCTCGTCGCTGGACGTACGGGCGGACCGGCGGGCCAGGACGCGGGATATGAGGCCTGTCATCGTTCTTCTGTCGGTGAGGTGGACACGGGAGTCAGGAGGGCGTCGCGGCGGTCCGGTCGCCGCCGCGGGGCGGGCATGACCCGGTCGCCGGTCGGCCTCGCCGGGCGGTCGGCCCGCCCACGCCGCCGGGGCAGTCGTACGCCACCGGCGGCCGTGACCGCGAGCGCGCCCAGCAGGGCGAGTACGGCGGCCGGGAAGAGAACGGCCCACGGGGCGCGCTCGGCGTACGGCTGGTTCTCGGCGAGCAGCAGGCCCCACTCGGGGGACGGCGGCTGGGCGCCCAGGCCGAGGAAACCGAGCGCGGCGAGGCTCAGCGCGACGCCGGGCAGCCGGAGCAGGGCGTGCCGGGTCACCGGCGGCAGCACGGCGGGCAGGAGTTCGTGCCGGAGCAGGTACCAGCGCCCGGCACCCAGCGCACGGGTGGCGGCCAGGTGGGTGGTCGCCCGCTCCTGACGCAGCAGGGAGGACGTGTGGGCGGCCAGCGGGGACCAGGCCACGACGCCGACGGCGAGGGCGGGCGCCCAGGGGCCGCTGCCCGTGATGCCCGTGACGAGGAGCCCGGCCAGGACGGGCGGTACGGCACTGACGGTGTCCACCAGCGGTCCGGACAGCCGCGGCAGCAGCCCCAGCAGCAACCCGGCGACGAGGGCGGCGGCACTCACCGCGACCGCCGTGCCGAGGGTGTTCAGCGCGCCGTGGGCGACACGGGCGAGGACGTCCCGGCCCAGCGCGTCCGTCCCGAACGGGTGGGCCGGGGAGGGGGCTTGCAGCCGGGCGAGGGCGTCCAGGGCGAGCGCGTCGCGCGGCAGGCCGAGGCCGACGACCGCGGCGAGCAGCGCCCCGTACAGCAGCGGCAGGGTGCGGGGCGCGGGCGGGGCCGGCCGGTGCAGGGAGGACAGGGCGCTGTCGCGCAGCGCGGGCCCGATCAGCAGCCGCGCCGTGAGCCGGGCGAGGACGCCGGCGGTGGCCGCGAGCAGGACCAGGGCGAGCGTGCCGGTCTGGAGGACGGGCAGGTCCTGGGCGAGCGCGGCGTGCAGGGTGAGCCGGCCCAGGCCGGGGATGTCGAAGACCTGCTCGACGGCGACCGAACCGCCGGTCAGACCGACCACGAACAGGCCCAGGTTGGGCAGCAGCCCGGGCACACAGCGGCGCACCGCCTGCCGCGCCACAGCCTTCGGCGGGACACCGCGGGCCGCGGCGGCCAGCGCCCAGGGTTCGGCGAACGCGCCGGGCAGCAGGTCGTCGAGCATCCGTCCGAGCACCGCGCCGGCGGGCAGGCCGAGGGCCAGTGAAGGCAGCACCATCCACTGCGGTCCGTACCAGCCCAGGGCCGGCAGCCAGCCCAGCTGCACGCCGATCACCGAGGCGAGCACCGAGGCGACGAGGAACTCGGGCAGCGCGGCCAGCACCGCGGTCGCCGTGCCGCCGGGGCCGCGCGTGCCGAGCCGGCCCCGCGAGCCGAGCCGGAGCGTGCGGGCGCACACGGCCGTCACCGTGGCCGCGGCGACGACGAGGGCGCCGGACAGCAGCAGCAGCGACGCGCCGAGCGCCTGCGTGACGGAGGGCAGCACCTGGGCGCCGGACACCCATGACGTGCCGGCGTCCCCGTGCAGCAGCCCGGCCAGCCAGCGGCCGAGCAGCACCGACGGGCCGTCGTCCAGCCCGAGTTCGTCTCGGACGGCGCGCAGCGTCTCGGGGGTCGGGTCGCGGTCCGCCGAGCGGGCCTTCAGCACGGTCAGCGCCGGGTCGGTGCGCGACAGCCACGGCAGCAGGCCGATCGCGCCCACCAGACCGGCCGTGACCACGGCCCGCCACAGCAGCGTCGGAACGCCGCCGCGCGCGACAACGCGCAGGACGGCCAGACCCTTGGACAGGGGTGAGGTCGAGGTGTTCAGCGTCGTCCCCGTGTCGCTCAGGCGAAGGGGATCTCGAAGTGCACCACGCCGCTGCCCCCGCCGGGCACTTCCTCCCGCTCGTCGCACACCACCTTGCCCAGCGTCCGCCACAGGTCCATCGCACCGGGCGAGTGCGGATACGTGTGCAGATAAACGGACCGGTAACCACCGTCGGCCCGCGCGAAGTCCAGCAGACCCTCCACCAGCCGCCGGGCCAGCCCCCGCCGCCGGTGCTCGGGACGCACGTACACCCGCCGGAGCTGCGCGGTCTCGCCCGAGGGGAACCGCTCGGCCAGCCAGCGCGGGTTCGGCGGATGCGCCGGGCCGCGCGCGTCCAGCGCCGCCGTGGCCGCCACCGTCCCGTCCCGCTCGTCCACGGCGACCAGGAGCGTGTGCCGCGGCGGGACGACGTAGAACGACGCGGGATCGATGATGTCGGTGTGCCAGCCCGGCACGTATCCCGTCCCGAAGTCGCGGTACACCGCGTCGAGCATCACCACCCGAGCCCCGTCGAGGTCCTCCGCCGTGGCCGCCCTGATGATGTAATCGCGCATTTGCGCATCATATGCAAATGACGGTTCCGGCTCAGTAGGGGGCCGGGGCGTACGGCAGGCCGCCGGGCGGCGCCGGCTCAGCTCTCGGCCGGGGTGAGCACCACGAAGTCCGCGTTCGCCGGGTCGAGGCAGACCGCCAGCCGGCCGACGCCCTCCGCGTCCTCGGGCCCCATCTGCACGCTGCCGCCGTTCTCGGTGACCTTGGCCACCGTGGCGTCGCAGTCCTCCACGGCGAAGACCGGGTGCCAGTACGGCCGGCCGTTCGCCAGGGAGAGGTTCTCCTTGCCGAGCTCCATGAGGCCGCCGTGCATGCGCTCCTCGGGCAGTCCGGCGGGGGTGATGAGGGTGTACGTGCCCCCGCCGCCCGGCAGTGGCATGTCGCTGAACTGCCAGCCGAACAGGCCGCCGTAGAACTCCTTCGCGGCTGCCGCGTCGCTCGTGTACAGCTCGGTCCACGACAGGGAGCCCGGCTGGTCGACCAGGTCGACGCCCTTGTTCGTCCCCGGCTGCCAGACGGCGAACTGGCCGCCCAGCGGGTCGCTGTACTGCGCCATGCGGCCCCAGTCGTCGAGGTCCATCGGCGCCACCCGGACGCTGCCGCCCGCCTGCTGCACGGCCTCCGTCGTGGCGTCGGCGTCGGTGACGCTGAAGTAGAGCATCCAGGCCGAGCGCGCGCCCTCCTCCGTGAGCTTGCCGAGACCGCCGACGATCTTGCCGTCCTTGCGGAACATGCCGCCCTCGAAGTCCTCGCTCTCGCCCATGGACTCGTAGTCCCACCCGAGCACGGCGCTGTAGAAGGCCGCGGCGGCCCGGACGTCCGGGGTGCCGAGGTCGAGCCAGCAGGGGGAACCGGGGGCGAACTCCGTGGTGATCATGGCGATGCTTCCCTTCCGCAGGTCTGGTGTGCCCAGAGTGACACCGGGCACTGACAACCGCCCGTCGGCCGCTGCCCGGTCGGCGGATCCCCGGTCGTCTCCCCCCGGTAGGCCGTACGGCGGTGGAATCATCGGGGGCATCGCCCGGCCGGGTGATCGAGGGTCTCTGTGCGGTGAGGTGGTGGGCGGCGTGGTGGCCGGCTGGGAGTGGGACGGCACGTTGTTCTCGGGGACCGCCGCCTACTACGAGCGGGGGCGGCTGCCGTACGCCCCGGGGCTGGCGGACGCGCTCGCCGAGGTCCTGCGGCCCGACGGCAAGGGGCGCCTCATCGACGTGGGCTGCGGGCCCGGGACCATCGCCCTGAGCCTCACGCATCTGTTCGGTGAGGTCGTCGGCGTGGACCCCGACCGCGGGATGATCGCCGAAGCCGGACGCCGGGCCGCCGACCGGGGAGTGGGGGAGAGGACCCGGTGGGTGCGGGCCCGCGCCGAGGATCTGCCCGCGGGGCTCGGCACGTTCGCCGTCGCCTCCTTCGGGCAGTCCTTCCACTGGATGGACCGTGATCTGGTCGCGGCGACCGTCAGGGACATGCTCCAGCCGGGCGGGGCCCTGGTGCACATCTCGGACCTGAAGACGGAGGACCGCACGCTCGGCGGGCTGCCGTACCCGGCGGTCCCCCGCGAGGCCGTGGACGACCTGGTCAAGCGGTACCTGGGGCCCGTGCGGCGAGCGGGCCGCGGGGTCCTGCCGCAGGGCACACCGGGCGGCGAGGCCGAGGTGTTCGCCCGGGCGGGGTTCTCCGGCCCCCGGCGTCTCGTCGTCCCCGGCGGGCAGGCGCTGGAGCGGACCTTCGACGACGTCGTCGCCTGGGTGTTCTCGATGTCGTTCTCGGCGCCGCATCTGTTCGACGGGCGCCGGGACGACTTCGAAGGGGACCTGCGCAGGCTGCTGCGGGAGGCCTCTCCGGCGGGGAGGTTCTCCGAACGCGGACCGAGCACGGAGGTCTTCGTATGGCGGAAGGACCCTTCCGGGCACTGACCGGCGGGCGCCGGGACGGCGTCAGTGCACCGACATGCCGCCGTCGACGAAGACCGCCTGCCCGGTGATGTAGGCGGACGCCGGGCTCGCCAGGAAGACCGCCGCTCCCGCGAAGTCCTCGGCCAGTCCGTTCCGCCCGATCAGGGTCCGCTCGGCGAGGGCGGCCACCTTCTCCGGATCCGACGACAGCCGCGCGTTGAGCGGTGTCATCACGAAGCCCGGCACCAGGACGTTGCAGGTGACGCCGCGCGGCGACCACGCCTCGGCCTGCGACCGCGCCAGCGACTCCAGGCCGCCCTTGGAGGCGCCGTAGGCACCGCTCTGGACGAACGCCCGGTGCGCCTGCTGCGAGCTGATGTGCAGGATCCGCCCGTGACCGCGCTCCGCCATGCCCGGGCCGAAGCGCTGGCCCAGCAGGAAGGGCGCGTCCAGGTTGACGGCCATAGTGGCGTCCCAGACGTCCTCGGTGAGTTCGTCCATGGGCGGACGCACATTGATTCCGGCACTGTTGACGAGGATGTCGGGCTCCCCGAACGCCTCGACGGCCCGCTCGGCGGCCGTCCGCACACCCTCGCGCGTGCTCAGGTCCGCGCTGACCCACGCGGCGCGGCAGCCCTCGGCCGTCAGCTCCTCGACCGTCGCCGTCAGTCCGGCCTCGCCGCGCGCCACGACCACCACGCTCGCCCCGGCGCGCGCGAGGGCACCGGTGATGGCCCGGCCGATGCCGGAACTGCCGCCCGTGACCACCGCGGTCCGGCCGTGCAGGGAGAACAACTCGGAGAGATAAGCCTGGGTGGCCGGCGTGGCTGCTGTCGTCATGACGAGCACTCTAGAACGGCCCGCCGAAGCACCGGTGGCCGCCGTGTGTCACCCCTGGCACGGGTACCCCCAGGGGGTATATAGTCGAGTCATGGATCACACCACTCACGACCACGAAGGGCGCCCCCACGGAACGGCGACCTGGGGGACCGCCGTGAAGGCGACGCTGCACTGTCTGACCGGGTGTGCGATCGGCGAGATCCTCGGCATGGTGATCGGTACCGCGCTGGAGTGGGGCAACCTGCCCACGATGGTCCTGGCGATCGGGCTCGCGTTCCTCTTCGGCTACTCCTTCACCCTGTTCGCGGTCCTGCGGGCCGGCCTGGATCTCAGGTCGGCGATCCGGATCGCCCTGGCCGCGGACACGGTCTCGATCACGGTGATGGAACTCGTGGACAACGCGATCATCGCCCTCACCCCCGGCGCGATGGACGCCCATCTGACGGAGGGCCTGTTCTGGTCCGCTCTCCTCGGGGGCTTCGCGGTCGCCTTCCTGATCACGACCCCGGTCAACAAGTGGATGATCGGCCGGGGCAAGGGGCATGCCGTCGTCCACGCCCACCACTGACCGACCGTCACACGGTGCGCGACACTGGGGAACCGCTGCGTGCCCCGCGACGTGAGGAGAACTCCATGAGTCAGCTGTTCCCCGTCCTGGTCGTCGCGGGCGTCTTGGCGGTCGTCATGGGGTTCTTCGCCTGGCTGGCGTCCCTGGTCCGGCGCCGCGGGCTCGCCGGCTCGGGGATCAGCGCGGCCATGGCCTCCTACGAAGAGGCGTTCAAGGTGACGGCCCATGACGCGCACTACGAGATCCAGGCCCAGGCGGAGGCGCGGAGCCCCATGGCGGCGCCCGGCGATCCCTGGCGTCCGGGTCCGCACGGCTACGGCTCTCGGCGTGCCGACGGGTGGACGACGGTGCATCGGCGTCGCGTCTGGGGGAGGGCGCTGCGGCGGCGTCTCGGGCGGGCCTCTCGCTGAACTCCCGGTCACGGGCAGTGGTCTGGATCACACGGCGCGGATTGAGTGCCCGGGCCGGGCGATGTCCGTACCCCTGGGCGACGGGGCGGGGCCGGATGCGAGGATGAGGCGCCATGACAGCTGGGCGGTGCGCTCGCACGATACGGGCCGCGGTGTTCGCGGCCGTCTGTGTCGTGCTCGCCGCCCTGGGGCACGTCATGATGTCCGGCGACCATGTGCCCCTCCGGACGCTGCTGGCCGGCTGGGCCGTGACGGGCGTGGCGGGCTGGTGCCTGGCGGGCCGCGAACGCGGACTCCGGCTGGTCGTCGCCGTCGCGGTGGCCGTCCAGACGGCTCTGCACTCGGCGTTCTCGCTCGCACCGGCGGACGGCTCATCGACTGGTGCGCACTCCCTGCGCGGGGACTCCATGGACATGGGGACCAGCGGTGCGGGATCCCTGGGGCACGGCATGGGTTCCACGGAGTCCATGCCCAAGCCCATGTCCGCGCACCTGGGGCACGCGGGACACACCCCCGACGGTGACTCGTCCCTCGGCATGCTCGCCGCCCACCTGCTCGCCGCCCTGCTGTGCGGCCTGTGGCTGGGGCACGGGGAGCGGGCCGTCTTCCGTCTCCTGCGTGCCGTGGGCGGCCGGCTGGCCGCGCCGCTGCGGCTGCTGTTCGCCCTGCCCGCACCGCCGCCCGCGCCCGTGCGCGTACGGCGGCGGTCCTCGGACCGGGCGCCGCGTCTCCTCCTCCTCGTCCACGCGGTCACCTCTCGAGGGCCACCCGTGAGGGCCGCTGCCGTCTGACGGCAGCCGGCAGGTCCCGGGGCGGTCCCGTGCCCCCCGGTGTCGGCCGTATGCCCGTACGTCCCCTGTGATGCCGTGCCTTCGGGCAGCCGCGCCCGCACAGAGGTCGTCCGGGAACCGGCCCATCCCTCACTCACCGGACCGCGCGGCCATGCGCGCACGCCGGGCATCGCGTACGCCTGCGTGCTCTCCATCCCGTGGTCCCGGAACTCCGAGAAGGACATCAGGTGATCACTCCTGCCCTGCCCCTTGCGCACGAGAGAAGAGAGCCCCCGGCGTCGGCCGACGAGTCGATAACCGCCTGGGCGCTGGCCGCCCGCGGCGGTGACCCCGCCGCCGTCGACCACTTCGTGCGCGCCCTGCACCGCGACGTGATCCGCTACGTCGCCCACCTGTGCGCCGATCCGCAGGCCGTGGACGATCTGGCGCAGGACACGTTCCTGCGGGCGCTCGGCAGCCTGCACCGGTTCGAGGGCCGTTCCTCGGCGCGTACCTGGCTGCTGGCGATCGCCCGGCGCGCGGTGGCCGACAGCCTCCGGTACACCGCCGTCCGCCCCCGCCCGGCCGACCTGCCCGACTGGCAGCTGGCGGTCGAGCTCGCCCAGCCGCGCGGACTGCCCGGCTTCGACGACGGCGTGGCCCTGCTGGAGCTGCTGGCCGCACTGCCGCACGAGCGGCGCGAGGCGTTCGTCCGCACGCAGTTGCTGGGCCTGCCGTACGCGGAGGCGGCCGAGCTGAGCGACTGTCCGGTCGGCACCGTCCGCTCCCGTGTGGCCCGCGCCCGGGCGACGCTGCTGGCCCTGCTCGCCGAGGCGGAGCAACCGGCGCGGGCGGCGTCACCCGCCCTGGCCGCGGCCTGACGCGCCCCGGTCCTCGGCGCCCGCCGGGCCATCGGCGGGCGCCGGCTCGCGTGCGAGCACCGGCCCGAGTCCTGACGGGACCTCAGCCACCTGCCTCCACCTCACGCCAGAACGCGTCGACCCGGGCGTTGAACACGTCCGGCACCTCCTGGAAGGGCTGATGCGCCTCCCCGGGCAGTACCTCGAACCCGGCGCCCGGGATGCTGTCCGCGACGACGCGGCCGAGGCGTGGCGGCGTGGCGAGGTCGAGCTCGCCGGAGAGGACGAGGGTCGGCGCGGTGATCCGGCCGAGACGGTCGAGCGTGTCGTGGTCGGCGAACGCCGCGAGCTGGCGCTGGAACGCCTCGACGGACTGCGGGTGCTCGAAGGCGAGCGTCTCCTCGACGAACTGGTCGACCATGCCGTCGGCGTGGGCGCGAGGCGTGTAGATCCACAGGAAGAACGCCTCGAGCATCGCCCGCTCGTCCGGGGCGCGCTCTACCATCCAGCGCCAGAAGCGCGTCATGGCTCGGAAGTAGGCGTCCGGGCGAGCCACCGTGCTCATGAGGACGAGACTGCGGACCACGTCAGGATGGCGGAGCGCCAGCTCCTGCGCGATGAAGCTGCCTCCCGAGAAACCGGCGACATGGGCGGCCGGAACCTGGAGCGCCCGGAGCAGCGCCGCGGCGTCGTCGGCCATCCGCGGCACGGACAGCGGCTCCTCGGGAAGCGGCGTACGCCCGGCGCCACGGTTGTCGAAGGCCGTGAGCCGGTAGCGGTCGGCGAGCCCGTCGAGCTGCGACTGCCACGCTTCCACGGGGTCCCCGAGTCCCGAGATGAGCAGGACGTCGGGTCCCTGACCTCGTCGTTCGACCCAGAGCTCCACACCGTCGGCGTTGACCGTCCGTCCCATGTTGGGCCTCCTGGAAGGGTTCCGTGGTCGTCATTCCCGCGCCGGCGCGATGTTCTGGTTGGCGTGGAACAGGTTGTCCGGATCGTAGGTCCGCTTGATGCGGGCGAGCCTGTCGTAGTGGTCGCGGTAGGTCGCCCGGACCCTTTCCCGGCCCTCGCCCGTGCCCATGAAGTTCACGTACGAGCCGCCCATGGAGTACGGGTGCAGATCCTCCTGGTAGCCGACGCACCACTGCCTGATGATCCCGGCGTTGGCCGGATCGGGGTCGACACCGGCGAAGACGCCGGACCAGACCGCGTCCCGGTAGCTCCACGCGGTGTCGTCCGGGCCCACCCGGTGGGCGGCTCCGTCGACCGGGTAGAGGTGCATCAGTGAGAGCTGCGTGGGATTGTTCTCGCCGTACTTGAGGTGGATGTCCAGGGCGGCGTCGGGGATGTGGTCGAAGAAGTCGCCGCGCCAGTACCACTGGTAGCCGGTCGGGATCAGTTCGTCGAACATGCTCTGCAACGCGACATAGGGCATCGGTGTCGCGAAGTGGAAGGCCGGCGGGCCGGGCTCCTCGACCACGGAGAGAGCCTCGTCGAGCCGGTCCGGATCGCCGGTGTGGCACCACACGATGCCGCAGACCTTCTGCCGGTGGATCTCCTCGGGGAAGGGCGGGCCGGGCGGGACGACGAAGACGGTGAAGAAGCCGTACACGTCCTCCGGCGCCTGGGGGAGGAACTCGCGGTACCACCCCAGCACTTCGCGGGTGCGCTCGACCGGCCAGACGGTCACCCCGGCCCCGACCGTGTCCACCGGGTGCAGCCGGTAGGTGAGGGACGTCGCGATGCCGAAGTTGCCGCCGCCGCCGCGCAAGGCCCAGAACAGGTCCGGGTGTTCGGTCGCGTTCGCGGTGACGAGGCTGCCGTCGGCCAGCACGACGTCCGCGCTGATCAGGTTGTCCGCGGTCAGGCCGTACTGACGGGTGAGATAACCGTGTCCGCCGCCGAGGGTCAGGCCTCCGACGCCGGTCATCGAGATGATGCCCGTGGGAGTGGCGAGGCCGAAGGCGTGCGTGGCGTGGTCCAGGTCGCCGAGCTGGCTGCCCCCGCCGGCCTGCGCGGTCTTCGCGGCGGGGTCGACGCGCACCCCGCGCATCGGCGAGAGGTCGATGGTCACGCCGTCGTCCACCAGGCACAGGCCCGGGCCGCTGTGCCCGCCGCCCCGTACGGCGAGTTCGAGACCGTGGTCGCGGACGAAGGTCACCGCCGCCATGACGTCCGCGGCGTCCGCGCACCGCACGATGGCGGCGGGACGCTTGTCGATCATCGCGTTGTAGATCTTGCGGGCCTGGTCGTACTCGGCGTCCTGCGGGCCTATGACCGGCCCCCGCAATGTCGTCCGCATGCCTTCCAGAGTGGCGCTGTCCATGGTGATCTCCTCGGGGCGCCCGACCGTACTGACATGACCAGCCTCCCGCCGACGGCCGAGCGACGCATGTCCGGCGGTCCACCGCTCACGGTCGTGATCATGCTGGTGGGCGGCCATGGTGGTGGCCGCGCACCCTGCCACCTGCGCGAGTACGACGACCGCCGCGTCGCCGAAGAAGGGAGAAGCCCGTGCCCGACCCCGGCTGCGTCCGCCTCTTCACCACGACGCTCGGCGCCGCCGGCGCTCCCGCCGTGCTGGTGCACGGTTGGGGCGGGGACGGCCGGGAGTGGTCCCCGCACGCCGAGGTCCTGGCCCGGCACTTCCGGGTGATCGTGCCCGACCTGCGCGGACGCGGCCGTTCCCAGGTGCCGGGCGAGGGCAACACACCCGCCGAGACTGCGGACGAACTGGCCGCGCTGCTCGACACCCTCACCCCCGGGCCGGCGACCGCCGTCGGGCACTCGATGGGAGGCCAGGTCGTCAACCTGCTCGCCGTACGGCAGCCCCACCTGGTCCGCTCGGCCGTCGCCCTGGACCCGGCCCATGGCGCCCACGGCACCGAGGGGGAGGAGATCCCCGCCCGGCTCGCGGACTACCGCGCGCACGGCGCCCGCGCCGCGGCGGCCTTCGTCGCCGCCGCCTTCGGCCCTACCGCCTGCGCCGCCGCACCCGGCCCGCGCTCACCGTCTGGACCTCGGCTCAGGCGGCCGCCTGGGAGCGCGGCACCCTGACAGCGGACGGTCCGGCTGCTGCGCGACTGGACGGACCGCGTCAGGCCGGTGTGACCTCGACCGGCAGCTTCTTGATGCCGTTGACGAAGTTGGAGCGCACCCGCGGCACCTCGCCCGCCAGGCGGATGTCCGCCAGGCGCGGGATCAGCTCCTCGAACATGATCCGGATCTCGGTGCGCGCGAGCAGGTTGCCCAGGCACAGATGGGGGCTGCCCTTGCCGAAGGTGACGTGGTCGTTGTCCGTGCGCGTGACGTCGAAGTCGTACGGGTCGTCGAAGACGTCCTCGTCGCGGTTGCCGGAGGCGAACCACATCACGACCTTGTCGCCCTCCCTGACCTGCTTGCCGCCCAGTTCGACGTCGCGCGTGGCGGTGCGGCGGAAGTGGTAGACGGGGGAGGCCCAGCGCAGGAACTCCTCGACCGCGGCCGGGATCAGCGAGGGGTCCTCCTGGAGGCGGGCCAGCTGTTCGGGGTGCTGGATGAGGGCCAGCATGGAGTGGGAGATGGTGTGGCGGGTCGTCTCGTTGCCGGCGACGACCAGGAGGAGGAAGTAGTTGTCGAAGTCCTGCGGGGAGAGCGGGACTCCGTCGCGGGGTGTGGTGTTGACCAGCCGGGACACCAGGTCGGTGCCGTCGCCGCCCCGGCGCTGCCGCGCCAGCTCCCGCCCGTACTCGAAGACCTCCAGTGACGCGGGGGAGCGGAAGGGCAGGTCGCGGTACTGCTCGCTCTCCTCGCTGTGCAGCAGGACGTCCGCGTAGTCGGGGTCGGTGTGGCCGATGATGCGGTTGCCCCAGTCGATGAGCTTCTGGTTGTCCTCCGGGGGCACGTCCAGCAGCCGGGCGAGGACGTTGATCGGGAAGTCCGCCGAGACGTCCGCCACGAAGTCGAAACGGCCCTTGGCGAGGGCGGCGTCCAGGGTCCGCGCGGTCAGGCCGCGCAGGAAGTCGGTGTAGCCGCTGATCACGTTCGCGCCGAACTGCCGCTGGATCAGGCTGCGCAGCGCCCGGTGCCGGACCCCGTCCAGTTCGAGGATCGAGGCGCGCTTCTTGATCTGGTCGTCGTCGACCTCTTCCAGGTTGACGAACTTCGTGGACGTGAAGGTCTCCGGGTCGCGGTCCACCCGGACGATGTCCTCGTGCCGGGTCACCGCCCAGAAGCCGGAGTTGGGCGCTTCCTCGGGCTGCCAGTGCACCGGGTCCTCGTGGCGCAGGGTGTGGAACATCCGCCAGGGCGTCACGCCGTCCGTGAAGTGGTTCAGGTCGGCGAGGTTCACGTCGGCCAGGGGCAGCGGCTCGCGCACGGCGTCGGGCAGGGTCTCGGTCGTCATCGACGGGCTCCTCGGCGTCACGGGTGGCGTCACAGGTGGAAGGCGTACTCGGTGAACTCCCAGTCGGTGACGTGCCGGTGGAAGCGTTCGACCTCGTCGCGCTTGTAGGAGAGGAAGGACGTGGTGAAGCCCTTGCCGAGCAGGTCGGTCAGGGCGGTGTCCGCCTCCAGCGCGTCCAGCGCGGCGGACAGGGTCTGCGGGAGGACGGCGGAGCGGGCGCTGTCGTAGCCGTAGCCCTCCAGCGGCGCGGGCGGGTCCTCGCCGGCCAGGACACCCAGCAGGGCGGCGGCCGTCGTCCCGGCGATCGCCAGATAGGGGTTGGCGCTCGCGTCGCCCAGCCGCAGTTCGAGCCGGGCACCGGAGCCGCGCTCGGGCGGGATGCGCACCATGGCGCTGCGGTTGTCCAGCCCCCAGTCGATCAGCCAGGGCGCGAGCGTGTCCGGGCCGAAGCGTTTGTACGAGTTCACGGTGGGGTTGAGCAGCGCGGCCAGGGCGGGCGCGTGGGCGAGGATGCCGGCGACGGCGTGCCGGGCGGTGGTGGACAGGCCGTAGGGGCCCGACGGGTCGTCGAAGGTGTTGCGGCCCTCGGTGTCGTCGCAGGAGAGGTGGAGATGGAAGCCGGAGCCGCCCGCGTCGTTGAAGGGCTTGGCCATGAAGGTGGCCAGTCTGCCTTCCTTGCGGGCCAGTTCCTTGATCGCGGCCTTGAAACGGAAGGACCGGTCGGCGGCCGACACGGCGTCGGAGTGCGCCAGGTTGATCTCGATCTGGCCGCCGTCGAACTCGTGGTTGCCGCTGATCGCCCCGACCCTCAGATCGCGCACGTGGCGCAGGGTGCGCAGGAGATGGTTGTCCGGGTCGGCGCGCAGCCCGGCCGTGTAGACGACACCGGGATCGGGTGCGTAGCGGCGCCAGCCGCCGGCCGGGTCCGGTTCGCACAGGAAGTACTCCAGCTCGGGTCCGACCACCGGCCGCAGCCCGTGCTCGGCGCACCGGGCGAGGACGGCGCGCAGCAGGTCGCGGGGTGACTCGGGCGCGGGTGCGCCGGTCGCCGGGTCGACGACCTCGCCCAGACAGGCTGCCACCCCCGGTTCCCAGGGCAGCGGCACCAGCGTGTCGAGGTCCGGGCGTACACAGATGTCGGGCAGCCCCGCGTCGAGCCCGCCGCCGACCGGGACCACATCGCCCTGCGGGCTGGTGTGGTAGACCGCCCGGCAGAACGCGAGACCGTGCTCACAGGCCCGGGGCAGCTCCTCCAGCAGCACGTCACGCCCCCGGTCGGTGCCGATGAGGTCGGGATAGGTCACCCGGACCACGTCGATGCCGTCGGCGGCGAGCCGCTGCATGTGGCGGCGGACTTCTTCAAGGTCGTGAGCGCTCACCGTTGTCTCCTCGGGCGGACGTCGGGACACCTCCGGGACCAGGGGCCGGGGAGGCGGGTGGCGTGGGGAACGAGCGGCCGGGCGCGGCGGAGCCAGGGACCGCCCAGGGCTTTGTTTGATGCCAAACGGTAGGACCGGCCGGGGGGTGCCGCAAGAGGGCGGGAGCAAGAATTTATCCATCCGGATAGCTATTGACCAGACCCCCGCCCCTGCCTACCTTGTTTGAAGCCAAACGAGTTCGGGGTCGCGGTGATCGCACCCCGTTGGCCGGGGCCCGGCCCTTTCCGGCCGGGCCCCATTCACCCCGCTTCGACGCCCTCACATTCAGGAGGACCGGCCATGAAGGTCGTCGTCGACATGAACAAGTGCCAGGACCACGGCCAGTGCGTCTTCGCGGCCCCCGACGTCTTCCGGATGGAGGACGACGGCCGCCTGGCCTACGTCCCCGACCCCGACGACGCCCTGCGCGACGAGGTCGAGGAGGCTGCGGACGTCTGCCCGCTCCAGGCCATCCGGATCGAGGACTGACATGAGCGGTCGCATCGTCGTCGCCGGCGCCTCCCTCGGCGGACTCCGGGCGGCCGAGCAGCTCCGCGCCGCGGGCTGGGCCGGCCGCGTCACGGTGATCGGCGACGAGCCGCACCGGCCGTACAACCGGCCCCCGCTGTCCAAGGAGGTCCTCGCGGGCAAGGCGCCCTTCGCGTCGCTCGCCTTCACGCCGAAGGCGTCCGCAGCCGATGTGGAGTGGCGGCTGGGCACCAGGGTCACCGCGGCCCGGCTCGGCGAGCGGACCGTCGAGCTCCACGACGGCTCGGTGCTCTCCTACGACGGGCTGGTCGTCGCCACCGGGATGCGGCCCCGGCGGCTGCGCTGCCCCGGGCCGGTCGACGGCCGTCACACGCTCCGGACGATCGACGACGCCCAGGTCCTGCGGGACGAGCTCCGGCCCGGCGTGCGAGTGGTCGTGATCGGCGCCGGGTTCATCGGCTGCGAGGTCGCCGCGACGGCCGCCGGACTCGGTGCGGCCGAGGTGACCGTCGTCGATCCGCTGCCGCTGCCGATGGTCGGGCCGCTCGGAGAGCTGCTCGCGCGGGTGCTGCTCGCGCGGCACCAGGAGCGCGGGGTCTCTTTCGCGCTTGGTTCGGGCGTGACCGGGTTCGAAGGGGGCGACCGTGTCACCGGTGTCGTGCTGGGCGACGGGTCCGTGCTCCCCGCTGATGTGGTGGTGGAGTCCGTGGGCTCGGTCGCCAACACCGAGTGGCTGGACGGCAACGGGCTGGATCTGAGCGACGGTGTCCTCACCGATCAGCACCTGCGGGTCGGAGGCCGGTCGGAGGTCGTCGCGGTCGGCGATGTCGCCCGCTTTCCGAACGCCCGCTACGACGGTGTGCCGCGGCGGGTCGAGCACTGGTCCGTGCCGGGCGACTCGGCCAAGCACGCCGCGAAGGTACTGGTCGGCGGCGAGACCGGCCTGGCGCCCTTCGCGCCGCTGCCCACCTTCTGGAGCGACCAGCACGACTTCCGGTTGCAGTCCTTCGGCGCGCCCGTTCTGGGGCTCGGTGACGTCCGGGTCCTCGACGGTGACATCTCGGGGGACCTGCTGGTCGGTTACCACCGCGACGGACGGCTGGTCGGCGTCGTCGCACTCGGGGGGCCTTCCGTCGCCCGTGCCGCCGCCCGGTACCGCGCCGAACTGCTGAAGCAGCCCGCCCTCACCCCGCAAGGAGCCCTCTCGTGACCGGTCTTCGTGGTTACTTCCATCCCAAGACGGCGACGGGCGCGTCGTCGCTGATTCCGTCTCCACCCTGGCGGTACTCCGGTGACCTGTTGACGGTCGAGTACCGGACCGACCCGGCGCGCGTGCGTGAACTGCTCCCCGAGCCACTGGAGTTGGCCGACGAGGATCCCGGTGCGGTGGCTCTGATCTGGGCGGACTGGCAGTCCTGCTCGGCGTCGGGGGAGGAACTGCTGGATCCGGTGCGCTCCCAGTACAAGGAGGCGTTCGCGGTGGTGCGCTGCTCGTACCGGGGGCGGACGTACTCGCGGTGCGTCCACATCTGGGTGGACAAGGACTTCGCGATCGCGCGCGGGCTGCACCAGGGGTATCCGAAGAAGCTCGGCTCCATTCATCAGACGCGGCCGCATCCGTACGGGCCCGCTCCGCGGATCGAGGCCGGGGCTCGTTTCGGGGCGACGCTGGCGGCCGGAGACCGGCGTCTTGCGCAGGCCGTGGTGACGCTGCGGGGGCCTTCTGAGAGCGGCGGGTTCGTCAATGCGCACCCCATGGCCCATCACCGGTGGCTGCCGTCGATCGAGAAGGGGAAGGGGTTGGCGCTCGACGAGCTGATCGAGTCCGGGGCAGCGTCCTTCGAGGGCGGCCGACCGTGGGTCGGCGAAGCGGAGTTGGAGCTGTTCGAGGCGCCGACCGAGGAATTGGCCCGGTTGGAGGTCCGGGAGCCGATCGCCGCGTATTACCGCCAGGTCGGGGTGGTCTGGGACGGCGGGCAGGTGCTGGAGACCGGTACGTCCGGAGCGTCTGCCGAGTGAGGTTTGTGGGTGGGTGCGGGTTCGTCGTGGCTGGTCGCGCAGTTGCCCGCGCCCCTATGGGGTGAAGTCCCGCCCCCTGATGCACAAGGAGCAGTCTTCATGCCTGACAACATCACCGTCGCCGGCATCGCCGTCGACACCCGGCACTGGATCGGCGGCCGACGTGTGGCCTCCGCCGGTACCTTCACCGACCACTCGCCGATCGACGGCAGCGTGCTGGGCGAGATCGCCCGGGGTGGCCCCGCCGAGGCCGAGGCCGCTGTCGCCGCCGCCCGGGACGCGTTCCCCGACTGGGCCGGTACCTCGCGCAGCGAACGCGCCCGCATCCTGCACGCGATCGCCGACGGCGTCGAGAAGCGGATGGAGGAGCTGGCGATCGTCGAGACCACCGACAACGGTGCGCTGCTGCGGTCGCACCGGCGGGGCGTGATGCCCCGTGTCGCTCACAACTTCCGCTTCTTCGCCGACTGGTTGCTCCAGCTCGACCACGAGGACTTCGAGACGCGCGGACACACCAATCACGTCTCATGGGACCCGGCCGGCCCCTGCGTGCTGATCACCCCGTGGAACGCGCCCCTGATGCTGGCCACCTGGAAGGTCGCCCCGGCCCTCGCCGCCGGCGACACCGTCGTCCTCAAGCCCGCCGAGTGGTCGCCGCTGACCGCCTCGCTGCTGGCCGACATCGCCGCCGAGGCGGGGCTGCCCGCCGGTGTCCTCAATGTCGTCCAGGGCCATGGCTCCGAGGTCGGCGACGCCCTCACCTCGCATCCCGACGTACGCCGCATCAGCTTCACCGGATCGGTGCCGACGGCCAGGCGCATCGCCGCGTCGGCAGCCGCGAACCTCACCCCGCTGAGCCTCGAACTGGGCGGAAAGTCACCCCTGTTGGTCTTCGCCGACGCCGATCTCGACCTGGCCGTCGACCTCGCCGTCGAACAGTACGACAACGCCGGGCAGGTGTGCCTCGCGGGCACCCGGCTGCTCGTCGAGGAGTCGGTCGCCGAGGAGTTCACCCGCCGGTTCGTACAGAGGGCGTCCGCCCTCACCCAAGGCGATCCCCGCGACGAGGCCACCGACATCGGGCCCACCATCCACCCTCGCCAGCTGGAGAAGATCGACGGATTCGTGCAGCGGGCCGTTGCCGCCGGGGCGCGGGCGGTCATCGGGGGGCACCGCAAGGACGGGCAGTACTACGCGCCGACCCTGCTCACCGACGTCGCCCAGAACTCCGAGATCGTGCAGGAGGAGGTCTTCGGGCCGGTCCTGACCCTCCAGACCTTCGCCGGCGAGGACGAAGCCGTCCGGCTCGCCAACGACACCCGCTTCGGGCTGGCCGCCACCGTCGCCACCGGCGACCGCGACCGCGCCGAGCGGATCACCGCGCGGCTCGTCGCGGGCACGGTCTGGGTCAACTGCTTCTTCGTCCGCGACCTCAAGGCCCCGTTCGGCGGCTCCCGGCAGTCCGGTGTGGGACGTGAGGGCGGCACCTGGAGCTTCGACTTCTACTGCGACCTGAAGAACACCGTCACCGCCCCGAAGGGATGGAACCAGGACCATGGGTGAGATCGTCGGGGCCGGGCTGCTCGCCCACGTGCCCACCATCGTGCTGCCCGAGGCCGACCGGCTGGAGCTGAACGAGGGCAAGGAGATCACCCTCGTCACCGGGCTCCGGGAGCTGCGCAGGGACGTCTTCGAGCGTGACGACTACGACACCGTGGTCGTGCTCGACTCCCACTGGGCGACCACCGTCGAGTTCGTCGTGACCGCGCAGCAGCGGCGCGCGGGCCTGTTCACCTCCGAGGAGTTGCCGCGCGGCATGTGCCGGATGCCGTACGACTTCCCCGGCGACCCCGAACTCGCCCACAACGTGGCGAAGTTCGCGGACCAGCACGGCACCTGGATCACGCCGATCGACGACGAGTATCTGCCGATCTACTACGCCACCATCAACCTCTGGAAGTACCTGGGCGAAGGCCTCCCCGACAAGCGGTGGGTCACCATCGGGGTCTGCCAGACCGGTGACATGGAGGATCATCTGCGGCTCGGGCGGGCGCTCGCCGACGGCATCGCCGCCACCCCTGGACGCCGGGTGCTGCTCATCGCCTCAGGCGCCCTCTCGCACACCTTCTGGCCGCTGCGCGAACTGCGCGACCACGAGGCCAGCGACCCGGTGCACATCCGTACACCCGAGGCCCGTGAGGCGGACCTGGAACGCATCGCCTGGTTCAAGGAGGGCCGTCACGACAAGGTCCTCGACACCATGGACGAGTTTTGGACGTACAGGCCCGAGGCGAAGTTCTTCCACTACCTGATGATGGCCGGTGCCCTCGGCGAGCAGGGCTGCGTCGCCCGGGCCCGGCAGTACGGCGAGTACGAGAACTCCGTCGGCACCGGCCAGGTCCACCTCTGGTTCGACCGTCCGGCCGACGGCTGGACCGCAGACCACACCCCCGCGCAGGAGTCCGCCCATGCCTGAGTACCGCCGCATCCTCCTCGACGGCGCCGCCGTCCAGGTCACCGTCGACGGTGACGAACTCGTCGCCGGGGACGGCCGCCGCGTCAAGGCCGAGGACGCGCGGCATCTGCCGCCGGTCGTGCCGTCCAAGGTCATCGCCGTTCATCTCAACCACCGCAGCCGGGTGGACGAGTTCCGGATCGGCCTGCCCGCCACCCCGACCTACTTCCACAAGCCGACCTCCGCCCTCAACGCCCACCAGGGCGCGATCGTCCGCCCCGAGGGCTGCAAGTGGCTGAACTACGAGGGCGAGGTCGCCATCGTCATCGGAAGAACGGCGCGGAACATCTCGCCGGCCGAGGCGGGGGAGTACATCGCCGGCTACACCGTCGCCAACGACTACGGCCTGCACGACTTCCGCGACACCGACGCCGGCTCCATGCTCCGCGTCAAGGGATCCGACACCCTCTGCCCGCTCGGCCCCGGGCTGGTCACCGACTGGGACTTCCACGGCAAGCGGCTCCGGACCTACGTCAACGGACAGGTGGTGCAGGACGGTTCGACCGACGAGATGACGTGGGACATGCACTACCTCGTCGCCGACATCGCCCGCACCATCACGCTGTACCCGGGAGACGTACTGCTGTCCGGCACACCCGCCAACTCGCGTCCCGTCCAGCCGGGGGACGTCGTGGAGGTGGAGGTGGAGGGGCTCGGGCGGCTCACCAACCACATCGTGACCGGGCCGACCGCCATCCGCACGGACGTGGGCGCCCAGCCCACCGAGTCGGAGGAGGTGCTGTCGACCGCGCTCGGCGGGGACTGGGAGTTCCGCGGCATCCGGCCGCCGCGTCGCTGACGCGGGCTCCGGCCGCGGCGTCGCCGAGCGGGACGGCCCGGGTAGGGTCACGGACATGACCGAGCCCGCCGGCCGCCGCCCCCGCAAGCGCGTGCACTACGGCACGGGCCGCGAGGCCCTGCTGGAGGCCGCCGTGCGTGTCGTGGCCCGGGGCGGGCTGCGCAGGCTCACGTACCGGGCGGTCGCGGAGGAGGCCGGCGTCACCCACGGACTGGTGGTGCACCACTTCGGCTCCCGCGACGTCCTGATCGAGGAGGCCGTGGCCCACGCCATCCGGTCCTCCCTGAGCAGCAGCGCCCTGGAACCGGGCACGGGCAAGGCCGCCGACTTCTCGGTGGGCCTGACGGACATGGTCGAGTCGGGCCCCGACCTCCAGGCGTTCCAGTACGAACTGCTGCTGGAGTCCCGGCGCCGCCCCGAGCTCCTGGACCACCTGCGGTCGCTGTACGACGAGTACTTCGACGCGACCCGGCGCGAGCTCACCCAGATGCTGCCCGGCCCGGTGGACGAGGGCCTGTCCCGGATGGTCTTCGCCACGTTGGAGGGACTCGTCCTGCACCAGCTGGTCTTCGGCGAGCGCGAGGTCATCGAGGACGCCCTGGACGAACTGCGCTCGGTGCTGCGGCTGCTCGCCGAGCGGCGCAACGGCGAGGACTGACCTCTTAGTGCCTCTTAGGGCCTCTCCGGACCTCTCAGGTCCCGAAGCCCTGGAATTCCCCACCCCTCACCCCTTGCCAAACGGATAGTTCCGCCCCACGATGAGGCAACTCGTTTGGCCTGAAACGATCCGTCCTCCCTCTGGCAGGTGATCCGAGTGGACAGTCAGACGGTCTCCCGGCACACGGCGACACCGGACGCGCCCACCGCAGGCACGCTCAAGCCCAACGCCCTCGGCGTCGTGGGCATCCTCTTCTTCGTCCTGTCCGCCCAGGCCCCGCTGACCGGCATCGCCGGCGCGGCCCCCATCGCCGTGGCGCTCGGCAACGGACCCGGCGTGCCCGCCGCCTACCTGGTGGCGGGCCTGGTGATCCTGCTGTTCTCGGTGGGCTTCGTCGCCATGGGCCGCCACGTCGTGGACGCCGGAGCCTTCTACACCTACATCGGCAAGGGTCTCGGCCGCGCCACCGGCACCGGCAGCGCGGGCCTCGCGCTCTTCGCCTACTGCACGATCCAGGCCGCCATGTACGGCCTCTACGGCTCCATCGTGAGCGGCCTGGTCGCGAGCCACACCGGCCTCGATCTGCCGTGGTGGGTCTGGACGCTGGCCACCATGGCCGTCGTGCAGGCGCTCGGGGCGGCCGGCGTCGAGATGGGCGCCAAGGTGCTGGCCGTTTTCGTCCTCGCGGAGTTCAGCATCCTGTCGGTCTTCGCCCTGGTCACCCTCGTCAAGGGCGGCGGACCCGAGGGGCTCGGTCTCGCCGACAGCTTCTCCCCGGCCGCCGCCCTGGACGGTGCGCCGGGCGTGGCCGTGATGTTCGCCGTGGCGTCCATGTTCGGCTTCGAGGCCACCGCCATCTACGGCGAGGAGGCACGCGAACCCAGGAAGACCGTGCCGAGGGCCACGTATCTCGCGGTCGTCGTGGTCACCGGCTTCTTCGCCCTGGTCTCCTGGATGCTCATCTCCTCCTACGGCGCCTCCAAGGTCACCGCGGCGGCGGGCAGGGCGCTGGAGAGCGGGGACGGGGCCGGCTTCGTCTTCGCGCCGATCGCGGCGGACTTCGGCGGCTGGATCGGTGACGTGCTGCCGGTCCTGCTCGCCACGTCCCTCTTCGCCGGCATCCTCACCTTCCACAACTCGGCCAACCGTTACCTGTTCTCCCTCGGCCGTGACCGGCTGCTGCCGCGCCGGCTGTGCGGGCTGAACCGCCGCCACGCGCCCTGGGCGGCCGGGTGCGTCCAGACGGTCCTGGCCGTGCTGCTGGTGACGCCCTTCGCGCTGGCGGGCAAGGACCCCGTGCTGACGCTGTTCTCCTGGTTCAGCGGGGTCGCCGTCCTGGCGATGATGCTGCTGTACCTGCTGACCTCGGTGTCCGTCGTCGCCTTCTTCCGCCGCGAGCGCCTCGGCGCCCACCCCTGGAACACGCTGATCGCTCCCGCCCTGGGCGCGCTCGGCATCGCGGGGGCGCTCTGGCTCATCCTGGCCAACTTCACCACGCTCATCGGCGGCGAACGCACCACCGCCCTGTGGCTCACGCTGTCCGTCCCGGTGGTCATGGCACTGGGCGTCGTCACCGCACGGGTGCGGGGGAGGGCCGTGGCGGCCGCCGACGGGTGACCGCGCGCGTCGCGGCCCGCGGACAGCCGTACCCATACCGTTTGAGATCAAAGGAGGACCTTCATGCCGGCCGTCACCCACGACGAGTGGCTGCGCCGCGCCAAGGCGTTCCAGCTCTCCGGCGCCCACCACATCGCCGGCGCCGACGAGCCCGGGAGCGGGGCGACGTTCCCGGTCGTGTCACCACGTGACGGCCGGGTCCTCGCCGAGATCCCGGACGCGGGCACCGCCGAGGTGAACGCGGCCGTCGCCGCCGCCCGGCGGGCCTTCGACACCGGCCCGTGGCCGCGCCTGGCACCGGCCGAGCGCGGCCGGGCCCTGCTCCGTCTCGCCGACCTGCTCGAAGAACGGCGCGAGGAACTGGCGTTGACCGTGAGCCTGGAGATGGGCAAACCGATCACGGACGCCTACGGCATCGAACTGCGCGCCGTCATCAGCACCTTCCGCTGGTACGGGCAGCTCACTGACAAGCTCACCGACTCCGCCCCGCACACCGCCCCGGACGCCCTCGCCCTGGTCACCCGGGAACCCGCCGGAGTGGTCGGGGCGGTAGTCCCCTGGAACTTCCCGCTGACCCTGGCCGGCTGGAAGATCGCCCCGGCACTGGCCGCCGGCTGCACGGTCGTCCTCAAACCCTCCGAGAACTCCCCGCTGTCCGCCCTGCTCCTGGGCCGCCTGGCCACCGAGGCCGGGATCCCGCCGGGCGTGCTCAACGTCGTCACCGGCGACGGCCCCACCGCGGGCCGGGCCCTCGGCCTCCACCCCGACGTCGACGTCCTGGCGTTCACCGGCTCCACCGCCGTCGGCCGCCACTTCCTGCGCTATGCCGCCGACTCCAACCTCAAGCGCGTCTGGCTGGAACTCGGCGGCAAGTCGCCCAACATCGTCCTGCCCGACGCCCCCGACCTGGACCAGGCCGCCGCCACGGCCGCCTGGGGCATCTTCTTCAACCAGGGCGAGATGTGCACGGCCCCCTCACGGCTGCTCGTGCACGCCTCGATCGCCGAGCGGGTCACCGAGGCCGTGGTCCGGCGGGCCCGGGAACTGAGGGTGGGCGACCCGCTCGACCCGGAGACGAAGATGGGCGCGCTGGCCGGCCGGGCGCACCTGGACCGCGTACGCGACCACGTCCGGCAAGGCGTCGGCGAGGGCGCCCGTCTGCGCACCGGCGGCGAACCGCTCCTCGCCGAGACGGGCGGGACGTACCTCGAACCCACCGTCTTCGACCGCGTGGACCCCGGCTCACGCCTGGCCCGGGAGGAGATCTTCGGCCCCGTCCTGTCCGTGCTCGCCTTCGACGACCTCGACGAGGCGGTCCGCCTGGCCAACGCCACCGAGTACGGCCTCGCCGCCGGCCTGTGGACCTCCGATCTGACCACCGCCCACCGGGTCTCCCGCGCCCTCAGGGCCGGGACGGTCTGGGTGAACTGCTACGAGGAGGGCGACCTGACCGTGCCCTTCGGCGGCATGAAGCAGTCCGGCAACGGACGTGACAAGTCCGTCCACGCGCTGGAGAAGTACACCGAGCTCAAGACCACCTGGATCCAGCTGTGACCCGCCCTCTGATAGCGATCCCCGCCCGCTTCTCCGCCACGGCCTCCGTCCTCCGATACGCCGCCGAGGTCAACGCCCGCGCCCTGATCGAGGCCGTCTGGCGGGCCGGCGGCGAACCGGCGAGCATCCACCCGGCGGACACCGGGACCGCCGCCCGGCTGGCCCGCTTCGACGGTGTCCTGCTCCCCGGCGGCGGCGACCTCGCCCCCTCCCGCTACGGCGCCACCGGCACCCACGACTCCGTCTACGACGTCGACACCCTCCAGGACACCTTCGACCTGGATGTCGCCCGCCACGCCCTGGAGTCGGGCCTGCCCCTGCTCGCGATCTGCCGCGGCCTCCAGGCCGTCAACGTGGCCCTCGGCGGCACCCTGGAGCAGGACATGGGCGGCCCGCAGCGCGAGCACCGGCACCTCGTGCACCCCGTCCCCCTGGAACCCGGCTCGGTCGTCGCCCGGTCCGCCGGCGTCGAGAAGACCGACGCCTCCTGCTATCACCACCAGCGCGTCGACCGCCTGGGCGCGGGCCTGCGCGTCACGGCCCGGGCGGCGGACGGCACCGTCGAGGCCCTCGAACTCCCGGGCGCCGTGGGCTGGTTCACCGCCGTCCAGTGGCACCCGGAGGACACCGCCCACGAGGACCCCGCCCAGCAGGGCCTGTTCGACGCGCTCGTCCGGGCCGCGGCCCGGTGAGGCCGCGGCGGGGGTCAGGCCCGGGGCCGCCGACCGCTGCGCCGCGGCGCGGGCTCGGCGCCGCCCAGCAGGGACTGCCGCCGCTCCTCACCCCGCTCCTCGACCTGGAGCACGACACTCCGCAGCCCCTCGGCGAGACTGCGGCACTCCGCGTCGCTGAGCCGGGCCGTCACGAACGCCTCCTCCTCGTTGAACGCCGGGAAGACCCGTTGCATGAACGCCTCGCCCTCCTCGGTGAGGCTCAGCAGCACCAGCCGCCCGTCACTCGGATGGTCCGCCCGCCGCAACAGCCCCCGCGACTCCAGGGTGCGCGCCACACCCGTCAGCGTGCCCTTGGAGATCCCCGCCTCCTCCGCCACGTGCCGGGTCTCCGACTCGCCCCACACCCAGACCACCCACAGCACCACGAAGGCCGTCCAGGTCAGGTCCGAACCGCGCAGCACCGAGTTCTCCAGGTGCTGCCGCACGGCGGACGCGGCCCGGTAGATGTTCGCCACCGCCGCCATCTGCTCCCGGCGGATCGGAAAACCGCCGAGCTTCGCCGCTGCGAGCTTCTCGGCCTCGGTGATGGATCGGTGGCCCGGCACGGGCGGCTCCTTCGTCTGGTCGCGACCTGTCACGCCGGGCGGCACATTCTCGCCGTCCGGTCGTTCGGACTCAAATTGTACGGAGATGAAAGGGAAACCCGACATGCCCACGCCTGCCGCCATGCCCCCGGCTCCCCGCATGCTCCTCGTCCTCAGCGAGAACTGGACGCTGACCGGCGGCCGGGCCGATCTGCCGGCCGCCGTCCGCTGGGCCCGCGAGGCCGAGGACGCCGGCTTCGACGCCGTCATGGTCAGCGAGCACATCGTCCTCGGCCCCGACGCGGCAGCCGCCGGAATCATGGGAAACCCCCGCGACTACGCACTCCCGGGCAACCAGGACCCGTACACCCCGTGGCCCAACTCCCTGTTGCTGCTCGCCGCCATCGCCTCCGTCACCTCCCGGCTGCGCCTGGCCGCCGCGGCCGTCCTCGCCCCGCTGCGCCACCCCCTGCTGCTCGCCCGCGAGCTCGGCACCCTCGACCTCATCAGCCAGGGGCGCCTCGTCGTGCAGCCCACGGTGAGCTGGAGCAAGGACGAGTACGACGCCCTCGGCGTGCCCTTCGCCCGGCGCGGGCGGCTCCTCGACGAGCACCTGGAGGTCTGGGCGAAGGCCTGGGGCCCGTCACCGATCTCCCACGACGGACCGCACCACCCCTTCCAGGACGTCTACTTCGAGCCCAAGGCCCACCGCCCGGACGGCCCCCGGCTCTGGTTCGGCGGACAGCGCCTGCACGGCCCCGTCCTGCGCCGCCTCGTGCGGTACGGCCACGGCTTCCACCCGCTCGGCCGGCCCGCACCCGAGGACCTCCAGGCGCTCAAGGAGGCGATGACCGCCGCCGGGCGGGACATCGCCGACCTGGAGATGATCGGCGGCACCCGGGCCGTCTTCCCCGACGACCGTTCACCGGCCGACCTCGGCGCGGCGCTCGCCGTCATCCCCGAGCAACTGGAGCAGGGCTTCACCACCTTCTGCGTCAAGCCGAACCAGTTCATCGACGACCCCGACGGGGTGGGGGAGTTCTGCCGGGAGGTCATGCGGCGCGTGGAGTCCCTGACGTCCTGACCGCCACGGCCAGGCTCACCGCTCGACGAACCGTGCCAGGTGATCCGGGTCGGGCCGCAGCAGCCCGTCCCGGACCGCGAGCGCAGTGGCCTCGGCACGCGAGGCGCAGCCGGTCTTGCGCAGCAGATGCTCGACATGGCTGTGCACGGTCCGCGGGGACAGGAACAGCGCCTGCGCGATGGCCTGGTTGGTCTGGCCCGTGGCCGCCCGGGTGAGCACTTCCAGCTCCCGGGGGCTCAGCCCGTACGGCAGTTCCGTGGGTGTCTCGTGCACCAGCACCGCCGCGGACGGGAGACCGGGTCCCGCCGGGTGCCGGTGCAGTACGACCCGCTGCCAGCGGCCGCCGGCCGGCCACAGCAGGCGCAGCCGCCGGCCGCCCGTGCCGGTGAAGGCGTCGAGCAGCGCGCGGAAGCCGCCTTCCTCCCACAGCACCCGCGGCCGGTCCCGGCCCGGCAGGTCGATCACCCCGCCGTCGCCGGTGACCAGGCTCGCCGCGTCCTCCGCCGCCAGGCCGTGCAGGTCACCGGCGTGGGCCAGCGGGTCGGCGAGCGCGGCCAGGGCGGGTATCACGGAGGCGAGCAGCCGGCGGGCGTCGGTGTCGTAGGCGTCCGCGCTCTCGGTGGAGAGGTGGACCAGGCCCACCAGCCGGCCCCGGTGCCGCAGCGCGCCCGTGACGCCGTCCCGGAAACCGGCCGGACGGACCCGCTCGGCGTAGAACCAGCCGTGCCGGAAGCGCGGCGCGGCGTCGGCGGTGTCCTCCGCGTCCTCGGAGATGGACGGCGGCAGCTCTCGCCGTACGACGTTGGCGTACCACGGGGTCGCGACGAACTCCCCGGCCAGGGCCTGCGAGGCCGCGGCGGTGTAGCCGATGCTCGCGACCTGGACGTGGGCGCCGGTCAGCGGGTCGATCGTGAGCAGGGTCGCCGCGTCCAGCGGCAGGGCGCGGGCGAGTTCGCGCAGGGCCTCGGCGGAGGCCGACGCGGTGTCGCGCTCGCGGGTGAGCATGCCGATGCGTGCTGCTGCCGCGATCTGGTGGTGGCTGGGCATGGCGAGCCTCCGGGCGGCTCGGGCGCGATGTCGTTTGGGGTCTAACGATAGAGGGACGGTCCGGGCCCGGCAAGGTGTTCACCGACTCGTGGCGTGCGGGCCCATGATCCGCCGGCTGTCGTTCGCAGTCGGTATTTGTACGGATGGTGCGGCGGGCCCGGCGGGTCTTTCCTGTTCGGCACACCCGGACGCCCGCTCCAGCTGGGCCCGCCCCTCGGAGAGCCCCCGCCATGACCCCACCCCCGTCCACACCCTCACGCAGGCAATTCCTCACCCTCTCCGCCGCCACCGCCCTGGCGGCAGCCGGATGTTCGGCGCCACAGAACACGGCGGCATCGGCCGAGCCGTCGCCCTCCGGAGGCACGCGCCTCACGAAGATCGGAACGACTACCCCTTCACCCAGCTCCCGCTCTACTCCACGCTGGTGAAGCTCTCCACCGCCCAGGCCGAGCGGCACGGCATCTCACTGCTGACGACCAGCGACAACGCCAGTGCCGACACCCAGGCCACCAACCTCAACACCTGGGTCGCCCGCAAGGTCCCGGCGATCGTGTCGTTCCCGATGGTCTTCGAGGCCGCAGAGCCCATCGCCGAGGCGGCACTGGAGGCGGGACTGATCTGGGTCACCTACGGCGGTTCCCTGCAACACCAGAGCGCCGACATCCAGTTCAGCTTCCGCAAGGGCGGCACCCTGCTCGGCGAGGCGGCGGCGAAGTGGGCCGAGGAACACCTCGGCGGCAAGGGCAAGATCGCTTTCCTCACCGACAGCACCATCGAACTGGGCCGCGAACGCACCAAGGGCATGATCGACGCCTTCACCAGGCTGGCGCCCGGCGTCGACGTGGTGGCGCGGGAACATGGCGACCTCCTCCTGGGCGCGCCGGTCGATACGGCCGCACCGGGTCCACTCCTGGCCGGACAGGTCGGGGTATCCGCTGATGACGAGCAGGGCCAGCGGGACGGCGACGATGGCGAGGGTGGCTGCGTCGGTGGCGATGCCCGGCGCCGTTGTGCCCGAGCAGGGCGTGTACCTGTCCGGCGGGCACGGCTCCACGCTCGCCCTCGGCGGGCTCGTCGCCGGCTGGCTGGCCGGGCAGCACCACCAGTCGCCCGCCGTGGCCCTGCTCGGGGCGCTCGCCGCCGGGGCGGTGGTCGGGGTCGTGAACGGCGTCCTGTGCTGCTACTTCGGCCTGTCCGCGTTCGTCGTCACCCTCGGCATGCTGACCGCCGTACGAGGTCTGGCACAGCAGTTGTTCCCGCTGCCGCTGAGCGGCTTCGGCTCCGGGTTCGCCTGGATCGGCGGGGCACGGATCGCCGGGATCGCGGCACCGGTCGTCATCGCTGCGCTGGTGCTGGCGGCGGGTGCGCTGTTCCTGGCGTTCGCCCCGGCCGGACGGCACGTCTTCGCCATCGGCGTCAACCGGGAGGCCGCCCACCTCTCCGGCATCCAGGTCCGCCGCACCCCGTTCGCGCTGTTCGTCCTCACCGGCGTGGCCGCCGCCCTGGCCGGTGCGGTCAAGGCGTCGGTTCTCGACAGCGTGGTGGCCGGAACATCAGGATCCGGTTTTGAGCTGGCGGTGCTCACCGCCGTGCTGGTCGGCGTGCTCTTCCTCGGCGGCCTGCAGAACGGCCTGACCCTGCTGAACGTGCCGACGTTCTGGCAGCAGATGGCCCAAGGCGTCGCGCTGGTGGCCGGCGCGGCCCTGGCGTACTCCGCACCCCGCGCGGGGCGCTGACCCACCCTCCCCTGAAAAGAGGTCACCGTGAGCGACACCGCTCCCACCCTCGTCCTGACCGGCGGCCAGGTCCTGACCGTCGACGCCGGCTTCACCGTCGCCGAAGGCGTCGCCGTGCGCGGCCGGGACATCCTGGCCGTCGGCAGCGACCCCGAGATGCGCGCCCTGGCCGGACCCGGCACCCGGATCGTCGAACTGGGCGGGCGGACCGTGCTGCCCGGCATCAACGACTCGCATCTGCACGGAGCGGCGTACGGGATGACGAAGCCGCCGTTCGCCATCGACGTCGGCCATCCGGCGGTGGGTTCCCTCGCCGACATCGCCGCGGCCGTGTCCCGGGCGGCACGGGACGTCCCGGACGGAGAGTGGATCGTCGGCCTGGGCTGGGACCCCGGTTACCTCGCCGAGTGCGTGGCCGACCCGGGCCGCTTCCCGCACCGCCGGGACCTGGACGCGGTGGCGCCGGGCCACCCGGTCTGTCTGACCGACTTCTCCTCGCACATGGTGTGGGCCAACTCCGAGGCGCTGCGCCGCTGCGGCATCGACGCGGACACCACGCCCCCGCCCGGCGGCGTCATCGACCACGACCCCGACGGCCGGCCGACCGGCATCCTGCGCGAGGCCGCCGGGCGGCTCGTCCAGGCCGCCCTGCCCGCCCCCACCCTCGCCCAGCGCCGCCAGGCCATCCGGAACGTGATCCGCGAACTGCACTCCCGCGGCATCACCAGCTACACCGAGCCCGGCCTCGGCCCCGGCGGCGCGGGCACCCTCTTCGGCGGCCTGAGCACCGACAACTGGACCGCGTACGCGGACCTCGCGGCGAGCGGCGAACTCCGGGCGCGCGTCAGCGTCCTGCTGCTCCCCGCCCCCATGGGCGGCTCCGCCGCCGACCTGCGCGGGGGCCTGGCCGAACTGCGCCGCCCCGAGTCCGCCGACCCCCGGCTGCTGCGGGCCATCGGCGTCAAGATCTTCGGCGACGGAGTGCCGCCCAACCGCACGGCCTGGATGAACGAGCCCTACCCGGAGGGCGGTCACGGCGCCCTGTGCGTGCACGGCGACACCCCGGCGCTCCAGGTCGACGAACTGCGTGAGATGATCCGCGTCGCCCACGAGGCCGGTTTCCAGCTCGGCGTGCACGTCACCGGCGACCGCGCGATCGACACGGTGGTGGACGCCTTCGTCGCCGCCGACCGGGCCGCGCCACGCCCCGACGCCCGTCACTACGTCATCCACGGCGACTTCATCAGCCCGGGCAGCCTGGCGAAGCTCGCCGCGCACGGCTACGGCGTCAACATGAACCCCGCCATCAAGTGGACCGTCTCCGACCTGATGGACGAGGTCGTGGGCCCCGAACGCTCCGCCTACCAGTGGCCGGTGCGCTCCGCGCTCGACGCCGGAGTACGGGTCTGCGCCAGCTCCGACGCGCCGATCACCGAGCCCGACTGGCGACAGGGCGTGGCCTCGATGATGCTCCGCGAGTCCAAGGCCAGCGGCCGACCCAGCGGCCCCGAACAGCGCGTGCAACTCGCCGACGCCCTGCGCGCCTACACGGCCACCCCGGCCTGGCAGGACTTCGCCGACGCCTGGAAGGGCACCATCGAGCCGGGCAGGGCCGCCGACCTGTGCGTCCTGGACCGGCCACTGCTGGGCCTCGACCCGCACGACATCACCGAGGTCCGGGTGGATCTCACGGTGTTCGACGGGCAGGTGGTGTTCGAACGCTGAGCCCGCCCTTCGGGAGACGCCGTGCTCCCCACCGCCGGGTCCGGTACCTCCCGGCCACCCGGCACACGGTGTAGATGCCGAACGAGATCGTCGTGACGTACGGGCTGATGGGAATGCTGCTGCCCAGCGCGAGCAGGATGCCGCCCTCGATCGAGGCCACGGCGAACAGCACGCTGAGCACGGGCAGCAGCACCGGCGACGCGGTGACCCGGGCGGCGGCCGCCGCCGGGGTGACGACCAGTGTGAGCACCAGCAGCGCGCCGACGACCTGCACCGACAGGGCGACCGAGAGTCCGAGCACCAGCATGAACGCGAAGGACAGCGCACGCACCGGCACCCCGCGGGCCTGAGCCACGTCCGGGTCCGTGCTGGCGAAGGCGAGCGGACGCCACATGACCGCCAGGGCGATCAGCACCAGCACGGACGTGCCGAGCAGCCAGGACATCTGCGGGGTGTCCACGGCGACGATCTGACCGGTGAGCAGCCCGAACTTGTTGGCCGCGCGGCCCTTGTAGAGGGCGAGGAAGAGCACGCCGAGACCCAGCCCGAACGGCATGATGATGCCGATCACCGAGTTGCGGTCCCGGGCCCGTGTCCCCAGCACCCCGATGGCGCCGGCCGCGAGGAGCGAACCGGCGATCGAGCCCGCCACGATGTTCGCGCCCAGCAGCAGTGCCGCCGACGCGCCCGCGAAGGACAGCTCGCTGATGCCGTGCACCGCGAACGGCAGGTCCCGCATCAGGACGAAGACCCCGGCCAGCCCACCCACGAGCCCCAGCGCCACGCCCGCGACGAGGGAGTTGCGGACCAGGGTGAGGAGTTCGCCGTAGTCCGTGAAGTTGAAGATCTGGTGCCAGACCGCGTCGCCGAGCGTCATGCGCGCGCTCCGTCCGTCTCGTGGGCCTGTCCGGGATGGTGCGGCGGCGCGGCCGGCTCGTCGGGGGCCCCGGCGACCACGACCCGGCCACGCACGCGCACCACGTCGACCTGCGTGCCGTAGAGCCGGGACAGCGACTCGGAGGTCAGCACCTCGTCCGGGGTTCCGACGCGGTGGCCGCCGGGGGCGAGGTACAGCACCCGGTCGACCATCCCCAGCACCGGATTGATCTCATGGGTCACGAAGACCACCGCCGTGCCGTGGGAGCGGCGCCGTGCGTCGATCAGCTCGGTGACGGCCCGCTGGTGGTTCAGGTCGAGGGACAGCAGCGGCTCGTCGCACAGCAGGATGCGGGGGTCGGTCGCGAGGGCCTGCCCGATGCGCACGCGCTGCCGTTCGCCGCCGGACAGCATGCCGAGCGGGACGTCGGCGTAGGCCGTGGCCCCGACGGACTCCAGGATCTCGTCCACCCGGCGGCGGACCGGGCCGGTGCGCAGGCGCGGGCCGAAGCGGTGCCCGTCGATGCCGAACCGTACGAGGTCCCGGGCGCGCAGCATGGCCTGCGCGGACAGCGCCGCCTGCTGCGGGACGTACCCGATGTGCCGGGCGGCGTCCCGAGCGGGCCGTCCGAGGACGGTCAGCGTCCCGTCGGACAGCGGCCGACGGCCCAGCAGCGCCCGTACGAAACTGGTCTTGCCCGCCCCGTTCGGACCCAGCACGGCCAGGAACTCCCCGGGCCGTACGTCGAGGTCGAGGCCGCTCCACACCGTTCGGGCGTCGTAGGACAGGGCCGCGTCGCGCAGACTGACGACAGGAGCGGTGTCCTGCCGGGCCACCGGGGTCACTTGGCCAGCGCGCTCGCGAGCGCGTCGACGTTGGCGGTCATCCAGCCGAGGTAGTCCTTGCCCTTCGGCAGGGTCTCGGTGACGGGCACGACGGGGATACCGGCCGCCTCGGCAGCCGCCTCCGCCTTCTGGGTCTGGGGGCCGGAGGTCTGCGCGTTGTAGACGAGCGCCTCGACCTTCCTGCCGCTGAGGAGGGCCAGACTCTCCTGGAGGATCCGGGGCGAGACGTCGTCGCCCTCCTCGATCGCCTCGCTGAACTCCGGGGGCGTCCTGTTCACCAGGCCGCTCGCCTCGATCATGTACAGCGGCACGGGCTCGGTGATGGCCACCGCCGCACCGCCGTGCTCCTTCTTGATCCGTGCCTCCTTCGCCTCCAGTGGCGCGAGCTCGGCCTTGAAGGCCGTGGCGTTCTTCCTGAAGGCTGCCGCGTCGGCCGGGTCGGCCTTGGCGAGGGCCGCGGATATGCGGTCGGCCACGCGGGCGACGGTGGGGAAGTCGTACCAGACGTGCTCGTTCAGCTCGCCGCCCTTCGGCGCGGTCTTGCCGGACACCCGTACGGCGTTGATCACCTGGGCGGAGTCGTTGTGGCCGCTCTTCAGCATGCGGTCGACGAAGTCGTCGTAGCCGCCGCCGTTCTCGACGACGACCTTCGCCTTGGACAGGGCCAGCTGGTTCTGGGTATTGGCCTCATAGGAGTGCGGGTCCTGGTCGGGGTCGCTGATGACCGAGGTGATGTCGACCTTGTCCGCGCCGATGCTGCGCACGATGTCGCCGTAGACGTTCGTGGAGGCGACCACGGGCACCTTGGCCGAGGCGCTCTTGGCGTCGGCGGAGTCCGACGAGCTGCCGCAGCCCGCGAGCAGGGCCAGTGACGCGCTGGTCAGCAGCGCCAGGCGGCGGGACGTGGACAGGGGCATGGCTCCTCCATGACGGATGTGCAGAGGGGGTGTCGGGTGTTCGGCAGGCGCCACGCTAGATGGGAATGAATGTCAAGAGCGGGTTCTGGCCGAAGTCATGTGAAAACCATTGCCGATTATTGGGGAAGATCTGGACTGGTGGTCCAAGCTTTAGACATGTAGTCTAGCTCCATGCGAGAGGCTCTGACTGCGGAACGGGACGCGATCCTCGCCGCGCTGACGCCGGTCGTCGACGGGATCGCCGCGACCTTCGGGCCGGTCTGCGAAGTCGTGCTGCACGACTACCGGAAGCCGGAGAAGTCGGTCGTCGCCGTGGCCGGCTCGGTGACCGGGCGGACGGTGGGCGGCGCGATGAGCGAGATCGGCATGCGCGTCCTTTCCCACGGGGACGAGGCGGCCGACGAACTGAACTACGTCACCCGCACCCGGAACGGGACGCTGGTGAAGTCCTCCACGATGGTGCTGCGGGACTCCACGGGAGCCGTCTTCGGCGCGCTCTGCGTCAACGTGGACGTCGGCGCCGTCAGCCAGGTCCACGGCCTGCTCGGCGCCCTCGCCGGAGTCGGCGCGGCCCCCGCGGAGCTGCCGACCACCACCTTCGGCAACGACATCGACTCCGTGGTCGACGCCCTGGTCGACGCCCACCAGTCGATACAGCGGGGAAGCTGGGCGGAGCTCGACCGCGCCGAGCGCCTGGAGCTGTTCGCCGGACTCGACACCCGCGGGGTCTTCGCCGTGCGCGGCGCGGTCGAGCAGGTCGCCGCCCGGCTCGGCATCTCCCGCGCCTCCGCCTACAACTACCTCTCCCAGGCCCGGGCCGCCCGCGGTGCGGCTTCCGGCACTTCCGCTGGAGGACAAGCGTGACGACCACCACCCCGCCGGTCACCCTCGACGACGTCCGGGACGCCGCCGCCCGGCTCCAGGGCGTCGCCCACCGCACGCCCGTCCTGCGCTCCCGCACCCTGGACGCACTCGCCGGCGCCGAGATCCACCTCAAGTGCGAGAACTTCCAGCGCGTCGGCGCCTTCAAGTTCCGCGGCGCCTACAACGCCGCCTCCCGCCTCACCCCCGACCAGCTGTCCCGGGGCATCGCCGCCTACTCCTCCGGCAACCACGCGCAGGCCGTCGCCCTGGCCGCCCGGGAGCTCGGCACCACCGCCGTGATCGTCATGCCCGAGGACGCCCCGCCGTCGAAGCGGGCGGCCACCGCCGGCTACGGCGCCGAGATCGTCACCTACGACCGCTACACCGGCGATCGCGTCGCCATCGCGGAGGCCCTGGCCGCCGAGCGGGGCCTCGCCGTCATCCCGCCGTACGAGCATCCGCATGTCATGGCCGGGCAGGGCACGGCCGCGCTCGAACTCCTCGAAGAAACGGGGGAGTTGGGGGCGCTGCTGACACCCGTCGGCGGTGGCGGGCTCATGGCCGGCAGTGCCACGGTGGCCAAGGGTCTGCACCCGGACATCCTGATGATCGGTGTCGAACCGGAGACCGGGGACGACACCAAGCGTTCGCTGGAAGCGGGCCGGCGCATCAGTATCCCGGTGCCGCACACCATCGCCGACGGACAGGCTCTGCACACCCCCGGCGAACTGACCTTCTCCGTCAACCGGCGGCTCGTCGACGGCATCGTCCTGGTCACCGACGACGAGATCCGGGACGCGATGCGGTTCGCCTTCGAACGCCTGAAGATCGTCGTCGAGCCGAGCGGCGCCACTCCGCTGGCCGCCCTGCTCACCGGCCGCGCGGGTCCTCTTCCGCGCCGCGTCGGCGTCATCCTGTCCGGCGGCAACATCGACGCCGGGCGCTTCGCCGAGCTCTGCGGAGGTCAGGCCTGAGCGGAAGCTCCCCCGGTTGGCGGCCCCGGATGGACGGGCGGACGATTGAGGAGTAGGGGGTCGGCCGCCCACGGCGGTGTCCAGGGCCGCCGGGTGACCGGGCCCGGCCGCGGGGCTCCGCGGTCTGAAGGGAGCGCGTCATGTTGGAAGTGAAGACGCTCGACAAGCCGGACGAGCGGCGTGATTTCCCCCGTGGTCACATGGAAGCCGTCCACATGACGGATCTCGACTTCGCCGTGGCGACGTTCGAGCCCGGCTGGCGCTGGTCCGAGTCCGTGGCGCCGATCGCGGGCACCCCCAGCTGCCAGATGCACCACAACGGCTACGTCCTCCAGGGCCGCATGCGCATCCGCATGGACGACGGCGGCGAGACCGAGGTCGGCCCCGGCGACGTCTACGTCGTCTCGCCCGGACACGACGCCTGGGTCGTGGGCGACGAGCAGGCCGTGGTCTACGACTTCCAGGGGCAGACGGCAAGGGAGTTCGCGAAGAAGGAGTAGTCCCGGCCGGCCGCGCCGGCCCGGCACACGGTGACGACGACCTTCGCACGCGCGTGCTCCACCTCGCCCTCGTCGCCGGGTCCCGCCTCCGTGACCCCGGAGCGTGGGCCGGCCTTACGTGAGAAACCGACCGGTTTATGCTTCCCCGACTCATAAACCGATCGGTTTCTCATGAGTCCACCGGCCTGATCACACCGGCAGCAGCCGACCCACCAGGGCGCTCAGCTGCCGAGCGGTGCGGCACTCGTGCATCTCGACCAGCTCGGCGTAGGCGGGCGCGGCGGAGTCGCCCGTGCCCCAGCGCGAACGCTGCTCGGGGTTCAGCCAGTAGACGCGGCGGGCCCGTTCGGCGATCCGCCGTACGGCCGGCAGGTTCGGATCGCTCCTGTTCGTACGGGCGTCACCGAGGACGAACACGGTCGTGCGCGGGCCGACCGCGTCACCGTAACGCTCCGCGAACTCGCCCAGCGCCATGCCGTAGTCGCTGCTGCCGTGCCAGCGCGTGAGCGTCGCCTCCGCCTCGATCCGGGCACTGAGTCCTTCCGGGTCCGCGGTGCCGTGCCGGAGGAGATCGGTCACCTCGTCGATCCGGTTGACGAAGGCGAACACCCGCACCTTGCTGAACTGGTCGTGCAGCGCCTGCACCAGCAGCATCGTGAAGTCGGAGAAACCGGACACCGATCCCGACACATCGCACAGCAGCACCAGTTCGGGACGGGCGGGACGCCGTCTGCGCAGCACCGGCTTCATCGGCACCCCGCCCGTCGACAGCGAACCGCGCAGGGTCCGCCGCAGGTCGATCGTGCCCCGGGAGGCACGGCGGCGGCGTGCCGCGAGCCGGGTCGCGAGCTTGCGGGCGAGCGGCTGAACCGTCCTGCGCAGCTCGGCCAGCCTGGCCTTTCCGGCGAACAGGAAGTCGACCTGGTCGGCGGTCGGGGCCACCGCCCGCCGGGCGATCTCGTCCCGGTCGCGCCGCTCGGCGACCCGGCGCCGCGCCTCCGCGGCCACCAACGCGCGGAACCCCTCGATACGCCGCCGGATCTCGTCCTCCAGCAGCCGGTCCGCGAAACCGGAACTCCCGCCCCGGCCCCGCACGTCGTCACGGACCCGGGCGAGCAGGGTCTGCGGGCGCAGCCGTTCGAGCGTCTGGTACGACGACCAGCCCTCCGACCCCGGCGCGGAACCGTAGCCGCCGAAACCGTCCACCGCCTCGACCGCCAGCCGGCCCAGCAGCACCCGGTCGTCGGCGGCGAGCGCCGCCGCCAGCCGGTCGCGCAGATCGTCCCGGCCGGCGGCCCGCTGCTCCGGGTCGCCGACGCCACGCGGGAAGTACAGGTCGAAGACCGGGTCGAACACCTGCCGGCCACCGGTGCCGTGCAGCAGCGTCGCCGCGAGACCCTCGCGCAGCAGCTCCCGGTCCGCGAGGCCGAGCGCCTCGACCGCCCGCGCCGCGTCGACCGTCTCACCGGTGCCGATCCGCATGCCGTGCGCGCGCAACGCCCCGACCAGGGAGGTCAGTCGCTCGGCGACGCCCGCCGGCGTGGTCACAGGGCATCCAGGTCGAGCTTGGCGCTCGCCTTGAGCACGTCGTCCTGGTGCTTGAGGAGCACACCGAGGGTGGCCCGCACGACCGTCTCGTCCAGGGTGTCCGCGCCGAGTGCGAGCAGCGTGCGCGCCCAGTCGATGGTCTCGGCGACCGACGGCACCTTGCGCAGGTCCATCGCCCGCAGCGCGCCCACGACCCGGACGACCGAGCGGGCCAGCGCCTCGTCGAGCCCCGGCACCTTCAGCCGTACGATCCGGCGCTCCAACTCCTCCTCGGGGAAGCCGATGTGGAGGAAGAGGCAGCGGCGGCGCAACGCCTCCGACAGCTCCCGGCTCGCGTTGGACGTGAGGACGACGAACGGGCGGCGCGTCGCCGTGATGGTGCCCAGCTCGGGCACGGTCACCTGGAAGTCGCTGAGCACCTCCAGGAGCAGGCCCTCCACCTCGACGTCCGCCTTGTCGGTCTCGTCGATCAGCAGCACCTTCGGGTCGTCGCCCCGGATGGCGGTCAGCAGGGGCCGCGTGAGCAGGAACTCCTCGCTGAAGATGTCGGTGCGCGTCTCGTCCCACGTCTCGTCGCGGCCCGCGCTGATGCGCAGGAGCTGCTTGGCGTGGTTCCACTCGTACAGCGCCCGGGACTCGTCGACCCCCTCGTAGCACTGGAGACGTACGAGTCGCGCCCCCGCGACCTCGGCGACGGCCTTGGCGAGCTCCGTCTTGCCGACGCCGGCCGGGCCCTCCACCAGCAGCGGCTTGCCCAGGCGGTCGGCGAGGAAGACGGTCGTGGCGACGGCGGGCGAGGCGAGATAGCCGGTCCCGGCCAGACGTGCGGAGACATCGTCGACGGATGTGAACAACGGGGGCCTCCAGGTCGGCGGCAGAGGTCAGACGGGTGTCCAAGCGCTTGCTCAGCGATGATGCCATGGGGGGTCCGAGTGCCGGAAGGTCATGGACCGATCGGCACCCGACATGCGGTGAAGGGGCAGCCGTTCGAAACGGCTGCCCCTCACGCGTCCTCGGTCACGCGGCCGACGCCACCGCCCGCACCGCGGGAGTGCGCAACACCCGCCGGGCCGTGGCCAGGCCCGTCCCCAGCGTCACCGCCGCCGCCACCGCCACGACCGCGAGCCACACGCCGAACGCCTGCTCCGGCAGGACCGCGTCGGTGCGGACCACGGTGAACGGGACGATCCCCGCCAGCGCCGCCAGCGTGCCGCAGCACACACCGGTGACCGTCAGGACCAGCCCCTCGGCCCCCACCACGCCAAGCACCTGCCCGGGGCTCGCCCCGGCGAGGCGCTGCTGCCCGAACTCCCGCTCGCGGTAAGTGGTCGCCGCGTACAGGGAGTTGACCAGCATCACGCAGACGAAGACCACGATGATGCCGACGACCGTGAAGTTGAGCGTCTCCAGGTTCTTCGCGTCGACCGACTTCACCGCCCCCGAGGCCGCGACGGCGTCGCTCTCCACCGCCTGCATCGTCAGCGTCGCCGTCGCGACGGCGGTGAACAGGATCAGCGACATCAGGATCCCGGCGAGCTGCCCGGCCCGCTCCCGCAGATTGCGCACCGCCAGCCAGCCGCTCGCGCCCCCGAGCGGCAGCCGGTCCAGCACGCCCGCCAGCAGTCGCGGTGCCTTCAGCGCGCACCCGACGGACAGCAGGATCGCACCGTACGCCGGCGGCGCCATCAGCGCCGCGTCCGTCGCCGAGAAGACGAACGTCGAGGTCACCGACACCGCACCGGCCACCAGAGCCGCGTAGGCGAGGACCGTCCGCGCCCGGCCCCGCCGCCGGCCCCCGCCCGTCGCCCGCCGCACGGCGAGGAACGCGGCACCCGCGGCGGCGAGCAGCGTGATGCCGGCACCGGTCTGCAACGCCACGGGACCGAAGGAGTGGTCCACGGACCGGGCGACCTGACCGCTGTCCTGGAACACGCCGAGCAGCGCCCGGCCGCCGAGCACCGCCGGCCCGATCGCCAGGGCCGTGCCCACCAGGGCCACGGCCACCGCCTCGCCCACCACCATCCGCTTGATCTGCGCCGGAGTCGCCCCCGAGCAGCGCAACAGCTCCATCTCGGCGGCCCGCTGACGCACGTTCACCGTCAGCGTCGAGGCGACCGCGAAGAACACCAGCAGGGTGCCGTAGCCGCCGACCACTCCCGCAGCGGTGGACAGGGTCTCCGAACTCACCGAGTCCACGCCCGGCTGCCCGGCCGTGTCGTGCATCGAGTTGAACGTCATGATGATCACCGCGCCCAGGAACGCGGACAGCAGGGTCGCGAGGAACCGCCCGGGCCGCTGCCGTATCGACCGCATCGCGAGAACGAACACGGCTCACACCCCCGCCGGCACGTCGTCGCCCAGGTGCGCCAGCCGCTCGGCGACCGCGTCCGCCATCGGGCCGTCCATCCGGCCCGCCAGCCGGCCGTCCGCGAGGAACAGCACACTGTCGGCGTAGGAGGCGGCGACCGGGTCGTGCGTCACCATCACCACCGTCCGGCCGTGCACCCGCACCGCCTCCCGGAGCAGCCGCAGCACGTCCCGCGCACTGCGCGTGTCCAGCGCGCCCGTCGGCTCGTCCGCGAAGATCACCCGCGGTTCGGTCACGAGCGCCCGGGCGATGGCGACCCGCTGGCGCTGACCACCCGAGAGCTGGTCGGGCCGGTGTCCGAGCCGGTCGCCGAGGCCCACGGCCGCCAGCACCTCCCGGACCCGTTGCCGGTCCACACGCCGCCCCGCCAGTTTCAGCGGCAGCACCGTGTTCTGCGCGACGGTCAGCGTCTCCAGCAGGTTGTACTGCTGGAACACGAACCCGATCCGGCCGCGCCGGAACTTCGTCAGTTCGGCCTCGCCGCCGCCCGTCAGTTCGGTGCCGTCGACCCGCACGATCCCGCTGTCGGGCCGGTCGAGACCAGCCGCGCACTGCAGCAGCGTGGACTTGCCGGAACCGGACGGCCCCATCACCGCCGTGAACGTGCCCCGCCCCAGACCGAGCGTCACACCGTCCAGGGCGGTCACGGCACTGTCGGCGCTCCCGTACGTCTTGGTGACCTTGACCAGCCGCAGCGCCTCGGCGGCGGGTCCCGGGTCCTGGTCCTGTCGTGGTCCGGTGCGCAACATCGTCGTCCCCCTCGTCCGGCACGCCCTGTGCCTCGCCCACGACGCTACGGAGAAGGCGGCTCACCCACACTGGCCGCAGAACCCGTATCGCGGGGTGTACTCAGCGACACCCCGCGACTCGGGACCGCACCAGGAGTGCGGCTCGTCATGACTGGGGGAGGGGTGCTCCCGGCCCTGGCCGCGGGTACCCGGTCGCTCCGGCAGGGAAGGGGACACGGCATGCAGATCGATCTGAAGGGCCGCACCGCTCTGGTGACCGGCTCCACGCAGGGCATCGGCGCCGCGATCGCCGCGGGGCTGGCCCGGGCGGGCGCCCGGGTGGGTGTCAACGGCCGCTCGCCCCGGCGGGTGCAGGAGGCCGTGGACCGGATGCAGGGCGAGGTCCACGGCGCCGGCCTGGTGCCCGTGGCCGCCGACGTGACCACCGACGAGGGCGCCCGGCAGGCGCTGGACGCCCTGGGCCGGGTGGACGTCCTCGTCAACAACCTCGGCGTCTTCGAGTCCGCGGACCCGCTGGAGATCAGCGACGACGAGTGGCGGCGCTACTTCGAGGTGAACGTCCTGGCCGCCGTGCGCCTCACCCGTCTCGTCCTGCCCGGCATGACCGAACGCGGCTGGGGGCGCGTCCAGTACATCGCCAGCGACTCGGCCGTCGTCATCCCCGCCGAGATGATCCACTACGGCATGTCGAAGACCGCCCTGCTCGCGGTGAGCCGGGGCTTCGCCAAGCAGGCGGCCGGCACCGGTGTCACGGTGAACTCCGTCATCGCGGGGCCGACCCGCACCGGCGGCGTCGAGGACTTCGTCCACCAGCTCGTCGACCGTGACCTGCCCTGGGACGAGGCCCAGCGCGCCTTCATGCGACAGCACCGGCCGCAGTCCCTGCTCCAGCGGCTGATCGAGCCGGAGGAGATCGCCAACATGGTCGTCTACCTCAGCTCCGACCAGGCCTCGGCGACGACCGGCGGCGCCCTGCGCGTCGACGGCGGCTACGTCGACTCGATCCTCCCCTGAGCCGGCTCTCAGTCGCTCACCAGCACCACCTCCAGCGTGCGCGGCCCGTGCACCCCCTCGACCCGGTCCAGCTCGATGTCGCTGGTCGCCGACGGCCCGGAGATCCAGGTCAACGGCTGCGCCGGGTCGAGGCGTTCCAGACCCTGCGGCACGGACGACACGACCTGGCCGGGCACGCGCACGACACAGATGTGGTGGTCCGGGACGAGGGTGATCCGGCGCCGCCCCTGGTCGGGCGAGCCGTCCAGCACGATCGTCCCGGTCTCCGCGATCGCGACCGCACAGGCCGTCACCACACTGTCCACCCGGTCGAGTTCCTGCGGCGTGCTCTCCACCCGGTCCGCCACCCGCGTCACACCGGTCGCCGCCAGCCACCCCTCGTCCAGCCCGGGCGGGACGAGCACCGACGCCGCCCCGCGCTTCTCCAGCAGCCCCGCGATCAGCCCCGCCAGCCCCTCGGCGTCCGTACGGTGCACGATCGCCCGGTAGTCCGCCAGGTTCTCGGCGAGCAGTTCGACGGTCTCCTCGACACTCCGGTCCCCGTGCTCACGCGCATAGTCCCGCGCCACCGCCTGGTCGTACGGCTTGTCGTCCCGCGGTACGTCCGCCAGCGCGCGCCGCACCCGCCCGAGAATCCGCTCCCTGCTGTTCACCTGGCACCGTCCTTCCCGCCGCGCGTCCGCTGCCACCAGTCCCGGAACGGCTCGGCCGGCACCGGCGGCAGATCCCGGGTCCCGCTCCAGGCCCGGCCGGGCCCCGGCAGCGTACGGGGATGGAAGCGCCGGGTCCGGGAGGCGGCACGCTGTCCGGTGCGCAGCGCGCCCGGGTGCGTGAACGCCCAGCGGGCCGCGCGCATCGCCGCCCGCTCGGCGGCATGCCCCTTCGCCGGCCGCAGCACCACCTTGTTGCCCTCCCGGGTGACCTCCCCGCCCTCCACCACCCGTTCCCGCAGATGCACCAGCACCTCCGGGATGTCGATGGCGACCGGGCACACCTCGTAACACGCCCCGCACAGCGAGGACGCGTACGGCAGCGAGGCGTCGATCTCGCTGGCCGTGCCCCGCAGTTGGGGGCTGAGGATCGCGCCGATCGGGCCCGGGTACACCGAGCCGTAGGCGTGGCCGCCGGCCCGCTCGTACACCGGGCACACGTTGAGACACGCCGAGCAGCGGATGCAGCGCAGCGCCTGCCGGCCGACCTCGTCGGCGAGGGTGTCGGTGCGGCCGTTGTCCAGCAGCACCAGATGGAAGGTGCCCGGCCCGTCCTCGTCCGTGGTGCCGGTCCACGTCGACGTGTACGGGTTCATGCGCTCCGCCGTCGACGAGCGGGGGAGGGTCTGGAGGAACACCTCCAGGTCCCGCCACGTCGGCACGATCTTCTCGATGCCGACGACCGAGATCAGCGTCTCGGGCAGTGTCAGGCACATCCGGCCGTTGCCCTCGGACTCCACGACCACCAGCGTGCCCGTCTCGGCGACCATGAAGTTGGCCCCGGAGATGCCGACCTTGGCGCGCAGGAACTTCTCCCGCAGGTGCAGCCGGGCCGCCTCGGCGAGTTCGGCGGGCGTGTCGGTGAGGCCCTCGGGGGCCGGGCGGCCCCACTCGCTCATCTCACGGGAGAAGATGTCCCGGATCTCGCCCCGGTTGCGGTGGATGGCCGGGACGAGGATGTGCGAGGGCCGGTCCTTGCCCAACTGCACGATCAGCTCGGCGAGATCCGTCTCGTAGGCGCGGATGCCCTCGGCCTCCAGCGCCTCGTTGAGCCCGATCTCCTGCGTCGCCATCGACTTGACCTTGACGACCTCCGACTCGCCGGTCATCTTGACGAGCTGGGTGACGATCTCGTTGGCCTCGGCCGCGTCGGCGGCCCAGTGCACGATGCCGCCGGCCGCCGTCACCGACTCCTCCAACTGCTCGAGGTAGCGGTCGAGATGACGCAGCGTGTGGTCCTTGATCCGCTTGCCCGCCTCACGCAGCTCGGCCCAGTCGGACACCTCGGTCACGGCCTTGGCCCGCTTGGCGCGGATGGTGTGCGTGGCGTGCCGCAGATTGCCGCGCAGGGTCTCGTTGCCCACGGCCTCCCGCGCGGCCTGTGGAAACGCCGGCATCCCGACGAACGTCCCGCTCATACGGCCGGTTCCTCCTCCGTGCTCGCCAGGATCTCCGCGATGTGCACCGGCCGCATCCCGGTGCGCAGCCGGGTCATCGTCCCGCCGATGTGCATCAGACAGGAGTTGTCGGCCGCGCACAGCACCTCGGCGCCCGTCGACTCGGCGTTGCGCACCTTGTCGGCGCCCATCGCCGCCGAGACGTCGGCGTTCTTCAGGGCGAAGGTGCCGCCGAACCCGCAGCACTCGTCGGCCCCCGGCAGCTCGGCCAGCTCCAGCCCCTTCACGGCCTGGAGCAACCGCCTCGGCCGGTCGCCGAGGCCCAGCCCGCGCAGCCCGTGACAGGTCGGGTGGTACGTCACCTTGTGCGGGTAGTACGCCCCGACGTCCGTCACGCCCAGCACGTCCACGAGGAACTCCGTGAGCTCGTACGTCTTCGGCACCACCGGGGCCAGCGTGGCCGCGAGGGTGTCCCCACGCCCCTCGGCCCGGGCCCGCTCGCCCATCCGCGGATACAGCTCCCGCACCATCGCCCCGCACGACCCGGACGGCGTCACGATCGCCTCGTACGCGCCGAAGACATCGGAGAAGTGCCGGGCGAGCGGTTCGGCCTCGTGCCGGTATCCGGTGTTGTAGTGCGCCTGGCCGCAGCAGGTCTGCGCCATCGGGAAGTCGACGTCGACGCCCAGTCTGGTCAGCAGTTTCACCACGGCGCGCCCGGTGTCCGGATACAGCGTGTCGTTGACGCAGGTCAGGAACAGGGCGACACGCATCGCGGCTCCTTGTGGTTGATCATCGGATGAGTGCAGCGTAGTCCGGGGACGAGAGCGTGGGGAGACCCCGTCAGCCCCCGGCGAGCCGGTCCTGCGCGGCGCGCCAGCGCTCGGTCCCGCCGCGCGGCTCGTACCGCGTGAGCGGCTGGGTACGGACGAGCAGCCGCCGCATCCCCGCCAGGTCACCGGCCAGTCCGTGGGCCCGCGCCTGCACGAGCACGTTCCCCAGGGCGGCCGCCTCGGTCGGCCCCGCGACCACCGGCAGCCCGCAGGCGTCGGCGGTCAGCTGGCACAGCAGCGCGTTGCGCGTACCGCCGCCCACCACGTGCACCACGTCGACCGGATGCCCGGCGAGCCGCTGCGCGTCCTGGACGGCCTTGCGGTGGGCGAGGGCGAGGGAGTCGAGGATGCAGCGCGTCACCTCGGCCCGCGACTCGGGCACGGGCTGCCCCGAGGCCCGGCACGCCTCGGCGATCCGCTCCGGCATCCGCCCCGGCGCGAGGAACGCCGCGTCACCCGCGTCCACGACCGACCGCAACGCCTCCACCCTGGAGGCCTCCAGCAGCAGTGCGCCCAGGTCCGGGTCGCCCCAGGCCCGCACGCACTCCTGGAGCAGCCACAGCCCCATGATGTTGCGCAGGTACCGGACCGTGCCGTCCAGCCCCAGCTCGTTGGTGAAGTTGGCCGCCCGGCTCTCCTCGGTCAGCACCGGCGCGTCCAGCTCCAGACCGGCCAGGGACCAGGTGCCGGTGCAGATGTACGCGAACCGCTCCCGCCCGGCGGGTACGGCGGCCACGGCCGACGCGGTGTCGTGCGACCCGACCGCCGTCACGGGCACGGGGCCGGTCAGCCCGGTCTCCTCCAGCACCGCGTCCCGCAGCACACCCGCCGGATCACCGGGCTGCCGCAGCGGCGCGAACAGCCCCAGGTCGACACCCAACCGCGAGGCGATGTCGTACGACCAGTCGCGCGTCCGGGGGTCGATCAGCTGGGTCGTCGAGGCGTTGGTGACCTCGGTGCCCTGCTCGCCGGTGAGCCAGTACGTCAGGAGGTCGGGGATGAGCAGCAGCCGCCGGGCGAAGGACAGCTGGGCCGAGGAGCGGGCCGCCGTCAGCTGGTACAGGGTGTTGAAGGGCGCGTACTGCAACCCGGTCGCCGCGTACAGCTCCTCCGCCGGGACGGTCGCCCACACCTTCTCCGCGACCCCTGCCGTCCGGGAGTCCCGGTAGTGCACGGGATTGCCGAGGAGCGCCCCGTCCGCGTCGAGCAGCCCGTAGTCCACGGCCCAGCTGTCGATGCCGACCGAGTCGACCTGCCCGGCCGCCTTCAGTCCGTCCAGCACCCCCGCGTACAGGCCCAGGACGTCCCAGCGCAGCCCCTCGGGCAGCCGCACGGGCCGGTTCGGGAAGCGGTGCGCCTCGGTCAGCTCCAGGCTGTCGGGGCCGACGCGGCCGACCATGACGCGCCCGCTGGACGCGCCGAGGTCGACCGCGGCGTACGACTTCACGGCCCCGCTCACCGCAGGAAGGCGGCCGCGACGCCGGCGTCGACCGGGATGTGCAGCCCGGTGGTGTGGGTCAGGTCGCCGCCCGTGAGGGCGAAGACCGCGTTCGCGACATGCTCGGGGAGCACCTCACGCTTGAGGATGGTCCGCTGGGCGTAGAACTCGCCGAGCTTCTCCTCCTCGACCCCGTACACGGCGGCCCGCTGGGCCCCCCACCCGCCGGCGAAGATCCCGGAGCCGCGCACGACACCGTCGGGGTTGACGCCGTTGACGCGGATGCCGTGCTCGCCCAGCTCGGCGGCGAGCAGCCGCACCTGGTGGGCCTGGTCGGCCTTGGTGGCCGAGTAGGCGATGTTGTTGGGCCCGGCGAACACGGCGTTCTTCGAGGCGATGTAGACGATGTCGCCGCCCAGCTCCTGCGCGATCATGACCCGCGCCGCTTCCCGCGACACGAGGAAGGACCCGCGCGCCATGATGTCGTGCTGCAGGTCCCAGTCCTTGGCCGAGGTCTCCAGCAGCGGCTTGGAGATCGAGATACCGGCGTTGTTGACGACGAGGTCGACGCCGCCGAAGGCCAGCACGGCCGCCTTGAAGGCGTCGGCGATCTGCTCCTCGGACGTGACGTCCACGGTCACGGCGACGGCCTTGTCCGGCCCGCCCAGCTCGTCGGCGACGGCCTGGGCGTTGCCGCCGTTGAGGTCCGCGACGACGACGCACGCCCCCTCGGCCACGAGCCGGTGCGCGATGGCCTTCCCGATCCCGCTGCCGGCACCGGTCACCAGCGCCACCCGCGTCGCGAGCGCCTTGGGCTTCGGCATCCGCTGAAGCTTGGCCTCCTCAAGGGCCCAGTATTCGATGCGGAACTTCTCGGACTCCTCGATCGGCGCGTACGTGGACACAGCCTCCGCGCCGCGCATCACGTTGATGGCGTTGACGTAGAACTCGCCGGCCACCCGGGCGGTCTGCTTGTCCTTGCCGAACGAGAACATGCCGACCCCGGGCACCAGCACGATCGCCGGATCGGCGCCGCGCATGGCGGGGGAGTCGGGCAGGGCGTGCCGCTCGTAGTAGGCGGCGTACTCCGCGCGGTACTCCGCGTGCAGCTCCTTCAGCCGGGCGACGGCCTCGTCGAGCGGAGCGGTCGGCGGCAGGTCGAGGACCAGCGGCCGGACCTTGGTCCGCAGGAAGTGGTCAGGGCAGGAGGTGCCGAGCGCCGCCAGCCGCGGATGCTCGGCGCTCGCGAGGAAGTCGAGGACCACCTCGGAGTCGTTGAAGTGCCCGACCTGCGGCCGGTCCCGGGAGGCGAGGGCACGGACGTACGGCGCGAGCGCGGCGGCCCGCTCCCGGCGCTCCCCGGCACTCAGCGCGGCGTACCCCTCGAGCACCGACCCGAAGGGCTCGTCCTTGCCACGCTCGGCGAGGAACTGCTCCGCGGTCCGGATGATGTGCAGCGAGTTCCGCTCGCACTCCTCGGACGTGTCCCCCCAGGCGGTGATCCCGTGCCCGCCGAGAATGCACCCGATGGCCTGCGGGTTGGCCTCCTTCACTGCCGCGATGTCCAGCCCCAGCTGGAATCCGGGCCGCCGCCACGGCACCCACACGACACTGTCCCCGAAACACTCGGCGGTCAGCTTCTCCCCGTCGGCGGCGCAGGCGAGCGCGATACCGGAGTCCGGGTGGAGGTGATCGACGTGGGCGGCCTCGACGAGCCCGTGCATGGCGGTGTCGATGGACGGCGCCGCCCCGCCCTTCCCGTGCAGGCAGTAGTCGAACGCGGCGACCATCTCGTCCTCGTGCTCCACGCCCGGGTAGACGTCGACGAGCGCCCGCATCCGGTCCAGCCGGAGCACGGCCAGCCCGGCCTCGGTGAGAGTCCCGAGGTCACCGCCGGACCCCTTGACCCACATCAGCTCGACGTCACCGCCGGTGACGGGATCGGTCTCGGTGCCCTTCGCGGAGGCATTGCCTCCCGCGTAGTTGGTGTTACGGGGATCGGAGCCGAGCCGGTGGGAACGGGCCAGGAGAGCGGCGGCTTCGGGATGGGTTGCCATGACAGTTCCTTTTCAGAAGAGAGTGGGTGAGGTGCCTTCAGGGGCGCGGGGCTGTATTGATTTGCGGCTCCGCCGCGTGGGCGCGATCAACCACATACGGCCCGCAGTCCGAATCGTGCAGAACCCGGCAGACGCTCACGCCCCCCAGCCGGCCTGCTGTCCGCCCACGCGCTCCTCGGCGATCTTCTCCGCCCACCCGGAACGGCGATACGCGGCGATCGGGTCCGGGTCGAGACCCATTTCCTCCCGCACCTCGGCCAGCAGAGGCCGGACATCGGTGTTGTACGCGTCCATCAGCACGGCATTGGCCTCCAGCACGTCACCCGACTTCTGCGCCTCACCCAGGGCCTCCCGGTCGACGAGGAGCGCCTTCGCCGTCGCCTCCTGCACATTCATCACCGAGCGGATGATCGCCGGGATCTTCGCCTCGATGTTGTGGCACTGGTCGAGCATGAACGCGACCTCGGGCGAGAACCCCCCGCCCCGGATCACCTCGTACATGATCCGGAACAGCTGGAACGGATCCGCGGCCCCGACCATCAGGTCGTCGTCCGCGTAGAACCGCGAGTTGAAGTCGAACCCTCCGAGCTTCCCCTCCCGCAGCAGCGTCGCCACGATGAACTCGATGTTGGTACCCGGTGCGTGATGCCCGGTGTCGACGACGACCTGAGCCTTCGGCCCGAGCTTCAGGCAGTGGGCGTACGCGGTGCCCCAGTCCGGCACGTCGGTCGTGTAGAACGCCGGCTCGAAGAACTTGTACTCCAGCAGCATCCGCTGCCCCTCACCGAGCCGCTCGTAGACCTCCGCGAGCCCCTCGGCGAGCCGGTCCTGCCGGGCCCGGATGTCGTCCTGCCCGGGATAGTTCGTCCCGTCGGCGAACCACAGCTTCAGGTCCGTCGAACCGGTCGCGTCCATGATGTCGACGCATTCCAGCAGATGGTCCAGGGCCTTCCGCCGCACCGCCGCGTCCGGGTGGCAGATGCTGCCGAGCTTGTAGTCGTCGTCCTGGAACGTGTTCGAGTTGATCGCGCCGAGCTTCACACCACGCTCCTCGGCATGCTTCGCCAGCGCCGCGTAGTCGTCGGCCTTGTCCCACGGGATGTGCAGGGCGACGGTCGGGGCGGCCCCCGTGAACTCGTGCACCTTCGCCGCGTCGTCCAGCTTCTCGTACGGATCGCGCGGCACACCCGCTTGCGCGAACACCTTGAAGCGCGTGCCCGAGTTCCCGTACGCCCACGACGGCGTCTCGACTGCCTGGGTCTTGAGAGCGGCCTTCACCGCGGCGAGCTCGGTCACGTCAGGGCTCCTGAGGCATCGGGTCGTAACGACCACCGAATGAAACGATTCAGGACGCGAAGTTATGGGCCCCCCGAAGGGGTGTCAACCCCTTCGACCTACGCGGTTTCCCGTGACCAGGGCGTGACCTTCTGTCCTCGAAACTTTTTCGACCGGAACCCATTGACGTGACATGCACGACCCGCCTAACGTCCCGGCAACCCAGTTGAAACCTTTCACGACGCCGAGAGGGCCGTCCCGCCGGCGTCGTCGAGGAGCCCCCATGACCCACCCGTCCACCACGGGTCCGGCCCCGGTTCTGGCACTGAGGGACGTCTCCAAGTCCTTCGGCGCGGTCCGCGCACTGCGGGACGTCTCCCTGGAGCTGTTCCCCGGGGAGGTGCACGCCCTCGCCGGTGAGAACGGTGCCGGCAAGTCCACCCTCATCAAGACGCTCGCCGGGGTGCACCGGCCGGACGCCGGCCAGGTGCTGCTCGACGGTGCGCCCGTCGCCTTCCACGGTCCCGGCGACGCCCGCGACGCCGGCATCGCCGTGATCTACCAGGAGCCCACGCTCTTCCCCGACCTGTCGATCGCCGAGAACATCTACATGGGCCGCCAGCCCCGGCGCGCCCTCGGCCGGATCGACCACAAGGCCACGCACAACGCGACCGCCGCCCTCATGGAGCGCCTCGGAGTCGAACTCGACCCCGACCGGCCCGCCCGCGGACTTTCCATCGCCGACCAGCAGATCGTCGAGATCGCCAAGGCCCTCTCCTTCGACGCCCGTGTCCTGATCATGGACGAGCCGACCGCCGCGCTCACCGGCAGCGAGGTCGCCCGCCTCTTCGGCGTCGTACGCACCCTGCGCGAACAGGGCGCCGCCGTGCTGTTCATCTCCCACCGGCTGGAGGAGATCTTCGAGATCTGCCAGCGGGTCACCACCCTGCGCGACGGCGGCTGGGTCGGCAGCGAGCCGCTGGACGGCATGACCGAGGACGACCTCGTGCGCCGCATGGTCGGCCGCGACCTCGACGAGCTCTACCCCAAGCAGGACGTGCAGCCGGGCGGCGTCGCCCTGAGCGTGCGCCGGCTGACCCGCGAGGGTGTGTTCACCGACGTCTCCTTCGAGGTGCGGCACGGCGAGATCGTCGGCCTCGCCGGGCTCGTCGGCGCCGGGCGCACGGAGGTCGCCCGGGCCGTGTTCGGCATCGACCGCTGGGACGCCGGCGAGGTCTCCGTCGACGGCAAGGCCCTGGTCAACGGCGCCCCGTCCACCGCGATGGCCGCCGGACTCGCCCTGGTCCCCGAGGACCGGCGCGCCCAGGGTCTGGTGATGGACATGTCGATCGAGCGGAACATCGGGCTCACCGGGCTGCGCACGACCGTGAAGGCCGGGCTCATGGACCGCGGCGCCGAGCGCAGCCGCTCCCTCGACTGGGCCGTCAAGCTCCAGGTCAAGTACGCCCGGATCGCCGACACCGTCAACACCCTGTCCGGCGGCAACCAGCAGAAGGTCGTGCTCGCCAAGTGGCTGGCCACCGCCCCCAAGGTGCTGATCGTCGACGAGCCGACCCGCGGCATCGACGTCGGCACCAAGGCCGAGGTGCACCGGCTGCTGTCCCAGCTGGCCGCCGACGGCGTGGCCGTCCTGATGATCTCCTCCGACCTGCCCGAGATCCTCGGCATGGCCGACCGCGTGCTGGTCATGCACGAGGGCCGCCTCACCGCCGAGATCCCACGCTCCGACGCCACCGAGGAAACCGTGATGGCCGCAGCCACCGGGAGGGCCGCCGCATGACGGTCGTCACCCCACAAGAGGCCCCCGTGGCCGACGTGCCCAAGTCGAGCGGCACCCGCCTCGTCGACCGCGTCTTCAAGATGCGCGAACTCGCCATCCTGATCGTCTTCCTGGTGATGATCGCCGTCACCCAGGCCGGCAACAGCGAGTTCCTCTCCGAACAGGGCATCAAGGACCTGCTGCTGAACGCGACGATCCTCGTGCTGGTCGCCACCGGCCAGTCCCTCGTCGTCATCACCCGCAACGTCGACCTGTCCGTCGGATCCACGCTCGGCATCAGCGCGTTCGCCGCCGGCACCTATCTCCAGGGCGGCGGCAACGCGGTCGTGGCGATCGCCCTGGCCGTGCTGCTCGGCATCGGCTTCGGACTGCTCAACGGACTGCTCGTCAGCCTCGGCCAGGTGCCCGCGCTCGTCGTCACCCTCGGCACGCTCTACATCATCCGCGGCATCGACTCCATCTGGGTCGGCTCCCGGCAGATCACCGCGGCCGACCTGCCCGGTGGTTTCGTCGACTTCGGCTCCGGTGGCATCTCGGCGGTGCCGTACCTGGCGCTGATCGCGCTGGCGGTGTTGGTGGCGACGGCCTACTACCTCAAGCACTTCGCCAGCGGCCGCGAGCTCTACGCGCTGGGCTCCAACCCCGAGGCCGCCCGCCTCGCCGGCATCCCCGTGCGCGAGCGGATCCTCGCCGCGTACACCTTCTGCGGCGCCCTCGCCGGACTCGCCGGCGCGATGTACCTCGCCCGGTTCGGCAACGTCGACTCCGGCACCGGCAACGGCTACGAACTGACCGTCGTCAGCGCGGTCGTGGTCGGCGGCGTCGTCTTCACCGGCGGCTCCGGCAGCGTCTACGGGGCGGCCCTCGGCGCGCTGCTGCTGACGTCGATCAACAGTGTGCTGCCCGCCCTCGGCGTCAGCTCCGTGTGGGTGCTCGCCATCAACGGCATCCTGCTCATCCTCGCCATCGCGGTCGACCGGATCGTCGCGCTGCGCGTGGCCTCCGCCCTGAAGAAGAGGAACGCCCGCCATGGCTGACATCTCCCTGAGCCGAGCGGTCCGCTGGTCCGCCTTGAAGAGGTGGGATTCCGCCGTCGGCGCCCTGCTGATCGTGCTGCTGCTGTTCTCCTTCGGCTTCGTCGACGGGTTCAGCAACGCGCTCAACCTGTCGTTCCTGATCGGCAACACGCTGCCGATCGCGCTGATCGCCCTGCCGATGACGCTGTTGGTGGTGTCCGGCGAGATCGACCTGTCGGTGGCCTCGACGGCGGGTCTGTCCGGTGCCGTGATGGGCGCCCTGTGGAACCAGGGCATGGCCATCGAGACGATCATCCCGATCTGCCTGCTGCTGGGCGTCGTCTGCGGGCTGGTCAACGGCCTGCTGGTGACCAGGCTGGGGCTGCCGTCCCTCGCCGTCACCATCGGCACGCTCGCCGCGTACCGAGGTATCGCGCAAATCGTGCTCGGCTCGGACGCGGTGACCGACTTCCCCTCCCAGTACCTGGACTTCGCGGCCGGGCGCATCGGCGACACGTTCGTCCCGTACGCCTTCCTGCCGTTCCTCGTCCTGCTCGCCATCGCTGTGGTCGCGCTGCACGCCACGCCGTTCGGGCGGTCGCTGTTCGCGATCGGGGCGAGTGAGGAGGCCGCGCGGTTCGCCGGCATCCGGGTCAAACGGCAGAAGCTGGTCCTTTTCACGCTGACCGGCTTGATGGCCTCTCTGACCGGGATCTTCTGGGCGCTGCACTACGCCAGCGCCCGCTACGACAACGCCACGGGTCTGGAACTCTCCGTCGTGGCGGCCGTGTTGCTCGGCGGTATCGACTTCGACGGTGGCAAGGGCACGCTGGGCGGCGCGATCGCCGGGGTGTTCCTGCTGGGGGCGTTGCAGAACGTGATGAGCCTCCAGGACGTCTCGGCGCAGTCGCAGATCGTCGTCACCGGCGTCCTGCTCGTTCTCTCCGTGCTCGGCCCCCGGGTCGTACGGCAGATCTCCACAGCGAGGGCGGGCCGCAGAGCCGCCTCGACTCCCACCCCATGACCAGCCCTTCCTCGTAAAGGACGACAGCCATGCGCAAGACAACCCTCCGCCGCAGCTGCGCGGTGCTCGCCACTGCCACCTCTCTCGCTCTCGCGCTCACCGCCTGTGGCGGGGGCACCACCAAGAAGGACGTCGCGAACGAAGGCGGTTCCGCCGCCACCGCCGGCAAGGCCGACCCCAATGCCGAGCTGAAGAAGGGGCTGACCGTCGGGTTCCTGCCCAAGCAGGTCAACAACCCGTACTTCACCACCGCCGACAAGGGCGGCGAGAAGGCCCTGGCCGAACTGGGCTCCAAGTACAAGGAGGTCGGGCCGTCCAGCGCGACCGACACCTCCGGGCAGGTCAGTTACGTCAACACGCTCACCCAGCAGCAGGTGGACGCGATGGCCGTGTCCGCGCAGGACCCGGGCGCCCTGTGCACCGCCCTCAAGCAGGCCATGAAGAACGGCATCAAGGTCGTCACGTACGACTCCGACACCACGCCCGACTGCCGCAACGCCTTCGTCTCGCAGGCCTCCGCCGAGGACCTGGGCCGTACCGAGGTGCAGCTGCTCGCCAAGCAGATCGGCTACAAGGGCGAGATCGCGATCCTGTCCGCCGCGCAGACCGCGACGAACCAGAACACCTGGATCGACTTCATGAAGGACGAGCTGAAGAAGCCCGAGTACAAGAACATGAAGCTGGTGAAGACCGCGTACGGCAACGACGACGCCCAGCAGTCCTTCCAGCAGACCCAGGGCCTGCTCCAGGAGTACCCGAACCTGAAGGGGATCATCTCCCCGACCACCGTCGGCATCAAGGCCGCCGCCCAGTACCTGTCGGGCTCCAAGTACAAGGGCAAGGTCAAGCTGACCGGCCTCGGCACCCCGAACGACATGCGCAAGTACGTCAAGAACGGCACCGTCGAGGCGTTCGAGCTGTGGGACCCGGCGAAGCTCGGCGAACTGGCCGCCCGTACCGCCGTCGCCCTGTCCTCGGGGCAGATCACCGGCAAGGAGGGCGAGACCTTCAAGGCCGGCTCCATGGGCGAGTACACCATCGGCAAGGACGGCGTGATCAGCCTCGGCAAGCCGACCGTGTTCGACGCCAAGAACATCGACCAGTTCAACTTCTAGTCCCTGGAGGATCGTTGATGCAGCGCGTGTGCTTCCTGCTGAAGGTCCGGGAGGACCGCCTCGACGAGTACCGCGAGCGGCACGCCGCCGTGTGGCCCGAGATGCTCCAGGCACTCTCGGACACCGGCTGGCACAACTACTCGCTCTTCCTGCGCGAGGACGGACTGCTCGTCGGCTACCTGGAGACCGAGGACTTCGCGGCCGCCCAGGCCGGCATGGAAGCCACCGACGTCAACGCCCGCTGGCAGGCGGAGATGGCGCCGTTCTTCGAGTCGCTGGACGGCGCCCGGCCCGACGAGGCCATGAAACCGCTCACGGAAGTGTTCCACCTCGCCTGAACGATGGAGTTCATGAGATGCGCAGACGCACGTTGCTGGCCGCCGCCCTGGCCGGAGCCGTGGTGACGCCCGCTGTCGCCTCCGGCACCGCGCGGGCCGCCGACCCCGGCCCCTCGGTCACCCGGACCGGCACCACCACCCTCGACAACCAGGCCATCTTCTTCGTGTCCTACGACGGGCTGGTCAACAACAACTCGTTCCAGAAGAACGGCCTGCTGACCTACAAGGGCTACCAGTACGCCGTCTGGTACACCGCCGACCGCAACGCCGTCGTCGGCCGCCGCGCCCTCGGCGCGAGCACCTGGTCCACCGTCAAGGTCGGGCACACGCTGCGGTACGACGACTCCCACAACGTCATCTCCATGGGTGTCTCCAAGGTCGACGGCCGGCTGCACCTTAACATGGACTCCCACAGCGACGGCTTCACCTACGTCAAGTCGGTCGCCGGGCTCATGGACGACCCGGGCGGACTGAGCTGGACGGCGAGCCGCTTCGGCGCACCCCAGTCCACCCTGGACGGCCTGACGCTGACCTCGCAGTTCACTTACCCGCAGTTCATCTCCACACCCGACGGCAAGCTCCAGCTGAGCTACCGCGTCGCCGTCTCCGGCAACGGCCGCAACGCGCTCGCCGAGTACGACGGCACGAAGTGGACCAACCTCGGCGAGTGGTCCAGCTCGACGGGCACGTACACCAGCGAGCACGGCTCCTCGACCGCCCGCAACATGTACCTGCACGGCATCGACTACGACCGGAACGGGCGGCTGCACTCCTTCTTCACCTGGCGTGAGCAGAACGGCGCCGTGATGTGCTCCAGCGGCGGCATCACCAACCACGACACCGGCTACGTCTACTCCGACGACCGCGGCCGTACCTGGCGCAACAACGCGGGCACCGTCGTCGGCGTCACCGGCGGCTCCGACAAGGTGTCCGTGAACGACGCCGGCCTGGTCGTCGACCCGCTCAACCCGGACCACTCCCTGATGAACCAGGAGAGCCAGTTCACCGACTCCGCGGGCCGGCCGCACGCGATCATCTCCTACGTCCCCGGCCGCTTCGGCCAGTGCACCACGAACTACGTGGCCGACCGCACCGCCAACGGACGCGCCTTCCACGTCCGCAAGAACGCCTCGGGCTCCTGGCAGAAGACCGAGATCCCGGTCCCGCTGAACTCCAGCCAGCGCACCAAGCTGATCCTGGACAAGTACGACAACGCCTACGCGATCTTCCCGTTCGGGCGGATCGCCGGCGCCTCGGCGGCCTCCGGCCACACCGACTGGAGGATCCTGTTCGACGGCAGCGGCCTCAACGCCTTCGGCGAGGTCGTCATCGACGAGACGCGCGTCGCGCAGGACGGGGTGCTGTCCTTCATGTACCAGGAGAAGTCCAGCGGTACGACGCCCTCCGCGCTGCACGTCGTCGACTTCCGGCTCCCTGCCTGACCGCGCCCGAGCCCCGGGGCGGCGTGCCGGTAATGTGAAGCCGCCCCGGCCGCCGCCCCCTCGTCTCCCTCTGGAGGTCCCTGCCCGATGGCCCAGTCGGTGGGTATCAAGGACGTCGCCCGCGCCGCCGGAGTCTCCGTCGGCACGGTGTCGAACGTGATCAACCGCCCGGACACGGTCGCCACCGAGACCCGGGCCCGCGTGCTGTCCGCGATAGACCGGCTCGGCTACGTCCGCAGCGAGTCCGCACGCCAGCTGCGCGCGGGTCGCAGCCGCATCATGGGGCTGCTCGTCCTCGACATGGGCAACCCCTTCTTCGTCGACGTCGCGCGCGGAGCCGAGCGCGCCGCCCGGCAGGCCGGACTCGGCGTGATGGTCTGCAACAGCGCCCAGAACCCGGGCGAGGAGGCCGAATACCTGTCGCTCTTCGCCGAGCAGCGGGTGCGCGGTGTACTGCTCACCCCGGCCGACGCCACCGGCCGCAACATCGAGGCGTTCCGCCGGCACGGCATCCCGTTCGTCCTGGTCGACCGGGTCGCCGAGGGCACCACCGAGTGCTCGGTCTCCGTCGACGACGTCGCGGGCGGTGCCCTGGCCGTACGCCATCTCGTCGACGCCGGGCACCGCTCCATCGCGTACGTCAGCGGCCCGCCCGGCCTCAACCAGGTCCGCGACCGGCGCACGGGCGCCCTCGAAGCGCTCTCCGAGGCCGGGCTCGGCCCCGACGCGCTGCGCGAGCTGCCCACCGAACGGCTGGACGTCGCCGCGGGCCGCGATGCCGGCGCCCGTCTGCTGGGCCTGGCCGACCGGCCGACCGCCGTGTTCTGCGCCAACGACCTGCTGGCGCTCGGTGTCCTCCAGGCCATGTACGCGGCCGGTGTCGACGTCCCGGACGACCTCGCCATCGTCGGCTACGACGACATCGAGTTCGCGGCGGCCGCCGCCGTCCCGCTCACCTCGGTACGGCAGCCCGCGGTCACCATGGGCGCCATGGCGGCCGACCTGCTCCTGGAGGAGACGGAGGCGGAGGGCGCGGCGCAGCCGCACGAGCACCGGCGGGTCGTCCTCCAGCCGGAACTGGTCGTCCGCCGCTCCAGTCTGTCCGCGCGCTGAGCCTGAACCGCCGTTCAGGAGGATTTCATGATCCGAAGGGGCCACTCGCGGACGCCCGCTGTGATGAACTGGGACGCGGTCCGAAAATCCGTCCGTCCCGGGAGCCCTGTTGACCCTCAGCTACCGTCAGCCCGGAGTCGTCCTCACCGACCGCCGCTTCACCGTCCCGCTCGACCACGACCACCCCGGGGGCGAGACGATCGAGCTGTACGCCCGCGAGGTCGTCGCGAGCGACAAGGCGCACCAGGACCTGCCGTGGCTGCTCTACCTCCAGGGCGGGCCCGGCTTCGGCGCGGACCGCTCCGTCGGCAGGCCCGGCTGGCTCGGCCGCGCGCTGAAGGAGTACCGCGTCCTCCTCCTCGACCAGCGCGGCACCGGCCACAGCACGCCCGCCAACCGGCAGACGCTCCCGCTGCGCGGCGGCCCCGCCGCACAGGCCGACTACCTCACGCACTTCCGGGCCGACTCGATCGTCCGCGACTGCGAGGCCATCCGCGCGCAGGTCACCGGCGGTGCCCCCTGGACCGTCCTCGGCCAGAGCTTCGGCGGCTTCTGCCTGACCACCTACCTGTCCCTCGCGCCCGAGGGCCTGGCCACCGCCGTGATCACCGGCGGACTGCCCTCCCTGGACGCCCACGCCGACGACGTCTACCGGGCCGCCTTCCCGCGCATCGAACGCAAGGTGACCGCGCACTACGCCCGCTACCCGCAGGACGCCGAACGCGCCCGCCGGATCGCCGACCACCTCCTGACGCACGACGTGGTCCTGCCGAACGGCTACCGACTCACCGTCGAGGCCTTCCAGTCCCTCGGCATCGTCCTCGGCACCGGCGACGGCACCCACCGCCTGCACTACCTCCTGGAGAACGCCTTCGTCCGCACCCCGCAGGGCTTCACGCTCTCCGACGCGTTCCAGGAGCAGGCGCAGGGCATGCTGTCCTACGCCCGCCACCCGCTGTACGCCCTCGTCCACGAGGCGATCTACGGCCAGGACGCCCGGCCCACCGCCTGGTCGGCGGAGCGGGTCCGCGCCGAGTTCCCCCGGTTCGACGCCGCGAAGGCCCTCGCGGGCGACGAACCGCTGCTGTTCACCGGCGAGTCGATCCACCCCTGGATGTTCGACTGCGACCCGGCGCTGCGCCCCCTGCGCGAGACCGCCGACCTGCTCGCCGCCCGCACCGACTGGACGCCCCTGTACGACCCGGCCCGCCTCGCCGCCAACGACGTACCGGTCGTCGCCGCCGTCTACCACGACGACATGTACGTCGACACGGCCCACTCCCTGCGCACCGCCCGCGCCATCCGCGGCCTGCGCACCTGGATCACGGACGAGTTCGAGCACGACGGCGTGCGGACCGGCGGCCAACGGGTCCTCGACCGGCTGCTGGCGCTGGCGCGGAACGAGGCGTGATGCCGTGCCGGACACGCGGTGATGTCGGTGGCGCGGATTAGTCTGCCGACATGACGACCACTCAACTCCAGCCCATGCCCGGCGACTGGCGGCGTGCCCTCGCGGTCGTGGCCCACCCCGACGACCTCGATTACGGCTGCTCGGCGGCGATCGCGGCCTGGACCGACGAGGGCCGCGAGGTCGCCTATGTGCTGGCGACCCGGGGCGAGGCGGGCATCGACACCCTGGAGCCCGAGCGGTGCGGTCCGCTGCGGGAGCGCGAGCAGCGGGCGAGCGCGGCGGTGGTCGGCGTGTCGGTCGTGGAGTTCCTCGACCACAAGGACGGTGTCATCGAGTACGGCACCACCCTGCGCCGCGACATCGCCGCCGCGATCCGCCGGCACCGGCCCGAGCTGGTCATCACCCTCAACCACCGGGACACCTGGGGCGGCGTCGCCTGGAACACCCCGGACCACGTGGCGGTCGGCCGGGCCACGCTCGACGCGACCGGCGACGCCGGCAACCGGTGGATCTTCCCGGAGCTCACCGAGCAGGGGCTTCAGCCGTGGGACGGCGTGCGCTGGGTCGCCGTCGCCGGTTCCAGCACCCCTACGCACGCCGTCGACGCGACGCCCGGGATGGAACGGGCGGTGCGCTCCCTGCTGGAACACCGCACCTATATCGAGGTGTTGACCAGCGAGGACCCGGAGGCGTACGTGCGCGGCTTCCTGACGCGGCACGCCGAGACGACGGGCGAGCGGTTCGGGGGCAGGCCGGCGGTGGCGTTCGAGCTGTTCAGCAGATGACGGGGGAGACCATGACAGGCAGCGAGGAACTGGCCGGCCGGTTCGAGGAGCACCGCGGGCACTTGAAGGCGGTCGCGTACCGCATGCTCGGCTCGCTGGCCGAGGCCGAGGACGCCGTCCAGGAGGCCTGGCTGAGGCTCGGCCGCGCCGAGGCGGACGACATCCGCAACCTCGGCGGCTGGCTCACCACCGTGACCGGCCGCGTGTGCCTGGACCTGCTGCGCTCGCGCACCGCACGCCGCGAGGAACCGATGGGCGATGCCTTCGTCCCGGACCCCGTGCTCCGGCCCCTGGAGCACCTCGACCCGGCGGAGGAGGTGCTCCAGGCCGACTCCGTGGGTCTGGCCCTGCTCGTCGTCCTGGAGAACCTGGAGCCCGCCGAGCGGCTCGCGTTCGTGCTGCACGACATGTTCGCCGTGCCGTTCGACGACATCGCGCCGATCGTGGAGCGCAGCCCGGCCGCGACCCGGCAGCTGGCGAGCCGCGCCCGGCGCCGGGTGCGCGGCGCCACCCCGGCGGCGGAGCCGGACCTCGGCCGGCAGAAGGAGGTCCTCGACGCCTTCCTGGCCGCCTCGCGCGCCGGGGACTTCGAGGCGCTGCTCGCGCTGCTGCACCCGGATGTGGTGCTGCGGGCCGACTCGGGCGCCCTGGTGCGCGGCGCGGCCGCGTCCAAGGCCGTCCAGGGGGCGAAGACGGTGGCGGAGCAGGCGCTCATGTTCGCCCGGTTCGCGCAGTCCGCGGAGCTGGTGCTGGTCAACGGCTCGGTCGGCGTCGTCAACGCGCCCGGGGGACGCGTGCAGTCGGTCATGGGCGTCACGATCGCCGACGGCCGGATCACCGGCATGTACATCCTGGCCGACCCCGAGCGGCTGGAGCGTCTGGGGGCGCCACCGCATCATCGGTGAGTTGTCGTTTCGTATGCTGAACGCCATGCGAGATCACCAGGCCGCGCGGGCGGAACTGCGCGGCGACTGCGAGCGGTGCTTCGGGCTGTGCTGCGTCGCCCTGCCGTTCGCGGCCTCGGCCGACTTCGCCGTCGACAAGGACGCCGGCACGCCCTGCCGCAACCTGCAGGGCGACCACCGCTGCGGCATCCACGCCCGGCTGCGGCAGAAGGGGTTCACCGGCTGCACGGTCTACGACTGCTTCGGTGCCGGCCAGCGGGTCTCGCAGATCACCTTCGGCGGTCAGGACTGGAGGTCCGGGCCGCTGGAGCACGCCCGCCGCATGTTCGACGTCTTCCCGGTCGTACGCCAGTTGCACGAGCTGCTCTGGTACCTGACCGAGGCGCTCGCCCTGCCCGCCGCCCGTCCCGTCCACGCCGAGCTGCGGGGGTCCCTGGAGAAGACCGAGGAGCTGACCCGGCTGGCCCCCGAGGAGCTCGCCGCGCTGGACGTGGCGGCGCACCGTCAGGAGGTCAACGTCCTGCTGCTGCGGACGAGCGAGCTGGCCCGGGCCGGCACCAAGGGCCGTAAGAAGAACCGCCGGGGCGCGGACCTCATGGGCGCCCGACTCAAGGGAGCCGACCTGCGCGGCGCCGACCTGCGCGGCGCCTACCTCATCGCCGCCGACCTCACGGGCGCGGACCTGCGGGGCGCGGACCTGATCGGTGCCGACCTGCGCGACACGGACCTCACCGACGCCGACCTGACCGGGGCGTTCTTCCTCACCCAGCCGCAGCTGAACGCGGCCCGGGGGAGTGCCGGGACCCGGCTGCCCGCGTCAGTCTCCCGGCCCGGGCACTGGACAGCGCAGGTCTGAGGCCGGCTCCCGCACCGGCGTCCGGCGCTCCGGGTGCAGCCGCAGTCCCTCCGGCATCAGCGTCAGCCGCTCCGTCACGCGCAGCCGGTACGCCGGGTCGGGCCGCAGCTCGTAGCGGCGCAGCAGCAGGCCGAGCACCAGCGTCGCCTCGTGCAGGGCGAACTGGCGCCCGATGCAGGCCCGCGCCCCGGTCCCGAACGGCTTGAAGCTGTGCGGGGCCCGGTTCCGCACGGCCTGCGCGTCGAAGCGGTCCGGGTCGAACCGCTCGGCGTCCGCGCCCCACACCTCGGGGTCCCGGTGCAGCATCGGCGTCAGCACCAGCGCCCACGCCCCGCGCCGCATGGGATGCTCCCCGGCCAGCACGGTGTCCTCCCGCGCCTCCCGCGCGAAGGCGGGCGCGGTGGGCCACAGCCGCAGCGACTCGTCCAGCACCCGGCGGACGTAGCGCAGCCTGGCCACCTGCTCGTAGGCGGGTACCGCCGCGTCGCCCCACACCCGGTCCACCTCGGCGCGGGCCCGGGCCGCGACCTCGGGGTGGCGGGAGAGGTAGTGCAGTGCGAAGGAGAGCGCGCCGGACGTCGTCTCGTGGCCGGCGACGAGGAAGGTGATGACCTGACGGCGGACGTTCTGCGGCTCCAGCCGCTCCCCGGTCTCGGGGTGGGCCGTCTCCAGCATCCGGTCGAGCAGGTCCCCGTCCCCGCGGCCGGAGGCGCGCCGGGCGCGGACCAGCTCGTCGACCGTGCGGTTGAGGTGGGCGATGTCGGCCGCGTTGCGGCGGCTCGCGCTGCGCAGCAGCAGCGGAGCCAGCGGGAAGGGCACCGTGTTGAGCCGCTGCGCGTACGTCAGCGTGCCGACCATCGCGGTCACGAAGGGATGCGGCCGGGAACGTTCGAACGACCCGAAGTCGTGCCCGAAGCCGGTGCGCGCGATCGTCTCCAGCGTCAGTTTGGTCATGTCGCCGGGCACGTCCACCGCCCGGCCCGTCGCCGCCGCCCGGTCCCAGTGCTCCGTCAGCTGCCCCGCGACGGCCAGCATCATCGGGTGGTAACCGGCCATCGCCTCGCGGCTGAACCCCGGGGCGAGCACGTCGTGGGCCAACTGCCAGTTCGGCTCGTGGTTGTACGCCGTGAACAGGCCGTCCCCGGCGACCGGCCGCAGGTTCGCTATGCCCAGCCCCACGTGCTTGGCGAACCGCGACTCGTCCGCGAGGTCGGCCGCGTGCCGGGCGCCCCACACGAACACGAACTCCTTGCCGAAGGCCTTGCGGCGGAAGACCGGACCCAGCCGGCGGGCGTACCGCAGCGAGTCCTGGAGGGGGGTGCTCCGGTTCACGCCCACCACGTCACCGAGCAGCGGGATCCGGTGCGGCGGATGGGGAATGCGGTCAAGTTCCGGCCAGCCCAGCTCGGCACTCCGGAACCCCTGGGGCAGCCCGTCCCGTTTCGGCGCCTGCGGCATGACGCGATCTCCCTTGATCCAACGGCGCGTTCGCACGTGTTGTACATGGGTTCAATAGCGCGGTTCAGTGTGGTCCCGTTGTTGAACCGGCGTCAAGTAAAGTGCGGGCATGGCCGCGAACCAGAGCGGGCGCACGCGCCGCCGGCTCAGCACCGAGGAGCGCCGGGAGCAGCTTCTGTCGGTCGGGGCGCGGCTGTTCTCGGAGAGTCCGTACGACGACGTGTGGATCGAGCAGGTCGCCGAGATCGCCGGGGTGTCGCGCGGGCTGCTGTACCACTACTTCCCGACCAAGCGGGACTTCTTCGCGGCGGTCGTCGAGCGCGAGAGCGAGCGGATGCTGCGCATGACGGCGGCGGTGCCCGGCGTGCCGGTGCGCGAGCAGCTCGCGGGCGGCCTCGACACGTTCCTGGAGTACGTCCGGACCCACGCCCACGGCTACCGCGCCTTCCACCGCGCCGACGCGGCCGGGGACCAGGCGGTGCGGCGGGTCTACCAGCGGGCGCTGGCCGCGCAGGAGCGGCAGATCCTCGCGGGCCTGGCCGCGGACCCCGAGTTCGGCCCGGCCTGTGAAGAGCGGCCGGAGGTGCGGCTCGCGGTGCGCGGCTGGCTGGCGTTCACCACGTCCGTCTGCCTGGAGTGGCTGCGCGGCACGGAGTTGAGCCGGGATCAGGTGCGTGAGCTGTGCGCGCGCGCCCTGCTGGGCGTCCTCACTCCCTGAAAGGCCTCGTAAAGATCACGTGACGTGGTTGGCGCACGCCCCGATTTTCGGTAGGTTAGGCAAGGCTTACCTAAGGAGGTCTGGGATGGGTGACGACAGCCACGGCTGGACGGCGGCCCCCGCCGCCGCGGAGCGGGCGCGCTCGGTGCTCGCTGCCGCGTGGTCCTGCTCGGTGACCGCGGAAGGCACGCGGGAGGAACTGGCCGGCGCGCACACGGTGACCGAGGACGGCCGGGTGCTGGTGGACGTGCCCGGGGACAGCGCCCTGCTCGCGGCCGCGATCTGCGCGCCCCGCGGCGAGCCGTCCGCGGTGCTGGAGTTCGCCGACGTGGCGCCCGTCCCCGTGCGCGACCGGATCCGCGCCCGGCTGTGGCTCGCGGGCTGGTTCACCGTCGAGGAGGAGGGCCGGCTGGCCTTCCGGGCCACGCGCGTGGTGCTGCGCCAGCCGTCCGGGGCGGTGGTCGTGGACCTCGACGACTTCGCCGCCGCGACGCCCGACCCGCTCGGCGCGGCCGAGGCCCGGCTGCTGACGCACCTCGCCGACTGCCACGCGGACGCGGTCGAGCGGCTCACCCGGCTCGTCGCCGCCGACAGCCTGCACGGCGCGGTCCGCGTCCAGCCCCTCGCCGTCGACCGGCACGGACTGACGCTGCGCATCGAACGCACCCGCGCCCACGGCGACGTACGCCTCGCGTTCCACGCGCCCGCCGACGACGTCGGGCAGCTCACCGAGCGCATGCACGTCCTGCTCGGCCAGGCGACCGCCGCGTCCTGCCCGCGGGCCCTACAGCGGCAGCGCGCAGACGGCGACCGGTGACGGAAACGGTTCGGCGGTGCGCCGCAGCGCGCCGCTCGCCTCGTCCACGCGGAAGACCGTCACCGTGCCGGACTTCTGGTTCGCCGCGAACAGCAGCGTGCCCTCCGGCGAGAGGGCGATCTGGCGCGGGAAGTCCCCGCCCACCGGCACGGTGTCCAGCAGCCTGAGCCGGGCGCCGTCCGCCTCGACGGCGTAGCGCGTGAGGCTGTTGTGCCCACGGTTGGCGAGAAAGGCGTAACGGCCGTTCGGGGTCACCAGGATCTGCGCCGGGTAGTTGGTGCCGGAACCCGTGCCCGTGGACTGCGCCTCGCCGACCGTGACGCGGCCGGAGGCGGGGTCGTACGAGCAGACCGCCACCGTGTTGTCGACCTCGTCGGCGAGATAGGCGTACCGGCCGCCGGGGTGGAACGTCAGGTGGCGCGGGCCGGCGCCCGGCCGGGTCTGCGCCTGGGCGACCTCGGTGAGCGTCCCGGCCTTCTCGTCGAGCCGGTACGAGTAGACGGTGTCCGTGCCCAGGTCCACGGCGAGCACGTGCCCGCCGTCGGGGCTGGTGAAGATCTGGTGGGCGTGCGGACCCTCCTGGCCCGGCCCCGGCGCCGGACGGGAGTGCCGGACGAGGTCGGTCCGCTCGCCGAGGGCGCCCGAGGTGTCGATGGGATGCACCGCCACGCTGCCCGAGCCGTAGTTCGCACTGAACAGCCAGCGCCCGCCCGGATGCACCGACAGATGGCAGGGGGCCGCGCCGCCGGTGCTACGGCTGCCCAGGACCTTCCGGTCGGACAGCCGGACGGCCGTCACTGCGCCGTCCTCGCGCTCGTTCACCGCGTACAGCGTGCGGTGGTCCGGGTGGATCGCGAGGTACGACGGGTCGCCGACGCCGGTGAGCGTGCCCGTGCCGCTGATCCGGCCCGTCGCCGCGTCGTACGTGGCCAGGCCGATGCCCTTGCCGCCGCCCTCGACGGAGGTGTACGTCCCGATGTAGAGCGGGCGCGGGCCGGACGGGCGACGGGCCTCGCGGGAGGGGCTCACGCTCGCCTCGGGGGTTGTCGGGCTCGTCGGGCCCGCAGGCGCGGGCGCGTCGTCACAGGCGGGCAGCCCTGCCGCGGCGGCTCCGCCCGCCAGTGCGCCGACGAACCGGCGTCTGCTCCAGCCACCACTGCCCATGTCGCCCCTCAGGTCGTCACTCGTCCCCGTCGCGACAGCCACCTTGGCGTGGTTCACCCACCGCGTGCAACAACGGCACCGAGCGTTGCGCGCCGTGCAACCCGCTCCAGGTGGTCAATCAGCGAAAACGCCCGCCGACCCCCGTACGGTCCCGCCACATCTGCTCCTGAACGCCGAGGCGCTCCCGCAGCCGCGTCAGACGCGGCATCCGCACGCGCTGCTCCCGCGACACACGGTCCAGTTCCTCGAACAGGCGCCGGGTGCGGTGCTCGGTGTCGAGCTCGTCGAGGATCCGGTTGACCTCCGTCAGGACGGCGCCGAGCAACTGCCAGTGCTCCGTCTCGCGCTCGGCCTCCTCGCGCAGCAGCAGGGCCAGCTTGTCGCGGGTGCCCGCCGCGGTGCGCAGTTCCGCGGTGAGACGTTCCTCCGCCGACTCGGCGCTCGCACTGAGATGGGTGGTCACCAGCACCGCGAAACTCACCACGGCGTCGGCGATCTCGGACATCAGTTGCTCCAGCGCGGCGCCCGTCTCGGCCTCGAACAGCGGCTCCGGCTCGCGCTCCTTCGCGAGGTCGGTGAAGGAGCGCGCGAGCACCCGCAGGACGACCGTGCAGATCTCCAGCGTGTCCAGGCCGGTGCGCAGCACCACTCGGTGCAGCAGGCCCTCCCGCACGCGCGGGTTGAGCCGCAGGCTGTCCTCCGCCTGCCGGAGCGCCGCGTCGACCTCGACGATGTCGTGGTCCAGGCGCCGCGCCTCGTGCAGCCGCTCCGCCGCGCGGTGCGGGGGCGTGCCGCCGACGGCCTCCTCGCCCATGCGCAGCATCAGCTGCCGCAGCCGGCGCGCCAGCCCCTCGATCGACTCTCCCGCCTCCTCCACCCACACCGGCGGAGCCAGCAGCAGATTGCAGCCGAGCCCGACGACCGCGCCGATCAGCGTCTCCACCACCCGGGCCCAGGCGGTGTCCCCGACGGTCGTGACCCCGAGCACCAGCATCGCGCTGATCGCGACCTCGGGTACGTACTCCTCCACCCGGACCAGCCGGCCCACGGCCAGCGACGCCACGAGGAGCAGCGCCAGGCTCCACCAGGTCAGGCCCACCAGAAGGCTGAACGCGATCGCGACGAGGACGCCGGTCACCACGGCGTTCACCCGCCGGAAGCCGTTGGTGAGCGTGGCGTACAGGGTCACCTGGACGACCAGCAGCGCCGTCAGGGGAGCGGTGAGCGGTGCCGGCTCGGGGCTCAGCCGCAGCGCGATGACGTACGCGATCGTCGCCGCGGTCGCGGACCGCAGCGTCTGGACGACCACCGGGTCCCGGCGCTTGTGCAGGATCCGCCTGGCGTGCGCCGTCCACTCACGTACCTCTCGCATCCTCGGGCTGTTCCCCTTCCCCTGGCGCATCGAACGCGTTCATGAAGGACGTTAGCGCCGAGGGAAACCACGGGCGACCGAGGGCCTCAGGCGTACACCTTGTCGAGGAAGGCGGCCAGATGGCCCCGGGTCCGCTCGATCTGCTCCTGAACGGTGAGGCTCTCGTCGAAGCGGGTCCCGTTCTCCGGCACCTTCTTCCCGCGCAGGTAGAGCGAGCAGGCGAGGTCGGTGCACATGTACGCCCCGACGGAGTTGCCCTCGCGTCCGGCCGCTCCCGCCTTCCGTGCGGTCATCAGCGACACACCGCCCCGGGGGTGCGTCGTCAGGCACAGCGAACACATGCTGCGCTGCAGGAAGCCCCGCTGCGCGGCCTGGAACCGCATCGCCAGCCCGACGAGCCGCCCCTCGCGCTCGGTGACCAGATAACTCCGGTCTGGCGCCCCGGGATCCCGCCACCCGAGAAAGTCGAGATCGTCCCAGGGTCGTTCGGCGAGGTCCCGGGGGACGGTCAGACGCTTGGCCTCTCCCTTGGAGCAGTTGACAAACGAGTTGCGGATGTCCGGTTCGGTGAGTGATCTCATGGGAGGGCTCCTGGTCGTCGTACTGAAACCTAGGGGTCCTAGGTTTCGTGTCAGGTTAGAAGCAACGGCGAAGGGGAGCCAGTGGATTTTCCTGAGGTCGCGTCGGTTCGGGCCCGGGCGGCGCTGCGCCATGTGGCGGGCGGCTCGTCGGGGCCCGCCGTCGATCCGGACGTGCGGATCACGCTGAACTTCCATCCGGACCGGTCGGCGGGCGAGGTGCCCGTCCTCGTGGCGCTCGGCCGGGACGGCGCCTACCACTCGCAGTTCGTCACCGGCACCAGCAACGGCGGCCTCACGGCCCGTCCCGGCGGTGACCGGTGGCGCTGGGAGAGCCGGATCTTCGGCGGGGCGTACGACGAGGCGGCCGCTCACGAGCGGCCCGTGTACGGCGCCCTGAACTTCCGCAGGCAGGTGGTCGGCGCGGCGCCGCGCTTCGGCTCCTCGCACTTCCGGCTGCGCGCCGGCGCCCTGAACCGCGCCACGTTCTGCTACCCCGACAGCGCCGCGGAGCCGACCGACTTCGGCGTGGCGACCGGCATGTCGCTCATCGCGCTGGCGGAGGCGGACGAGCGGGACGCCCTCGACGACTACATCGAGGCGCACGTGCACGGCGGCGTCGACCTGGCCCGGGACGTGGACGCACTGGTGCTGGACGCCTGCTACCGCGGCACACCGGTCGAGGCCGCGGCCCGGCGGCTGCCCTGCCCCGTCGAGTGGCACCCCGGCTACCGGATCACGGTGGCCGGACTGCGGCGCAACGCCGACTACCGCGGCCGGGAGTACGCCGAACTGGGCGCCCGGATCGCCCGGGACGGCCTGGTCGACCCGCGGGCCATCGGCGACGCCGCCCGGACGGGTCGGTACGGACTTCAGGACCTGAAGAAGGTGTGGCACACCCTCGCCCGCTTCGGCGCGCCGGAGGGAGCGGGCACGGCCTACTCCGCGGAGGTTGCCTGCGGCGGCCAGACCCCCGGTGCGAGCACCCCCAGCGCATAGGCCCGGGCCACCAGTTGGGTGCGGTTGGCGGCGTGCCAGCGGGACGACAGGCGGCGCAGGTGGTAGGTGACGCCGTCGGTGGTGAGGCCGGTCTCGCGGGCTGCCCGGGCCGTGGTGGCGCCGGCGGCCAGCAGGGCCAGGATGCGCGCCTCCATGGGGGTGACCCGGGCCTGTCCGGCGGGCGGGGCGGGGGAGGGGGCGCGCTCGCCGTCCACGCGCAGCATCACCAGCAGCGCCGGCGTGTCCTCCACCGTGTCGCTCACCGGGTCCGCCGTCAACTCCCCGTACCGCTCCGCGCCGCCGGGTGCCCGCCAGCGCACCGACACCTGGTAGCGCGAGCGGTGCCGCAGGCGCAGTGCCTCGGCGATGCGCTCCACCTGCGTGGCCTCCCGCGGACTGAACAGGTCCAGTACGTCACGGCCGCGCAGCCGCCCCGGCGTCGTACCGCACTCCGCGGCCATCGCCGGATTGGCCAGCAGCACCGCGCCGTACACATCGCACACCGCGACCGGCATCGCGACCCGGTCGAAGAGGAGCAGGGCGCGGTTGCGCCATGTCACGGCCTCCTGCCGGGCCTGGTCCACGAGCTTCTCCTGCCACGTCCGGGCCGCCCCGCGCAAGAGCGACGCGTCTGCTTGTACTACACAATCATGCAGGGCCGCGGCACAGCCCGCAGGGTCCCGTGGATCACGCTGGATCGCAGTACTTCCGTACCGCGAAAGGCAGTTGTCGCGTCATGCGCCCCACCGCACAGACCCCCCGGCCCGCAGACGGCCTCCCCGGCGTCCCCGTCGCCGACATCTCCGGCACCGGACCCGGCGACGCGCCCGTCCAGCAGGCCATGGACCTGATGCGCGAGCACGGGCCGGTGTTCGTGCGGCGGCTGTACGGACGCGACACCCTGTTCGTGGGCGACCTGGACCTCGTGGCCGAACTCGCGGACGAGCAGCGGTTCGCCAAGCACATCGGACCCGGCCTGGAGAACGTCCGCGAGTTCGCCGCCGACGGCCTGTTCACCGCGTACAACGACGAGCCCAACTGGGCCAAGGCGCACGACATCCTCATGCCCGCCTTCGCGCTCGGCTCGATGCGGACCTACCACCCCGTGATGCTGAAGGTGGCCCGCCGGCTCATCGCGTCCTGGGACCGCGACGCCCGCGCCGGACGGCCCGTCGACGTGCCCGGCGACATGACCCGCATGACGCTCGACACCATCGGACTGGCCGGGTTCGGCTACGACTTCGGCTCCTTCGAGCGCTCCGAGCCGCACCCCTTCGTCGAGTCGATGGTCCGCTGCCTGGAGTGGAGCATGACCCGCCTCGCCCGCGTCCCGGGCCGGGACTACTCGGCGGCGGACGCGGCCTTCCGCGACGACTCCGCCTATCTCGCCCGGGTCGTCGACGACGTCATCGCCGCCCGCACCGGCACCGACCAGAGCCAGGCCGACGACCTGCTCGGCCTCATGCTCACCGCCGAGCACCCCGCCGACGGCACCACGCTCGACGCCGCCAACATCCGCAACCAGGTCATCACCTTCCTGATCGCCGGCCACGAGACCACCTCCGGCGCCATGTCCTTCGCCCTGTACTACCTCGCCAAGCACCCGACCGCGCTCCAGCTGGTGCAGCGCGAGGTCGACGAGCTGTGGGGCGACCGGGCAGACCCCGAACCGGGGTACGACGAGATCGGCCGGCTCACCTACACCCGCCAGGTCCTCAACGAGGCGCTCCGGCTGTGGCCCACGGCCGCCGTCTTCGCCCGGGAGGCCCGCGAGGACACGCTGCTCGGCGGCCGCGTCCCGCTGCGCGCCGGGCAGTCCGCCCTGGTGCTCACGCCGATGCTGCACCGCGGGCCCGTCTGGGGCGACAACCCCGAGCTGTTCGACCCGTCCCGCTTCACGGCCGAGGCGGAGGCCGAGCGCCCGGTTCACGCCTTCAAGCCGTTCGGCACCGGTGAGCGCGCCTGCATCGGACGGCAGTTCGCCCTGCACGAGGCGACCATGCTGCTGGCCATGCTCGTCCACCGCTACCGGCTGAGCGACCACGCCGACTACCGGCTCCACGTCAAGGAGACCCTCACCCTCAAGCCCGAGGGCTTCACCCTCACGCTCACCCCGCGCACGACCGCGGACCGTGTCCACGCGCCGCTGCCCGGCGCCGCCCCGGTCCAGGACTCCCGGTCGGCCGAACCGCAGGGCCTGCCCGCGCGCGTCCGTCCCGGCACCGCCGCCCTCTTCCTGCACGGAAGCAACTACGGCACCTGCCGCGACCTCGCGGCCCAACTCGCCGACGAGGCCGCCGCCGTCGGCTGCGAGACCCAGGTGGCGCCCCTGGACGCCCACGCGGGCGGCCTGCCCACCGACCGGCCCGTCGTCATCACGGCCGCCTCCTACAACGGCCGCCCCACCGACGACGCCACCGCCTTCACCGCCCGGCTGGAGGAGACCCACGACCTGTCCGGCGTGACGTACGCCGTCCTCGGCGTCGGCGACCGCAACTGGGCCGCGACCTACCAGCACGTCCCCACACGGATCGACGAGCGGCTCGCGGAATCCGGCGCCGCCCGGCTCCTCGACCGAGCCGCCGCCGACGCCTCCGGCGACCTCACCGGTACCGTCCGGGAGTTCACGGCGGCCCTCCGCGTCGCCCTGCTGGAGCGGTACGGCGACCCGGACGCCACGACCCCGGAGCCCGAGCCCACGGCCGCCTACGAGGTCCGCGCCCTGACCGGCGGCCCGCTGGACGCCCTCGCCGAGCGGCACGAGCTCGTCCCCATGCGGGTCACCGAGGCCCACGACCTCACCGCGCCCGGCTACGCGCGCCGCAAGCGGTTCCTCCGCATCGCGCTTCCGGACGGCGTCACCTACCGCACGGCCGACCACCTCGCCGTGCTGCCCGCCAACCACCCGGACCTCGTCACCCGCGCCGCCGCCGCGCTCGGCGCCGACCTCGACACGGTCCTGGACATCCGCGCCACGCGCCCGCGCCGCGACGCGATCGCCGTCGACCGCCCCGTGACGGTACGGCAGCTCCTCACCCACCACGTGGAGTTGCAGGAGCGCCCCAGCGCCGGGCAGCTGGCCGCGCTCGCCGCCGCCAACCCGTGCCCGCCGGAGCGCACCGCCCTGGCCGCCCTCACCGACGACCCGCGCACCCTCGTGGAGATCATCGAGGACCACCCGGCCCTGCGCGGCGCCCTGGCCTGGCCGCAGCTCCTCGACCTCCTCACCCCGCTGCGCCCCCGCCACTACTCCATCTCCTCCTCGCCCGCCGCCGACCCCCGTCACGTCGACCTGATGGTCTCGCTGCTGGAGGCGCCCTCGCGCTCCGGCAAGGGCCTGTACCGGGGCACAGGATCCGGCTACCTGGCCACCGTCGAACCCGGCGACACGGTGTACGCGCGCGTGCAGCCGTGCCGGGAGGCCTTCCGCATCGACGCCACCGGCGGATCCGCACCGATCGTCATGGTCTCGGCGGGCACCGGCCTCGCCCCGTTCCGCGGCGCCATCGCCGACCGTACGGCGGCCCTCGCGGCAGGCGCCGAACTCTCCCCGGCCGTCTGCTACTTCGGCTGCGACGCGCCCGACGCCGACTTCCTGCACGCCGACGAACTGCGCGCCGCCGAGACCGCCGGAGCCGTCTCGCTGCGCCCCGCCTTCAGCGAGGCCCCCGAGGGCGAGGTGCGGTTCGTGCAGCACCGCATCGCCGCCGAGGCCGAGGAGGTCTGGGCCCTGCTGGGCGCCGGAGCGCGGGTGTACGTCTGCGGTGACGGTTCGCGGATGGCGCCCGGGGTGCGGGAGGTGTTCCGTACCCTGTACCGCAAGCAGACGCCGGGCGCCGACGGGACGGCCGCCGAGCGGTGGCTCGACGGGCTGGTCGCGGACGGGCGTTACGTCGAGGACGTGTACGCGGCCGGCTGACCGAAGGCGAAGGGGAGGGGTGGGCACACGGTGGTGGACTCCTGGGAACGGGCCCGGCACATCCTGCAGGCGGCGGGCCTGGATCCGGGCCGCCTCGCCCACCTCGCCCCGCTGACCGGCGGCACGTACAACACCGTCGAGGAACTCCGCCTCACCGACGGCACCCGCTACGTGCTGAAGATCCCGCCCGCCGCGGCCACCCCCGGCCTCCGGCACGAGCGCCGGCTCCTCGTCTCGGAGGCCGAGTTCTACGACTCGGCCGCCGATGCCGGAGTCCCCGCACCGCGGCTGGTGTCCATGGGGGACGACTTCCTGCTGATGACGGCTTGCCCGGGCGACCCGTGGGACGGCACGCTCACCGACGCGGAACAGACCGCACTGCGCTCGGAGCTGGGACGCCAGACGGCCCGGCTGCACCGCGTGACGGGCACCGGCTTCGGCTATCCCTCCGGCGCCCTCGGCCCGCTCGCCCCCGACTGGCGGACCGCGTTCACGACGATGTTCGACGCCGTACTCGACGACGCCCGGCGCTACGGGGCGCGGCTGCCCCGCCCCGTCGACGCGGTGGCCCGTACCGCCCGGTACGCCTACGGCGCCCTCGACGAGGTCACCGTCCCGTGCCTCGTGCACTTCGACCTGTGGCGGGGCAACATCCTGGTCGACCGCTCGGGCGGCGACGCCCGCATCGGCGGCCTCATCGACGGGGAGCGCATGTTCTGGGGCGACCCCCTGGCCGACTTCGTCTCCCTGGCGCTGCTGGGCGACATCAAGCGGGACGAGGCGTTCCTGGCGGGTTACCGGGAGGTGGGCGGCCGGGCCCGCTTCGACACCCCGGCCCGCCTCCGGCTGGCCCTGTACCGCGCCTACCTGTACCTGATCATGCTCACCGAGACGATTCCGCGCGAGGTCGGAGAGGAACACGAGCGCTGGGTGCAGGAGGCGGTCGCTCCGGAACTGCTCGCCGCTCTGGACGAGATCGAGGAGGCCTCCCGGTCCGTCAGTTAGCTCACATCATGAAATAAGGGGTGGAGGAATATCGCGCCGAGCCCGTCCCCGACGGTATGTTGCAGGTCGGACAGGGGGCCGGAAGGAGCCACATGGCGGGGCGGAACGGGCGCACGGTACGCGATCTCAGACGGGCCAACCGCACGGCCGTGCTGCAACGGCTCTACTTCGACGGGCCGCTCAGCCGCTTCGAGCTCGGCCCGGCGACCGGGCTGAGCTCCGGTTCCGTCAGCAACGTCGTCGCCGACCTGGTGGCCGACGGACTGGTCGAGGAGGCCGGCAGCGTCGACTCCGACGGGGGCCGCCCCCGCACCCTGCTGCGTGTCGCGCCCGGCAGTGGCCACATGATCGGCGTCGACGTCGGAGAGACCCGGGTGCGCGTCGAACTGTTCGACCTCACGCTCACCGAGCTCGCCCGCGCCGAGCACCCGCTCACGGCGCAGACGTACGAGGTCGAGGTCATCGTCGACCACATCCGCCACGGCATCGCCGAGGTGCTCGACACCGCCGGCCTCGCACCCGAGCGGCTCCTCGGCGTCGGCATCGGCGTCCCCGGCATCGTCGAACGCACCCCCGACCGCGGCACGCTCGTCCACGGGCAGACCATCGGCTGGGACACCGTCCCGCTCGAGGCCCTGCTCCGCACCGGCTCGCCCCTGCCGGACACCGTCCCGTACGTCATCGACAACGGAGCCAAGACGCTCGGCCAGGCCGAGATGTGGTTCGGTGCCGGACGCGGCGCCCGCAACGCCGTCGTGGTCCTCTTCGGCTCCGGCGTCGGCGCCAGCCTCGTCACCCCCGACGTGGAACAGGGCCGGGCGGTCGAATGGGGGCACCTGACCGTACGGGTCCGGGGCCGCCGCTGCCGGTGCGGTGCCCTCGGCTGCCTGGAGGCGTACGCGGGAGCCGAGTCACTCATCGCACGCTGGCGGGAGGAGGGCGGCCGGGTTCCGGACGGCATCGACGAGGAGGCCGCGCTCACCGCGATGCTCGCCGCGGCCCACCCGTCCGGCGACGGTCCGGCCGACCCGGTGGCGCTGGCCGTTCTGGAGGAGACCGCCGAGTACCTCGGCGCGGGCCTTTCCGACCTGATCAACCTCTTCCAGCCGGAGCGCATCCTCATCGGCGGCTGGGCGGGCCTGGCGCTCGGCTCCCGCTTCCTGCCCGCCGTACGCCGCCACGCCATGTCGTACGCGCTGCGCCACCCGGCCGAGAAGGTGACCATCGATCTGGGCCGGCTCGGGCCCGACGCTGTCACGGTCGGCGCCGCGATCCTGCCGCTCGCCGACTTCTTCGCGCGCGGCGGCCGGCACCCCGATCCGGCACCGGACGGTCCGCTCCCCGCCTGGCGCACGGCGCTTCAGGAGCGGGCACCGCGCTGAGGTTTCTCAGGTCACCGCGGAGGTACTCGCGTGGCGCCCGGACCAGTGAAGGGAGCACGCCGTGACCGACCACCGCCTCGAAGGACCCGGCGAGAACGGTGAGCCCGTGCCGCGGGACATGCCGGACCAGCAGGCAGACGCCGGCGAGGACCCGTGGGAGGTCGCCCCGCGCTTCACGGGCACCGGCGAGGACCGGAAGGACGACGGGAACGAGGCCGAGGACGGGGCCGGCGAACCCGCCGACGATGTCCCCGACACGGACGAAGCGGGGACGGGACGGCAGGGAGAACCGCGCTCGGGCACCGTCCACCCGGAGCACCCGGTGCCGGACGAGTCCTCCGCCTGAGCGCCGTTGAGCGCTCCGGCGGCGTGAGCGCCGATGGCCGCAGCCGACTGTGGGGGCCGGCTGCGGCCATCGGTCGTCCTGGTGGCCATGGGCTCTCCCGCGGGAGCACCTGTGGAGGACCTGCGGTCAGCCCACCTTGCGTCCCCGCATCGGTTCCGTACGTGCGCCCGCACCCTGCTGAAGACCCTTGAGGAACTCCTCCAGCACCTCCGTCGCCGTGTGCTCCGGCCGCCAGCCGAGTTCCGCACGCGCACGCGTGCAGTCCATCAGGGGCAGCCGCAGCACCGCGTCGAACAGGTGCGGGGAGGCGGGCAGCAGGTGCAGGCCCCAGGCGGCGGCGATCGCCGAACGGGCCGCGGTGCGCGGCAGCCGTACCGGGCGCGCACCGAGCATCTCACCCAGCACCTGCGCGTCGACCGACTGCTCGGCCGCCAGATTGAAGGCGCCCCTGGCGTCGGAGCGCACGGCCAGCCGGTACGCGTTCGCCGCGTCGTCCGTGTGCAGCGCCTGCACCCGCAGCCCCGGTATGTCGGGCAGGAAGGGCAGCAGCTCCGGGCGGGCCAGCGGGCCGGGCAGGAAACGCCCGCCGAAGATCCGGCGCTGCTCGCTCGCGGACTCCCGCTTGAAGAGGAAGGCGGGCCGCATCCGCACCACCCGCGTCTCGGGGTGGTCGCGCTCGAACGTGTCCAGCGCGCGCTCCAGATAGGCCTTCTCCCGGCAGTACGCGGCATCCGGCCAGCCGTGCGTCGGCCACGACTCGTCCACCGCCCGGTCCTTCGGGCCCGGCGAGTACGCGCCGACCGACGAGGCGTGCACCAGCGCCGGCACGCCCGCGGCGGCCACCGCCTCGAACACCCGCATGCTGCCGAGCACATTGGTGCGCCAGGTCGCCGCCGGGTCGTGCGTCGGCTGGAACGCCCAGGCCAGATGGACCACCGCGTCGGCGCCCTGGAACTGCTCGGCCAGATCGGACTCCTCGGACGCCAGATCGACCGCCGACCAGTCCGTCTTCGGCGGCGACCAATCGGGCAGCCGCCGGGCCAGGCCCAGCACGGAGGCGACCTCCGGATCCTCCGAGAGGAGGCGCACCACGCTGGTGCCCACGTTGCCGGTGGCGCCCGTGACGACGATCCTCATGCCTGTTCCGCTGCTCACCATGTGCTCCTCTCGGCCGCGACCGTCCTCGGCAGATGACCGAGTACCCGGGTCGCGCCGATCGCACGTGGGCAGAGGAAAGCCCCGGCCGGACGGGGGAATCACGGCCGGGGCGGCCCAAGGGGTGGGCACGGATGGCGGTCGCCTCTCGGCGAAGGGCTCCACAGGGCTTCAGCCGAACGATCGTCCCTGTGGGCGAATGGTGAGGCCCGGGGACACTGTCCCATCCGCACCCACGTGTTGTTCAACGGGGAACCACTTCTGGGTGTTCCGGCTCCGGACCTCTGTCGCGGTGATGTGTGTCACCGCTCCGCGTGCTCCGGGAGGATCTCGGCCCACAGGTTCTCGGCCTGGAGCAGCAGCGTGCCGAGCACCGCCGTGTGCTCGGCTCCCTGCCCGGCGTGCTCCCGCAGCCGTTCCTGCAACTGCCGGTGCAGCTCCCGCATCCTGTTCTCCTTCTCGTCGTCCCGGCGGCGGTCCACGCTGCCGTTGAGGAAGCGGTCGGCCTCCGTGTGGCAGGCGTCCCCGAGCAGGTCCAGCAGGTCCGCGTACGAGTGCAGGGCCGGGCCCTCGGGCGGGGCGGGCGTGCGCTTGTCGTCCACGGCCACCGCCAGCGCCCGGGTCAGGGTGGTGACCTGCCCGGTGACGCGGCCCAGGCGTTCGTCCTCGTCCGGTGGCGGCAGGGGCATGTGCGGAACGCGGTGGAGGGCGCGCAGCGGGCCGTAGGTCAGGCGCAGGCTCTCCTGGCTCCAGCGGCGCGCCGAGCGCAGCGCCTCCAGACGGCGGTCCAGCCGTGCCGAGGCGTTGAGCCAGCCGGCGGCGGTCTGCGCGTCCCAGTCGCCCTCGTGCAGGTCCGCGGCGACGGAGCGCAGGATGTCGCCCGATTCCCGGGCGAGGGTCGCCAGGTTCTCCCGGACGTCCCGCAGATGGATCGGCGGGAGGACGAGCGCGTTGACGGCGACGCCGATGACGGCGCCGAGCGCCGCCTGCCCCACCCGGTGCCCGACACCGGACATGCTCACGGTGCCCGCGGTGAGGGTGAACAGGGCCGTGGTCGCCGCGTAGATGCCCTGGTCGCCGAAGCGAGGCCAGTTCGACAGCAGCATCAGCACCGGGACGGACAGGGCGAGCGCGCCCGTCGTGTCGCCGGTGAGGGCCAGCGTCGCCGAGGCCAGCACGGTGCCGACGCAGATCGCCCCGAACTGGCGTGCGCCCTGCACCAGCGAGCTGAAGACGGTGGCCTGCACCAGCACCAGCGCGACCCACGGTGCCATCAGCGCCAGCGGGTCGCCCATCCAGACGCCGCCCACCAGCCAGGCGATCACCGCCGCCGCGGCGGCCTTCAGCGACTGGACGACCAGGTCCCGCTCCCGTCCGGGCCCGCGCCAGGCGGCCCGCACGGCCTCCACGGCCGTCCGCGCCTCCCGCCGCACGGCATCCAGTGGTCGCGTGGCGCGGGCCTCCTGCCCGAGCTCGCCCATACGCTCACGGAACGCGTCTGCGGCCGCCCGGCCGTCCGTCACGCTGCGGGGCCGCGGCTCCCGGGCCGTCGGCCCGGAGGGGCGGGTGTCGTTCGTTGCTGCGGCTTCGTCCATGCGCAGCGAGTATCCGCGGGACCGGGGGTTTCACGCCGCCTCATGCCAGCGGACTGTCCCGCAGGGACGCCAGAAGGTGTGCGGGGTCGGCGTAGATCGCGTCCGCGCCGGACTTCTCCAGGTCGGTGCGCGGGATGCCGCCGCACAGGACGCCCACACAGCGCACCCCGGCGCGGCTGCCCGCCCGCATGTCCCACACGGTGTCGCCGACGAAGACCGCCCGCTCCGCCGGCACCCCGGCCAGGCCCAGGGCGTGCTCGACCGGCTCGGGCGCGGGCTTGCCCGCGTCCACGTCGTCGGCGCTGGCGGTGGCGGTGATGGCCTCGTCCGCGTCGATCGCCCGGCGCAGCGCGCTCAGCTCCGCGCCGCCCGCCGAGGTGGCCAGCACCACCGTCCAGCCGTCCCGGTGCAGCCGCCGCAGCAGTGCCCCCGCCTCCGGCAGCGCCGGCAGCCGGTCGAAGTACTGCCCGTACAGCGCCTTGTGCGCGGCGCTGATCCCCGCGTCCTGGTCCGTGTCCCGGTCCTCGCCGAGCAGGTGCGCGACGAGGTCGGTGGAGGCCAGGCCCACGGCCCTGTGGACGGCGTGCATCGGCACGTCGTGGCCCGCCTGCCGGAAGGCCTCCCACCACGTCACGACGTGCAGGTGGTTGGTGTCGACCAGCGTGCCGTCGACGTCGAACACGGCCGCCCGTTGCGCCTCTGCCATGTCTGCGATCCCTTCCTCTTTCGGCTCGCCCGGGTACCACCTCAGCCGCCCGCCACGCCGGACGGCACCCGCCGCTCACGGGTCCAGGCCAGCACCTCCTCGAGGGACCACGTCGTCACCACACGCTCCGGCGGCACCCCGCACTCCTCCGCCCGCGCGCACCCGTTGATCTGCCAGTCCAGCTGCCCCGGCGCGTGCGCGTCGGTGTCGACGGAGAACAGCACCCCCGCGTCCACGGCCCGGCGCAGCAGCCGCCGCGGCGGGTCGAGCCGCTCCGGCCGGCTGTTGATCTCCAGGGCCGTGCCCGTCTGCGCGCACGCCGCGAACACCTCGTCCGCGTCGAACTCCGACTCGGGCCGCCCCCGCCCGGTCAGCAGCCGCCCCGTGCAGTGCCCGAGCACGTCCGCATGCGGATCACGGACGGCGGCCACCATCCGCCGGGTCATCGACCGGGCGTCCATGCGCAGCTTGGAGTGCACCGACACCACCACGACGTCGAGCCGGTCCAGCAGCTCCGGCTCCTGGTCGAGCGAGCCGTCCTCGAGGATGTCGCACTCGATGCCGGTCAGCAGCCGGAACGGCGCCCAGGTCTCGTTCAGCTCCGCCACCACGTCCAGCTGCTCCCGCAGCCGCTCGGCCGACAGCCCGCGCGCCACCGTCAGACGCGGCGAGTGGTCGGTCAGCGCCGCCCACTCGTGCCCCAGCGCCGCCGCGGCCCGGCCCATCTCCTCGATCGGGCTGCCGCCGTCCGACCAGTCGGAGTGCAGATGGCAGTCGCCGCGCAGCAGCGCCCGCAGCCGCTCGCCGCCCCGTACGGCCGGCGGCTCCTTCGCCTCGCCCTCCAGTTTCCGCAGATAGCCCGGCACCTCACCGGCCAGGGCCTCCCGCACCACCTGCGCGGTCTTCGGGCCGACCCCCTTGAGCGACTCCAGCGACCCGGCGTCCGCCCGCCGGCGCACTTCGTCCTCGCCCAACTCCTTCAGCACCCGGGACGCCGTACGGAAGGCGCGCACGCGGTACGTCGGCGCCAGGGACCGCTCCAGCAGGAAGGCGATCCGGTCCAGTGCCTCGACGGGATCCATCGCCACCTCCACCTCAAGGGTTCCCCAGCGCCCCGCGGGCCGCACGGCGGGCGCGCGGTTTGCCCGGTACCCACCCGGGTACTGCGACGCCTCGTCCCGAACGCGCCCACGAGGAGGCCCGCCATGTCCGACCCCACCGCGCCACCCAGCAAGGTCGCCCTGATCACCGGCGCCGACTCCGGCATCGGCAGGGCCACCGCCGTACGGCTGGCCCGGGCGGGCATGGACGTCGGCATCACCTGGCACAGCGACCACAAGGGGGCGCAGGAGACGGCCGAGGAGGTCCGGGCGCACGGGCGACGGGCCGAGGTCGCCCGGATGGACCTCACCCGGCTGCCCGAGGCCGCCGACACCGTCGACGAGCTGTGCGAGCGCCTCGGCCGTCTCGACGTGCTGGTCAACAACGCCGGCACCGGCACCATGACGCCCTTCCTCGACCTGGAGCTGTCCGACGTGCGCGAGGTCCTGGACGTCGATCTGGTCGGGCCGTTCCTGTGCGGGCAGAAGGCGGCCCGGCAGATGATCCGGCAGGGCGACGGCGGGCGGATCGTCAACGTCACGTCCGTCCACGAGCACCAGCCGCGCGTGGGCGCCGCCCCGTACTGCGCGGCCAAGGGCGGTCTCGGCCTGCTCACGCAGGTCATGGCGCTCGAACTCGCGGAGTACCGCATCACCGTCAACGCCGTCGCACCGGGCGAGATCGCCACGCCCATGACCGGGCAGGAGGACACCGACCCGCACACCGAGAGCCGCCCCGGCGTGCCGCTGGGACGGCCCGGCGACGCCCGCGAGGTCGCCGCCGTCGTCGCCTTCCTCGCCGGCCCCGACGCCTCGTACGTCACCGGCGCCTCCTGGAGCGTCGACGGCGGCATGCTCCGCATGGGCCCGCAGGCCGGCTCGCACCTGACGAGCGACGACTGGCGCCGTCCCTGAGCGGGCCGGCCGGACCGTCCGGTCGCTGAACCCGCGCTACCGCCGGTTGCGTTCTAGGCTCGATGCATGACCGAAAGCGCGAGCCCGTACATATCCCACCCGCGGATCATGGTGCTCGGGGTGCAGCCGGGCACACCGCCGTTCCGGATCGTGCAGATCGACGGCCAGGTGGTCGGGGAGGCCAAGGCCCTCACCGACGTCCTGGCGGCCGCCGCCGCGTTCGGCATCACGGTCCACGACCTGGACGATCCGGACGTGGTCCGCTGGGTCGGCGGCGACAAGTTCACCTGGACCGTGCACTAGGGCCTGACCGGGTGCACCAGGTCGACCGGGTACCGGGCCTGACGCCGCGAGGCCGCCCTCCGGGCGACGAGTGGGAATGGTCGGACAGGCCCTAGGACCGCCCGGGCGCCGGCTTCTTCCCGGCCCGGCCGCCACGGGGCCCGCGCGCATGGACCGCGCGGCTCAGCCGGCGCCCCAGGAGCAGGTAACCGATCAGCGCGCCCGCGGTGTTCAGGATGACGTCGTCGATGTCGAAGGCGCGGCCGGTGACCAGCGCGCCCTGGGCGAACTCCACCAGCAGCATCACCACGGCGGTCAGCAGCAGCACGCGCAGGATGCCGCGGGTGCGCGGGGCGACGACGGGCACGAGCACGCCGAAGGGGACGCCCAGCAGGATGTTGCCGCCGATCTGCCGGACGGCGTCCCGCAGTTCCGGCTGGTCGAGATAGGCCTTCAGCGAGCGGCCCGGATGCAGATTGGTGTGGGTCAGCGCCTCCGACGCGGGCGAGGGCTGAAGCGTCAGCCGGGCCAGCACCACGGCGAAGGCCACCATGAACGTGAACGCACACAGCATCGCCAGCAGCCGGACGGGCAGCGGCAGCCGGCGTCGCTCGCGGCCGGAGCCGGCCGTACGGGGACGTGAGGCTGCACCGGCCATTGTCTCCTCCAGTCTTCAACTTCCCTGCGTGATAAGCCGGTTACCCACGGGCGCGCCGACGATGCCGCCGAGGGCTGTTCCCGGCCACGGTTTCCCCGCCGTCCGCCGGGGCACTCCGGGCTGGGAGCCGCCGCGCGCCGTCACGTCCCGCAGCCGGGGCGGTGCTTGGATGACCGCCACAACGATCAGCCCCCGTGGAGGTGGCGCGTGAACCGGCGTACGACGCTCCTCGCCGCGGCCGAGGTACCGCTCTGGTGGGCCGCGCTCACCGCGCTGTGGCTGGTGTTCGTCACCACCGTCGACCCGCTGGAACTCGCGGTCGGCGCGGGCGCGGCCCTCCTGGGGGCGCTCGCGGCGCGGGCCGCGCGACGGGCGGTGGCCGGACGGTGAACGGCTGGATCCTCGCCGCGACGCTCACCCTCGCCGCCGGCCTGGCGGCGGCCCTGTGGGGCGTCTCCACCGGACCGCTGCGGCGCCGGGTCGTCGCCCAGAACCTGTCCACCGCGGTGGCCTGCCCGGGCCTGCTGCTCCTCGCCCAGGGCTACGACCGCCCCTCCTACGTCGATCTCGCCCTGGTCCTCGCCCTGCTCGGCCCGGTCGGCACGCTCGTCTTCGCCCGGCTGCTCGCCGGGGAACTGGCCGAGGACCCGGCCCGTGCCCGGGGCGCGACCTGGGCGGCGGCCGGCCTCGGGGCCGTGGTCGTGCTGGCCCTGTGCGCGGTCACCGGGCCGGGCCGGGCGATGGCGAAGCTCCTGGTGACCGGCGCCCTGCTGATCGGCGGCAACCTCGTCGCATCACGGGCGCTGACCGGCATGGCCGGAGGGACACGCCATGAGTAGCGCCGAACAGGGGAGAAGGCAGCCGTGGACGAAGCCGTGATCGCCGTCGCGCTGGTGCTGGTCGCCGCCTGTGCGACCGTGGCCGTGGCCACCCGCGACCCCGTCCGCCAGGCCCTCGTGCTGTCCGTCCTCGGTGTCGTGCTCGCCGTGCTGTTCACCGTGCTCCAGGCCCCCGACGTCGGACTGTCGCAGCTCGCGGTCGGCTCCGCGCTGACGCCGCTGTTGCTGCTGCTGACGGTCCGCAAGGTGAGACGACGCAGGCACCGCGAGGAAGGCGGGAAATGAGCCCCCGCACGCGGCTGTGGCTGGTGGCCGTGGGCGGCGCGGGCGTCGCCGCGCTGCTCGTCGCGGCCTGCCTCGGCCTGCCGGCCTTCGGCGGCGACCGCCACCCCTACGGCGACCGCGCCGTCGAGGCGTCGCTGGCCCACCGCACCGCCAACACCATCGCCTCCGTCAACTTCGACCAGCGGGCCTTCGACACCCTCGGCGAGCTGACCATCCTGTTCGCGGCCGTGCTCGGCTGCGTCGTCCTGCTGCGGCAGACCCGCGACGAGCACCGCGCCCGGCCCGAACCCGCCGATGTCGCCCCGCCCGTACGCCGCTACGCCCTGCTCGTGCTGCCCGTCGCCCTGCTCACCGGCCTGTACGTCGTCGCGCACGGGCAGCTCAGCCCCGGCGGCGGCTTCCAGGGCGGCGTGGTCGCCGCGACCGCCCTGCACCTGCTGTACCTGGGCGCCGACTACCGCGCCCTGGAACGCGTCCGGCCGGTCGGACGGTACGAGGTGGGCGACGGGGTCGCCGTCTGCGCCTACCTCGTCACGGGCGTCGCGGCACTGCTCGGCGGTGCCGCCTTCCTCGCCAACACGCTGCTGCCGCACGGCACGTTCAACACGCTGTCCTCCGGCGGCACCGTCCCGCTGCTCAACGCGGCCGTCGGCATGGAGGTCGCCTGCGCCGTCGTCGTGCTGCTCGCCCGCTTCCTGGACCAGGCCGTCGAGATCGAGGAGGAGAGCGGAACGTGAGGCCGCTGTGATGGACGTGTTCGCCTACCTGGTCGCCGCGTGGATCTTCCTGGCCGGCTGCTACGGCCTGGCCACCAGCCGCGATCTCATCCACGCCGTCGGCTGCCTGTCGGTGTGCCAGTGCGCGACCTACGTGCTGCTGCTGGCCGTCGGCTACCGGGACGGGGCCACTGCGCCCGTCTACTCCGACCTGGAACCCGGCGCGCGGCCGGTCGTCGACCCGGTCGTGCAGGCCCTGGCCCTCACCGACGTCGTCGTCGGCGCCACCGTCACGGCCCTGCTCCTCGCCCTCGTCGTGCAGGTCTCCAAGCGGCACGGCACCGTCGACCCCGACGAACTCTCCGAGCTGCGCGGCTGATGCACCACCTGCTGCCGCTCCTCGTCGCCGTCCCGCTGCTCGGGGCCGCCCTGCTGGCCGCCGGCGGCCGCCGGGTACCCCGGGCCGCCGCCGAGTCCGCCGGCTGTGCCGTCTCCGCCGGAACCGCCGGGCTCGCGGTCGTCCTCCTGCTCGACTCCTCGCAACCGCAGGTTGAATGGGTGGGCGGCTGGGTGCCCGTGCACGGAGAGAGCGTCGGGATCGTCCTGGTGGGGGACGGGCCGGGGCTCGGCATGGCCGCGCTCGCCTCGACTCTGACCCTGGCCGCCCTGGTGTACTCCTGGCACTACTTCGAGGAACCGCCGCGCGGGCACTCCGGCTCGTTCCCGGCGCTGCTGCTGCTCTTCCAGGCGGGCATGTGCGGTTTCGCGATCGCGGGCGACCTGTTCAACACGTTCGTGTGGTTCGAGCTGATGAGCGTCGTCGCCTACGCGCTGACCGGCCACCGGGTCGAGGAGGCCCGGGCCGTGCAGGGGGCGCTGACCTTCGGCGTCGTCAACTCACTGGGCGCGTACGCCATGCTGATGGGCATCGGCCTGCTGTACGCCCGTACCGGCGAGCTGGGCATGAGGCGGATCGGGCAGGGGCTGGACGCGCACGGTCCGCCCGACGCGCTGGTCCTCGCGGGATTCGTGCTGGTCCTGACCGGGCTGCTGGTCAAGGGCGCGGCCGTACCGTTCCACTTCTGGCTGCCGGACGCGCACGCGGTGGCCCCCACCCCGGTCTGCATGCTGCTGTCGGGCGTCATGGTGGAGCTCGGCGCCTTCGGTGTGTGGCGGGTCCACGACACCGTCTTCTCCGGGCCGGGCGGGCTGCCCGCAGCCGACGTGGAGCGGGCCCTGGTGGCGCTCGGCGTGCTGACGGCGGTCGTCGGCGCGGTCATGTGCTGGTACCAGCGGCACATCAAACGGCTGCTTGCCTACTCGACCGTCGCCCACATGGGGCTGTTCCTCACGGGCATCGGCACCCTCACCCCGGAGGCGGACGACGGGGTCGCCCTGTACGTCCTGGGGCACGCCGGTGTGAAGGCCGCGCTGTTCGCCTGCACGGGCATCCTCCTCGACCGGTACGGCTCGGTCGACGAGCACGCGCTGCACGGCCGGGCCCGGCACCTGCGGGGAGTGGCCGTCCTGTTCGTCGTGGGCGGGCTCGGCCTCGCCGGGCTGCCGCCCTTCGGCACGGCGCTCGGCAAGTCGGTCACCGAGGAGGCCGTGGGCGGCCCGCTCACCGTGCTGTACGTCCTGGCGAGCGCGGTGACCGCCGGGGCGGTCCTGCGGGTCGCCGCGCGCGTGTTCCTCGGCCTCGGGCCCCGGCCGGAGGAAAAGGACGCCTACGAGACGACCGGCTCCGGCGAGGAGCCCGAGACCCGGCACCGGCTGAGCCGGGTCCCGGACACCATGACGGCCGTCCCGGCGGTGCTGCTCGCCGGATCCCTCGCCGTCGGTGTGGTCCCCGGCTTCGGCGGCGCGGTGGGCCACGCCGTGCAGGAGGCCGGAACCGGCGGCCTGGTGCACGTCCCGGTGCACTGGACTCCGCTCGGCGTCCTGCTCGGCCTGGCCTCTTCCGCGTCGGCGCTCGCCCTCGCGGCCGTCGCCGTCACCCGGCCGCGGCTGCTCGCCGCGCCGGGCCGGGCGCTGCCGCTGCGGCGCCTCCAGTCCGGGCACGTCGGGGACTACGTCGCGTGGCTGCTGGTGGGCACGACGCTGCTGGGCGCGCTGGCCCTGCCCGGGGTCCTCGGGAGCTGATCAGTCCCCGTACGAGACGCGCACCTCCTTGAAGCCCAGGGAACGCAGCAGGCCTTCGAGCATGCCCGTGGTGTTGGTCTCGGCCCGGGCGGTCAGCTCGCTCTCCTTCGCCGCGTCGCCGATGTGCCGTACCGCGAGTTTCTGCACGGCCTGTTCGCCGTTGGGGTTGTCCGAGAAGAGGTCGCCCAGGCGGTCGAAGAGACCGCGCTGCTTGGAGACGGCGTAGGAACGGTCGGGGTCGAGGGCCGGCTTGCCCAGTCGCGCGTGGGGCAGCCGGAGCGTGGCGGACGTGCGGTCGCCGTTGACCTGTACGTCGTTGTCGCCGACCTTGCCCAGGTCGACGTAGGCGTCGACGGTGCCCGCGCCGACGTACAGGGTGCGGGTGCCGCGGATCGCGTCGGGGAGGAACTTGGCGTCCTTCTCCAGGTCCACGACGACCTGGAAGTTGCCGGAGGCGGCGTCGTAACGGCTGAGGTCCTGGATGGACTTCAGCAGCGCGGGGCCGGACCGGTCGTGGGTGTCGGTGCCGAACAGGTCCTTCAGGCCCGGGATCACGCTCAGCCGGATCCCGGCGAAGAACACGACGAGCACCAGCACGAGCGCGCCGAGCACCTTCGCCCAGCCGGGCACGCGCCCGGGGAGACGCTTGACGGGAGTCGTCATGCGACGGCCCTCCTTCCTACTGTCCGGATGCCCGCCACGGCCCTTGGCAGACCGGCCGGTTGAGGACGCAAGGACGTCAGCGGAAGCACGGGAGGGCGCACAGGGGGTGTCCGCAAGGTCCCGTCGTCCGCCCGGACGCCGCGGGGCAGGCGGGACTTTGCGGACACCCCCTGGGCATCACACCGGGCCGGAGGCCGCCTCCGGCTGCTCCAGGGCGGCGTCCAGCGTGGGCTGCGGGGGCAGCAGCCGGGACAGGCCGGTGATCCGCAGGACCCGCAGCGTCAACGGGTGGGCGCAGACGAGGAGCAGTTGCCCGTCCCGGTCGAGCACCCGGCTCCTGGCCCGGTACAGCAGCCGCAGGCCCGAGCAGTCGAAGAACTCGATCCCGCTGAGGTCGATCACGATCCGGGCGGCGCGGCGGTTCGTCTCCCGGTCCAGGTGCGGGGCCATCTCCGTGGCCGCGGCGAGGTCGATCTCGCCGCGGAACTCCAGCACCGTGTGCCCCCGTTCCTGGCGGACGCGCAGATGCCGGGTGAGCGGTGCAGGTTCCTGCCGCACGACGAGATCGCCTCCAGCCTGCTCCGTGCGTGGGGAGGGGCCGCGGTCCTCACAACCGTTCCCCGCCCTGCAAGTTACCCTCCAACGAGTGAATTTGAGCATGTTCGATTGACATATGTCTCTGAATTGCGGCCGAGTTGGCCGAGGTTCGCGCGGGGCGTGCGCGGGCGTGAGCGCGGGCGTGATCTCCGGCGTGCGCCTCGGGCCACGACAGAGCGTCCCCGGACTACGACAAGGCGTGCCACGCCTTGATGAGGGCCTGGCGGAACTGCTCGGTCTGGTGCGCCGTGAGGTCGCGCACCATCCGCTCCTCCAGCTCCCGGACGGGCCCGGCGCACTGCGCGAGCAGCTCCCGCCCGGCGTCGGTGAGCAGGATCAGCAGCTCGCGGCGGTTGCGGGGGTTGCGCTCCCGGCGCACCAGCCCGCGGCCCTCCAGGGAGCGGACCAGGTCGGCGATGGACTGCGCGGTGACGAAGGAGTCACGCGCCAGCTGGGCCGCCGACAGTCCGTCGTGCCGCTCCAGCACGGTCAGCGCGGTGTACTGGAGAGCGGTGATCCCGGAGGGTCTGACCAGCTCGTCCAGGTGGGAGCGCACGACGAGCTCCACCTGCTTGACCATGTAGAGCAGGGAAGGGGGTGCCTTGGTCGCCTGTGCGTCGAGCATGGATGCAGGCTAGAGCATTGACAGGAAACCTGTCTGTAAAGAGACTGCGAACCAACAGGAATCCTGTTTGTTGAAATCTTGGCGACGACGCTGAGGAGTGGCGATGACCACCTTCGAGAGGGAACCCGGACGGCTGTTCATCGGGGGACAGTGGCGCGAGGCCGCCGACGGGGCGCGTACCGAGGTGGTCGACCCGTCCCGGGGCACGGTCGTCACCACCGTCGCGGAGGCGGGCCCGGCCGACGTCGACGCGGCCGTGCGGGCCGCCCGCGAGGCCCACGACGACGGCGCCTGGTCCGGTCTGAGCGGCCGCGAGCGGGGCCGGGTGCTGCACCGCGTCGCCCAGCTGATCCGCGAGAACGCCGACGAGATCGCCGCACTGGAGAGCCTCGACGTCGGCAAGCCGATCACGCTGTGCGGCGCCGTCGACGTGACGAACGCGGCCAACGACTACGAGTACTTCGCCAACCTCGCGCAGAGCCAGGACGGCGCCCTGCGCGACACCCCCATGAACGCCCTCGCCTACACCAAGCGCGAGCCGCTCGGCGTGGTCGCCGCCATCACCCCGTTCAACTTCCCGCTGATCCTCGCCGGCTCCAAGATCGGCCCGGCGCTCGCGGCCGGCAACACGGTCGTCCACAAGCCCGCCGACGAGACCCCGCTGAGCGCCCTCTACATGGCCCGGCTGTTCCAGCAGGCCGGCGTACCGGACGGCGTGGTGAACGTCGTGACCGGCACCGGCCCGGTGGCCGGCGAGGCGCTGCTGCGGCACCGGGGCGTCGACAAGGTCGCCTTCACCGGCTCCACCGCGATCGGCAGGCACGTGGCGAGCGTCGCGGGCGAGGCCCTCAAGCCCGTCACCATGGAACTCGGCGGGAACGCCGCGCACATCGTCTTCGAGGACGCCGACCTGGAGAAGGCCGTCGGCGCCGTCATCAAGGGCTTCGTCTTCAACACCGGCCAGTTCTGCATGGGCGGCCCGCGCCTGCTGGTGGCCCGCTCGGTGTACCCCACGCTGCTCGGCATCCTCGCCGAGGCCGTGCCCGGTGTGCCGGTCGGCGACCCGCGCGACCCGGCCACGGTCGTCGGCCCGATGGCGGCCGAGAAGCACCTGAGGAAGGTCGAGGAGTACGTCGCCCTGGCCCGCAAGGAGGGCGCCCGGATCGTCTGCGGCGGCGAGCGGCTCGACCTGGACGGCGGCTACTACTACAAGCCCACCGTCATCGCCGACCTGTCGAACGACTCCCGCGTGGTCCAGGAGGAGATCTTCGGCCCGGTCCTCACCGTGCAGCCCTTCGACGACGAGGACGAGGCCGTCGCCCTCGCCAACTCCACGCCCTACGGCCTGGCCTCGGGCGTCCAGACCACCAACCTCGCCCGCGCGCACCGGGTCGCCGACCGGCTCCAGGCCGGCATCGTCTGGGTCAACGACTGGGCGATGCTCGACCCCGCGATGCCCTTCGGCGGCGTGAAGGACTCCGGCTACGGCCGCGAGTACGGGCCCGAGGCGCTCGCCGGTTACACCAAGGTCAAGTCCGTCGTCGTCTCGCTCGACTGAGACAGTCGTCAAGGAGCTCTTGCGATGCCCACCACCACCCGTGCCGCGGTCGTCGAGTCCGGCGGCGCGCCCTTCACCCTCTCCGACGTCGTCCTGGACGAACCCGGCCCGCACGAGGCGCTGGTCCGCATGGTCGCCACCGGCCTGTGCCACACCGACCTCGGTGTGGCGAGCGGCGGACTGCCCTTCCCGCTGCCCGGGGTCCTCGGCCACGAGGGCGCGGGCGTCGTCGAGGCCGTCGGCTCCGCCGTCACCGGCGTCACGCCCGGCGACCACGTCCTGCTCTCCTTCACCTCCTGCGGCGACTGCCGCAACTGCCGCGGCGGGCACCCCGCGTACTGCGCGACCTGGCTGCCGCTGAACCTGCTCGGCGGCAGCCGGGCCGACGGCACGAGCACCATCAGCCGCGGGGGCCAGGCCCTGGGCGGGCACTTCTTCGGCCAGTCCTCCTTCGCCGAGCGGGCCCTGGCCGACGAGCGCAGCCTCGTCAAGGTCGACCCGGACGTGCCGCTGGAGTCCATCGCCCCGCTGGGCTGCGGCGTGCAGACCGGTGTGGGTGCCGTCTGGAACGTCCTGAAGCCGGACACGGGCAGCACGGTCGTCGTCCTGGGCGCCGGAGCGGTCGGCCTGTCGGCCGTGATGGCGGCGGCCCTCACCCCGGCCACGCGGATCGTCGCCGTCGACAGGGTCTCCGAACGCCTGTCGCTGGCGACGGAACTGGGTGCCACGCACACCGTCGACACGAGCGGGACGGCCCTCGCCCCGGCCCTCGCCGAGATCACCGGCGGCCGGGGCGCGGACGGTGTCGTGGAGACCACGGGCAATGTCGGCGTCCTGCGCCAGGGCGTCGACGCGCTCGCCGCCCGCGGCACCCTGGTCGTGGTCGGTGCCCCGCCCTTCGGCACCGAGGTCGCCCTCGACGTCAACGGCCTGCTCGGGGGCAAGCGGATCGTGGGCCTCACCCTCGGCGACAGCGAGACCCAGACCATGATCCCCGCGCTGGTCCGCCTGGTGAAGGACGGTCGGCTCCCGCTGCACCGCCTGATCGGCACGTATCCCTTCGGGGACATCGACCGGGCGGTGCAGGACATGAGGTCGGGCAAGACGATCAAGCCGGTCCTGATGTTCTGACGCGGAGAACCCGGGGGGTGCGGTGGACCTGTGTGTGCGGCCCGGCCGTGGCTTGTCGCGCAGTTCCCCGCGCCCCTTCGGGGCGGCGTTGCCGTCCGGGTCAGTCGTCGACCAGGACCAGCTTCCCCGTCGTTCGGCCCGTGTCGCCCGAGGCGTGGGCCTCCGCGGCGGCGGCCAGCGGGAAGGTTCCGGCGATGGTGGCGCGGAGCCTGCCCGTCTCGGCGAGTTCCGCGATCGTCTCCATGCCTGCGCGGTCGGCGTCGACCAGCATCCGGACCGCGCGCACACCGAGCCGCCCGGCCTCTTCGTAGAAGTCGTCCGAGCCTCCCGGCAGGATCGACACCACGACCCCGCCCGGGCGCAGGACGCGCAGTGAGCGCAGGGCGTTGTCGCCGCCGATCGTGTCCAGGACGACATCGACGTCCTTCACGGCCTCGGTGAAGTCCGTCTCCCGGTAGTCCACCGCCTCGTCCACGCCGATCTCCCGCAGGAACCCGTGCTTGCCCGCGCTCGCGGTGCCGATCACATGGGCGCCGCGCGCCTTGGCGATCTGCACCGCCACGTGCCCGACCCCGCCCGCAGCGGCGTGGATCAGCACCCGCTGCCCGGGCCGCAGCTCCGCGTGCTCGACCAGCGCCTGCCACGCGGTCAGCGACACCAGCGGGAGCGCGCCCGCCTGGACGTGGTCGATCCCGGCCGGCTTGCGGGCCAGGGCCCGTACCGGAGCGATGACGTACTCGGCGTGCGAGCCGTGCCCGAACGGATACGGCAGCATGCCGAAGACCTCGTCACCGGGCGCGAACGCCGCGACGCCGATGCCGACAGCCTCCACCACCCCGGAGACGTCCCAGCCGAGGACGAAGGGCGGATCGCCCAGGAAACCGCCCGTGGCGCGGTGCTTCCAGTCGGTCGGGTTGACCCCGGCGGCCCGCACCCGGACCAGCACCTCGTTCGGCCGGGGCGCCGGGCGCTCGATCTCCACTTCCTTCAGGACCTCGGGGCCGCCGAGGACGTCCTGGCTGATGGCTCGCATCGTGTTCTGTGTGCTCATGGTGATCAAGCGTGCCCGTCCGCGCCCGAGCCGCCAATGGCAGAATTGCCAACCTTCGATAGGATCGTGCCATGCGACGTGAGCGAGTGGTGGTCCTGGCCCTGGACGGCGTGTACCCGTTCGAACTGGGCATCCCGAGCCGGATCCTGGGCGCGGCCGACGGCCGGTACGAGGTGCTGACCTGCTCGGTCGACGGCGGTCCGGTGCGCACGAACGCGGACTTCGGCGTCACCGTGGAACACGGCCCCGAGGCCCTGGCCACGGCCGACACGGTGGTGATCGCGCCCGTCGCGCCCGCCCACCTGGCCGACGAGGTGCCGGGCGACGTCCTGGCCGCGCTCGCGCTCATCCGCCCGGGGACGCGCATCGTCTCCATCTGTACCGGCGCCTTCGTCCTCGCCGCCGCCGGGCTCCTCGACGGCCGCAGGGCGACCACCCACTGGCAGGTCGCCGACCACTTCCGGCGCATGTTCCCGCACGTCGACCTCGACCCGGACGTGCTGTTCGTCGACGACCACCCGATCCTCACCTCCGCCGGAGCCGCCTCCGGCGTGGACGTCTGCCTGCACCTGGTCCGCAAGGACCACGGCAGCCGCCTGGCCAACACCGTCGCCCGCCGCTGCGTGGTCCCGCCGTTCCGGGACGGCGGCCAGGCCCAGTACATCGAACAGCCCGTCCCCGAACAGGGCGCCGCGACCACCGCGGCCACCCGCGCCTGGGCCCTGGAACGCCTCGGCGAACCGCTCACCCTGGCCGACCTCGCCGGTCACGCCCGGATGAGCCTGCGCACGTTCGCCCGCCGCTTCCACGAAGAGGTGGGTCTCAGCCCCGGCCGCTGGCTGATCCAGCAGCGGGTGGGCCGGGCCCGGCATCTGCTGGAGTCCAGCGACCTCACCGTCGACCAGATCGCGGGCCGGGTCGGCTTCGCGACCGGCGCCTCCCTGCGCCAGCACCTGAACGCGGCGATCGGGGTGACCCCGCAGGCCTACCGCCGCACGTTCCAGACCACGCGCTGACCCGGCACGGCCCGGCGTCCGCCCAACTGCTCGGGCAGCAAAGCCATTTGTCGACCTGTTGCTTTCTGTCGGAGCGTGACGGAACCCTCACGTCCGGCGGGGGGCAAGGTTGATCCTTTCGGGTTCAAACCCGATAAGGTTCCGATCGGCGCTGCGAGTTGACGCGATCGCGTCCGGTCGACTCGCGGTGCGTACTCATGAGTGCGGTCCACACCCCCCTGTTCGATCGTGTTGCCTCGAAGGATGCAGATGGAACTCGCCACTCCGCCACCGGCGGCGCGGGCCCCTGTCGCCTGGTACAGCTGGTGGTTGATGCCGCTGGGCTTGGGAGGCGGGACCGTTGCCGCCACGTTCATGAGCTCGGAGCGAATAACCACGGCCGTCGCCGGCATCGCGGCGACGGCGGCCGGTGCCGTGTGCGTACGCCTGCTGCTGCGCACCCGGGCCCAACTGCACAGGGCGGAGGGCTCCTTCCGCACCACGCAGGCCGAGCACAACCAGCAGTGGCAGCAGCATGTCGCGGGCCTGGAACGGAAGTTCTCCGCCGAGCGCGCCACGTTGGAGTCCCAGCTCACCGAGCAGAACGCGTCGTACGAGCGGCGCCTCGCCGAGCAGAGCGCCACGTACGAGTCGCAGCTCGCCGACCAGTCCCGGGCCTATGAGGAACGGCTGACCGAGCAGGCCAGGTCCTACGAGGCCCAGCTCGCCGACCAGGCCGAGGTCTGGCAGGAGCAGCTCTCCCACCAGCTCGCCGCGGTCGCCCGGCTCGCCGACGAGCAACTGCCCGACGCCATGGAGAAGCTGCGCTCCGGCGAGGCCATCGACGACGTCCTGCCGACCGTCAACCAGTGCGCGAAGGTCAGCGCCGACCTCCAGGCCGAACTGCGCAAGCTGCTGCGCACCGCCCTGATCGGCCTGGAGGCGGAGTTCGACCGCTCCACCTCCGCCGAGCAGGCCGTGATCAGCATCGGCAACCGCATCCACGTGCTGACCAGCAAGCTCCGCGGCCGGCTGCACGAGATGCAGGGCGAGCACGGCAGGCTCCCGGCCGTCGCGCGCGGTCTGATGGAGCTCGACCAGGAACTCGGCCCCGCCGACTCGCTCGCCGCGAGCATCGGTGTGCTCGGCGGCTCGGACCGTCCGGGACGCCAGTGGCAGGAGCCGCAGCGGCTGCTGAGCGTGGTGCGCGGCGGCATCGGCCGCATCAAGGACTTCCACCGCGTCCAGGTGCGCCATCTGCCCGAACTCGGCGTCGACGGCGGCCTGGTGGATCACCTGACGCTGATCTTCGCCCACCTCCTGGACAACGCGGCCCGCTACTCGCCGCCCACCGAGCCGGTGCTCATCTCCGGCAAGGAGGTCCCCAACGGCGTCGGCATCGAGATCCAGGACTCCGGCAAGGGCCTGAGCGAGGAGAAGAAGCGCGAGGCCGAGCACGCCCTCGCGGGCACCGCGCCCGGCGCGGGCCTCGGCGGCATCACCGAGGACGCCAGCATCGGCCTGCGCGTCGTCGGCGCCCTCGCCCGCCGCTACGGCATCCGGGTCACCTTCGCGGACTCGCCCTGGCTCGGCACCTCCGTGGTGGTCGTGGTCCCGCACAAGTACTTCAGCCCGCTGCCGGCGGCCACGGCCGCCCAGGCCGCGCCCGCCCCGGAGGTGCGTACCGCCGCGGCCGCCCCGGCCCGCGAGACGGTCACCGCCCCCGCGCCGGCCGCGCGGACGGAAAGCGTGGAGACCACACCCGGCGGACTGCCCCGGCGCCGCAGCAAGCGGAACGAGACGGACGGGCCCAGGCAGGCCGACCGGACCGACCGGGGCACCGTCTCCGCCGTCCCGCCGGACGCCTCCTTCTCCGGTCTCGCGGCCTTCGCCACCGCCGGACGCGACGCCGAAGAGGCCTCCCCGGCGGGCGACGACCGCGATACCCCCGCCGGACGCGTGTCCACCGAGTACCGCACCGAAGAGAGCGACTAGTCCTCATGACGCAGCAAGGAACAGATGTGAGCTGGGCGCTCCGTGATCTCGTCGAGAGCATCCAGGAGATCCGTTTCGCCCTCGTGGCCTCCAGCGACGGCAAGGCCATCACCTCCTACGGCGCCGAAGACCCCGACGACGTCGACCGCTTCGCCGCCGTGGTGGCCGGCCTCCAGGCACTGGCCCAGCCGGTCGCCGAGCAGTTCCCCAAGTACGCCGGGCAGTTGCGCCTCGCGATGATCGAGGTCGACGGCGGGCACCTCTTCGTCGTCCGCGCCGGTGTGGAGACGTACCTCGGTGTCCTCGCCAGGGAGGGCCTCGACCAGGGCCTGCTCGGGCACCAGATGAGGGACCTGGCCCGCAGGATGGGTGAGCTCCTCGGCACCACTCCGCGCCTGGAGGAGCACTCTGGATGAGTGCTCCCCGCAGGCCGTCGGACCCGTCCGGTCTCGAGCGCTACTACGTCCTCACGGGAGGGCGCAGCGGACCGGGCGGTTCGGCGTCGAGCCTCGACGTGGCGACTCTCGTCGTCGCCCGCGCCGCCCCGTTACCGGGCATGCAGCACGAGCACGAGGAGATCCTCCGGCGCTGCCGCGATCCGCTGTCGGTCGCCGAACTCGGCGCCCACCTGGGGCTGCCCTTCAACATTCTCGCGGTGCTGCTGTCGGACCTGCTGGACGCAGGTCGCGTCGAAGCCCGTGATCCCATCCCGGCGCACGACGCCGGCCGCGGGCCCGACCTCGCGCTCCTTGAGGAGGTACTCAGTGGACTTGAAAGGCTTTGACCAACCCGGAGGGCGGGCGGCCGGGGACACCCGCTCGGTGAAGGTGATGATCGCCGGCGGGTTCGGCACCGGGAAGACCACCATGGTCCGGTCGGTCAGCGACATCAAGCCGCTCACCACCGAGGAGACCCTCACCCAGGCCAGCGTCGACGTCGACCACCTCATCGGCGTCGCCGACAAGACGCAGACCACGGTCAGCCTGGACTTCGGCAAGATCGGGATCAACGAGAGCCTGGTGCTCTACCTGTTCGGCACGCCGGGCCAGGAGCGGTTCTGGTTCTTGTGGAACGGGCTGTTCAAGGGGGCGCTCGGCGCGATCGTCCTGGTGGACACGCGCCGCCTGGAATCCAGTTTCCGGGCGATCGAGGAGATGGAGCGGCAGGACGTCCCGTTCGTCGTCGCGCTGAACGTCTTCCCCGACTCCCGGAACTACCCGGTCGAGGAGATCCGCGACGCCCTGGACATCCCCGAGCACACCCCGGTCGTGGCCTTCGACGCACGCGACCGGGCCTCGAGCCGTGACGTCCTCGTCGCCCTGATCCACCACCTGAAGGAACGCTCGGCCGTGGCCCTGGAGCCCCGATGAACGATCAGACCGAAAACCCCCTCCAGGCACCCCGCGGCTGCCCCGTCGCCCACCAGGCGACCGAACTCACCCGGCTCTACGGGCCGGAGGCCTCGACCGACCCGGTGGGCATCTACGAGCGGCTGCGCAAGGAGCACGGCTCGGTCGCGCCGGTCCTGCTCGAAGGCGACGTTCCCGCCTGGCTGGTCCTCGGCTACCGCGACAACCGGCGGGTGCTCGACAACCCCCGCCAGTTCAGCCGGGACGCGCGGATCTGGCGGGACTGGGCCGAGGGGCGCGTCGAGGAGACCTCGCCGCTGATCCCGATGCTCGGCTGGCGGCCGGACTGCGTCTCCCAGGACGGCGAGCCGCACCGCAGGCTGCGGGCCGCCGTCACGGACGGACTCCAGGCGGCCTCGGCCCGGGGCATCCGGCGGCACGCGACCCACTTCGCGAACAAGCAGATCGACGCGTTCGCGGCCACCGGACGCGCCGACCTCGTGTCCGACTACGCCGAGTACCTGCCGATGCTCGTCCTCTCCCGCATCCTCGGGCTGCCCGAGGCGGAGGGCCGGGACCTGGTCGAGTCCTGCGCCCAGGTCCTCAAGGGCGGCGAGGACGCCCTGGCGCACAACGACCGCATCATGGCGATCCTCGGGGAACTGGCCGAGCGCAAGCGGGCCGAGCCCGGTGGTGACTTCACCACCGCCCTGCTGGGGCACGCGGCCGGCCTCGACGAGGAGGAGGTGGTCAGCCATCTGCGTCTGGTACTGATCGCCGCGCACACCACGACCAGCAACCTGCTGGCCCGGGTCCTCCAGCTGATCCTCACCGACACCGCCCGGCTCTCCGGACTGATCAGCGGGCAGCTGAACATCTCGGCCGTGGTGGAGGAGGTCATGTGGAACAGCCCTCCGCTGGCCGTGCTGCCGGGCCGGTTCGCCGCCGGCGACCTGGAACTCGGCGGCCACCAGATCCAGGAGGGCGACCTGCTGGTCCTCGGCCTCGCGGCGGGCAACATCGACCCGGAGATCCGGCCGGACACCGGCGTCTCGGTCCAGGGCAACCAGGCTCATCTGGCGTTCAGTTCCGGTCCGCACGAGTGCCCCGGGCAGAGCATCGGCCAGTCCGTCATCGAGATCGCCGTGGACGTCCTGCTGCACCGCCTGCCGGGCCTGACCCTGGCCGTGCCCCCGGACGAGCTCACCTCGACCGCCTCCACGTGGGAGTCGCGGCTGGACAGCCTGCCGGTCGAGTTCCCGGTCTGACGCCGGGCCCGGCCGGATGTCCGGCCGGGCACCGTCCCGTCGTCACACGGTCAGCAGGTCGTCCACCGATCCCCGTCCGGCCAGTTCGGCCGTCGCCACCGGGCCCTCCTTCGCCGCCGCGTAGCGGCCGCTGGTCAGCGCCCACTCGTAGTTGCCGTTGATCCAGTGCTGGATGGCCTCGACGCCCATCCGCACCCGGTCCCGCTCCGCCTCGTCGAGCCGCAGTTCGTCGCACATCTGCGGGACACGCTCCTGGAGTTCGAGGTACTCGTCGAGACAGGCGATCGTCATCCGGTACGCCTCGTCGGTGGCCTGCTGCCAGGAGCAGCCCCGCTCCCGGCGCAGCACGGCGATGAGGTTGTGGCCGTCGCCGCGCCGTTTCTCCCGCTCGAAGGAGTGGATGTCGTTCATGAACCCGATGGTGTCCGCGGCCAGGTCACGCATCCGCTCCATCACCGGATGCCCCATCGCCTGGGCGGGCACCTCGAAGCCGCGGCTGCGCTCGCCCGCGTCGATGCTGTGGTGGATGCCGACCGTACGGCGCCGGAACTCGGCGTACTCGTCGAGCCCCAGCGTGCCCTCCAGACCCCGGGCCGCCAGGTCGACCTCCTCGCAGTGCGCGACCAGGAACCGCCCCCACGAGGCGGCGAAACGCGTCTGCCATGTCAGGGACATGCCATGGGAGAGGTACTTCCACACCTCGGCCCAGGCGAGGGTGATCGGACAGGCCACCCGGGGCGGACTGCCCGCCGGCCGCAGGGGCGTGACGATCAGCTCCCGTGCGACCTCCGCTATGCGGTCGGCGCGGTCGGGCCGGCTGGCGTCGAACTGGTCGTCGAAGAGGAAGGCCAGCGAGAACCAGTTCATCAGGACGACCATGTCGTCCGCCGACGCGTGCGGATAGGTGCGCGCTGCCGCCTGGGGCAGGTCCCAGGACTTGTACTCCTCGAACCCGTCCCGGCTGCGAACCAGGCGCATCTCCCACACCCAGCGCAGATGGCGTGCCCGGGCGTACTCCAGATGCTCGCTGACCGGCGTGTCGAAGGGGAGATCGAACCGGACGTCCTGAGGCATGTGCTTCCTTTCGGGAGACGGACCGCAGAGTCCCCCCACCCCTGCGAGCGAGCGGTGCCGTGAACCGCCCGCACACTCGAACTCGGCTTCGCAGTCCGAAAGTTGAACCGAGAAGCGCTACGAGACTGCCCAAGGCGTGAATAAGCCATTCCGTGACCCTGCCGTGATGTCCGTTACTGCCCGAAGCGCATGAGCTGCGTATACTCCCTCGTCCCTCACCCGGCCCCGGCTTGTCGACCGGGCCTCCGCAGCCTCGGAACGTCACACTGGTGACCGTCCGTTGACGACGTTTCAGGAGGACCGCCGACGATGACGTCCGCACCCGCACGCAGCGCTGGGCAGCGCAAGAAGGACACCCTGCACCGTCTGGAGAACGACGTGGACGCCTGGGTCGCCACGGCCGACAGCGCGTCGGGGACGCCGTACCTCGTCCCGCTGTCGTTCCTCTGGAACGGCTCGTACCTGCTGTTCGCCACGCCCGCGTCGAGCCCCACCGGACGGAATCTGGCCGCGACCGGCAGGGCCCGCGTCGGAATCGGACCGACCCGTGACGTCGTCATGGTCGAGGGCACCGTCGAGACCGTCCAGCCCGGCGAGCTGACCGAGCAGGACGCCGAACTCTTCGCCGCCAAGACCGGGTTCGACCCCCGCCGCCTGGCCACGCCGTACCTCTACTTCCGCGTCGTGCCGCAGCGCGTACAGGCCTGGCGGGAGGCCGATGAACTGGACGGCCGCGAACTCATGCGCGACGGAGAGTGGTTGACGGCCGACTGAATCGGCCGGACCGGGATAACCGCAAGGTACGAGGCCGCGGGGCACGACCGCCCCGCGGCCGGAATCCTGCGGAGGAGACATGGCACTGGTGAAAGCGGGTGTCCTGGTACTCGACTGTGCCGAGCCCGAGAAGCTCGCCGTGTTCTACAAGGAGTTGCTGGAGGGGGAGGAGGCGGTCGCGACCGCCAACCGGGTGGAGATCAAGGGCGCGGACGGCTTCCGCATCGCGCTGCGCCGGGACGTCAACGCGACCCCGCCCAGCTGGCCCCGCCCCGAGAACTCCCTCCAGGCGCACCTGGAGTTCGTGGTGGACGACCTCGACGCGGTGGAACGCCGGGTCATCTCCCTCGGCGGCCGCCCCCTGGAGGCCAAGGAGGCCTCGGGCCCCCTGGAGGAGCGCGGTTACGCCGACCCGGCAGGCCACTCCTTCGTTCTGCGCCGCACCCCACCGACCGCGCCGAAACAGGGCTGACCCGACCGGCTTCAGTCGGCTGCGGGCAGAGCCCGACGGTGAGGATCGGCTCAGCGGGCGAACACGGTGCCGGCCAGGGCCACATGCGGCGCCAGAGGTGCAGGCCGACCGTGACGGCCAGGGCGGTCAGCGGTGCCGCGGCGCACGAATCGGTGACGGGGAGGTCGCGCAGGCAGTAGACGACCAGGATCACCATCACGCCGGCGGGCATCCGGGTGCTGAGGTACCGCGAGGACGACGAACAGGGCCGTCAGGGCGAAGTCCAGTCCGGTGACGCCGTCCGGGACGAGGGAGCCGAGCAGGGCCCCGGCCGTCGCGCTGCCGGCCCAGTACAGGTGCATGAAGAACTGGAGCCACAGGATGCGCTCGCTCGACCAGCTGCGGGACCGCTCGGTGGAGGTCAGGGCGTACGCCTCGTCGGTGAGCGCGAAGGTGCTGTACGTCCTGGCGAGACGCCCCCGCACCCGGTGCAGGGGGAAGGACAGGGCGTAGAAGACGTGCCGCGCCCGCACCAGGAACGCGGCCACGGCGATGGACGCGAGCGGGGCGGCGGCGGTGGCCATGCCGATGAGCAGGAACTCGAAGGAACCGCCGTATCAGCGCGGCGGACAGCCCGGCCCACCCCGGAAGGCGGCCCGCGCCGCACGGCTTGTTCGCATGTCGGCAATTTTAGGTAAGCAGCCGCCTCATATGGTTGCCGATCGTGCTCTGTCTGCGCCGGGCCGCGAACTCGAAGTGCTCATCGACGTCGAGATCCACGCGCAGGACCGGAAGGCCGTCGAGGAGTTCGAGAGCACCGTGGCCTCCTACGAGGAGGTCGTCGAGTTCCGGCGCATGTACGGACGCCTGCGCGTCGCCGTGGCCGACCACGCCGCCTACGAGGCCTTCCTCACCGGCAAGCTCAGCGGTCTGCCCGCCGTTCTGCGCCTGGAGTCGCACCTCACCATGAAGACGATCAAGGTGGACGGCTGAGCACGGTGGCCTGCCTCGCCCGGCCGGAGCCGGGCGAGGCACCGGCGCACGGTCAGTCGCGGCCGCCCTTCTCCCCGGCCGGCCACGTGCCGGTGGAACGCTCGATGGCCTTGGCGCCCGCGCGGTCCACGGCGCTGCGCACCACGGCGAAGATGGCGCCCTGGACCGCGGCGGCCAGCAGGATCTCCCCCCAGCCGCGGTCCTTGTCCAGCGCGTCGGGCGCGTCCTCCTCGTGCCGGATCGCCATCCACGTCTTGCGGAAGGCCAGCCCGGCCAGCCAGCCGCTGGACCAGCCCAGCACGAATCCGAGGGGCTGGTAGGCGATGGGCAGCTTCTTCTTCTTGGCCACGTGAATCTCCTTGGTCGGTGAGGGGTGGATGTCGGTGGTCAGGGGGTGTGGGCTGCCGGGACCCGCTCCTCGGCGCGGACCGGCCCGGGCGGCGTACCGTCACCGAACGGCCGGCCGCCCAGCTCCTCGCGGTGGTGCGGGGTCAGCCAGCCGGACAGGTCCGGGCCCAGCGGCACGACGCGGGTCGGGTTGATGCCCGTGTGCACCTGGTAGTAGTGGCGCTTGATGTGGTCGAAGTCGACGGTGTCGCCGAAGCCGGGCGTCTGGTAGAGGTCCCGGACGTATCCCCACAGCGCCCGGTTCTCCGTCAGCTTCCAGCGGTTGCACTTGAAGTGGCCGTGGTAGACCGCGTCGAACCGGACCAGCGTGGTGAACAGCCGGATGTCCGCCTCGGTGATGGTGTCGCCGACGAGGTACCGCTGCCGCTCCAGCCGGTCCGCGAGCAGCTCCAGCCGCCGGAACACGCCCGTGCAGGCGGTCTCGTACTCCTCCTGCTCGGTGGCGAAACCCGCCCGGTACACGCCGTTGTTGACGTCCTCGTAGACGTCCGCCATCACCTCGTCGATCTCGTCGCGCAGCTCGTGCGGGTACAGGTCGGGCGCGCCCTCCCGGTGCAGGTCCGTCCATTCGGTCGCGAGGTCGAGCGTCAGCTGCTGGTAGTCGTTGGTGACCAGCTCGCCGCTCGGCACGTCCACCACCGCCGGCACGCTGACACCGCCGGGATAGCCGGTCTCCCGCCGGTCGTAGGCCTCGCTGAGGTAGCGGATGCCGAGGACCGGGTCGCGGCCGTCCTCGTCCAGCGTGAAGCGCCAGCTGCGGTCGTCCTGGATCGGGTCGGCGACGGCCAGGGACAGCGCGTCCTCCAGGCCGAGCAGCCGCCGGGAGACCAGCGACCGGCTCGCCCACGGGCAGGCGCGGCTGACGACCAGACGGTAGCGGCCGGCCTCCACCGGCCAGCCGTCCCGGCCGTCGGCGGTGATCCGGTCCGTGAAGTGCGCCTTGGACCGCTTGAACGTCCTCCTTCCGTAGGCGCTGTTGCCGTCGTCGCCGTCGTCGCGGCTCATGGGGATGACCTCCTTCGGCATACGTGTGGCCTGCTTGTCGTGCGTGTGCCCTGGTGAACGCGTTCCCCTTTTTCCGCCGACGGCACGGTGTGAGCACCGCCGACCGGGGCAATCGGCGTGGGTGAGTGCAGAAGGATCTGATCGGAGGACACGCGTCACCGTGCTGGTGGCGCTCGCTGCCAATCTGGTGATCGCGGCCGCCAAGGCGGTCGGCGGCCTGGCCGCGGGATCACCGGCACTGCTGTCGGAGGCGGCCCACTCGGTGGCCGACAGCCTGAACGAGGTTTTCTTACTGGCGGCACTGCGCCGCAGCCGCCGCCCCGCCGACCGGCGTCACCCGTTCGGCTACGGCAAGGAGCGGTTCTTCTGGTCGCTCCTCGCGGCCGTCGGGATCTTCGTCATGGGCGGCTGCTTCTCCTTCTTCCAGGGCTTCGAGGCCCTGGCGAGCGGAGCGGAGGAGGAACTCGGCGGCTATGTGGCCGGCCTGATCGTGCTCGGTATCGCCCTCCTCGCGGAGGGCGCCTCTCTGCTGCGGGCGCTGTACCAGGTGCGCCGGCAGGGCGGCACGGGCGCCGGGATGCGCGACCCCGCCCTGCGCACGGTCGTCGCCGAGGACGGCACGGCGGTGCTCGGCGTCACGCTGGCCATCGCCGGAATGGCGCTGCACATGGTCACGGGCCAGGTGGTGTGGGAGGCGTCCGCGTCGCTGGCGATCGGCGCGCTGCTCGTCTACGTCGCCTACCGGCTGGGCCGGGACGCCCGCGATCAGCTGATCGGCGAGGCCGCGGACCAGGAGGCGAGCGGGCGGATCCGGGAGTTGCTGCGGGCACAGCCCGAGATCGACAGTGTGGAGGCGCTGTTCACCATGAAGACGGGCCTCGACTCCGCTCTCGTGGCCGCCCGCGTCGACCTCGTGCCCGGACTGGACAGCGAGCGCGTCGAGGATGTCGCCGTGCGCATCAAGCGCTCCATCGCCCGGACGGTCCCCGAGGCCGACCAGATCTTCCTCGATGTCACCGACCGTCGCGCGCAGGAGGCAGCGGAAAGCCCCGCCGCGACGGGGGAACGCGGCGGGGCCTGACCCACGCGTGCCCCGTCATCGACGGTTCATGCACCCCCGAAGAAGAACTTTTCCGCCGACCGCCCCGGACAGGGCGGTCGACTTCTCCGGCCCGCTCCGCGCGGTGGACGTGCCGGGCGGACCGGAAGGAACACCTACGGGAGGCGGGGTTCCGGGGCCCCGGACACCGACCCGGCGGGGCGCCGCCCTTGACGCCGCCGGACGGACCACGCCGTGTGCCCCGACGGGCGGGTGGCGTTTCGTGCCCGCCGGTCGGGCGACGATCTGTGTCCCATCGGTCGGGTGACGTTTCGTGCCCGCCGGACGGACGGCCGTCCGTGCCCCAACGGACGGGTGATGACCGCTTCCCCGCGGCCGGAAACAGAGCCCCTGGGCGGCCGACGCCTGCCGGTCACCCCAGGGGCCCGTCCTCATCCTGCTCGGATGTCCGCCCGGGGGCGCCGAAGGCCTGCCGCGTCACCCGCCGTCAGCCGGCTCCAGCACGAAGACGGGGATCTCCCGGTCCGTCTTCTTCTGGTAGTCGGCATACGCCGGATACGCCGCGACGGCGCGTTCCCACCACTCGGCCTTCTCCTGGCCCGTGACCTCACGGGCGATCATGTCCTGCTTCACCGGGCCGTCCTGGAGCTCCACGTGCGGATCGGCCTTGATGTTGAAGTACCAGACCGGGTGCTTGGGTGAGCCGCCGAGAGAGGCGACGGCGGCGTAACGCCCCTCGTGCTCGACCCGCATCACCGGCGTCTTGCGCAGCTTGCCGCTCCGGGCACCCCGTGAGGTCAGGACGACCACCGGCATCTTCGAGCCCTGGAGGGTCGTGCCCTGCGTACCGCCGGAGCTCTCGTACAGCTCCACCTGATTGCGCACCCACTGCGTCGGGCTGGGTTCGTACTCGCCCTGGAGAGGCATGGCATCCGTCCCATCGTCGTGTCGCGGCTGATCGGCACCCGCCTCAACACCGTTACGCCCGCGAATCATCCGCACCCCGACACATCCCGGCCGGCCGCGCGCATCACCCCGGCGCCACCGCCATCCGCACGGCCAGGACCGTCATCACCCCGCTCGCCACCAGCGCCGTCCCCAGCCGGCCCCGGTGGCCGGTCAGCGTCCTCCCCAGCAGGGCTCCGCTCCCGGCGAGCAGCACCTGCCAGCTCGCCGAGGCGGCGAAGGCGGCGAGCACGAAGACGCCCTGCTCCAGGGGGCCGGCCGGCCCCGCGGCCCGGGAGCCGAGCACGAGAGCCGCGAAGTAGATCACGGTCGTGGGGTTGAGGAGGGTGACGCCGAGCAGCCCCAGGTAGGCCCGGGCGGGACCCGGGGGAGCGGAGGCGGTCCGGGTGGCGAGCCGGTGGCCGCGGTACTCGCGCACGGCCGTGACCGCGCCCCACGCCGCCAGCGCGAACAGCACCAGGACACAGACCCACCGCAGCGGCCCGAGCACCGGCCGCAGCGCGCCGGCCAGGGCCGTGCCCCCGAGCGTGGCCGCGAGGGCGTACAGCCCGTCGGCGGTGGCGACGCCGAGCGCGGCGCAGACACCGGTGCGCAGGGACGAGCGGGCGGTGAGGGAGACCAGGTAGGTCCCGACCGCGCCGACGGGGACGGCGATGCCGTACCCGGCGAGCAGCCCCGCGACGAGCGCGGCCGTCATGACCGCGGCGGCGTCGGCCCTCCACGGCGGCCGGACCGCTGCTGTCGGCGCGCGGCAGGAGCGGCGGCGGACAGCGGCAGGACGAGAGCGAACGCAGACATGGCTGGATCCTGGGGCCTGTCCCGCCCCACCGACAACCGGTTTTCGAACCGGCACCGGCGCACCCCGCTTGCGGCCGGGAGGCGGCTCCCGCACCCCGGTCCCGACGCCCGGCGTTCGAACTGGAAGGCGGCGCTCCTCGGCCATGTTGCCGCCACCATCGATCTGGCCGAACTTCATGTCGCCCCATAGGTGCCTGGGGCATCTAATGAAGATCGGCACGACGCACACTTCGTCTGCGAGGTCTTCATGACGGAAACGACCGCACCCGTCGCCTTCCCCCAGAGCCGGACCTGCCCCTACCAGCCGCCCGCCGCCTACGATCCGCTGCGCAGCGAGCGCCCCCTGACCCGCATCACCCTCTTCGACGGCCGTGAGGCGTGGCTGGTCAGCTGGCACGCGACCGCCCGCGCGCTGCTGGCCGACCCGCGCCTGTCCTCGAACCGCAACCGTCCCGGCTTCCCCGCCCCGACCCGGCGATTCGCCGGGATCAAGAACCGCAGAACGGCCCTCCTCGGCGTCGACGACCCCGAGCACCGCACACAGCGGCGGATGGTCGTCGGCGACTTCACCCTCAAACGGGCAGTCGAACTCCGGCCACGGATCCAGCAGATCGTGGACGAACGGCTCGACGCGATGATCGCCCAGGGCCCGCCGGCCGACCTGGTGAGCACTTTCGCGCTGCCCGTGCCGTCCATGGTGATCTGCGCCCTGCTCGGCGTCCCGTACGCCGACCACGACTTCTTCGAGACCCAGTCACGGAGGCTGCTGCGCGGCCCGGAGACCGCCGACGTGGAGGACGCCCGCGACCGGCTGGAGGCGTACTTCGGCGAGCTGATCGACAGCAAGCAGCGGGACCCCGGCACCGGCCTGCTGGACGACCTGGTCCACCGGCAGCTGAGCGAGGGCGCGCTCGACCGCGAGGGCCTGATCGCCCTGGCGCTCATCCTGCTGGTCGCGGGCCACGAGACGACCGCCAACATGATCTCGCTCGGCACCTTCACCCTGCTCCAGCACCCCGAGCGGCTCGCCGAGCTGCGCGCCGACCCGCGGCTGGTGCCGGCCGCGGTCGAGGAGCTGATGCGGATGCTGTCGATCGCGGACGGCCTGCTGCGCATGGCCGTCGAGGACATCGAGGTGGCCGGGACGACGATCCGCAAGGGCGACGGCGTGGTCTTCGCGACCTCCGTCATCAACCGCGACGAGGCGGTCTACCCCGAGCCGGACACGCTCGACTGGAGCCGCCCGGCCCGGCACCACGTCGCGTTCGGCTTCGGCATCCACCAGTGCCTCGGCCAGAACCTCGCCCGCGCCGAACTGGAGATCGCCCTGCGCACCCTCTTCGACCGGCTGCCCACGCTGCGGCTGGCCGCCCCGGCCGAGGAGATCCCCTTCAAACCGGGCGACACGATCCAGGGGATGCTGGAACTCCCCGTGACCTGGTAAGAGGATTCCGGACATGCACATCGACATCGACAAGGACGTCTGCATCGGCGCGGGCCAGTGCGCCCTGACCGCCCCGGACGTGTTCACCCAGGACGACGACGGCTACAGCGCCCTGCTGCCCGGCCACGAGGACGGCGCCGGCAGCCCGCTGGTGCGGGAGGCCGCCCGGGCCTGCCCGGTGAGCGCCATCACCGTGTCGGAGACGGTGAGCTGACACCCGCCGCGACCGCTCAGCAGCCGCTGCGGAGAACGCTCGTTCTCCGCAGCCGATCAGGGAGTTCCATGACCGACCGCCCTCCGCTGCCGCCCTTCACCCGGGACACCGCCGCGCAGAAGGTCCAGGCCGCCGAGGACGCCTGGAACACCCGCGACCCGCACAAGGTCGCCCTCGCCTACTCGGAGGACTCCGTCTGGCGCAACCGCGACACCTTCCTCACCGGACGTGCCGAGATCGCCGAGTTCCTGACCAGGAAGTGGGAACGCGAGCAGGAGTACGCGCTGCGCAAGGACCTATGGGCCTTCGACGGCAACCGCATCGCCGTCCGCTTCCAGTACGAGTGCAGGGACGCCGAAGGCCGGTGGTGGCGCTCCTACGGCAACGAACTGTGGGAGTTCGACGAACACGGCCTGATGACCCGCCGCGAGGCGAGCATCAACGACGTACCGATCGAGGAGCGGGAGCGCCGCATCTTCGGCCCGCGGCAGGAGCAGGAGCGCGGAGCCACGTTCCCCCTCCGGTGAGCCGGGCGCAGTCGCTAGGGTTTCCGGGATGACCGAACAGGCCGCCCGGAAGCCCTTCCTCTACGTCGTCGTCTGCGCCGCCGGCATCGCCGCGGACGTCAGCAAACTGATCACCGCCGCGCAGGAGCGCGACTGGGAGGTCGGTGTCATCGCGACACCCGTCGCCATGAACGGCTTCTTCGACACCGCGGCCGTCGAGGCCCAGACGGGCCGATCGATCCGGTCCGCCTGGCGCACCCCGGGCGAGCCGCGCCCGTTCCCGGCGCCCGACGCCGTGGTCGTCGCGCCCGCCACCTTCAACACCGTCAACAAGTGGGCGGCCGGCGTCGCCGACACCCTCGCCCTGGGCACCCTGTGCGAGGTCGCGGGGCTCGGCGTGCCGGTCGCCGTCCTGCCGTGCGTGGCCGACGCGCTGGCCTCCCACCCCGCCTACCGGGACAGTCTCGAACGGCTGCGGGGGATGGGCGTGCGGTTCGGGCAGCCGTACTCCGGAGAACCGGACGAGGACGGCCGGCGGCCCGAGTTCGGCTGGGAACGGGCGCTGGACCTGGTCGAACGGCGCTGACGCCTTCGAGTGCGCACGAGCACGTACGCTCCCCGTGGAACACCTCCCGAAGGCAGGAGCAGCAACTATGCAGTACGTGAAGCTCGGTTCGACGGGCCTGGACGTCTCGCGGATCTGTCTGGGGTGCATGACCTACGGCCTGCCGGACCGGGGCCGGCACGAGTGGACCCTCGACGAGGAGGCCTCACGCCCGCTGATCCGGCAGGCGGTCGAGGCGGGGATCAACTTCTTCGACACGGCGAACGTCTACTCCGACGGCACCAGCGAGGAGATCGTCGGCCGGGCCCTGCGCGACTTCGCCCGCCGCGACGAGATCGTGCTCGCGACGAAGGTGCACGGCCGGATGCGGCCCGGGCCCAACGGCGGCGGACTGTCCCGCAAGGCGATCATCACCGAACTCGACCAGAGCCTCACCCGCCTCGGCACCGACTACGTCGACCTCTACCAGATCCACCGCTTCGACCCGCACACCCCGGTCGAGGAGACGATGGAGGCCCTGCACGACGTCGTCAAGGCCGGCAAGGTCCGCTACATCGGGGCGAGTTCGATGTACGCCTGGCAGTTCTCCAAGGCCCAGTACACCGCCCGGCTGAACGGCTGGACCCGCTTCGTCTCCATGCAGAACCACTACAACCTCCTCTACCGCGAGGAGGAGCGCGAGATGCTGCCCCTGTGCGCGGACCAGGGCGTCGGCGTACTGCCCTGGAGCCCGCTCGCCCGCGGCCGCCTCACCCGCGACTGGGACATCACGACCGAGCGCAGCGCCACCGACACCTTCGGCAGCACCCTGTACCAGGAGGGCGACCGCACCATCGTCGAGGCGGTCACCCGCATCGCCGGGGAGCGCGGCGTGCCCCGCGCCCAGGTCGCCCTCGCCTGGCTCCTCCACCAGGACACGGTGACGGCCCCGATCGTCGGAGCGTCGAAGCCGCAGCACCTGCAGGACGCGGTGGCAGCCGTGGAACTCCGGCTGGGCGACAAGGAGCTCGAGGAGTTGGAGCAGCCCTACACGCCGCATCCCATCGCCGGTCACTGAAGGCTCCACAGGGGCGCGGGGAACTGCGCGACCAGCCACAGCGGCGCCGCGGACGAACTACCGCCTTTCCCGCGGAGCGCTCAGTGCGGTCCCTGCGGCGCGAACTCCGTCCCGCAGGGCCCCGCCCCCTCGCTCTCCGCGAGCACCACCCGCGCCCCGCTCATCGTCAACGTCCGGTAGAACCGCCCGATCCGCTCCGCCGACCGCCCCACGTAATGCCCGATGAACGACCGCCGGAACCGATCCGCCGCCCGGTTCGGCTGCGACCCGTGCACCAGACTTCCGTTGAAGAACAGAACATCCCCCGGCTCCATGTCCACCGGCACGGCGGCCAGACCGGGCGGCGGGGGAACGTACTCCCGCGCGAAGGACACCCCCTCGTCCGCCTCCTCCGGGCAGAACACGTCCATCCGGTGCGTGCCCGGCACGACCTCCAGCCCACCGTTCTCGCGGTCGATCACGTCGCAGGCCAGCCACGCCGCCACACACGTGCCCGGCTCCACCCGCAGATAGAAGTTGTCCTGGTGCAGCGCCTGTCCCCGGGCGCCCGGCGGCTTGAAGTAGAACATGCTCTGCGCGGCCAGGACCTCCTCCCCGAGGAGCGCCTCCAGAACCGTCCGCAGCCGGGCGTCCAGCAGGACGTCGCGAGCGACGTCGTTGATCTCGTGCGGGTGCATCACCCGCGGCCAGACGTGCAGCGGATCGGCGTCCGGCCCGGACCCGCGCGGCTCGAAGTGCCCGGGAACCGGGCCGGCCGCACGCAGCGCCGCGAACTCGTCGCACAGCCGCTCGGTCTCGTCGGCCCCGAAGAGCCCGCGCACGACCGTGAAACCGTCCTCCTCGAAATCCTCCCGGTATCGCCGGAGCGCGGCAGGGTCCAGGATGGGAGCGCCGGCGGCGCCATTGCCCGTGACTGTCATGAGCGCACTCCTCGGTCAGTGGTCTCCGGCACGACACGCTAGGTCACCGAGTCGCCGAGGGGGATGCCCGTGCGTGCTGACGGATTGCCCGGCACTGCTGAGCACCAGTCCGACGGGGACCCCGCACCGCCGCCCGGCCTGGTCGTGCTCGGCCACTTCGACCAGCCGCCCGGCTACGGCGTCAACCGGCCGCGTGGGTCAGCGAGTTGGCTCTTCACCTGGACCACGGGAGGCCGGGGGCGGCTCTGTCAGGGCGGGGTGGAGACCTCGGCCGGCGCGGGCCACCTGGTGGTGCTCGCCCCGGGTGCCCCGCACCGTTACGCGGTCGAGCCCGGCGCCCGGCACTGGCGGTTCTGGTGGGCGCACTGCCAGGCCCGCCCGTCATGGGCGGAGTGGCTGCGGCCGTTCGACGCCGGTGACGGGGTGTACGTGGTCACGTCCGCGCCGGCCGGAGTACACGGCCGTGTCGAGGCGGCGTTCCGCCGGATGCACGCCGACGCCCGCTGGACCGGTGCCGGGGCTCCACCGCCTGAGGCGGTGGCTTCGTCCGATGGGGTGGCATCGGGCGAGGCGGTGGTTCCGCCTGGGGCGGTGGCTTCGTCCGGCGGGGTGGTCGCGCCTGAGGCGGCGATCTCGTCCGACGAGGTGGCCTGTTCCGACGCGGCGGGTCGTCGGCTCCACGCGGCGGGTCGGCTCCACGCGGCGGCGCCGCCACACGCGGCGGCCCCGGCCCACCTCGCGCCCCCGGACGGGCAGATCGCCGTCGCGCACGGCAGCGCCGCCCGGGAACTGGCCCTGTGCGCACTGGAGGAGATCGTCCTCCTCACCACCGCCGGTGCCCGGCCGACGGCACCCCGCCCCGGCCTCGACGCACGGATCCAACGGGCCCAGGAGCTGATCGACGCCGACCCGGGCGCCCCGCACACCGTCCGCTCGCTGGCCGAGGGCGTCTCCCTGTCGCCGTCCCGCTTCGCCCATCTGTTCAGCCGTCAGCTCGGCAGGTCGCCCATGCGCGCCCTGCGCGAGGCGCGGCTGCGCCACGCCGCCCGGCTGCTGGAGGGCACCGACCTGCCCGTGGAACGCGTCGCCATGGCCTCGGGTTTCGCCAGCCCGTTCCACTTCAACCGTGTCTTCCGCGAGCGCTACGGGACACCTCCCGGGGCGTACCGGAACACCGCTCACGGCGGTGCGCGGGGCTGAGCAGCGATGTGGTCATTGGTTCCGGGAGGAGTCTTCGAAAGGGCCGTGCCGGGAAGGCCTCGGGGTGTGAGCTGCTGTGCAGGCGGCACTTCAATGGTTTTGGGGGCGACGCCCGGAGCCGGGCGAAAACACACCGCAAAAACAGAACGGGCAGTGCGGAAATCCCTTTCGCACCACACATTGACACTTTGTCAAAAGGTCCTGGCCGCGTACGCAATGCACGAAACCGCGAGATCCCTTGTTCCCTGTCGCTGACCTGTGCAAAGGTGTGCCCTGTCGGCGTCCGGACAACATGCCTTTCTTCGCGTGCGCGAGGCCACCGGGCCGACATACCCCTTGGTATGGACTTTATCCCGCATGTCCTTGAGAGGAATGCAGCCGTGAACGACGCAGGCCCGTCGAATTCTCCGGGTCAGGCCCGCAGGATCGGCGCGACGGACGAGCAACTGAGCGCCGAGCTCAGGAAGTGGACGGGGGCGACCCCCGCACTGCACCCCGTCGGCGAACTGCTGGACCGGCACTGGGAGGCGGCCTCCGCCTACGCCCGGCTGTGCACCGACGGACCGCGGTCCGCCGGAATACTCACCACCGCGGCATTCACCCGGATCTTCGGCGAGACCCTGCGCCAGAACGGCCCCACCTCGGCGTGGCGCCCCCATCTGCTCGTCACCGTACGGCGTATCGCCGCCGAGTGGGCCACCGACCACAGACGCGACATGCTCCACCCGGAGCTGCTGTCCGGGACCGGCGAGAGGGAGCGGGTGGCCGCCCGGCTGCTGCCGCAGAAGCACCGGCGCCTGCTGGCCGGCGCTTTCCAGCGGCTGCCCCAGTCGGCGCGCTGCCTGCTGTGGCACGTCGAGGTCGAGGCCGAACCGCTCGCCGCCCCCGCCGGGCTGCTCGGCCTGGACGAGGAGGGCGCCCGCGTCGAACTGGACCGGGCCCGTGACCGGCTGCGCGAGGAGAGCCTCCAACTGCACCGCGAACTCGCGCCCGACGAGGAGTGCCGACGCTATCTCCGCCTGCTCGACGTGACGTACCGGCGTGGCGGCCTGGGCATCGACCCCGATCTACGCGCGCATATCCAGGGCTGCGGGCACTGCGCCGCTGCCGCGGACCAGCTCGATCGGTTCAACCACGGGCTCGGTCTCGCCCTGGCCGAGGCGGTGCTCGGCTGGGGCGGGCGGGAGTACGCGGAGAGCAGATCGAGCGGCGCCGCGCAGAGCGACGTGACGGACGCCCCGGGGCCCGGCACGGAGGCAGCCGCGGAGACCGGGCTCCCCGCGGGTGTGGCCGGTGCTGCCTTCCCCGACCCCGTCGTCCTCGCGGGCATGGCCGGGGAGTCGTTCACCGACCCGGTCGGCACGTCGGCCGCGCCACCCGCCCCCGCGACGGGGGAGGCAGGACAAGCGCACGCCCACGACGGCTTCCCGGCCCCGCCCGACGCCCCGCCGACCGGTGGGACCACCCCCGGCCGACGAGCGGCGGGCCCGCGCGCCGCGGCCCGCAGGTCCGCCCACAAGGCGGCCCGCCGTGGGGCCCGCCGCCGCAACCTCACCGTGAGCATCCTCACCGTCAGCGGCCTGGTCGTCATCCCGCTGGTCCTGTGGTCCCTGGGCAACCCCGGTGAGGACCCCCAGGCCGGTGCGGGACGGCCCTCCGAGACTCCCGGCTCAGGTGCGGGCGAGTCGACGGGCGACCCGTCCTGGATCGGGGCGGGCGACGCCGAGAAGGGCGCCCTGCGCGGCCGGCTGCACAACGTGGACTCGGGACTGTGCGTCGGTGTCGAGGGCGCGAAGGCCGTCGAGGACGCGGAGGCCGAGCTCGCACCCTGCTCCTCGGCCGCCGCCCAGCAGTGGACGTACGAGACCGACGGCCTGCTGCGCAACGGCGCCGCTCCCGGCCTGTGCCTGGACTCGCACCTCGGCTACTCGGTGCGGCTGGCTCCCTGCTCGGGAGCGTCCCGGCCGGACTCGAAGAACATCCGCTACGACTTCACCCTCCAGGGCGCCCTGGTGCCCCGCTGGAACCAGGACCTCGCCCTGGCTCCGGCCGCGACCGACGGCTCGGGAGCCCTGGTCCTCAAGACCCGGGCGGACGACGAGGACCAGCGGTGGGTGATCGACACCTCCAAGGCGGACCTCCAGATGGAGGCCGTCAACTGGAAGGCCGCCGCCCCGGCGCCGCGCCCCAGGCCCACGCCCACTCCCACGCCCTCGAAGACGCCCACGGCGACACCGGCACCGACCCCGTCCGCCACCCCCTCGGCACCGCGGCCGACACCGACCGGCGCGGCCCCCACCGACTCGGGCTGCTACCGCTACGGCTACCCCTGCGACGGGGACGGCCAGTACGGCTCTCCCGGCTACGGCTACCCGGGCTACGGCTACCCCGGTTACGGCTACGGGTACGGCGGCGGCGGAGGCGGCCGCCGCTGACCGGACGCGCGCTCAGCCGCCGACGACGCGCAGCGACAGCCACAGCGCCGCCACGGCCGGCACGAGCGCGGCCGGTACCGCGAGCAGCCCGAGCCGGGTGAACTCCCCGACCCCGACCCGGTGCCCGTGCTGCTGCACGATCCGCCGCCACAGCAGAGTCGCCAGCGATCCGGCGTAGGTCAGATTGGGTCCGATGTTCACGCCGAGCAGCACCGCCAGGACGGCACCGGGGCCGGCCCCTGCGGTCAGCGGCAGCAGCACCAGGACCGCCGGCAGGTTGTTGATGAGGTTCGCCAGGACGGCGGCCAGCGCGGCCACGGCCAGCAGGGTGAGCAGGCCCGAGCCGTCGGGCAGCACCCGGTGGAGCGCGTCGGCGAGCCCGTGGTCGACGACCGCGCGCACCACGACGCCGAGGGCGAGCACGAACGCCAGGAACGCCGGGGCCGCGGACCGCACCACGGTCAACGGGGTGGCCCGCCGCCGTAGCAGCGCCCGCACGGCCAGCACGAGCGCGCCGGCCAGGGCGGCCCACGCCGGTGCGATCCCGAGGGCGGACGCCACGACGAACCCGGCGAGCGTGCAACCCACGGTGACCAGGGCGAACAGGGGCAGCTCGGGAGGCCGCGCGGGGTCGGGCGAGGGGAGAGGAGCAGCCAGTTCATCGTCGAAGAACCGCCGGAACACCAGGTACTCGGCGCCGATCGCGACCAGCCAGGGCAGCGCCATCAGCGCCGCGAACCGGGTGAAGCTCAGCCCGCTCGCCGTGAAGGCCAGCAGGTTGGTCAGGTTGGAGACCGGCAGCAGCAGCGAGGCGGTGTTCGACAGATGGGCGCACGCGTAGAGGTGCGGCCGGGCCTGGACGCCCATCCGGGTGGCCGTGGCGAGCACCACCGGTGTCAGCAGGACGACGGTGGCGTCCAGACTGAGCACGGCCGTGATGACGGAGGCCAGCGCGAACACCGCGGTCAGCAGCCGCGCGGGACGCCCCGCCGCCCAGCGGGCCATCCACGCCCCGCACGCCGTGAACAGTCCCTCGACGTCGCAGAAGTGGGCGAGCACCAGCACGGCCGCGAGGAAGCCGACCACGGGCCCCAGCCGCTGGATCTCCTCCCACGCGTGGTCCGGCGATATCGCGCCGACGGCGATCGCGAGTCCGGCGGCCGGAACCGCCAGCACGGCCTCGGGCAGTCCTCGCGGACGGAGCACGGCCCAGACGAGCACGGCGGCCAGCAGCGCCACGGACAGGGCTTCGGCGAGCGGGGTGTTCAGGGCGGAGTCCTCCGGGGCGTGATCAGGTCGTGCCCGCCCATGAAACCAGGGGCTGGTAAGAAAGCTACGAGGACCCCGTCGGCCGCACGGCCCGCCGCTGTCCGGGCGTCCGCCGCGGCAACGGGAACCCGCGGCCGTTCACACCTCGTCGAGCAGTGCCAGCTCCGCCCAGATCGTCTTGCCCTCGGCGGTGTGCCTGCTGCCCCACCGCTGGGTGAGCTGGGCGACCAGGAGCAGACCGCGGCCCCCCTCGTCCCAGGTCTTGGCACGGCGCAGGTGCGGCGCCGTGTGGCTGGTGTCGGAGACCTCGCAGATCAGGGTGGACCCGTCGTGGATCAGCCGCAGCCGGATGGGCGCGGCGCCGTAGCGGATGGCGTTGGTGACCAGCTCGCTCACCACCAGTTCCGCGGTGAACGTGGCCTCGGTCAGCCCCCATTGGTCGAGCTGGTCGACGACCTGCTTGCGGATGGGGGCCACCAGCGCCGGGTCGGCCGGGATGTCCCAGGTCGCCACCTGGGAGGACGGCAGGCCGCGGGTGCGGGCCAGCAGCAGGGCCACGTCGTCGGCGGAGCCGCTCGGCGGGAGCAGCGCGTGCAGCACGCGGTCGCAGATCTCGTCCAGGGAGTCGGAGGGAGCCGACAACGCCTCGCGGAGCGTCCGGTGGCTCGCGTCGACGTCCCGCTCGCGGCTCGCGAGCAGCCCGTCGGTGTGGAACGCCAGGACGCTGCCCTCCCGCAGCTCCACCTCGGCGGACTCGAACGGCAGCCCCCCGACACCGAGCGGGGGACCGGAGGGCAGGTCGAGCTGCCGGGCCGGGCCGTCCGGCGGGACCAGCAGGGGCTGCGGGTGCCCGGCCCGGGCCAGCGTGCAGCGCCGCGACACGGGGTCGTACACCGCGTACAGACAGGTCGCGCCCACCTCGCCGGTGCCGGCGTCGACACCGGACTCCTGGGACAGCCGGACGACCAGGTCGTCGAGGTGGGTGAGCAGCTCGTCGGGGGCCAGGTCGATGTCGGCGAGGGTGCGGACGGCGGTGCGCAGCCGGCCCATGGTGGCCGAGGCCTGGATGCCGTGGCCGACGACGTCGCCGACGACCATCGCGACGCGCATCCCGGACAGCGGGATCACGTCGAACCAGTCGCCGCCCACGCCGGAGCGGGTGGCGGGCAGATAGCGGGAGGCCGCCTCCACGGCGGCCGTGCGCGGCAGTGTGCGGGGCAGCAGGCTGCGTTGCAGCGTGAGCGTCGTCTCGCGCTCGCGGGAGTAGCGGCGGGCGTTGTCGATGCAGACGGCGGCGCGGGCCGTGACCTCCTCGGCCAGCAGCACGTCGTCGGCCGTGAAGGGCTCGGGGCGCCGGAAGCGGGTGAAGACCGCGACCCCGAGGGTCGAGCCCCTGGCCTGGAGCGGCACGGACATCGTGGAGTGGATGCCGTACTCGCGGACCCGCCGGAACCGGACCGGGTCCCAGGCGAGCCACTTCGCGAGGTCGCCGCCGTCCGCTCCGGAGGCCACGACCGCGTGGCCCAGGATGAGCGAGGCGGCCTGCGGGGAGTTCTCCGGATAGACGTCCACCTGCCCCGGCTTGGCCACGGCCTCGGGGCTGCCCGAGTTGACCGACTGGTGGGCGGCCCGGCGCAGGCTCACCGGCGGGGCCGGCGGGCCGGCCGACTCGCCGCCGTGCTCCTGTACGTCGAGCAGGTCCACGCTGACGAAGTCGGCGAGCGCCGGGACGCACACGTCCGCCAGCTCCTGGGCCGTACGGGTGACGTCGAGGGTGGTGCCGATGCGCACGCTCGCCTCGTTGACCAGCTGGAGCCGCTCCCGGGACCGGTACTGCTCGGTGAAGTCGTGGGCCGTCACGCACACGCCCCGCACGCGCCCGGAGTCGTCGGTGAGCGGTGCGAGCCGGGCCAGCCAGGCGTGCGCCCCCCGGCTCTCGCCGCTGGCCTTCATGTACGTCTGCATGTCCTGTCGCCGGCCGGTGCTCAGCACGCGGCGCAGATTCTCCTCCAGCTCCGTGTTCTGCGGCCGGCTGCCGACGTCGGTGGGCCGCAGGCCCCGCAGCCGGTCGGCGGGCAGCCCGAGGAGGTCCGCCATGGCGTCGTTGACGCCGCGCAGCCGCAGCTCCTCGTCGAAGATCATCGTGGCGCAGGGTGACTGCGTCAGCGCCGCCCGCACCAGCGGGTCGTCCGGCAGCTCCCCATCTGGGGCCTTCGGCGGGGACACGGCGAGCCACTCGGCAGCCTCCGGGCCGTCCGGCGGTCTGCGGTGGGCGAGCACCCACACGGAGACCGTGTGTCCGTCGCGGTGACGCAGCGTGAGCGTCCCGTTCCAGCGGGAGTCGGCGGGCACGGGGGGCGCGGCCGCTCCGTCGGCCAGCAGCTCGGCGGCCGGGCGGCCCAGGACCTCGGCGGCCGGGTGGCCCAGCAGACGGTGTGCGCCCTCGCTCCACTCGGTGAGCGTGCCGTCGGCGGCGATGACGGCACGGGCGGCCACGCCATCGTCGAACGGCTGGTCCGGGCTCATCGTCGCCACTCCATACGGACACTCACAGTGATCAGGGAGGTCGCTTGAGTTCCAGACTAGTCCGTGGGCGCCCGACGTGGACCGGTAACCCCTGTGCCGCCGGTCGCGCACGGTCGGGGCGCAATTCCGGCCGATGGGATGCCCGGGACAGAACGGCGCTGCCGCACCCTTGACGGCCTTGTGTGACACCTCGACAGAATCTGTTTGTTCACGATTAGTTGTGAGTACTTCTGGGACTTGATGAGGGAGAGCCGCCATGTCGGTCACGCGCAGATCGGTCCTGCTCGCCTCCGCCGCCGCGCCCGCGGCCGGAACACTGCTGGGTGTCCCGGAGGCGTGGGCCGCCGATGGGGCGCGCGGCGCGTCCGGTCGCCGCACCGTCGCGTTGCGCGACGGCTGGCGCTTCGCGCTGGTCAACCCGGGCGGGATCACCGACCCGACCGGCGACTACGCAGACGCCGCCCAGCCCGGCTACGACGACTCGCGGTGGCGGGAGGTCGCCGTCCCGCACGACTGGAGCATCGAGCAGGCCCCCACCACCGACCACGGCACCACCAGCGGCACCGGCTTCCTCCCCGGCGGCCTCGGCTGGTACCGCCTCGCCTTCACCCTGCCGCCCGCCCTCGCCGGCAAGCGGATCTCGGTGGAGTTCGACGGTGTCTACATGGACTCCTCCGTCCACTGCAACGGCACGGAGGCCGGCCGTCACCCCTACGGCTACACCGGTTTCGCCTTCGACCTGACCGATCTCGTGCACACCGACGGCGCCACCGAGAACGTGCTCGCGGTCGAGGTCCGGCACCGGCTCCCCAGCAGCCGCTGGTACTCGGGCAGCGGCATCTACCGCGAGGCCCGCCTGGTGATCACCGAGCCGGTGCACGTGGCCCGCTGGGGCACCCGCGTCACCACACCCGAGATCTCCGCCGAGCGGGCCGTCGTACGGATCGACACGTCGGTCGTCAACGCGTCGGGCGCGGACGCGGACGTCGAGGTCGTCTCCCGGATCGTCGATCCGAAGGGCCGGACGGTCGCCCGTACCGCCTCGACGGCCGCCGTCACCGACGAGCAGACCGAGACCCACGAACTCACGGTCCGGCGCCCCCAGCTCTGGGACATCGCGGCCCCGCACCGCTACACCCTGCACACCGAACTGCGCGTCGGCGGCAGGACCACCGACACCTACCGCACGCGCTTCGGCTTCCGCACCTTCCGCTTCGACCCGGACGAGGGCTTCTTCCTCAACGGCACCCACCACAAGCTCAAGGGCGTCGACCTCCACCACGACCTCGGCGCCCTCGGCGCCGCCGTCAGCATCGACGCCGTCCGCCGCCAGATGGAGATCATGCGGTCCATGGGCGTCAACGCCCTGCGCACCTCCCACAACCCGCCCGCGCCGGAGGTGATCCAGGTCTGCGAGGAGCTGGGCGTCGTGATGCTGGTGGAGGCGTTCGACTGCTGGCGCACCGGAAAGAACCGGTACGACTACGGCCGGTTCTTCGACGAGTGGTGCGAGACGGACGCCACCGAGATGGTGCTGGCGGCCCGCAACTCGCCCGCCGTGCTGATGTGGTCCATCGGCAACGAGGTCCCGGACTCCACCTCCACGGCCGGCCTCGCCATGGCCGACCGGATCATCGCCGCGATCAGGGCCGCGGACGACACCCGCCCGCTGGTCATCGGCTCCGACAAGTACCGCCGCCTGCCCGCCAAGGGCTCCGCGGCCGACCTGATGCTGGCCAAGCTGGACGGCCTCGGTCTCAACTACAACACCGCCAAGTCGGTGGACCAGCTGCACGCGGCCTACCCGCACCTCTTCCTCTTCGAGTCCGAGTCCTCCTCGGAGACGTCGACGCGGGGCGAGTACCAGGAGCCCGAACACCTCAACACCGGCGAGAACCACACGCCCGGAAGGCGCGGAACCTCCTCCTACGACAACAACCTCGCCTCCTGGACCATGAGCGGCGAGTACGGCCACAAGAAGGACCGCGACCGCAAGTGGTTCGCCGGGCAGTTCCTGTGGTCGGGCATCGACTACATCGGCGAACCCACGCCGTACGACGTCTTCCCGGTCAAGGCGTCCTTCTTCGGCGCGGTCGACACCGCGGGCTTCCCGAAGGACATGTACTACCTGTTCCGGAGCCAGTGGACCAGCGAGCCGATGGTCCACCTGCTGCCGATGACCTGGAACCACGCCGAGGGCGACACGGTCGAGGTCTGGGCGTACGCCAACGTCGACACCGTCGAGCTGTTCCTCAACGGACAGTCCCTGGGCGTACGGCGGTTCGACAGCAAGAAGACCGTCGACGGCCGCACGTACCTGGAGACGACCGAGGCGACCGGCGACGACAAGACCTTCACCGACGGCCCCTATCCCGGCAGCTACACCAGCCCGAACGGCAGCGCCGGCAAGCTCCACCTGACGTGGAAGGTGCCCTGTGCGCCGGGCGAGCTGAAGGCGGTCGCGCGGCAGGACGGCAAGGTGGTCGCCACCGACGTGCTGCGCACCGCCGGCGCCCCGCACGTGATACGCCTGACACCGGACCGCACGTCCCTCGCCGCCGACGGGCGTTCTCTGGTCTTCGTGACCGCCGAGGTGGTCGACCGCCGCGGTGTGGTGGTGCCCGACGCGGAGCACCTGCTCTCCTTCGAGGTGGCGGGCGGCTCCCTCGCCGGGCTCGACAACGGCCGCCAGGAGAGCGCCGAGCGCTACCAGGCGAGCACCCGCACCGCCTTCCACGGCAAGGCCCTCGCCATCGTCCGCTCCGGCACGAAGACGGGCACGGTGAAGGTGACCGCCCGCGCCGACGGCCTGCGCACCGGCACCGCGACCGTACGCGCCACCCGGGCGGCGGACCGGGCCGAAACCGCGCCGCCCGCTTTCGCGCCGGAGCACCCGGCACCCGTCGACTACCCGCACGCGGACGCCAGTTACTCCGGACGCCCGGACACCCTGCCCGCCGCCATGCTCGACGGCGACCCGGCCACCGGCTGGTCCAACGGCTTCTTCAAGCAGGCCACGGCCCTGCTGCCCGCCTTCGACGGCGCCCGCACCGAGGACTGGGTCACGGTCGACCACGGGCGCGTCCGCGGCTTCGACCGCGTGGACGTCTCCTTCACCGTGGACGCCACCCACAGCCTGCCCGCGGCGATCGAGGTGGCGGTGTGGGGCGGCCGGGCGTGGCGGGCCGCGGAGGGCACGGCGATCGACTGGGCCACCGCCTCCGACGCCCCGACCGTGATCACCTTCAAGGCCGTCCGGGGCTCCCGGATCCGGCTCACGATGACGAGCCGACACCCCGACGAGGCCCGGGGCGCCGTCCGCATCAGCCGGCTGGAGACCCCGGCCGCCTGAGCCCTCGACCGGGGCGGTCCGGACGGGCGGCGAACAGCCAGTCCCGTCCGGACCGTTGACGGGGCGTCACATCTGCCACAACCATGGCGGGCATCCGCATCTGGGAGCGCTCCCACACCGAGCGCCACCCGCACCTCTCCAGAGGAGCCCGGACGTGAAACGACGCAGAACCGCCCTGTTGTCCCTGACGGCCCTCCTGGCGACCGCGCTCACCGCGCTGCCCTCCGCGCCGGCCGGGGCCGAGGAGACCGAGCAGGTCAGGAACGGCACCTTCGACACGACCATGGACCCATGGTGGGCCACCAGCAACGTCACCGCGGGGCTGTCCGACGGCCGGCTCTGCGCCGACGTCCCCGGCGGCACCACCAACCGCTGGGACGCCGCCGTGGGGCAGAACGACATCCCCCTCGTGAAGGGGCAGTCGTACCGCTTCTCCTTCAGCGCGACCGGCACGCCCGCCGGGCACGTGGTACGGGCGATCGTGGGCCTGTCGGTGTCGCCCTACGACACCTACCACGAGGTGACACCGCAGCTCAGCGTCTCCGGCGACACCTACTCCTACACCTTCACCTCGCCCGTCGACACCGCCCAGGGCCAGGTCGGCTTCCAGCTCGGCGGCAGCGCCGATCCGTGGCGCTTCTGCATGGACGACGTCTCCCTGCTCGGCGGGGTGGCACCGGAGCCGTACGAGCCCGACACCGGGCCCCGGGTCCGGGTCAACCAGGTCGCCTACCTGCCCGCCGGGCCGAAGAACGCCACCCTGGTCACCGACGCCACGGCGAAACTGCCCTGGGAGCTGAGGACCTCCGGCGGAGCGGTGGTCGCCCGGGGCACGACGGTGCCGCGTGGCGTCGACGCCTCCTCCGGGCAGAACGTCCACTCGATCGACTTCGGTGCCTACCGCAAGAAGGGCACGGGCCTCACGCTGGTCGCCGACGGCGAGACCAGCCGCCCCTTCGACATCGACGCCAGCGCCTACGAGCGGCTCCGCCTGGACTCGGCGAAGTACTACTACACCCAGCGCAGCGGCATCGCGATACGCGAGGACCTGCGGCCCGGCTACGGCCGCCCGGCCGGCCACGTGGGCGTGGCGCCCAACAAGGGCGACACCGCCGTGCCCTGCCAGCCCGGCGTCTGCGACTACACCCTGGACGTCAGCGGCGGCTGGTACGACGCCGGTGACCACGGCAAGTACGTCGTCAACGGCGGCATCTCCACCTGGGAGGTGCTGAGCACCCACGAACGCGCGCTGCACGCCCGCACCGGCGACGCCCGCAAGCTCGGTGACGGCACGCTCGCCATCCCCGAGAGCGGCAACAAGGTCCCGGACATCCTCGACGAGGCCCGCTGGGAGCTGGACTTCCTGCTCAGGATGCAGGTACCCGACGGGAAGCCGCTGGCCGGCATGGCCCACCACAAGATGCACGACGAGCAGTGGACCGGACTGCCGCTGCTGCCCAGTGACGACCCGCAGAAGCGCGAACTGCACCCGCCGTCCACCGCGGCCACCCTGAACCTCGCCGCCACGGCCGCACAGGCCGCCCGCCTCTACCGGCCCTACGACAAGGCGTTCGCCGACCGGGCGCTGACGGCCGCCCGCAAGGCCTGGTCGGCGGCGCTCGCCCACCCCGACCGCCACGCCTCCGAGAGCGACGGCATCGGCGGCGGCGCCTACGCCGACAGCGATGTGACCGACGACTTCTACTGGGCGGCGGCCGAGCTGTACCTCACCACGGGCGAAAAGCGGTTCCAGGAGTACGTCCTGAAATCGCCGGTCCACACGGCCGACATCTTCGGCCCCATCGGCTTCGACTGGGCCCGCACGGGCGCGGCGGGACGGCTCGACCTCGCCTTGGTGCCGAACAAGCTGCCCGGCCGGGACAAGGTCCGCCAGTCCGTCATCAAGGGCGCCGACCGCTACCTGTCCACGCTGAAGGCACAGCCCTACGGCATGCCGTACGCACCGGACGGCAACAAGTACGACTGGGGCTCCAGCCACCAGGTCCTCAACAACGCCGTCGTCCTCGCCACCGCGTACGACATCACCGGCGCCTCGAAGTACCGGGACGGCGCGCTCCAGAGCATGGACTACATCCTGGGCCGCAACGCGCTGAACATCTCCTACGTCACCGGCTACGGCGAGGTCAGCGCCCAGAACCAGCACAGCCGCTGGTACGCCCGCCAGCTCGACCCGAACCTGCCGAACCCGCCGAAGGGCACCCTCGCCGGAGGGCCGAACTCGGGTATCCAGGACCCCTACGCACAGAGCAAACTCCAGGGCTGCGTCGGCCAGTTCTGCTACATCGACGACATCCAGTCCTGGTCGACCAACGAGCACACGATCAACTGGAACGCCGCCCTGACCCGCATGGCCGCCTTCGTGGCGGACCAGGGGTAGGGACCGCCCGGGCGCGCCGGGTGCCGGGGGAGTCCGCCGACAGGACGCCTCCGGCACCCGCGCGTAACCTGGTGTCATGCCAGCGGTGCGGGTCGACGGCATCGAGGTCGCGTACGACCGGGTGGGCCAGGGCCCGCCCCTCGTGCTCGCGCACGGCGCCACGACGGACGCCCGCCTGTTCCGTCCCCAGACCGAGGACCTGGCCGACGAGTTCACCGTCGTGGCCTGGGACGAACCGGGTGCCGGCCGCTCCTCCGACGTACCGCCGTCCTTCGCGCTGGCCGACTACGCCCGATGTCTGGCGGCCGTCATCGAGGACGTCGGCCTCGGTCCGGCGCATGTCCTCGGCCTGTCGTGGGGCGGGACCGTGGTGCTGGAGCTCTACCGGCACCACGCCGAGCTCGTCCGGACGCTGCTCCTCGTGGACACCTACGCGGGCTGGAAGGGCTCGCTGCCCCCGGCGGAGGTGCGGTCGCGGGTCGAGGGGGCGGAGCGGACGCTCGCGGTCCCGGCCGAGGAATTCGCGCCGACCATGCCCGGCCTGTTCGCCGGGCGGCCACCGGCCGAAGCCGTCCGCCTGTTGTCCGTGATGTCCGCCGACACCCGGCCCCGGAGCATGCGGGCGGAGCTCACCGTCATGGCCGAGGCCGACCTGCGTGACCTGCTGCCCGAGATCGCGGTGCCGACCCTGCTGCTGTGGGGCGAGCTCGACGCACGCTCGCCGGTGGACCTCGTCGCCCGTCCCTTCCTGGAGGCGATCCCGGAGGCCACCCTGGTCGTGCTGCCCGGCACCGGGCACCTCAGCAACCTCGAGGCCCCGGAGCCGTTCAACCGGACTGTTCGGGAGTTCTGTCGTGCCCATTCCTGAGCACGAGTTCCCCGGGCCGTTCGTGGGCGGTCAGGGTGTGCAGCCGAGCCTGGTCGAGCGGCTCGTGCACCTCGACGTACTCGCCGTGCGGCAGCCGCTTGATCACGCCGGTCTCCCGGCCGTGCAGCACCAGCTCGCGGTCGCGCAGCTGCAGCCCCAGACAGATCCGCCGGGTGACGACGAAGACGGCGGCCGGGACGGCGAACACCGCGATCCGCACCGCCCAGGTCACCGTGTTGATCGACAGGTGGAGTCGGGTCGCGACGATGTCGTTGCCGCCGCCCGCGAGCAGCACCAGGTAGAGGCTGATCCAGGCCGCCCCGATCGCCGTGCGGACCGGGCGGTTGCGCGGCCGGTCCAGCAGATGGTGCTCGTGCCGGTCGGCCGTGAACCTGGCCTCCAGGAACGGGTAGACGCCGATGAAGAGCAGCAGCAGCGGGAACACCACGATCGGGATGAACACGCCCAGCACCAGCGTGTGGCCCCACAGCGTGATCTCCCAGCCGGGCATGATCCGCACCAGCCCCTCGGCGAAGCCGAGGTACCAGTCGGGCTGGGCGCCCGTGGACACCTGGTCGGCGCGGTAGGGGCCGTACGACCACACCGGGTTGATCGTCGCCACCGCCGCCATCAGCGCGAGCACCCCGAACACCAGGAAGAAGAAGCCGCCCGCCTTCGCGAGGTACACCGGCATGAAGGGCGCGCCCACGACATTGCGTTCGGTACGCCCGGGGCCCGCGAACTGGGTGTGCTTGTGGTACACGACCAGCAGCACATGGACGACGATCAGCGCCGCCATGACCCCGGGGACCAGCAGGACGTGCAGCGAGTAGAGGCGGGCCACGATGTCGTCGCCGGGATACTCGCCGCCGAACAGGAACATCGCCAGGTACGTTCCCACGATCGGCACCGACAGCAGCGCGCCGTGCACGAACCTCAGCCCCGTGCCCGACAGCAGGTCGTCCGGCAGCGAGTAGCCGAACAGGCCCTCGAACAGACCGAGGAAGAGCAGCAGCCAGCCGAACAGCCAGTTGACCTCGCGGGGCTTGCGGAACGAGCCCGTGAAGAAGTGGCGCATCATGTGCGTCAGCATCCCGGCGACGAAGACCAGCGCCGCCCAGTGGTGCAGCTGCCGGATCAGCAGCCCGCCGCGCACGTCGAAGCTGATGTCCAGCGTGGACGCGTACGCCTCGGACATGCGCACGCCGTTCAGCGGTGTGTAACTCCCTTGGTACGTCACCTCGTTCATCGACGGGTGGAAGAACAGCGTCAGATAGACGCCGGTGAGGACCAGCACGACGAAGCTGTACAGGCAGATCTCGCCGAGCAGGAAGGACCAGTGGTCGGGGAACACCTTGCGCAGGTACTTCCGGCCGAGCGTGTGGATGCCGAGCCGGCCGTCGAACCAGTCGGCGAGGCGCTCGCCCTTCCCGGGCCGCCCGACTGCGGTCACGCCGCCTCCTTCGGCAGGTGGGCGAGCTTGTCCGGGTTGGCGACGACGTAGATGCCGCGCACCCGGTCGCCCTCCGGGGTGAGGTCCAGGACCAGGACGGCGTAGGGGGCGTCGCCGTCGAACAGCACCGCCGCGTCGTCGCCGTTGACGCGCCGGTAGCGGAACACGGGGTTGCTCGGGCCGCCCCGTCCGGAGGTGAGCAGGCGGGCCACCTTGTCCCGGCCGTGCACCGGGCGCAGACTCGCCGGCCTGCGCTTGCCGCCGGCGTCCGTCCACGCCGTGACGTCCGGCGCGAGCACCTCCATCAGCGCGGCGATGTCCCCGCCGAGCGCCGCCCGAACGAACCGCTCGGTCGCCTCCCGCCGCACCCGCGGATGCGCCTCGTAGCGAGGCCGCCGCGCGTTCACATGGTCCCGGGCCCGGTGTGCCAACTGCCGTACGGCGGCGGGGGAGCGGTCGATGATCTCGGCTATCTCGGCGTGCGGGTAGCCGAACACCTCGCCCAGGACGAACACGGCCCGCTCCAGTGGGGTCAGCGACTCCAGGACCACCAGCATCGCCAGTGACACCGACTCGGAGCGCAGGGCGGGGCCGTCGGCGGTGTCGGCGCCCTCGTCGGCGACCAGGGGCTCGGGCAGCCAGGAGCCCACGTACGTCTCCTGCCTGCGGCTGATCACGGCGCGGCGCCGCAGCGCGTGGTTGACGGCCACCCGGACGAGATAGGCCCGGGGGTTGTCGACGCCGGCCAGGGGAGCGCCCCCGCCACGGGCGGTCCAGGACAGCCATGTCTCCTGCAGGACGTCCTCGGTGTCGGCGACACTCCCCAGCATGTTGTAGACGACGCCGAACAGCAGCTCGCGATGGTCGACGAACACCCCGGTCGCCTCGTCGAGCGGGGCGGCGGTGCCCGGTACGGGGATCTCGGTCATGCGTGGTCCTCCCAGAGACGCGCTCACTACTGCGAGCCGTGCCGGGCCCCGGAATGTGACATCGCGCGGTGTGATGTGATGCAGATCTCAGAGGATGACGAAGGGGGCAGCTCCTTCGGTACCGTCGCCCCTGCCCTCTGACCAGGGGGTATTTACGAGTCAGTACCCGAGCGGTACCGTGAAGGCATGCCAGCTCTCAACGTGGAGTTCAGCGACCGCGAACTTGAGGACCTGCGGCAGATCGCCAAGGAGCGCGGTACGTCCATGAAGGCGCTCGTGCGGGAGGCGGCCGCCGCCGACATAGCCCGCCACCGGGCGCTCCAGGAGGGCGCGGAGGCCTTCCGCAGGTTCTTCGCGACCCACGCCGACGAGTTCGCCGCCGCCTTCCCGGACGACGAACCGCGCGCCAAGGGCGAGGGGCGGGCTGCCTGACCGATGGCACCCGTCCTCCATATCGATGTGCCCTGGCTGCTCCAGCGCCATGAAGAGGTCCTGCCGGACCAGCCCACCATCAATGACTTCTCCGCGTTGGTGGCCGCGGTTGCCCGGCACCGTGTCGACCCGCCCCGCCTCGGCGTGAACTCCGACCCGGCCTGGCGGGCCGCCGCGCTGCTGCACACCATCACGCTGCTCCGGCCGCTGCCCTCGGCCAACGCCCGCTTCGCGTGTGCGACGGCCGTGGCGTACATGTTCGTCAGCGGCGTCGGCATCGACCCGCCCTACGGAGCCCTCGTCGACCTCGCCCGCGATCTGATGTCCGGCACGACCGACGTCTACGGTGCGGCGGACCGGCTGCGGTCCTGGCAGATCTGAAAATGTCGAAAACCGGTGCGACCGGCGCGTATGTGTTCCCGTTTCTGACTTTCTGTCAATGGGCTTGATGTTGCACAGGCGCCTTGTTGGTCGTGTGGGGGTTGTGCAAGAGTGAAACACACGTGCGGGGGGAATGGCCGGGTGTCGCACGCGTTTTGTAGACCGGGTCCGATTCGCCGTCGGTGAATTCGCACCTCCCGCGCCGCGCCAAAAAGGTACGCACCAACCGGGCTCCTTTTTCGGCGGCAGGACTTCTGTGTGTCACATGCGCGTGGGAAGGAACCATCTCAGTGCCCACCCCCCACCCCCCTCGTCCCCCGTATCCCCCGCCCGGCGGGGATCCCGGGGAATCCGATGAATCTCTCGCCGCCCCGCTGAGAGGCAGTCCGGAGGGCGGGGTCGCCGCCCATTCCGTCGCGCTGCTGATGGCGCGGCACTGGCAGCCGGTGTACGAGTACGCGGTCATCTGTCTCGCCTCGTCGGCGCGGGTCGCCGAGATGGTCACGGGAACCGCCTTCCACCGGACCCTGAACCGCCTCGCCTTCGGCGAGTCGGCCGTCGCGCTGCGCCCGGCGCTCCTGGTGACCGTGCGCGACACGGTCCGGGAGTGGTCCGGTGACGATCGAATATCCGCCGTACTGCCGGCGCTGCAGAAACCGGCCGGAGGACGCGGACTGCGCGCGGCGACGTCCATGACGCCCGAAAATCGCGTCCTCGCGGAGCGGGCATTTCAGGCACTTCCCGCAGCCGCGCGCTGTTTGCTCTGGCACGTCGAGGTGGAGGCCGATCCTTTAAGCGTCCCGGCAGGTCTGCTGGGCATGGATACCGACATCGCGTCGGCCGCAATCGAACAAGCGCGTGACACATTCCGCGAGGGTTGTGTACATGCCCACCGTGAACTCGCGCCGACCCAGGATTGCCGCTTCTACAACCGCCTCCTCGACGTTCCCATCCGCAGGGGCGGCGCCCTGCTGCCCGACGTCCAGGAGCATCTGGCGGAGTGCCGCTACTGCCGGAACGCGGCCGAACAACTGAGCCATTTCGAGGGCGGACTGGGGCCGCTGATCGCCGAAGCGGTGCTCGGCTGGGGCGTCCGCCGCTACCTCGACTCGCGCCCGGGCCGGTCCTCGCACGGGACGCGGGGCGGCCGCGCGGGCCGGCGTGGCGGAGGGCGGGGCGACGGACGGCCCGGGAGCGGACGTCACCGCCTGCTGTCCCGCATCCCCGTGCGGGTCCGCCGGGTCCAGGGCGTGCGCGTCCCGGACGCGTCGCGCTCCTCACGGGCGCTGCTCTCGGGCGTCGGCGCGGTGTCGGCCGGGGTGCTGGCGACCGTGCTCATCATCAGCGCGTCGTCCCACGACGGCGGGCAGGCCGACCCGGCCGGCTCCAACAGCGCCGCCGGCGGCAACGGCGCCGGGTCCGTGACCCCGCCCGACACGGCCGGGCTTCCGACGGCACCGGGAGTGACGCGGCTGCGCAACGCCGGCGCCGACCTCTGTCTGGACGTCCGCGACCTGCCGAAGGAGGGGTCGGGGACCCAGCTGGCGGAGTGCTCGACGGCGTGGACCCAGCAGTGGACGTACGAGGACGACGGGCTGCTGCGCAGCGTCGCCGATCCCGGCCTGTGCCTGGACTCGCACAAGGACGCCGGCGTCGTCGTCCTCGGCACCTGCGCCGAGGACGACGCCGAACGGGCCGACGACGTGCGCTACGACCTCACCGTGCAAGGGCAGTTGCTGCCCCGCTGGGACGAGCAGCTCGCCCTCGCCTCCACCAACGACGACCCCGGTGCCGACATCGTCGTCAAGGTCCGCGACCGCTCCGACGAACAGCGCTGGCAGCCGGAGCCCGTGCCGACGACGGCCGGTTCCCTGTCGATCGCGGAGGAGGAGGGCCCGGTGGCACGACAGGTGAAGGTGCCGACCGGATGAGCCAGGTGAACGCGAGCCCGGAGGTCTGAGCGGGAGTGGAGCCGGGGCCTGCGGCCGGTCCCCTCCCGGAGGGGATCGCCGGGCCCCGGCCGTCGCCGGTGTCTCAGCCCGGCTCCGCCATCAGCCCGGCCGGCCGCCGGCACCGACCGCTGGTCACGTGGCCGCTACCGACGCGCGCAGGACACGGGCCAGCTCGCGCGGCTGCGAGAACATCGGCCAGTGGCCCGTGGCCATCTCCACCAGCTCCCACTGGTCGCTCTTGAGCAGCCCGGCCACCGCCGGCATCGGCTCGTCCCCGTCGAGGAGGCACTTCACATACGTCGCCGGGAGGTCGCCCGAGGCGCCGGCGAGCACGGCCGGTTCGGTGAGCGTGGCGCCCGGATGCGGGGTCGAACCGTCGACGATCCGGGCGATCTGCTCGTCCGTCAACCCCTGCCCCGCGTAGTCCGGCGCGCCGAGCGGAGGCCAGAACCCGTCGTGGTCGGCGATCGACTGCCGTACGTGGTCGCTCGGCCAGCCCGACAGGAAGGACTCGCCGTCCACCGGCACGTTCGCGTCGACGAACACCACGCGCCGCAACCGGTCACCGATCCGCTCCGCGGCCTGCCCCACCGGTATGCCCGCGTAGCTGTGCCCCACGAGGACGACATCACGCCGGCCGAGGCGGTCCACCTCGTCGACGACGTCCCGCACGTGCGTCTCCAGCCCGGCCGCCGCGCCCTGTTTCTCGGCGAGCCCCGACAGCGTCAGCGGGTGGACGTCATGCCCGGCGGCGCGCAGCTGAGCGGCCACCTCGTCCCACGCCCACGCCCCGAGCCATGTCCCTGCCACCAGTACGAAGTTGGTCATGCCGGCAACGTAGCCGAAGGGTCTGACAGCGCCCCCTCGGCGCCGGGCCCGGTGATCGGCGGCACCGGTACCTCGACGGTCCGGGCCAGCCGCGCGCCCTCGGGCCCGTACACCGCCCGGGGTTCGGGGAACAGCCGCAGCAGCGTCAGGAACAGCACCGCCGCCACGACCAGCGACAGCGGCAGACTGATGTCGACGCCGCCCGCGAGATCGCCCAGCGGCCCGACGAACTGCCCGGGGATGTTGGTGAAGAGGACACCGAGCAGCGCCGACACCCACCAGGCGGTCATGCCCCGCCAGTTCCAGCCGTGCGCGAACCAGTAACGACCGCCGCGCTGACGGCGGTTGAAGACCTGGAGCGCCTCCGGGTCGTACCAGCCGCGCCGGGTCCAGTAGCCCAGCATCATCACGACCATCCACGGCGTGGTGCAGGTGATGATCACCGTGGCGAAGGTGGAGATGGACCGCACGAGGTCGAGCCCGAACCGGCCCGCGAAGATGAACCCGATCGACAAGGCGCCGACCAGCAGTGTCGCCCGGACCCGGGACAGTCTCGGGAACACCGACGAGAAGTCGAGCCCGGTCCCGTACAGCGCCGTCGTGCCCGTCGCCATGCCGCCGATCAGCGCGAGCAGGCAGACCGGCAGGAAGAACCAGCCGGGCGAGATCGCGAGCAGTCCGCCCACGTAGTCAGGGGCCGCCGGGTCGACGTACCGCGGTGCCTTGTGCGCGATGATGCTCGCCGTCGTCAGACCGAACAGGAACGGCAGCAGCGTCGCGAGCTGTGACAGGAACGCGGCCCCCATCACCTTCCGGCGCGACGTGCTCGCCGGGATGTAGCGCGACCAGTCGCCGAGGAACGCCCCGAACGACACCGGGTTCGACAGCACGATCAGCGCCGCCCCGATGAACGACGGCCAGAACAGGGCCGTCGTCGCCGCGTCCGCCGAGTCGGTGAAGACGCCCGCGTACGAGGGGTCGAAGTCCCCCGCGAACGCCACGGCGCCGATCAGGAACAGCGCGCTCGCCGAGGTCACCGCGATCTTGTTGACGAACAGCATGAACCGGAAGCCGTAGACGCACACGGCGAGGACCAGCACCGCGAACAGCGCGTACGCGACGGCGTAGGAGACGTCGCCCCGGTCGAGGTCGAACAGCCGGTGGGCGCCGCCGACCAGGGCGTCGCCGGAGCTCCACACCGAGATGGAGAAGAACGCGACGGCCGTCAGCAGGGAGAGGAACGAGCCGACCACACGGCCGTGCACGCCCAGGTGTGCCGAGGACGACACGGCGTTGTTGGTGCCGTTGACCGGGCCGAACACCGCCATCGGGCACAGGATCAGCGCGCCCGCGACGACCCCGAGGAGCGTGGCCGCGAGACCCTGCCAGAAGGAGAGGCCGAACAGGATCGGGAAGGCGCCGAGGACGCAGGTGGAGAAGGTGTTGGCGCCGCCGAAGGCGAGCCGGAACAGGTCCAGCGCGGTGGCGGTGCGCTCGGCGTCGGGGATGCGGTCGACACCGTGGGTCTCGACCTCCGTCAGGGACGGGGGAGACGCGGCGGGGGAGGGGGGTTCGGCGCCCGGGGGACGTTCGGCCGGCGAGGACAAGTGGGCTCCAGCGGGGACGGGGCGGTGGAGCGCGGGGTGGCGCGGCGGCATGGCGGACGGCCGCTCGCCGGCGCGTGGGTGTGCGACGGCGTGCGGATCCCGTCCTCTGGGGTGCTGCCGACGGTAGGGCGCCGGAGGCGAACGACACCAGAGGACGGTTCATCCAATCCCGGTGCTGCCAGTGGACGAATCCTCCACTTCGCAGTCACTCCTCGTCGTCGGCATCGTGGGCGTCGTCGGCGGCCCCGGTGTGCGGACCGTGGTCCGGCTCCGCGTCCGGACCCTGGGCGCGTACCCGCTGCACGTGTTCGAGGGAGTCGCGCAACTCCGTGAGCCAGTCGTCGGTGTGGCGCTGGACCAGGCGCACGCACCAGGCCAGCGCGTCACTGCGGCTGCGGGCGACGCCGCCGGCGATCAGGGTGTCGAGGACCTGGCGCTCCGGCTGGCGCAGCCGCGTCATGACGGGCGCGGCCACGTGCGTGAAGAGCGCCCGCTGCCCGCCGCACTCCACGCCCCAGGACACCTTCCGGCGGAACCGGTGCTCGGCCTCCCGGGCCACGGCCATCCGGTCCTCACGCGTGCGTTCCCGGAACTCCTGCACACGGCTCTCCAGGGCCGCTTCCCGCTCGGCGGCCGGGGCGTCCTCCGCCAGGCGGGGCTCGGGGATGCGGCCGATCACGGTGATCTCCTCGCGGTCGACCGTGATCTCGGTCAGCTCCTCGAAGAGGTCGTCGGGAAGGCGGCCGGCGAACCAGCCGCGCAGTTTCTCCCGCTGCTCATTAGTAATCATGTAATGACGATTACTCGGCCAGAGCATGAACACAAGGGGCAACGAAGCAGTCGGCCGAGAGCGGAATCGGAATGTTTCAGGCCTATTAACGAGCGTGCGGGAATCGGCCATCTGGCCGCTTCGTATCTCCGGGCGCCGTGCGGTTACGGGCTTCACGCAGCCGGATTCCGTAACTTCGCGCCACTGATTCAATACGCAATGTTACTGAAACCCGTGGGGTCGATGTGTGTTTCCGCGGCGGACTCGGCAGACTCGCGCTCGCCGCCCCGGGCACCGACCGGGCACGGGCCGGCACACCCTGTAATCGAGCGGAAGGATGCACACAATGCGGAACACCGCGCGCTGGGCCATGACCCTCGGCCTGACGGCCACCGCCGTCTGCGGACCCCTCACCGGGGCCGCGCTCGCCTCTCCGGGTCAGGCCCCCACCGCGCTCTACGCCCCGTCGGCCCTCGTCCTCACGGTGGGCCACGGTGAGAGCGCGGCCGCCGCGACTCCGGAACGCGCGGTCACCCTGACCTGTGCCCCGACAGCCTCCGGCACGCACCCGGTCGCCGGCTCCGCCTGCGCGGAACTGCGCGGCGTCGGCGGCGACATCCACGCCCTGACCGCGAGGGGCGGCGTGATGTGCACCAAGCAGTACGACCCGGTGGTCGTCACCGTCGACGGTGTCTGGCAGGGCCAGAGGGTCTCGTACGAGCGCACGTTCTCCAACGAGTGCGTGAAGAACGCCTACGGTTCCGGCGTCTTCGCGTTCTGAGAGACCGGGATCGCGCTGTTCCCGTGAGGTGCAGCGGTTCGAGGCTGGGGAGCCGGGCCGCTGTCGCGGGGACCTGCGATCTCGTACAAGGGGGCCGGCGGGCGGAGTGGGGCCGCCCGCCGGCCCCTGGGCTCACCGGCCACCGCGCACCGGGCTCAGGCCCGGTCGCGGTGGCTCGTGTCGCACCACGGATAGCGGCGGCTGCGGCGGCAGGTGCACAGGGCCACGCGGAAGCGGTCCGAGGTGACGACGGAACCGTCCTCCAGCTCCACCTCCACCGGGCCTTCCATCAGCAGTGGACCCTTGCGCTGGACCGTGACGCGGCGCGGCGCCGCGGACCGGTCAGACGGGGAGTTCGGCACGGACGACCACCAGCTCTTCCTTGTCCTCGGCGGCGGGCAGCAGCCCCCGCTCCCGCAGCCAGCGTTCCCGGCCACGCAGCACCGGGCCGAACGGGATCCGTCGCCGGCGCGTCACCGCGGCCTTCAGGCCCGACGAGCGCAGACAGCGGACGGTCAGGTCCGGGCCGCTGAGCGCGGACTGCACCAGCAGCAGCACCCCGCCCGGACGCAGCAGGTCGGGCGCCTCCCGGCAGATCCGGTCCACGACCAGCCGTCCGTCGTCGCCCGCGTCCCAGGCGCGGGCCGCGCCATGCGGCGGCCGTCCGGAGCCGTCCGGCGCCGGCACGTACGGCGGGTTGGCCAGGATCAGGTCGAACGACTCGCCGCGCACCGGGTCGAAGAGATTCCCGTGCCGGATGCGGACCGGGAGCCCCGCCCGCACAGCGTTCAGTCGCGCGGCCCACACCGCCCTCCGCGACACGTCCACGGCGGTCACACGCAAGCCTCGGCGCGCGGCCTCCAGAGCCAGGGCACCGGTGCCCGTGCCGACGTCCAGGACCTCCGCGCCCTGCGGCAGCGGCTCGTCGGACAGGGCACCGGCCAGCAGCTCGGTGTCCTCCTGCGGGGCGTACACGCCCGGGGGTACCAGTGGGTTCACGGGGTTCGAGTACCCGGCTGTTCAGGAGATATGGGCGGCTTCAGGGGCAAGCGGTGCACGCAGTGACGAACGTGACGCACGCCAGTCGGCGAGCAGCCGGGCGCCGAAGCGGTCCTCGACGAATCCGGTGGCGTCGATCCCGAACGCGACATCCGGGGCGAGGTGCGGCTCCACCTCCAGCAGGCCGCCGATGACCTCGTGGCGCACGACCTGCTCGTGGACCGCGTCGGCCTCGACGTGCTCGTCGTAGAAGTGCTCGGCCGCCCGCCCGGCGCCGGCCCGGCGCATCGCCTCGGCGAGCCGCCGCGAACCGGGCGACGAGGTGATCTCGACCGTCGCGAAGTGGCCGACCAGGGCGCCCCTGAGGGACCGGTGCAGGCCGAAGAGGGACATGAGGTTCACCGTGACCAGGGCCTCGGCGGACGCCGCGTCGAGATAGCGGCCGTACCTGGTGTCCAGGCCCAGATCCTTCATCAGGTCGGCGAACAGCCGGGCGTGCACGCGGTCGGCTCGGCCGCCGCCCCACTCGTCGAACTCCACCGCCGCCATCCCCGCCTTCGCCCGGCCCCACAGCCGCGGCAGCACCCAGGCGTGCGGGTCCGCTTCCTTCAGGTGGTAGAGGGAGCGCTGGGCCGCGTACTCGCGCAGGTGCCACAGCTCGCCTTCGTCGCGCAGGAAGTGGCTGACGCCCGAGCCGTCGACGGGCTCGACCAGGAGGTCCGCCAGCGCCTCGTCCACGCCGTCGTGGACCCGGGCGTCGGAGCGCAGGGCGGACAGGAAGCGGTGCTCCAGGGCAGCCCGGGTGCGCAGCAGGTCGGGGTCCCACTCGCGGTCGGGGGACACCCCCGCGAACCCGCGGTAGTGCAGCTCGTAGCACAGGTACAGGGCAAGCTGGAGGTCCTCGCCGTACACCGCGGCACGGGCGACGTCCTCCAGCCGGGGCAGCCGGCCCGCGCCCCGCAGGTAGGCCTCGACGCCCCTGCTCAGCGGGCCGCGCGGGGTGGGCAGTCCTGGTTCTCCACGGTCGTGCTCCATGCGCGCCGGGTACCCGGCCGGCGACCGGAGTCACCTACCCGCGTAGCACCCGCGCGGAAAGGGACTCCGGCACGTCGTGAAGGGGCCGGACCGACCCGGCCCCTCCTCTCAGTCCCCCTGGGACTCCTCCTGGGCGCGCGTGTTCGGGGTGATGGCCTCTGCGGCCTCGCCCCGGTGGCGTCGCTGCTCGGCGGAGTCCTGCGTGCGGTTCTCGGCCTCCTCGATCTCGCGCAGGACCTCCTCCAGCGCCGTCTCGGGCTTCTTGTCGGAGCCGTCGTGGTTGTCGTCCTGGGACACGGGGGTCTCCTTCCTGCGTTCGGTGCGTTCGTTCTCGTCTGCGGGGCTTCAGCTGGAGGCGGTGGCGATGCGCAGCGGCACCGGGTCGGGAGGGGCCGCCTCCTCGGTGCGGCGGGTGACCTCCGCCCACCACGCCGGTCCGTCCTCGATGTGCCGCAGCAGCACGCCCTCGCGGATCGCCCAGGGGCAGACCGTGACGGACCTGAGGCCGGTCAGTTTCATCGCGGTGTGCCCGACCACCGCCCCGGCCAGGCTCTGCGCGGCCCGCGGCGCGGAGATGCCGGGCAGCTCGGCGCGTTCGGCGGCGGGCAGGGCGGCCAGCCGCGGGATCGCCTCCCGCAGCGCCGCGCGGTGCAACTGCCGGTCCACGAACGGGCCGTGGCGTCCGGGCGCCGTACCGCACAGCCGTCCCAGCTGCTGGAACGTACGGGAGGTGGCGACCGCGGTGCGCGGGCCCTCCCAGCGGATCCGCGCCGCGACGTCCCTCAACTGGTGGCGGACCTTGCGGCGCAGCGCCCGCACCCGCTCCGGCGACGGCGGGTCCTCGTCCTGGAAGAACTCGTGGGTGAGCCGCCCCGCGCCCAGCGGCAGCGACGCCACGAAGTCGGGCAACCGGCCGCGCCCGAAGGCGACTTCGAGCGAGCCGCCGCCGATGTCGAGCAGGGCGAGCGGACCCGACCGCCAGCCCATCCAGCGCCGGGCCCCGAGAAACGTCAGTTCCGCCTCGACCTCGCCCGGCAGGGTGCACAGGTCCACGCCGGTGCGGGACCGGACGGCGTGGAGCACCTCGTGCCGGTTCGACGCGCCGCGCACCACGGCGGTCGCGAACGCCAGCGGACCGGCCGCCCCCCACCGGGTGGCGGTCCGGCTCGCCTCGGCGACCGCGTGCACCAGTTGTTCCACGGCCGGCTCCGGGATGGGTCCCCCCGGTGTGACCTGCTCGGACAGCCTGAGCCGCCACTTGGCGGTGTGCACCGGAAGCGGTACGCCACCGTCCGCGTCCGCGACCACCAGTCTGACCGTGTTCGATCCCACGTCCACCACGCTGATTCGCATGGGCCGTGGGTACCCACTTCTGGGTGAGCCCAACGGTCAGGGCCCCGGAGTACGGCGAAGACACGCCACCGGGCGGGCCGGGGATCGTCACGTCATCTGGCGCCGTACCAGCTCGTGCAGCCGGCCGCTCGTGTCGGCGAGCAGCTGGGCGGGCGGGCCCTGCTGGACGACCTTGCCGTCCTCCATCACCACGACCCGGTCGGCGTCCATCACGGTCGACAGCCGGTGGGCGATGACGATCCGGGTGGCGTTGAGGGCCTTGGTGCTCTCGATGACCGTGCGCTGGGTCTCGTTGTCGAGGGCGCTGGTCGCCTCGTCGAAGAAGAGGATGCGCGGTCGGCGGATCAGCGCCTGGGCGATCATCAGCCGTTGGCGCTGGCCGCCGGAGACGGCGCCGCTGCCCGAGACGATGGTGTGCAGGCCCATCGGCATCCGCTTGATGTCCTCGGCGAGACCGGCCATCTCGGCCGCCGCCATCGCCTCCTCCGGCGTGTACGGCTCGGTACCGCAGATGACGTCCAGGATCGAGCCGGTGAACGGCTGCGCGTGCTGGAGCACCACACCGCACTGGCGGCGCACCGCCGACTGGTCGAGCGCGGCCAGGTCCTGACCGTCGTAGAGGACGCTGCCCGACACCGGGCGGTCGAAGCCGATCAGCAGGCGCAGCAGCGTCGACTTGCCGCAGCCGCTGGGGCCGACGACCGCGACGAACTCGCCCGGCCGTACCTCGAACGACACGTCGTCCAGCACCAGCGGACCGTCGTCCGAGTAGCGGAAGGACAGCCGCCGCGCCTCGAGCGCCCCGGACAGCGGGCCCGGCCGCGTGCTCGCCGTGCGCACCTCGGGTGTCGCGTCCAGCACCGGCTTGATCTCCTCGAACAGCGGCAGCGCGGCCACGGCGGAGACGAACGAGCTCGTCAGCTGGGTCACCGAGGTCAGCACCATCGTCACCGAGGTGTTGAAGGTGAGGAACGCGGCCGCCGACATCGAGCCCCGGGCCGGACCCGCCAGCAGCATGAACATCAGCAGCGTGCACAGCGGCAGATACACCGCGCCCAGCACCGACGTGAGGTTCTTGATGCGGCCGACCTTCTGCTGGAGCTCACGGCTGCGCGCGAACTGGGACGCCCACGCGGCGTACGCGTAGTTCTCGGCGGCGGCCACCCGCAGCTTGGGCAGGCCGCGCAGCGTCTGGAAGGCCTGGTTGTTCAGCTTGTTGGAGAGCACGACCAGCCGCCGCTGCCACCGCACCTGCCACAGCCCGAGCCCCAGGAACACGGCCGCGATGACGACGAGCATGCCGATCGCCGCCATCGCCATCGGCACGCTGAACCACAGCAGCAGCCCCAGGTTCATCGCCCCGACCGTCACCGACTGGGCGACCGTCGGCCCGACTCCCGCCAGCAGCCTGCGGATCGAGCTGATGCCCATGGCCGCGCTGGCCAGTTCGCCGGTGGAGCGCTCGGTGAAGAACCTCGTGGGCAGCCTGAGCAGCCGGTCCCACACGGCCGGCTGGAGCGTGGCCTCGACCCGGCCTTCCAGCCGCAGGATGGTCAGGTTCTGCAACAGCATGAAGGCCGCCGACACCACGCTGGTGAGCATCACCGCCAGACACACCTGCACGATGAGGTCCGTCTGCGCCTTCGGCACGAACTCACCGAGCACCTTGCCGGTCGCGATGGGCACCAGTGCGCCGATCGCCACCGTGACCAGTCCGCTGAGCAGCAGTCCCGTCAGGTCGCCCCGGGTGCCCCGCATACAGAACCGCAGCAGCCTCAGGGGGCTCAGTCCCCGCTCGGGCAGCGGGCGGTAGAACATCACCGCGCGCGGCTCGAACTCGTCGGCGTTGGCCTTCTCGACCGGCGTCTCACGGCCGGTGGACGGATGGACCGCCACATATCCGCCACGCCGCCACAGCAGCGCCACCGGCGCACCGGACAGCGCCCGGTGACCGACCAGCGGCCCGACGTTGTCCCGCCACCAGCGGCCGTCCAGGCGCACGGCCCGGGTACGGACGCGGGAGGCCAGGGCCACCTGCTCGACCGGGTCGAGGCGGTCACCGCCCGTGCCCTTCTGGGTGGGCTCGGTGAGGCTGATCCCGGCCGCCTGCGCGACGAGCTTGCACGCCGCGTACGTGGCGTCGGCGTCGGCCGCGGTGGTCCGCTTGGACGACCGCTTGCCGATGGAGGCGAGCAGCGTCCGGTCGGCCTGGGCGCGCACCGCCTCACCGGCCTTGATGCCCTCGGCCGTGCGCGACTCGTGGGTGCGCTCCAGCTGTTCGATCCAGCGGTCCAGCGTGGTCAGCAGCCGGTACTGCTGGTCGACCATGGACTGCCACAGCGCCGGGTCCATCAGCAGGTCGGCCGCGGCCTCCGCGCCGTACAGCGAGCCGTACTGGACGCTGCCCGGCGGCACCTGCATCCAGAACACGTCGTCGTCCGTGGGGACGGCGGCCCGCTCGTTCGCCATCGGCGCCTGGAAGAGGATGGACTGGCTGCGGCCGACCCCCAGGGCGAGGGCGTATTCCAGCGGGCTCGTCGTCGGCGGCACGTACTGCGGGTTGCCGTACTCGTCGTACGACCAGGTCGCGGTGTTGGCGGGCTGGTACAGCTCGCGCAGGCCGATGCGGTGCACCACGCAGTCCCGCAGCGGGCGGGCCACCAGGGTGTGCTGCGGGCCCGGGACCGGGCCGAGCACCAGTGAGCCCGCCTCCAGCCGGCCGAGGTGGTGCCAGTGGCCCTGCTGGCCGGCGTCCACCGCGAACAGGTCGACGGCACCCGCCGCGACCAGCCACAGCACCTGCGGACCCTCCAGATCGAGGCGGTTGAACCCGGCGCAGTCGATGCGCGAGCCCATCTGCCCGAAGGCGTTGAGGACGAGGTCGCCCTCGTGTCCCTGAACGGCCGTCATCTCACCGCTCCCTGACCAGTGCCGCGTACGCTCCGCCGCGCGCCACCAGTTCCTCGTGCCGTCCCCGCTCCACGATCGTGCCGTGCTGGAGGACGACGATCTCGTCGCTGTCGCGGACGGTGCTGAGCCGGTGCGCGATCACCACACAGGCACAGCCGCGCCTGCGCAGGTTGTCCATCACGACCAGCTCGGTCTCCGCGTCCAGCGCGCTGGTCACCTCGTCGAGCACCAGGATGCTCGGCCGGCGCACCAGCGCCCGCGCGATCTCCAGGCGCTGGCGCTGCCCGCCGGAGAAGTTGCGCCCGTCCTGCTCGACCTTGCTGTGGATGCCGCCCGGACGCCGCGTGATCACGTCGTACAGGGCGGCGTCGCGCAGCGCGTCCTCCACCGCCTCGTCCGGGATCGACGGGTCCCACAGCGCCACGTTGTCGCGGACCGTGCCCTCGAAGAGGAACACGTCCTGGTCGACGAAGGAGACGGAGGCGGCCAGCGCCCCGCGCGGGATGTCCTCGATGCGCTGTCCGTCGATGCGGATCACGCCCTCCCACGGCGCGTACAGGCCGGAGATCAGCCGGGACACCGTGGACTTGCCGCTGCCGGACCCGCCGACCAGCGCGACCTGCCGCCCGGGGCCGACCGTCAGGTCGAAGCCGGTGAGCAGGGGCTTGTCGAGCGGGCTGTAGCCGAAGGTGATGTTCTCCAGCTCGACATGGCCCTGGAGGCGGCGCGTCGACTCGCCGGACTCGGGGCGGCCGTAGAGCGGATCGGCCTTGAAGTTCTCCACGTCCTTCAGCCGCGCCACGTCGGCCGCGAAGTCCTGGATGCGGCCCGCGACGCCGTTGAGCCGGGTCAGCGGGGCCGTGAAGCGGGTGACCAGGGCCTGGAAGGCGACCAGCAGACCGACCGAGATGTGGCCCTCGACCGCCCGCATGCCGCCGATCCAGAGGATCAGCGCGCTGTTGAGGGTGGCCAGCGTCGGCGCGACCACGCCCAGCCAGGCGCTCGGCACGCCGAGTCGTTGCTGCTCCTCCAGCGTGGTGGCGTGCTGCCCGGCCCACTTGCGGAAGTAGCCGTCCTCGCCGCCGGTCGCCTTCATCGTCTCGATCAGCTGAAGGCCGGTGTAGGCGGTGTTGGTGAGCCGGGCCGTGTCGGCGCGCAGCTTCGCCGTGCGCGTGGCGCGCAGCCGGATGACGACCCGCATGGCCACGATGTTCAGCAGCGCCACGCCGATGCCGACGAACGTCAGCTGCGGGTCGTAGGTGTACAGCAGCACCGCGTACAGGACGACGACGACCGCGTCCACGCCCGCCGCCGCGAGGTCGCGGGACAGGGTCTCGGCGACCGCGTCGTTGGACTGCAGCCGCTGCACCAGGTCGGCGGGGCTGCGCTGGGAGAAGAACGTCACCGGCAGCCGCAGCAGATGGCGCAGGAAGCGGGCGCTGGAGAGGGTCGAGGAGATGATGCGGCCGCGCAGCAGGTTGGCCTGCTGGAGCCAGGTGAGCACGACCGTGAGCAGCACGCACGCCGCCATCGACGCGAACAGCACGCCCAGCAGCGAGGTCTGGTTCCCGATCAGGAACTCGTCGATGTAGGTGCGGCTGAGCGCGGGCACCGCCGCGCCGACCGCCACCAGCAACAGGCTCGCCAGGACGGCGGCGGGCATCGTGCCCGCGGTCCCGCGCAGCCGGGCGGGCATCGCGCCCAGGACGCCCGGCTTGCGGCCGCCCCGGGCGAAGTCCTCGCCGGGTTCCATGACCAGCACGACACCGGTGAAGCTGCCGTCGAAGTCCTCCATGGGGACGAAGCGGCGGCCCTTGCCGGGGTCGTTGATGTAGACGCCACGGCGGCCGAACCGGCGGCCCATGCCGTCGTAGACGACGTAGTGGTTGAACTCCCAGAACAGGATGGCCGGCGACTTCACCTCGGCGAGGGCGGCCAGGTCCATCTGCATGCCCTTGGCCGTCAGGCCGTAACTGCGGGCCGCCTTGAGGAGATTGCTGGCGCGCGAGCCGTCGCGGGAGACGCCGCAGGCGATACGCAACTCCTCCAGCGGGACGTGCTTGCCGTAGTGGCCGAGCACCATCGCCAGGGAGGCGGCGCCGCACTCCACGGCCTCCATCTGGAGCACGGTGGGCGTGCGGACGGTCTTCGCCCCGGCCTTGGGCACCTTGCGCTTGGGCGGGGCGGCGCGGCGCCGGCCCCGGGTGTCCGGTGCGGTCGCGGTCACGGCAGCAGCCAGTCGACGGGACGCTGGTCGGCCAGCCGGATCGACCCCGAGGCCAGCGTCATGGAGGTCAGCTTGAACGGCGGCCCGTCCGCGGACGACCACTTGTACCCGCTCTTCGTGGCGGACGACTTGTCCAGCCGGACCGTCACGGCCACCGGCCTGCCCTTCTTCGTGAACTGCTCGCCCAGCTGGCTGTCCCCGAGGAACGCGGCGATCTGCTGCGGCGACTGGGCCGAGCGGTCCACCGACTTCACATGGCCGCGCAGCACGCCGTACTCCTGCGTCGGCACCGACTGCACGGTCAGGTCGACGGCGGCGTCGTCGGGGATCGAGGCGGCGTTCTCGGCGGGGACGTAGACCGTCGCGTACAGCGGGTCCTTGGTGTGGGCGACCTTCTCGACGGCGGCGACGTTCGCGCCGGTCTGGATGATCTGCCCGACGGTCGCGGCGAGCGCGGAGACACGGCCCGCGTCGAGCGTGCGGACGACGGCTTCGCCCTTGGGCGTACGGACCTTGAGAACGGGGGAGTCGGCCGGCAACGTCTCGCCCTGCTTCGCGAGCACCGCGGTGACCTGGCCCGCGACGGGGCTCTGGAGGAGATAACTGCCCTGCCCGTGCGTGAGGATGGCGGGTGCGCTGACGGTGGAGGTCACCGAGCCGGTCACCGCCCACACCGAGGCGGCCGCCATCGCGACGACCGTCACCGAGAGCACGAGCCAGCCCTGCGGGCGGGCGAAACGCACCGGAAGGTCGAGTTCCTCCGGTGACTGAAGCTTGGCGAGGGCCTGTTGGCGGAACTGCAAGGAACTTCCCTCACCCGTAGAAGAGGTTCTTACGGCCGCAGCAGAGGCTGTTACGGCACCCGAAGATCCCGGAACCGCCGGCTGCGGCTCCGGGAGTCAACGGCACTGGGGCTCGATCAGAGGCCGGAGACCAGGTTGGTGACCGGGGCCGTGTTCAGGCCGGTGACACCCTCGACGGTGCCGACAGCGGTGTTCACCAGGCCGGAGACCGGGGCGATGCTGTCGACCGTGTCGGTGACGGTGTTCACGGCGTTCACGGACAGGCCGCCGGAAACGGCGTCGAGCTCGGCGTCGGCGATCTCGACGGTCTCAACCTGGGGGGTGGAGTTCATGGTGGAACTTCCCTTCGTATGGATATCTCACAAGGGGGGAGCGGCCCCCTCTGGGGACAGATGACGGCCGCGACCGCGAGTGCCGGACTCTCGTTTCCGAGTGCCCTGTGCGGCCCCCGCGGTGCGATGGATCAAAGCACGCTGCGGGCGCGCGCTTCCAATCAACCAGCCGTCTCACCAGGCAACTTGCGCCCCCGCCGCACCGAAGCGTGCAGGTATGTGCACGCCTTGGTGGCGAGTTCTTCACATGCGGCACGGCATCGGCTCATCCGACCCCTTGTCCCGTGGAGCGGCGAATCCGGCACTCCCGCCCCAAAGGCGTGACCGACGCGGCGGGCGCGTGGTCAATCCTCGACTCGGTGACCGGGTTGAGCATTCGGTGTGCAGATTCGCTGAAGGTGGGATTCGACTCGACGATCACAACAGATCGTTTCCAGTCGGATACGGATCGTGTTGGTTCGGCGAGTCGTCATGAACCCTGTGGCTGACACGCCGTCATCCGGCCATGGGCGGCCGGGGGCCGACGCACGTCACCTGTTCCGGCGTGCCGCTGTGACCAGGACGGTCGCAGACCGTGCGGCCGGTGCTCGGTCGGCGGGAGTTGGCTGATTCCGCGATGCGAACGGATCACTTGCAAACGGAATTGAACGCCCCGGACGGCCCGTGCGTACCAACAGCCATCCAGGCGCCCCCCAAAGCTGCCGGACGGCGGCACCTACTCCGTCCCCCAGGAGGAGAGAAGTTTGAGTCACAAGCGAATTCCGAAGCGCAAGGCCGCGATAGCGGCGGGCAGCGTGGTGGCGCTCGGCGCGGCCGCGATCCTGCTCCCCAACGCCAACGCCTCGCAGGACGGTTCGTCCGACGACGCGGCGGCCGCGCCGAAGACCCTGAAGGCGGGCGACGCCTCGGATCTCGCCTCGCAGCTCTCCGGGCTACTCGGTGAAGCGTTCGGCGGCTCCTATTACGACAGCGACAGCCAGCAGCTCGTGGTCAACGTCGTACCGGGCGACAACAACAACGTGATCGTGCAGGCGAAGGCGGCGGGCGCGAAGGTCCGCGAGGTCGACAACAGCTGGTCGGAGCTCCAGAGCGGGGCGCAGACCCTGAAGTCGGACGCGACCATCGCGGGCACCTCGTGGTCGATCGACCCGGTCACCAACAAGCTCCTGGTGACGGCCGACAGCACCGTGACCGGTGCCAAGTGGGACAGACTGGAGTCCACCGTGCAGAGCCTCGGCTCCGGCATGGCGACCATCAAGAAGTCCGCGGGCACCTTCAAGCCGTTCGTCTCGGGCGGTGACGCCATCTTCGCGGGCGGCTCGCGCTGCTCCCTCGGCTTCAACGTCACCGCGGGCGACGGCTCGCCGGCCTTCCTGACGGCCGGTCACTGCACCCTCGGCGGCAACGAGTGGTCGGACACGCAGGGCGGCCAGCCGATCGCCACCGTCGACCAGTCGACCTTCCCCGGCGACGGCGACTTCGCGCTCGTGAAGTACGACGACCCGGCGACCGAGGCGCCCAGCGAGGTCAACACCGGAGACCAGACCGTCCAGATCACCGAGGCCGCGGAGGCGACCGTCGGCCAGGAGGTCTTCCGGATGGGCAGCACCACCGGGCTCAACGACGGCCAGGTCCTCGGCCTCGACGCCACGGTGAACTACCCGGAGGGCACGGTCACGGGCCTCATCCAGACCAACGTCTGTGCCGAGCCCGGCGACAGCGGCGGCTCGCTGTTCACCCAGGACGGTCTCGCGATCGGCCTGACCTCGGGCGGCAGCGGCGACTGCACGGTCGGCGGCGAGACGTTCTTCCAGCCGGTGACCACCGCCCTGGAGGCGGTCGGCGCGACCCTCGGCGCGGGCGGCGGCGCGGGTGAAGGGGCCGGTGCCGGCGAGGACGCCGGTGCGGGCCAGGACGCCGGTGCCGGTGCCGGTGAGGAAGCGGGCGCCGGTGAGGAGGCCGGAGCCGGCGGCGAGGCCGGCGCGGGTGCGGGCCAGGAAGCCGGTGCCGGTGAAGAGGCCGGCGCGGGTGCCGGTGCCGGTGAGCAGGCCGGCGGCGAGGAAGCGGGCGCCGGAGCAGGTGCGGGCGCCGGTCAGGACACGGGCCAGGGGGTCGAGGACGACTCCGGTCTGACCGAGTCCCGCTGACCCCAGGACGTCGGCAGCCGGTCCGACGCTGCCGGCCCGGTTCCGCCCCCTTCCTGGCGGGACCGGGCCGGCCCACCGGCGTTCCCAGCCACCGGCCGGCCCGAGCCGCGGTCGTGCGGTTCCGGTCGGCGGTGGACCGGGCCGGCCCTCCGGCGGGAGGGCCGGCCCGTCCGCGTGTCAGCGGGGCCCGACCGGGTGGGTCGCCCCGTACCGCCCCGTCGGGCCCCTATCCGACGGCGCGGAGCAGCAACAGGGCGATGTCGTCGAGCCGTTCCTCCCCGTCCCCGCGGTGGTGCTCCGGGCGGACGAGGCTGTCGGCCAGTTCGTCCAACGGCTGGTCCCCGGCGTCGGCCAGGCGACGGCCCAGGCCCGCGAGGGCCTCCTCGAAGTCGGTGCCGGGGGACTCGACCAGCCCGTCGGTGTAGAGAACGAGCAGCGAGCCGGGGGCGAGGGCGACCTCCGTCGTCGGGTACACCGCGGAGGCGTCGATGCCCAGCAGCGGGCCGCCGGCCAGGTCGAGCACGCGCACCCGCCCGTCCGGGCGTCTCAGCAGCGGAGGCGGATGACCCGCCCGGGACATCACGGCCCGGCCGTGCGCGGGGTCGAGCCGCAGGTACAGACAGCTGGCGAACAGGTCGGCCCCCAGGTCCAGCAGCAGCCGGTTGGTGCTGCGCATGACCTCCTCGGGCGCCTGGCCCACGGCCGTGTACGCGCGCACCGCGGTGCGGACCTGCCCCATCAGACCGGCCGCCGTGACGTTGTGGCCCTGCACGTCCCCGATCACCGCCGCCGCCATGCCCTGGGTGCGCACCAGGTCGTAGAAGTCGCCGCCGATGTCCATGCCCTGCGTGGCCGGCACATAGCGGGCGGCCGCCTCGATGCCGGGCAGCGACGGCAGGGAGTGCGGCAGCAGCGCCTCCTGGAGGCCGTGCGCGAGCCGGTGCTTGGCGTCGTACAGCAGCGCCCGCTCCAGCGCCTGGGCGATCAGCCCGGCCAGACTGGTCATCACCGCCCGTTCCTCCGTCGGGAAGGGGTGCGGCTCGGTGTAGGAGAGCACGCACGTCCCCACCGGCCGGCTCTGGGCGATCAGCGGCAGATACGCCCAGGCCGCGAACCCGTCGGGCGTCGCGCCCCGCGCCGGGTAGAGGCGCTCCAGCTGTTCCTGCGACTCGAAGAAGGCGGGCACGCCCGTCCGCAGCACCTGTGTGCCCGGGGTCGGTTCGGTCAGCGGCATCCCGTCGAACCGCTCCACCACGGCCGCGTCCCGGTATCCGCGATGCCCGAGCACCCGCAGCCGGTTGGCCCGCGAACCCAGCAGCACCAGGGCCTGGCTGCCCACCGCCGGGGCGATCTCGTCCGCGACCAGCTGCACCACGTCCTGCACCCCCACCGCCTCGGTGAGCGCACTGGCCAGGTTCAGCACCTGCGTGATGGTGACCAGCCGGGTCGGCGTCCCGTCGGGCGGCGGCGCGGTCCGGTTCATCTCCGCCACGGCGCGGGCCCTGGTGATCCGGACGCTGAGGCCCGTCGTGCTCGGATACAGCCGGAACGACAGCCACTCGCCGGGCGGGCGCAGTGCCACGAACGAGGCGGTGTGCTGGCTCATCAGCGCCGCCCGGTAACGGTCCTCGTACACCGGGTCGTTGAGCCACGGCACCGACGCCCACAGCTGCGTGCCGAGCAGCCGGCTGACCGGGACGTTCAGCAGCTCGGCCGCCGCCGCGTTGACGAAGCCGATCCGCCCGTGCAGATCCAGCGAGACCAGCCCGTACGGCAGCCGGCTCACCATCCGGGCCGCCTCGACCGTGCCGAGCGTGCCGGCCATCCCGCCCACCAGGGGGGAGGCGACCAGATCCGTCTCGGGGTGCGGCGGGATGCTGTGCTCGGCGGCCCGCTCCAGCCGGACCGCCAGCCGTCCGCAGGCCGCGGTCAGATGCTCGCGTTCCCGGTCGGAGAGCTCCTGGGGATGCCCGCCCGGCCAGGTCACGAACACCGCGCCGTACACGGTGGACTCGGTGGCCACCGGCACCGCGGCCAGGGCGAACGGATAGGGCAGCACCATGGCGATCCGCGGATAGCGGCGGGCCATCTCCTCCTCGCCGCCGACCCACACCAGCCGCCGCTCGCGCGCCGCGTCGGCGACGGGGATCGGCGCGCTCAGCCCCACCCGCTCCCAGGGCGCCGCGAACGCCCGGGGCAGCCCCGCCATCACCGCCATCTCCAGCACCGGCTGGTCCTGCGCCAGCAGGTAGACCGCGCCGGAGTGGGCGTGCACCTCGTCCATCATCGAGGCCAGCGCCAGGGACAGCAGGGGACGGCCGACCGGCGTCCTGGCGGCTGCCGGCGCCTGCGCGGACGACTGCCCGTCGGACACGCCGACCACCTCCTCGCACGGCCGCGCGACCGGACTCAGGAACAAATGTCCTCCCTGGCGGGCCGTCGCGCACGACGAGCGGCACGGGGGACGGTCCTGGTTACCGTCGGTCACAGGCGCGCGGCCCGTCTGACGGCGCCCGCATACCCCGACCGCCGTGGCCCATGCCGCCGAAGTCGAAGCGCGGCCGGGGGTACGGGCGCCGCACGTGCGCCCCCACGCACCCTGATGGCCGGTTCTTCGCGCCCACGCAGGGTCACGGTCGCGAACAATGGGGCACGCGCTCAACACGACGACGTGGCGTACGGCGAGCCGAGGGGGTGGCAGTGATCCGGGTGCTTCTGGTGCACGACGAGTGTCTGGTGCGATCGGTGCTGGCGGAGTGGCTGCGGGGCGAGCCCGATCTCGCGGTGTACGACACATCGTGGCGCGGCGCGCCCGGAGTGCTGCCGTCCGTGCGACCGGACGTGTGCGCCGCGGACCTGGAGTGCGCGAACTCCTACGGCATCCCTCCGCTGGGCGAACTGTGCCGCCCGGGCCCGGACCGGACGCGCCCGCGCTTGCTGGTGCTCGCCACTGCGAACAGACCCGGACTGCTGAAACGGGCGGTCGAGGCGGGGGCGCTCGGCTACGTCGACAAGGAGGGTTCGCCGCAGAACCTGCTGCGCGGGATCCGCCGGGTCGCCGAGGGGGAACGTTTCGTCAACGACTCACTGGGCTTCGGTTTCCTCAAGGCGGCCGAGATGCCGCTGACCCGAAGAGAGCTGAGCGTGTTATCCCTCGCGGCCGAGGGAGCCTCCATCGCGGAGATCGCCGGGAGCCTGCACCTGTCCCACGGGACCGTGCGGAACTACATGGCGGCCATCACCCGCAAGACCGGGGCCCGCAACCGCATCGACGCGATCCGCATCTCGCAGGGACAGGGCTGGCTCTGACCACCGGGCGGGCACGGGCGTCCAGCCCCCGACGAGGTCCCGGTACAGCGCCGAGGACCGCATCAGCTCCTCGTGACCGCCGCAGGCCGTGCTCCGGCCGTCCATGACGAGTACGCGTCCGGCGCGGCGGGCCGAGCTGATGCGGTGGGCGACGACCACCAGGGTCCCGCCCGGCCGCGCGGCGAAGGCCTGCTCGGCGCGCTCCTCCGTCTCGGCGTCCAGATGGCAGGTCGCCTCGTCGAGCAGGGCGAGCGGGGCGTACGACAGGTAGGCGCGGGCCAGCGCGACCAGCTGCCGTTCGCCGGCCGACAGGGCGGCCGGATCGACCCGGGCGCCGAGGCCGCCGAGCCGGTCGGCCAGCGGGGCGAGCCCGACCGCCTCGGCGGCGGCCCGCAGTTCCTCCTCGGGCACCGGGTCCGGACGCAGGTACACGAGGTTCTCGGCCAGGGTGCCGCCGAAGACGTAGGCCTCCTGCGGGATGAGCACCCGCCCGGCGGCCGCCTCCGGCCCGGGCACGGGATGTCCGCCCACAGTGATGGTGCCCCGGTCCGGCGTGAGGAGCCCGGCCACGAGCGCGGTGAGCGTGGACTTGCCGGCCCCACTGGGCCCGACGACGGCCAGGTGCGAGCCGGCCGGGAGAGTGAGGTCGAGCCCGTCGACGACGGGGGTACCGGCGGGGCCGTAGGAGAAGGTGACGCACGAGAGGGACAGGGCGGGGGGAGTGGGGGTCGGTGAGTGGCCGACGGGGTGGGTCCGGGCCGCTGCGGGGGGCGTGCGGGGTGTGCCGTTGTCGTCGGGGGCAGGGGGCGTGTGGGGTGTACGGGGTGTGCCGCTGTCGTCGGCGGCGCGCGAGGGGGGTGTGCCGCCGGCGGCCCGTACCGCTCCCGGGAGCGCGCCGCGGGGCCCGTCGGCGCAGAGGCCGGGAGCGGGGCGGGGGCCCGTGCGCCGCTCCGTCGTGTCCCCGGGCCGCCGGTCCGCCTTCGGCCGCGTTCCGCCGCCGCCCGTGCCCTCGGTCTCGGCGGGGTCCGCCGAGGTCAGCCTGCGCAGCACCACCGTCAGGCGGGAGCCGCTGGTGCCCAGGCCGTGGATCAGGTTGCGCAGGGCGGGCAGCAGGGACTGGGTGACGTAGGCGAGGGCGCCGACCAGGGCGCCCGGGGTGACGCCGTGGGCCAGGAGCCACGGGGCGGTGGCGAGCAGCAGCACGATCGGCAGCTGGCCGCCGAGCGCCAGGGACGCCACACGGGGCACGCCCCAGTGGGCCAGGGCACGCGCCGCCCGCAGTTCCGCCTCGACCCGTTCGCCGGTGCCGGCGGCGATGTGCGCCTCGGCGCCGGTCGCCGTGATGTCCCGCAGGCCCGGGCAGACGGTGCCCAGGTGTCCCGCGAGGGCCTCGTCGGCGACGAGGAACGCCTCCTGCCGCCGGGCGAGCGGCCGCAGTGTCGCCGCGAACAGCGCCACCCCTGCGGCCAGGGGCGGCCCGACGACGAGCAGGAGCGGCGGGGCGAGCGCGAAGAGCCCGGCCAGGGCACCGGCGGCGGTGAACACGAAGGAACGGGAGACCATGACCAGCCCGGCGAAGGTGTCCCGCGCGATCTCCACCTGCTGGGTGAGCCCGGACAGGGAGCCCGCGTCACCCGTCCGCACCCCTCGGGACACCACCCGCTCCACGAGCCGGTCCCGGAACGGTTCGACCAGCTGGGCGACGGCGGCGTACACGCGCGCGGTCCCGTACGCCCCGACCAGGACACCGAGCCCGGCCACCGCCAGCCAGGCCAGCCCGACACCCGGCCGCCCCCGCAGGAACCCCTCGTCCAGGGCGCGGGCGGGCCCGTACCCGATGAGGAAGGTCTGCCCGGTCTCCAGTACCGACCAGGCAGCGAGCCGCAGCAGGACCCGCCACCGGGCCAGCAGGAACCGCAGGCCCCGCGCGGGCAGTCCGCCCGCAACGGGCGGGGGCGTGCCACCGTCGGTGTGTACGGGGCCGTCCGTCATGCCTCTGCCTCGCTTCCGGCCCCGGCCTGCGCCGGTTCGGCCCCCTCCCCGAACACCGCCCGGTACTCCGCGAGCCGCCACAGCTCCTCGTGCCGCCCCACCGCCCGCACCCGCCCTCCGTCGAGCCAGGCCACCGCGTCGGCGCACGCGGCCGTGGCGCCGCGGTGGGCGACCAGGAGCCGCGTGGTGCCCGGGCCGTCGCCGAGCAGGGCGTCGGTGATGTGGCGTTCCGTCACCGTGTCCAGGCTGGAGAGGGCGTCGTCGAGGATCAGCAGCCGGCCGCCGTGCGCGAACGCCCGGGCGAGACCCAGCCGTTGGGACTCGCCGCCGGAGCGGGGGGCGTCGGCGACGGCCGTGTCGTATCCGTCGGGGAGGCGGCGGACGAAGTCGTCGGCGAGGGCGGCGCGGGCCGCCTCGCGGATGCGGTCGGGGGAGGGGGACGCCAGGCCGAGTCCGATCGCCTGCTCGACCGTGCCGCCGAGGAGGGCCGGGCGGGCGAAGGCGTATCCGACGGCGCACCGCAGGTCGTCGTGCGGCAGTTCGCGCAACGGCACCCCGTCGAGGAGCACCTCGCCCGCGTCCGGGTCGGCCAGCCGCCCGGCGAGCGCGGCCAGCAGCGACTTGCCCGCGCCCGACCGGCCCACCACGGCCAGGGTCGTGCCGCCCGGTACGACGAGGTCCACTCCGTCGAGCACGGTGCGTCCGCCGCGCCGGGCCGTCACGCCGCGCAGCTCCAGCCGCCCGGGCCCCTCGGGCAGTCGCCGTGCGCCGAACCCGGTGGCCGGCTCGGCGAGGATCTCGCCGAGGCGCCGGGCCGCCGCCCGGGCCCGGGCCAGGCCCGCGAGCCGGCCGACCAGGACGCCGACGCCCGTCGCGAGCACCGCGTACCGCGAGGCCGCGAGCACCTCGCCCACCGACAGCCGGTCCCGGGTCAGCAGCACACCGGCCACGGCGACGACCGCGAGCTGGAGCAGCGGGGCCACCGCGACGGCCTGTGCGGCGGCGCGCCCCTGCACCCGCCACATGCGGTGCCCGGCCTCGGACAGGCCGGGCAGCGGCCGCAGCACACGGGCCGTCTCCCGGCCCTCCGTACCCGCCGCCCGGACGGTACGGAAGCCCTCGACGGCCTCGGCCAGCGCGGCGGCGATCCGGCCCTGGGCCCGCTGGTAACGCGTAGCGCTCTCCGTGGTGTCCCGGGCCACCGCACGCAGCAGGAACGTCAGAACGGGCGCCCCGGCGAGGAAGACCGCCGCGAGCCGCCAGTCGATCAGGCCGAGCGCGACCACACCACCGACGGGACCGGCGAGGGCGGCGAGCAGCGCCGCACGGGCCGCCGGAGTGGTCCCCGCCTCGGCGGCGTTGCCCACCAGGCGCGCGACGAGGTCACCGGATCCGAAGCGGTCGGCGGCCCGCGGGCCGACGCCCAGCACGTGCCCGGTCAGCCGGCGGCGCAGCCACGCGGTGCTGCGGGCGTCGACGGTGCCGGTCAGGACGGTCTGGGCCGCGTCCAGCAGGGCGAGCAGCAGCACGAGGCCGGCGCAGTACAGCACCCAGCGGGTCGCCGGGTCCCGCGCCAGCAGCAGATCGAGCGCCCGGCCCAGCACGGTCGGCAGCAGCAGTCCGGCACCGGTCGCGGCCGTGCTCACCAGGCACAGCGCCGCACAGCGGGCCCCGCTGCACCGGGTGGCCGTACGCAGCAGCGTGCGGGCGTGTCCGGTCGCCGGGTCGTCGTCACCACGCGGGGTCATACGGGCCTTTCGCGGGACGGGACGGACCCCGGGCGGCCCCTCCCCGAAGGGAGAAGACCGCCCGGAGCCGTGACGCGGACGCCGGTCAGAGGCAGAGCAGGACGCTCGCCGCGCTGATGCACGAGAGCAGGCTGACCGTGCTGGCGCCGCCGCCGTCCGTCCGCTCCTCGGACTCGATCGTCTGGAGGTCGAGAAGTGCCATGGTGTGTCCTTCCGTTGAGTGTCCGTCCGTGGTCATCCGTGGGGACGGGGTGGTGTCACGACTCCGCCGGATCGCGGAGCCGCGTATAGGGGGGGCCGCCGGTGCGGCGGCGGGAGGAACGGCAGGTGGGTGTCGGTCGCCGGGTCGAGGGCCGCGCCGAGCGCCAGCAGGCACCCTGCCGTTCCGGTGGCGAGGTCCATGGACAGCCGCATCATCTGGTGGCCGGGGAAGGCGAGTTGGCCCTCGTAGGCCATCGCGAACCAGCCCAGTCCGGCGATCTGCCCGGCCAGCCGGTCCGCGGTCGCGCCCGGCGTGGTCGTGCGGCTGAGGTGCAGGATCATTCCGGCGCGGCCCTGGAACAACCCGGGCTGCGCGTAGAAGCGTGAGGTGGCCGCCGTGAGCACACCGGAGCGGGCCGGCCCGAACTCCCCGGCCAGGTGCGGGGCGTGGCCCACGAGGTCGTCGAGGACCATGCCGATTCCCGCGCTGCCGTCGCCGAGGTAGGGCAGGGTCCGCCAGCCCTCGTCGACCTCCAGCGCACCGCCCTCGCGGGTCGCACAGGACTCCAGGTCCCGGCGCAGCGCCACGGCCGCCGCCTCCAGCCATTCGGCCCGGCCGGTCCACTCGTACTGCCGCAGCATGAGCAGTGCGGGGCCGGTCGCGCCCCGCAGCAGTCCGGCGCGCGGCCGGGGCGTGGCGGGGAGCGGCTCGGCGAGCCGTCGCAGCAGGATCCGGGCGGCCTCGTCGGCCCGCTCGCGCAGCACCGCTTCCCCGGTGGTGTGCGCCAGGTGGCCCAGGACGAGGCCCAGTCCGGCCAGTCCGCCGTGCAGGTCGGAGGAGAGGTTCTGCCAGCGCTCCGCGAGGATGCCCTCGACCAGGTCCAGCGCCCGCTGCCGGTGCCCGAGCCGGTCCAGGACCAGGGCGACGCCCGCGAGACCGTCGTACAGGCCGAGCGGCGTGCCGACCGGGGCCGGCGCCGTCCGGGCCAGCAGCCAGCGCTCGCCCTCCTCGTACCGCTCGGCGCCGATCGCGTCCAGCGCGTACAGCACCCCGGCCGCGCCGTGGGCGATCCCCAGCCCGCCGCCGTCGGAGAACTGGGCGACATCGCCCGGGAAGAGCCGGTCGTCGCGCTCCGGGGTGGCCGAGGCGAGGATCGCCTTGACCATGGAGTCGCGGCTGTACGGCCAGTCGCCCGGGTCCACCGGAGAGGACGGAGCGGCCACCGTACGGCCGGACACCTCCCGCGTGATCTCCGTGACCGCCTCGTCGAGAAACTCCCGCGGCACGTCCGGGAACTCCTCCGCGATCACCTCGGCCAGATGTGCCGCCTTGCCGCGGTCGACCACGAACAGCGTGGTCACGGGCAGGAACAGGGCCAGCCGCAGACAGGCCAGCGCATAGCGGTCGACGTCGGCGCCCCGGCGGTCCGGCGGCGCGAAGAAGCCCGGGTGGGCGACGACCTGGCGGCCGTTCTCCCCGGCCGGGGCCGCGGCCTCGAAGTCGAGGAGGAAGACCGTCTCCTCGTCCGGCGCGACCATGATGTTGAAGACGTGCAGGTCGTTGAAGACGATGCCGCGCGCGTGCACCGCCGCCACGGCCTCCTCCACCTTGCGGTGGATGCGCAGCGCCCACGCCGTGTACGCGGCGACGGCCTCCGGCTCGGGATCCTGGGCGAGCAGCGGATGCCGCTCGGCGAAGAAGGAATTGAGCGGGCGGCCCTCGAGGAAGTCCATCACCAGGAATCGGTGGCCGCCGAGCTCGAACCAGTCGCGCACCTCCGGCACCACGCCCGTGCCCGCGACCTGCTCCAGCGCCCGCTTCTCCCGCTCCAGCCGGGCGATCGCGTCGGCGCCGTCCGAGGCGAGCCCAGCGTGCGGCCGGCCCTCCTTCAGCACGACCCTGCGCCCGTCGCGCGTGTCGGTGCCCGCGTACACACCGCCGCCGTTGGAGAAGTGCAGCGCCTTCTCGATGCGGTAGGGCAGGTCGCCCGTCGTCGTGTTGTTGCGCGCGTCCAGATGGGGCTTGAGGAACTCCGGCAGCGTCACCCAGTCCGGCACCTGGAAGGACGGCGTCCGCCGGTCCGGCACCAGCCGCCCCGCACCGTCCCGCACGGCCGGCACCAGCGCGCCCCGCTCGTCCACGACGAAGGAGCGCGCGAAGGCGCCGTACCGGACGTACAGCGGACCCTCGCCCCACCGCAGGTCGGTCAGGATGTACGGCCCCTCGAACCCCTCCAGCAGCGCCCCCAGCTCGCGCAGCACCTCGTGCAGCTGCTCCTCGCCGGCCGGATAGACGGTGACGAACTTGCCGCTGCCGTCGCGCGGCGCGTACTTGGTGTTGCGCAGGTGCAGCAGGTGCGGGCCCGGCACGAACTTGAAGGGGATCCGCCGCTCGACGCAGTAGTCCCACACGATCCCGGCGATCCGCTCCGCGTTCGCCCGGGTCGCCGAGGCGTGGATCTTCCAGCCCTGCGCCGGGCCCTGCGCCGGCTCGCCGTCCGGACCGAGCGGCGTCATCGTCAGCCAGTCGCCGATCCGTGCCGCCTCCCAGCCCTCGGGCACCGGCCGGCGGGCCGTCTCGTAGAGGTGGGCCGCCGTCCCCTGCGCGGCATCCTGCCCGCTGTGCGCCAGCCGGTCCGGCGTCTCGTAGAAGTGCCGGTCGGCGAGCGCGTACACCTCGTACCGCTTGTCCATGCGTCCCCCTCCGTGACGGGCACCGAGCCTTCCAGCCACGCCACGGGCCCGGACAGTCACGCCTGTCACGAGAACACCGTGCGGAACGCATGGGTAAAGACATGTTCGGTGGCTTTCGAGCGCCCGTTCCGGCTCGGCTCCACGGAACGCTCACAGGGGCTGCGCAGGTGTCTCATAAGCGCTGTAATGGCCAACGTGGTCAGTGAGGGCGCCGAAGAGCGCGGAACGCGAACGCTGCGTGCCGAAGGTGCCCTCAAAGCGATCGCGGTCGATCAGGAGTCACCCGAACGGGTGCACCGTGCTCTCGAACAGGCACTCGTCTTCGCCGGTGCCGCGTTCGTCGCCGTGTACACGCCCAGTCAGGACGGCGAACTGCTCTCCCTCGTCGAGTCGGCCGGCGCACCCAGGACGCTGTACGGGCTGCGCGACAGTTACCCGCGCGCCGGGCGCTCCCCGGCCGCCGAGGCCCACCGCGGCGGACGGCCGGTGTCGCTGAGCCCGGCGGAACTCGCCGAGCACGCCCAGGCGCGGCGTGTGCCGTCCCGGGACTTCCATCTGGTGGCCCTGCCCGTGCACGGCAACGGCGGCGGCTGCCTGCTGGCCGTGAGCGAGCGCCCCGCCGGGTTCGACACCGACGACCGCAAGTGCCTGGAACTCGTCTCCGAGGCGGTCGCCTTCACCGCCCCGGCCGCTCCGGCCGAGGGCGGTGAGCTGCCGCCGGGCGCCTTCAGCCTCGCCATGGACACCGGCCGCGTCCGGGTCGGCGACGATCTGCTGGACCTCTTCGGCCTGGACCCCGTGGAGTTCGACGGCCGCGTCGAGACCCTGCTCGGCCTGACCGTGCCCGAGGACCTGCCCTCGCTGATGTCCGTCGTGGAGGCGGACCACATGTCCATCGGCGACCGGGAGCTGGAGTTCCGCGTGCTCCAGCCCACCGGGCCGCCGAAGTGGCTCCGGCTGACCGGGCGTCTCCTGCCCGGTGGCGAGGGCCACCCGGCGCGGCTCGTGGGAACCGTCGCCGACGCCTCCACGCTGCGCTCCGACGTCACCGACGTGGCCCGCGTCCAGCGCCTGGCCACCGCGCTGGCCACCGCCGTCACCGTCCGCGACGTCGGAAACGCCGTGGTCGCCGCCCTGCGCAGGCCGCTCAGGGCCGACCGGATCGCCCTCGCCGAGCTGGAGAGCGACCGGCTCGTCGTCACCGTCCTCGACCCGCCCGAACCCGAGGCCTGGCCCGAGCTGTGGCGCAGGGAGTGGCGCAGCGAGTGGCCCGACGCGCCCGTGCGCGCCATGCCCACCCTCTCCGCTGCCCTGCGCGAGGGCCGGGCCCGGATCTGGCCCGCCGGCAGTACCCTGGAACGCGCCCTGGCCGAGGTCGGCCCCGGCGGCCTCGCCGTCCTGCCGCTGCCCGCCGGGAACCGCATGGCGGGGGCCTGCCTGATCGGCTGGGACGCCCCGCACGACTTCGGCACCGACGAACGCGCCCTGCTCACCGCCTGCGCCGGCCTGGCCGGACAGGCGCTGGTGCGGGCCCGGGCCTTCGACGCCGAACACGAACTCGTCGGCATGCTCCAGCGCCAGCTGCTGCCGCGCCGCCTGCCCCGGCTGCCCGGCGCGGTGGCCGTCGCCCGCTACCTGCCCAGCACGGCAGGGCTCGAACTCGGCGGCGACTGGTACGACGTCATCCCGCTGCCCGACCACCACGTCGCCCTGGTCATCGGCGACGTCCAGGGGCACAGCGCGGGCGCCGCCACCCTCATGGGCCAGATGCGCACCGCCCTGCGCGCCTACGCCGTCGAGGGGCACCCGCCCGACGTGGTGGTGGGGCACGCCAACCGGCTGCTCATGGACATGGAGAGCGACCTCTTCGCCACCTGCGCCTACGTCGACGTCGACCTGGAGGAGGGCTCCGCCTGGTGCGTGCGCGCCGGGCACCTGCCGCCGGTGCTGCGGTACCCGGACGGCCGGACCGAGATCGCGGAGGCCGAGGGCGGCCCGCCCCTCGGGGTGATCACCCAGGCCGACTTCCCCATGAGCCCGCTGCGCCTCCCGCCCGGCACCGTGATCGCCCTGGCCACGGACGGCCTCGTCGAGACGCCCGGCACCGACATCGACGAGGGCATGGACCGCCTCGCCGGCCGGCTGGCCGGAGCCGCCCCCGCCGACCTGGGGTTCGTCGCCGACGCCCTCCTCGGCAACGCCCCGCGCAGTGACGACGTCGCCCTGCTCCTCATGCGCTACGACGGCATGGACCTGCGCCCGCTGCGGGAGAGCTGGACGGTGTGGCGCGTCCCGCAGGCCGTCGGGCACGCCCGCCGCTTCGCCCGGCGCACCCTGCGCACCTGGGGCGTCACCGAGGACATCGACGCCGTCCTCCTCGTCGTCTCCGAACTCGTCACCAACGCCCTCGTCCACACCGACGGCCGGGTCCGCATGGACCTCACGCTCATCAACAACCGCCTGCGCGTCGCCATCGCCGACGCCTCCCCGCGCAGCCCGGTCCGGCCGACCAGCATCGGCTGGGAGGCCACGGGCGGCCGGGGCATCCTCCTCGTCGAGGCCCTGTCGGCGACGTGGGGGACTCTGCCGGTCAGCGGCGGCAAGCAGGTGTGGGCGGAGGTCGCACTCGGGCGATGAGCCGTCAGAAGCAGGGGCTACCCGGCCGGCGTTGCGGAAGCGGGCCGCAGCCGCCCGCTGTGCCGTTGGAAGGACAGGGCCTGACCCAGGATCAGCAACAGGTTGGCGCCCGCGAGGGCGAGCCACAGACCCGTCAGCCCTCCGACGTCAGCGGTGGGGACGGAGACCAGCGAGAGCACGCCGTAGCACACCGCGAACGTCACCAGACTCGGCATCGTGCGCCGGATGCTGATGAGCCCGAAACCGCACACCGCCTGCACCGCGTCGGCCATGACGACGACGAGCAGGATCGCCAGCATGCCCGCCACCCGTTCCTGCAACCGCTGGTCGTCGGTGAAGACGGGGATGATCAGGTCGTGGAGCACGGCGATCACGGCCCCCAGGGTGCCGATCGCCACCACGGCCACCTGTAGTCCCGCCATGACTCCACGCCGGACCCCCTGGACGTCGCCGTCGCGCACATGGCCGGCGACCGTGGGGACCGTCGCCTGTCCTATCGCCACGGCGGCGGTGAAGACGAGGTTGGCGAGGGAGATGCAGATGCTGTGCACCGCCGCCGTCTCCGCGCCGAGCCGCGCGGCGGCGAACCCCAGAACTCCCAGTACGGCGAACTTGATCAGCACCGTCCCGGCGAGGGGAACACCCACCTTGGCGAGCGCCAGCATCTCCCGGGGCACCGGCCTGCCCGGGTTCAGCGAGTGGCCCGCCAGCACCGTCGAGCGGTGCAGCGACAACTGGGCGACCCCCGCGGTGATGATGTTGGAGGCGAGGATGGCCACCCCCGCTCCGACGAGCCCGAGCGAGGGAAGCGGACCGGCACCCGGTACGAGCAGCAGCGACAGCAGCACCGCCGTGCCCGTGCCCCACAGCCCCGCCCGCATCACGAGCTTCCCGCGTCCGAGACCCACGAGAACCGAGGTGGCGGACGAGGCGAGCGCGGTGCACACCAGGCTGCACGCCAGGAGCGCCGGGAACCAGCCCAGCTCGTCGAGCACCTCGCGGGGCACTCCTGTCCACGCGCCCAGCAACGGAACACCGAGCACCGCGACGGCCGCGACGGCGCCCACCACCATCGCGAGCCACGTTCCGTTCCTCACGGTCGGCAACAGCGCGTCCGGGTCGTCGTCATGGGCGGCGACGAACGGCATGACACCACGCATCACGCCGTTCACCGCCGCGGTGGACGGCGTGAACACGGCCATGGCGACGGTGAAGGCGGCGAGCGACGACGTGGTGTGCTGCCCGAGCACCGCCGTGTCCACGAGCGCTCCCGCGGACGAGGCGATCATCGTCAGGTAGAGGGGGAGAGCCGCGCCCGCGATGCGTCTGACGACGCTTTCCCGTTGCTGAGCTGTCTGCTTCGCTGGTGTCGTTTTCCTGGACATCCTCTGGGCGCCCTTCATTTGGAAGAGATTCGCGGAAACCATCTCGCGTGCGTCGACAGTGTGCCGCCGCGGGACAGGCCGCCGGCCCGGGTGATCAGGTGTTCCCGTGGGGTACCCGGAGCGGGCAGGACGGAGAACCCGCAACGAGCCGAAGGAAGAGGAACGTCATGGCTCAGCATGTCCGCGACATCATGACCAGCGATCCGGCCACGGTCGAGCCGCAGACCTCCGTCGCAGAGGTGGCCCGCATCATGCGCGACGAGGACCTCGGCGTCGTCCTGGTGACGGACGGCGACAATCTGCGCGGTGTGGTCACCGACCGTGACCTGGTGGTCCGGTCGATCAGCCGGGGCGGCGACCCGGAGCGGACCAGCGTGGCCGACGCGTGCAGTGACGACCTGGTCACCGTCAGCCCCGACGAGGACCTCGGTCACGCGGTGGAGCTCATGCGTGAGCACTCCGTGCGCCGTATCCCGGTCGTCGACCACGGCCACCCCGTGGGCATCGTCTCCCTGGGCGACATGGCCATGGAGCGCGACCCGGACTCGGCGCTGGGCGACATCAGCGCCGCGCGTCCCAACACCTGACGACAGCACCCGAGCGGACGGTCCCGCGCACGCACGGTGCGCGGGACCGTCGTACGGTGCGCACAACAGTCCCGAGGCGCGCGGGACTTCAGAGACCGGCCGAGACGTCACGACCCGGGTTTGTTCGGTTTGTTCATGGGGACTCGAACAGCAGCGGATGCAGAAGGAAGATGATGAGTCGTGACGACCATGGAGACCAGTGACAAGCCCCTCGTCCGTCGGCCCGAGACCGGCTGGTTGAAGGCACGCCGCCTGCGCGGAAAGGCCGCGCTGCGGACCTGCCTCCCCGCCGTGGAGGACCGGGCCACCACCCGGACCGCGCGCTCCGAGCCGGACTGGAACATCGTCAGGGGCGAGGACTGACCGCTCCCCAGGAGGCCGCGCGGTGACGATGCGCGTAACTCCGCGCGTCGGCAACCAAAAGAAGTGATGTTCACATCCGCCGGATCACGACTAAGGTGAGCCGAATGAAGGCTCTCGTGCTGTCCGGCGGCGCAGGAACAAGACTGAGGCCGATCACGCACACGTCGGCCAAGCAACTGGTGCCAGTGGCCAACAAGGCTGTGCTCTTCTACGGGTTGGAGTCGATCGCCGAGGCCGGCATCACCGACGTGGGCATGATCGTCGGGGACACGGCCGCGGAGATCGAGGAAGCGGTGGGTGACGGGTCGCAGTTCGGCCTCAAGGTCACCTACATACCCCAGGAGCGGCCCCTGGGGCTGGCCCACGCGGTGCTGATCGCCCGGGACTACCTCGGTGACGACGACTTCGTGATGTACCTCGGCGACAACTTCATCGTCGGCGGCATCACCGGACTCGTCGACGAGTTCCGCAGCAACCGGCCCGACGCCCAGATCCTGCTCACCCGCGTGGCCGACCCACGCGCCTTCGGTGTCGCCGAACTCGACCCCTCCGGCCAGGTCATCGGCCTGGAGGAGAAGCCCGACCGGCCCAAGAGCGATCTCGCCCTGGTCGGCGTCTACCTGTTCACCCCCCTGATCCACGACGCGGTACGCGCCATCGAACCGTCCTGGCGCGGCGAACTGGAGATCACCCACGCCATCCAGCACCTGATCGACTCGCGCGCCGACGTGCGCTGCACGGTCATCACGGGCTACTGGAAGGACACCGGCAACGTCGGCGACATGCTCGAGGTGAACCGCATGGTTCTGGAGGGCATGGACCGGCGGATCGACGGCGAGGTGGACGCGGCGTCGGAGACCATCGGGCGCGTGGTGGTGGAGGAGGGCGCGCGGATCATCGACTCGCGCATCGTCGGCCCCGCCGTCATCGGTTCCGGAACGGTCATCCGCAACTCCTACGTGGGTCCCTTCACCTCCATCGCGGAGAACTGCCGGGTCACCGACAGTGAAGTCGAGTTCTCCATCGTGCTGCGGGACTCCTCGATCCAGGGCGTGGGCCGGATCGAGTCCTCGCTGATCGGCCGGCACGTCGAGGTGACGCCGGCCCCCAGCGTCCCCAGCGCCCACCGCCTCGTCCTCGGAGATCACAGCAAGGTGCAGATCACTTCATGAACCTCCTCGTCACCGGCGCCGCCGGGTTCATCGGCTCCCGCTACGTCCGCGCAGCTCTCGCCCAGGACGCACCCGCCGCGCCGCGCATCACCGTGCTGGACAAGCTCACCTACGCCGGCACCCTCGACAACCTCGAACTGACCCATCCCCGGCTGGAGTTCGTGCAGGGCGACATCTGCGACGCCGAACTGGTCGACAAGCTCATGGCCGACGCGGACCAGGTCGTGCACTTCGCCGCCGAGTCCCACGTGGACCGCTCGATCACCGGCGCGGCCGACTTCGTCCGCACCAACGTGCTGGGCACCCAGACCCTGCTGGACGCCGCCCTGCGCCACGGCGTGGGCCCCTTCGTGCACGTCTCCACCGACGAGGTCTACGGCTCCATCGACACCGGCTCGTGGCCGGAGGACCACCCGCTGCAACCGAACTCCCCGTACTCGGCCTCCAAGGCCTCCTCCGACCTGCTCGCCCTGGCCTACCACCGCACCCACGGCCTGGACGTGCGTGTCACACGGTGCTCCAACAACTACGGCCCGCACCAGTTCCCCGAGAAGATCGTCCCGCTGTTCGTCACCAACCTCCTCGACGGCCACAAGGTGCCGCTGTACGGCGAGGGCCGCAACGTCCGCGACTGGCTGCACGTGGACGACCACTGCCTGGGCATCGACCTCGTCCGTACCAAGGGCCGGCCCGGCGAGGTCTACAACATCGGCGGCGGCACCGAGCTCACCAACAAGGAGCTCACCGGGCTGCTCCTCGACGCCTGCGGCGCGGACTGGGACCGGGTGGAGTACGTGGAGGACCGCAAGGGCCACGACCTGCGCTACTCCGTCGACTGGTCCAAGGCCCGCGACGAACTCGGCTACCGTCCCCGCCACGACTTCACCACCGGCCTCGCCGAGACCGTCGCCTGGTACCGCGACAACCGTGCCTGGTGGGAGCCCCTGAAGCAGCGCGTCGCCCAGGAGCGGGCATGAGGTGGCTGATCACCGGGGCGGGCGGAATGCTCGGCCACGACGTGGTCGAGGAGCTCACGCGGCGCGGCGAGGAGGTGGTGGGCCTGGACCGGGCGGCCCTGGACATCACCCGGCCCGGCACCGTCGAGACGGCTGTGCGCGACCACCGGCCCGACCTGGTCGTGAACTGTGCCGCCTACACGGCCGTCGACGACGCCGAGAGCGACGAGGCCCGCGCCCTGGAGATCAACGGCGACGGACCGCGACTGCTGGCCCGGGCCTGTGCCGCGCACGGCGCCCGCATGATCCACGTCTCCACGGATTACGTCTTCTCCGGCGAGGCCCGAACGACCCCCTATCCGGAGGATCATCCGACGGGCCCGCGCACCGCCTACGGCCGCACCAAGCTGGCCGGGGAGCGCGCCGTGCTGGAGGAACTGCCCGGGGCGAGCGCGGTCGTGCGCACGGCTTGGCTCTACGGGGTCCACGGCGCTAACTTCGTGCGGACCATGATCGGTCTGGAAGCCCGCCGCGACACCCTCGACGTCGTCGACGACCAGCGCGGGCAGCCCACGTGGAGCGCGGACGTCGCCGAGCGGATCGCCGACCTCGGCGTACGGCTCGGCCCGGACGCGCACGGCGTCTTCCACGCCACCAATTCCGGCGAGGCCACCTGGTACGAGCTGGCCCGCGAGGTGTTCGCCCTCGTCGGCGCCGACCCGGACCGGGTGCGCCCCACCACCAGCGCGGCTTTCCCCCGGCCCGCGCCCCGCCCGGCGTACAGCGCCCTCGCGCACCGCCGGTGGCAGGAGATCGGCCTGCCGCTGCCGCGCGACTGGCGCTCCGCCCTGCACGAAGCACTGCCCCGCATCCGCAAGGAAGGTCTCCCTCGTGAAACGCCATGAGTTCCTCCGGGAACTGCACAAGGTCAGCGCCAATCGCAACTACCTGGAGATCGGCGTCAACGACGGGCGCAGCCTGACGCTGTCCCGCGTCCCCAGCATCGCGATCGACCCCGCCTTCAAGGTGGTCTCGGAGCTGAGGTGCGACGTCCACCTGGTGAAGGCCACCAGCGACGACTTCTTCGCGCGTGACAATCCGCTCCAGCACCTCAAGGGCGGCCGTCACCCGCTGCGCAACCTGCGCCGCGGCCGCAGCCCGATCGGCTACTGGCGCCGCACGACGCTGGACCTGTCGTTCATCGACGGCATGCACCTGTTCGAGTTCGCGCTGCGCGACTTCATGAACGTCGAGAAGTACTCGGACTGGGCCAGCGTGATCGTCCTCGACGACATGCTGCCGCGCAGCATCGACGAGGCGGCCCGGGACCGGCACACCAACGCCTGGACCGGTGACGTCTACAAGATCACCGAGGTGCTGGCGCGCTACCGCCCCGACCTGGTCACGGTGCAGGTGGACACCGCCCCCACCGGCCAGCTCGTCGTCTTCGGCGCGGACCCGAACAACCGGGTCCTGCACGACAAGTACGACGAGATCATGGCCGAGTACAAGGTCCCCGACCCCCAGAAGGTCCCCGAGGCGATCCTGGAGCGGGCCGGTGCGGTACGCCCCGAGACCCTCCTGGAAGCCGGCTTCTGGCGCCCCCTCACCCACGCCCGCAACCGCGGCCTGCCCCGCTCCGTCGGCTGGGAGCCCCTGCGCAAGGCCCTGGAACAGGTGGGCGTCAGCCGCTGAGCCCTCCGGCACCGGCCGCTGCCCGGCGGCGGCCGGCGCCGACTGCTTGACGCCCTGCGCGCCGAGGTGAGTCTCCCGAGTCAGCCCTCTGCCGACCGGCTGCCGCGCCGGGCTCCGCGCCCTCGCAGCCTCCGGCGTGTCGCCTGCGCTGCGCGGACGGGCCTGCGGGTGTCGGGGCGTTGCACGGGCCTCGATCCCCGTGATGTGTGCGCCGGGCGGCCTGGCCGTACGGCGTGCGTCGCGTGCGCCGCGCGGGGCGTTGGGCAGCCGGTCGTACGGCGTGTCGTGGGCGCCGCGCGGACCGGACCTGCGGCGTGTCGAGGAAGTGAGCCTCTCCGTGCCACGGCGGGCGCCGGCCTCAAGCACTGCGCGCCGCACGAGGTGCGGGCCGGCGAGGCCGCCCCGCACCTCGTGCGGCGGCGTTCGCAGGGCCGGGGCGCGTGGCCCGCGCACGCCAGGCCGGGAACCTCGTGCTCGCACGGATGCTGCACCGCCGCACCGGCCCGCGCCTGCCCGACCTCGATCGTCCCGAGCCCGGCACGACCCCGTCAGACCCCTCTGGACCGGCCCCGGGCGATGCGCGCCCCGTCCGGGCCCGCAACGCCCCGCGTGCCGAAGCGGAAGCCGACGTCAGCCGTCCCGCCGCCCGCCCCGCAGCTCCTCGTAGTACGCCAGGCAGGCCTCGTACGACGGCAACAAGCCCTGGCGTTCCGCCTCGGCCAGGGTCGGGGCCTGGTCGTCCTTCGGGGAGAGGAGCGGCTCGATTCCGTCGGGCCACTCGATGCCCAGGGCCGGGTCGAGCGGGTGGATGCCGTGTTCGCGTTCCGGGGCGTAGCCGGCCGAGCACAGGTACACCACCGTCGCGTCGTCCGTCAGGGCCATGAACGCGTGGCCCAGCCCCTCCGCGAGGAACACCGCGTGCCGGGTGTCCTCGTCGAGCCGTACGGCCTCCCACCGGCGGTAGGTGGGGGAGCCCACGCGGATGTCGATCACCACGTCCAGGACGGCACCGCGCACACACGTGACGTACTTGGCCTGGCTGGGCGGCACATCCGCGAAGTGCACACCCCGCAGCACGCCCCGCCGGGAGACCGAGCAGTTGGCCTGGGCCAGGGACAGGTCGTAGCCCGTGGCCTCACGGAACTCCGCACCCCGGTACCACTCGTGGAAGCTGCCCCGGTCGTCCGGGAAGACCTTGGGCTCCAGAACCCAGGCGCCCTCTATCCCCAGTGGTCGCATGCTGTCACTGCCCTCCGATCCTGAGACGGGAAACCTTCCGGCGCGCGGCACCGAGCACCCGCCGCGCACGCCGCGCCACCCGCAGCGCGACACCGGGCTGCGGCACGGGCGCCACCCGCACCCGGCCGCCCGACGCGCGCAGCGCGAACGGCAGCCCGGTGTACGGCGGCCGGGCCGTGTCCGGGGCCAGGCACAGGGCCACCCGCCAGACGCCGCGCGAGATGCCCTGCGCGGGCAGGGCCGCCGCCAGCACCGCCCCCGTCCCGTCCGTGGCGGGGGAGAGCGTGCCGGGCGTCTCGATCATCTGCTGGGGGGAGACGAGCCGCAGCCGCACCTCGGTGTCGCCGGGGACGTACAGCGGAAGCCGTACACGCACCTGGTCATCGGTGACGGTGACGGCGGACTGCTGCACGCGGCCCAGCCCGAGCCGCTTGCCCCGCGTGCCGAGCTCCAGGGAGAGGTTGCCGTGCGGCTCCGTCCAGTACGGCAGCGCCGGACGCCCCCCGACGACCCCGGCATCCGGTGTGGGCCGGCTCGCCATCGGCGCCGGACCCAGCCGGCATTCCTTGGTCCAGCCGCCCAGCTTGACCCGGACGAGCGCGTCCCAGACGCCGTCCTTCGGCAGGTCGGCCGGATCGACGGTGGCGGTCGCCCGCAGCACGAACCGGACTCCCTCGCCGTCCTCGACGGGCACGGTCTCGCGGGTGAACCGCACGGGCTGGAAGTACTGCGCGGCACTGGACCGCTCCCGCAGCAGCAGGTCGGCGGTGGCCTGACCGAAGCGCGCGGCGGTCTGCGAGGCCACCCACTCCACCGCCTCCGTGACGTCCTTGGGCGCGTCGTCCAGCGGTGTCGCCTCGGCGTCGGCCGGGAAGGTCATCGGCTCGCCGCCGGAGGTGTACTCCGCCGTGAAGCCGATGCTGAGGGAGCCGTCCCGCCACTCCACGTGTCCGGGGGCCGCCTTGGGAGCGACACCGGCCTCCCACTCGGCGAAGGACACGACGTCGTCGTACCGGTCGGCCGCGGTCAGCGCGGCGACGACCTGCTGCGTGGGCTGGAGCCCGGCCGCGACGCCGGGACCGAACCGCTCCACGACGACCTCGTGGATCTCGGCGAACAGCTCCCTGCGGTAGTCGTCCGGCAGCTTCAGGAACCGCCGGGCCCGCAGCCGCTCGACCATCTCCACGCGCAGCCAGCGCCGGAAGAGCTTGTCGCGCACCGGCCCGGGCTCGGTGTACCGCTCGACGACGTCGAGGGCCTCACGGAGGTTCTTGAAGTAGCCGACCGGATCGAAGCGCTCGAAACCGGCGTTGGAGCCGTCGTCCCGCCGGAGGTGGTAGTAGCAGACGTAGTCGCTGAGCACGGAGACGTTCTCCGCGCGCAGATACGCCTCGGCGATGAAGACGTGGTCCTCCAGGCGCCGTCTGCCCTCCGGGAAGCGCAGGCCGATGCGGTCCAGGAAGGCACGGCGGAACATCTTGTGCGGGGTGAGGCTGTCGATGAGCGGTGCGTTCTCGACGGTGGCGCGCGGATGGTTGCGGCGGAACAGCTCCACCGGCACCCCGCGGCCCTTGCCGGCCATCTTGCCCACGACGACATCGGCGCCGTGGGCCACGCCGTAGTCGTACATCCGCTCCAGGGCCTCGTCGCCCAGGTAGTCGTCGTTGTCGACGAACATGACGAACTCGCCGCGGGAGGCCTCGATGCCCACGTTGCGGGGCTTGCCCGACCAGCCGGAGTTCTCCTGGTGGATGACCTTCACCCGGGGGTCCTCGGCGGCGAGCGCGTCGAGCCGGGCCGGCGTCTCGTCGGTCGAGCCGTCGTCGACGAAGATCACCTCGTACTCGTCGGGAGGCAGCGACTGCCTCTGGAGCGAGGCGATGCAGTCCTCGATGTAGATCCCCGGGTTGTACACGGGGACGATGACGCTGACCTTGACCGGCATCGGGTTTCCGGGCCCCTTCGGGTCGCTTGCCGTAGACGTCCTGTTGTACTGCGCGTTGCCCGATGCTAACCCGGTCGGCGACGCAGCCTCACCTTTCGAGACCGGGCCGTGATCATCTCCGCCGCCGGAGCAACTGAGCTGCCCAGTCCGTCTGTTTCAAGGTCGACCGGGTTCCCGGACGGGGCGGTGGAACGCCTCTAGGGTGAGGATGTGCGCCTGCTTTTCATGTCGGATACTCACCTGCCCAAGCGGGCCAAGGTCCTGCCCGCCCCCCTGCTGGCCGAACTCCCGCACGCCGACGTCGTGTTCCACGCCGGCGACTGGGTCGACACGGCCACCCTCGACCTGCTGGAGGACCGCTGCCGCAGGCTCGTCGGCGTGTACGGCAACAACGACGGGCCGGACCTGCGGGCCCGGCTGCCCGAGGTGGCGTACGCGGAACTGGGCGGGCTGCGCTTCGGCGTGATCCACGAGACCGGCCCCGCCCAGGGCCGGGAGAAGCGCTGCGCCGCCCGCTTCCCCGACCTCGACGTGCTGGTCTTCGGCCACAGCCACATCCCCTGGGACACCACGGCCCCGACCGGCCTGCGCCTGCTCAACCCGGGTTCGCCGACGGACCGCCGCCGCCAGCCCCACTGCACGTACCTGACCGCCACCGTCGCCGACGGCCGGCTCACCGACGTGGAACTGCACCGGCTGCCGCCCCGCACACCCCGCTGACTCCGGCCGGGCCCGGCCGCCCGGGGAACCGCCGTGACATGATCGGCCCATGGCGCAGGACAAGGGATACCTCCTGGACAACCGGCAGGCCGAGGCCGGGACCCGCTTCGACGCGCTGGCCGCTCTCTTCGACGCCTCGACGTTCCGCCACTTCGAGCAGGTCGGCGTCGCCGAGGGGTGGCACTGCTGGGAGGTCGGGGCCGGCGGACCGAGTGTCGCCGCGTGGCTCCGCGAGCGCGTCGGACCGGGCGGGCGCGTGCTCGCCACGGACATCGACGTGTCCTGGACGGAGGCTGCCGCCACCGAGGGTGTCGAGGTGCTCCGCCACGACGTCGGCCGCGACGAACCCCCGGCCGGGCCCTTCGACCTGATCCACGCCCGCCTCGTCCTGGTCCACGTGACCGGGCGCGACGCCGCGCTGCGCACGCTGGTCCAGTCGTTGCGCCCCGGTGGCGTGCTGCTGGTCGAGGACGCCGACCCCGCGCTCCAGCCGCTGATCTGCCCCGACGAGTACGGCCCCGAGCAGGAGCTGGCCAACCGGCTCCGCAGCGGCTTCCGCCGGCTGCTGCGGCAGCGTGGTGCCGACCTGGCCTACGGCCGCAGGCTGCCGCGACTGCTGCGCGAGGCCGGCCTCGCCGAGGTCGAGGCCGACGCCTACTTCCCGATCACCTCGCCCGCCTGCGACGTCCTGGAGGCGGCCACGGTCCGGCAGGTGCGGGACCAGCTCGTCGCCGAGGGCCTCGCCACGGACGAGGAGATCGAGCGGCACCTCGCCAGTGTCGAGGCGGGGCGCCTCGACCTCGCGACCTCACCGATGATCTCGGCCTGGGGCCGACGGCCCGTCGACGACGGCTCGCGGTCCTGACTCACCGGGGGCGGGGCGATGCACCGCTCCCTGAGTGGCGGTGAGCGGCGCCCCGCTGCCGCCCCAGCGCAACGCGATGATCTCCGCGGCGACGGACACCGCCACCTCCTCGGGCGTACGGGCCCCGAGGTCGAGCCCGACCGGTGAGCGCAGCCGGGACAGCTCCCGCTCGGTGAGCCCGGCCTCGGCCAGCCGCTCCGCCCGGTCGGCGTGGGTACGGCGGCTGCCCATCGCCCCGATGTAGGCGGCGGGCCGGCGCAGTGCCTCCTGGAGCAGCGGCACGTCGAACTTGGGGTCGTGCGTGAGGACGCAGACGACCGTGCGCTCGTCGGTGTCCGTGTCCCGCAGATAGCGGTGCGGCCACTCGGCGACCACCTCGACACCCTGGGGGAAGCGCCGGGGCGTGGCGAAGACGGGGCGGGCGTCACAGACGGTGACCCGGTAGCCGAGGAAGTCCCCGATGCGGGCGACGGCCGCCGCGTAGTCGATCGCGCCGAAGACCAGCATCCGCGGTGGGGGTGCGAAGGACTGGAGGAACACGGTGACGGAGTCCTCGCGGCGCTGCCCCTGAGGCCCGTAGTGCCGCAGGCCGGTGGCGCCGAGAGCGAGCTCGCCGCGCGCGTCGGCGGTGACGGCCGCGTCCAGGCCGCTCCCGCCCAGCGTGCCCGACACCCGGTCCGGCCGGACGGCGAGCGCCGCCCCGCGCGGTGCCGGGCCGTCGGTCACCGTCGCCACGGTCACCGGCTTTCCTTCCGCGACGCGGTCCACGACCGTGCCGAAGGCGGGATCCAGCTCAGGCGTGACGGGCCGCACGAGCAGCGTGATCTCGCCGCCGCAGGTCAGGCCGACGGCGAAGGCGTCCTCGTCGCTGTAGCCGAAGGTCTCCAGCCGGGCCTCGCCGCTCGCCACGACCTCCTGCGCCAGTCCGAAAACCGCGCCCTCGACGCAGCCCCCGGACACACTGCCCACGACCTCCTCGTCCGGACCCACCGCCATCGCCGCGCCCGGGTCGCGCGGCGCACTGCGGCTGACCTCGACGACCGTCGCCAGGCCGAACGGGAGCCCGGCGGCGTACCAGCGGCCGAGCACCGGGAGGATGTCACGCACGACCAGCTCCTTCCACGCAGCCCACCGGGTTCCCCGCCGGCGGAAAATCCGTTGTGGCCCACCGGGCCGGTCTGCTGCACTGCACGGGTCGACGACGTCACCGAGTCCCGAGGAGCCTCAGATGCGCACTGCGTCCATGTCCCCCCAGACAGGAACGGCTCTCTCTCCGAAGGACATGACGCTTCGTGCACTTGCTCAACCTCGGCATTCTCGCCCATGTCGACGCAGGTAAGACCAGTCTGACCGAGCGGCTGCTGCACGCGGCCGGGGTGATCGACGAGGTCGGCCGCGTCGACGACGGCAACACCCGTACCGACACCCTCGCGCTGGAGCGGCAGCGTGGCATCACCATCAAGTCCGCCGTCGTCTCGTTCCCGCTCGACGGTGTGACGGTCAACCTCATCGACACACCCGGTCACCCGGACTTCATCGCCGAGGTGGAGCGTGTGCTCGGTGTGCTGGACGGCGCCGTCCTCGTGATCTCCGCCGTCGAAGGGGTGCAGGCCCAGACGCGGGTGCTGATGCGGACCCTCCAGCGGCTGCGCATCCCGACCCTGCTCTTCGTCAACAAGATCGACCGGCGTGGGGCGCGGGAGGCGGAGGTGCTGCGCTCGGTCTCGGCCCGCCTGACACCCGCGATCGTGCCCATGGGAACAGTCACCGGCCTCGGCACGCGCGCGGCCCGCTTCACCCCGGGGCCCGGCCCGGCCGCCGCCCTCGACGTCCTGACCGAGTACGACGACGCCCTGCTGTCCGCGTACGTCGAGGACACCGTCACCGACGCCCTCCTGCGCGGGTCCCTCGTCGCGCGGACCCGTGAGGCCCTGGTCCACCCGGTCTTCTTCGGCTCCGCAGCCACCGGCGCGGGCGTGGAGGCGCTCCTGACCGGCATCGAGGAACTGCTGCCGGCCGCCGACGGGGACCCGGACGGGCCGGTCTCCGGCAGCGTGTTCAAGGTCGAGCGGGGCCCGGCGGGGGAGAAGGTCGCCTACGCCCGGATGTTCTCCGGCACCCTGCGCACCCGCGACCGGATCCCCTGCGGAGCGGACGGCGCCGAAGGCAGGATCACCGGAATCAGCGTCTTCGGCCGTGGCACGGACACCCGCGCCGACGCGGTCCACGCCGGACAGATCGCCCGGCTGTGGGGTCTCGCCGACATCAGGATCGGCGACGCGATCGGCGACCCCCGCAAGGCGTACGAGCACTTCTTCGCCCCGCCCACCCTGGAGACGGTCGTCGTCCCCGGCCCCGGTGTGAACAGAGGCGCGCTCCACCTCGCGCTCACCCAGCTCGCGGAACAGGACCCGCTGATCGGCCTGCGTCACGACGAACACCGGCAGGAGACCTCCGTCTCCCTCTACGGCGAGGTGCAGAAGGAGGTCATCCAGGCCACCCTGGCCGACGAGTACGGTCTCCACGTCACCTTCCGCGAGACCACCCCGCTGTGCGTCGAGCGGCTCGTCGGCACCGGGCATGCCGTGGAGTTCAACAAGAAGGACCCGAACCCGTTCCTCGCGACGGTCGGCCTGCGCGTCGATCCCGCGCCGGTCGGCTCGGGCGTCGGCTTCCGGCTGGAGGTGGAGCTCGGCTCCATGCCGTACGCCTTCTTCAAGGCCGTCGAGGACACCGTCCGCGAGACCCTCGGCCAGGGGCTGCACGGCTGGCAGGTCACCGACTGCACGGTCACCATGACCCACAGCGGCTACTCACCCCGCCAGAGCCACGCCCACCAGGGCTTCGACAAGAGCATGTCGAGCACCGGGGCCGACTTCCGCGGCGTCACACCGCTGGTGCTCGTCGAGGCGCTGCGGCGGGCCGGCACCCGGGTCCACGAGCCGATGCACCGCTTCCGCATCGAGGCCCCGGCCGACACCCTCGGTGCCCTGCTGCCGGCCCTGGCCGGGCTCGCGGCCGTACCGGAGACGACGCGGACCCGGGGCGACCTGTGCGTCCTCGAAGGCACCGTGCCGGCGGCGCGGGTGCACGCCCTCGGACACCTGCTTCCGGGGATGACCCGCGGGGAGGGAGAACTGGAGAGCGCCTTCGACCACTATGCGCCAGTCATGCACGGCACGATTCCCGAGCGTCCGCGCACCGACCACAACCCGCTGAACAGGAAGGAGTACTTGTTGAACGTGACACGAAGGGTGGGCGGTTGAGGTGTGCGAGCTGTCCGAGAGGGAACTTACTCCAGAGTCAGGGGTGTTGACGGTGTCCTGATATCACCGGACTGTAGTGGACATGCCGACTATCCGAGTACGTCTGCTGGTTGTCCTGGCCGTCCTCTTCGGCTCCGTGTCGGTGGCGGGCGTCCCGCCGGCCACCGCCGCGCCTCCTCCCGGCTCCCTCTGGTTCGACGACCCGACGGTGACCGTGCGAAACGGCCGCTTCACCGACGACTCCGGCCGAGAGGTCGTACTGCGCGGCTACAACGTCTCCGGCGAGACCAAGCTGGCGGAGAACGGCGGTCTGCCCTTCGCCTCCGTCGCCGACGCGCGCAAGTCGGCGACCGCCCTGCGCGCCCTCGGCGGCGGCAACACCGTCCGCTTCCTGCTCTCCTGGGCGTACGCCGAGCCCGAGCGCGGCAAGGTGGACACCGCCTACCTGGCGGCCGCCACCGACCAGATGGAGGCGTTCCTCGACGCCGGCATCCGCGTCTACCCCGACTTCCACCAGGACCTCTACTCCCGGCACCTCTTCGACACCGACAGCTGGTACACCGGCGACGGCGCGCCCAAGTGGGCGGTGGACGCCGGGAACTACCCGGACGAGTCCTGCGGGATCTGCCTCTTCTGGGGGCAGAACATCACCCAGAACGAGGCCGTGAAGCGGGCGTCCTACGACTTCTGGCACAACGCCCACGGTGTGCAGGACGCCTTCCTCGCCACCGCCGAGAAGACCATGGCGTACGTCGAACAGCACCTGAGCGCCGACCAGTTCAGGGGTGTCGTCGGCTTCGACCCCTACAACGAGCCGCACGCGGGCGTCTACGACTCCGGGCAGACCAGCCGCGCCTGGGAGAAGGACGTGCTGTGGCCGTTCTTCGAGAAGTTCCGGGCCCGCATGGACGCGGCCGGCTGGCGGGACAAGCCCGCCTTCGTGGAACCGAACCTGTTCTGGAACGCCAACCTCGACTTCCAGAAGCAGGAGGGCGGCCTGCTCGACGCCGGAAAGCTCGGACCGCGCTATGTGTTCAACACCCACTTCTACGACCAGAAGGCCATCTCCGGCGTCTTCATGTGGGGAAAGGCGGCCGACGGCCAGTACGTGAACGACTTCCGGACGGTCCGCGACCGGGCCGCCGCCGCCCGGACGGCCGCCGTGATCAGCGAGTTCGGGCACCCGCTCACGGGCACGGTCTCCGACAAGGCGCCGACCGTCCTCAAGGCGATGTACCAGGCCCTCGACTCACCCCGGAAGGGGTCCGACTGGTGGTCCGACCCGGCGGCCTCGGGGCCGGTGCTCTCCGGGACGCAGTGGCAGTGGGACATCTACAACGGCCGCCACCGCGAGCTGATGAACGGCAACCCCGACAAGGTGCTCACCGCCGGTGACGCCTGGAACGACGAGGACCTGTCCGCCGTACGCCTCGACGACTCGGGCAAGCCGGTGCTGCGCCAGGACGCCCGGCTCCTGGACCGCCTCTACCCGAGCGCCACGGCCGGCACGACCGTCGGCTTCACCTACGAGGACCGCTCCCGCGACGGCTCCGCGACCCTGACCTGGAACCCGGTGCCGGACTCGCTGCCGAACGTGCGGCAGCTGGTGGGTTCCGGACAGTACGGGCTGCTGCTGTGGCGCTCGAACGGCAGCACGGCGCCCACCGAACTGCACCTGCCGGCGAGCTTCCCGAACGCCTCCACCACGGTCGTCTCCGACCTGGGCACGGTCCACGCCCCGCCCGCGTACACCTCGACGACCCCGGTCGGCGTGGCCCAGGAGCCCGGCGGCACGGGAAGCCGCCGCCTGCTGCTCACCGCGCCGGACTCGGGCGTCCTGCACTACGCGCTGGTGACCAACGGGGCGGCGGCTCCCTCGGCGGAACTGCTGAACGCGGCCCGCTCCGAGCTGAGGACGTGGGCCGCGAAGGAGGTCAACTAGCGGACGGGCTCGTCCAGCCGGCCTGCACATGACCGAGCCGGACGCGCTGCGGGTGGTCCCCGACCGGCACGGACACGGTCTTCTTCCCGGTGGCGAAGTCGATGGCCGTGACCTGGTCGGAGCCGCTCTCGGAGACGACGCAGCTCTTGCCGTCACCGCTGACCGTGGCCCAGTAGGGCTTGGCGGCGGTGACGAGCGGACCCTCCTGGAGGGTGCTGCGGTCGACGACCGTGGCGTAGTCGTCCATGGTCCCCGCCACGCACAGCTTGCTGCCGTCCGGGCTCATCGAAAGGCCGTGGTGGCGTGAGTCGTTGACGAAGGTGGTGCGGTCGTCGCTGGTCGCCGGGTTCTTCGGCAGGGTCTTCGTGCGGGTGATCTTGTCGCCGGCCAGGTCGTACTCGAAGAACCCGTTGAAGAACGACACCTGGAAGTACAGCTTCGACTCGTCCGGCGAGAACACCGCAGGCCGGACCGCGTCGGAGAAGTCCTTCAGCCCGACGGCGTCCAGGCGCGGGCGCATGTCGATGACCTTGACCTGCTGATACGTGGTCGCGTCGATGACCGTGATGCGGCGGTCGCCCTTCGTCCAGTCCAGCCAGGGCGCGTCGGTCTGCGTGTTCACGTCGCCGATCGACATGTTGTAGATGTACTTGCCGTCCTTGGTGAAGATGTTCTCGTGCGGCTTGTCACCGGTGGGTGCCTTGCCGAGCTGCTTGCCGGTCACGATGTCCAGCACGTGCACGGTGTTGCCGGTGGACGCCGACACGGCGACCCGTGTGCCGTCGGGGGAGACGGCCATGTGGTCGGCGCGGAAACCGGACACCGGGAAGCGCCAGTTGATCCGCCCGGAGGCGAGGTCGATCGAGACGACGTCGGCGAAGCTGGGCCGGGAGACGACCACCGACTTCCCGTCCGGGGTGGAGTACATGTCGTCGACGAACTGGTCGTGTCCCTCGCCGACGGTGTTGCGGATCGTCATGAAGGCGATCCACCTGATCGGATCGGCGTTGATCTCCGCCATCCGCTCGTCCTTGTCGGGAACGACGTTGATCCGGCCTATCTTCGCGAAGTCGCCGGTGGACTTGATGACATCGGCGGTGCCCTCCCAGTTGTTGCCCACGAACAGCACCTGACGCAGTGCGGCGGAGGCGTCGGGCGTGTCCGCGCGGGCGGCGGTCGCGGGAACGGTGGCGCTCAGGGCGAGGGCGGCGGTCAGGGAGCACAGGTGCCGTCGTCGGAAGACGGGCATGGCTGATCCCTCCTCTGCGGGTGGGGTGAGGAATCTGAACACACGTACTTTCAGAGTCAACTTACTGCAAAGTAAGGAAGGGGTGGCCTTCTCCACAAGACCGCGTCCACGACAAAATCGTGTGCGGGCGAAGACGGGTGTTCGAGCGACAGGGGGAGAGCCGGTGCCGGGCAGACTCAGAGCGCCGACCGGCCGCTACGGCGGGAAGACCGCCGAGGAGCGGCAGGCCGAGCGGCGCCGGCGGTTCCTGGACGCCGCGCTCCAACTCTTCGGCGACACCCCCGGCTTCCGCGCCACCACCGTCGCGGCGCTCAGCGAGGCGGCCGGGCTGTCCACCCGTCAGTTCTACGAGGAGTTCCGCACCCTGGAGGACGTGCTCGCGGCGCTGCACCTCCAGGTCAACGACTGGGCCGAGGCGGCGGTGCTGGAGGCTGCGGCCGGTGCGGCGGACCTGCCGCTCGTCGAGCGGGCGACCGCCATCTTCCGCGCCTACGCCGGGAACGTCGCCGCCGATCCGCGCCGGATCCGCATCACCTTCGTCGAGATCATCGGCGTCAGCCCGCGCCTGGAGGAGCAGCGGCTCGCCCGCCGGGCCGGCTGGGTCGACCTCATCTGCGCCGAGGCCCAGGCGGCCGCCGCGCGCGGGGAGGCGGCGCCCCGCGACTACCGCCTCGCGGCGACGGGTTTCATCGGCAGCGTCAACGGCCTGCTGCACGACTGGAGCGCCGGCTGGGTCGACGCGACGCTGGACGAGGTCGTCGAGGAACTGGTCCGGCAACTGCTGGGGATCCTGCGGCCCCCGGGCTGGACCCCACGGGGGTGACTCAGGCCCGCGTACCTCCCGATCCGTTCGCCCGGGCTCCGGGAAACGCCCTCCGGTAGTCGCCGGGCGACACCCCGAGGTGCTTGAGGAAGTGGTGGCGGAGATTGTTGGCCGTGCCGAGGCCGCTCAGCTCCCCGACCTTCTCGATGGGCAGGTCCGTCGACTCCAGCAGTGACCGGGCGCGCCCGAGCCGTTGGTCGAGGAGCCACTGGAGCGGTGTCGTCCCGGTGGCGGCCTGAAGCCGCCGGTAGAACGTACGCGGGCTCATCGCGGCCCGGCGCGCCAGGTCGGCCACGGTCAGCGGCCGGTCCAGGTGGGCCCGCGCCCATGCCAGGACGGGCGCCAGCCCGTCGTCGTCGCCGGCCGGCACGGGCAACTCGATGAACTGCGCCTGCCCGCCCGGCCGGTGGGCGGGCACCACCATGCGGCGCGCCAGCTGGTTGGCGACGTGCGCGCCGAGATCCCGCCGCACCAGATGCAGACACAGGTCGAGACCTGCGGTCAGTCCGGCGCTGGTGAGCACGTCACCGTCGTCCACGTACAGCACCGACGCGTCGACGTGCACCTTCGGGTAACGCGCGGCCAGCTGTGGGGTGTGCATCCAGTGGGCGGTGGCGCGCCGTCCGTCGAGCAGCCCCGCCTCGGCGAGCGCGAAGGCACCCGTGCACAGGGAGACCATGCGGGCGCCCGCGTCATGAGCCCGGCGCAGGGCGGCGATCAGCTCCCGCGGCAGCGGCCTGCCCTCCTCGACGCACGGGTCGGGCACCGAAGGCACGATCACCGTGTCGGCACCGACCAGGTCGTCCAGCCCGTAGCGGGTGCGCAGGCTCAGGCCGTGACCGTCCCCCGCCGCCGGCTCGGCCCCGGTCCCGCACAGTCGCAGGTCGTACCAGGGATCGGCCAGATCGGGCTGCGGCTTGCCGAACACGGTGCACGGGATGCTCAGTTCGTACAGATCCCACGAGGGGACCCCGATCTCCTCGGTCACGACCACGGCGACAGAACCGGCACTCATGCTCCGCAGCCTATGGCAGGAATTTGGTGAAGGCCGTCACTGCTGTCACTGTTCCCGATCTTCGTGCCCTGCGAACGTGGCCGTACGTGATCACACGTCATCTACTGGACCACCACGAGGAGTTGGGCATGAACGCAGGACACCGCCGGCCGGTCACCGTCGTCGGACTGGGCTCGATGGGATCGGCACTGGCCGCCGCGCTGCTGGACCGGGGCCACCCGACCACCGTGTGGAACCGTTCCCCGGACAAGGCCCGCCCCCTCGTCGAGCGCGGCGCCCACCTGGCCGGCACCCCCCAGGAGGCGATCGCCGCCTCGCCCCTGACCATCGCCTGCGTGCTGGACTACGAGGCGCTGTACACCGTCCTCGACCCGGCGGCGGCCGAGCTGGCGGGCAGAACCCTCGTCAACCTCACCTCCGGATCCCCTGAGCAGGCCCAGGAGGCCGTCAAGTGGGCCCACTCGCACGGAGCCGGGTACCTCGACGGCGCCATCATGACCACCCCGCCCGGCGTCGGCGACCCCGCCGTGATGTTCCTCTACAGCGGCTCCCGGGAGGTCTTCGAAACCCATCGCTCCACCCTGGCGACCCTCGGCGACCCCCTCCACCTGGGCACCGACCTCGGCCTCGCCTCCCTCTACGACGCCGCGCTGCTCGGCCTGATGTGGGCCACCATGACCGGCTGGCTGCACGGCACCGCGCTGGTCGGCGCCGAGGGGATGTCCGCCACCGCCTTCACCCCGGTCGCGATCCGCTGGCTGAACACGGTGGCGGGCTTCCTCACCACGTACGCGCCGCAGGTGGACGCCGGCCGTTACCCGGGCGACGACGCCACCGTCGACGTGCAGATCGCGGCCATCGACCACCTCATCCACGCGGCGGCGGCCCGGGGCATCGACAACGCGCTGCCCGAGCTCCTGAAGGCCGCCATGCAGAAGGCCGGCGCCGCCGGACACGGACAGGACAGTTACGCCAGCCTGATCGAGGTCCTGAGGAATCCCGCCGGCAACGAGGCCTGACAGCCCTGGATCGACACCAGCACCACGAGATCCGCTGCCACCAGCAGTGCGCATCCCAGCAGCAGACCGGCCGGCAGCCGTGCGCGGAGCCTGCGGTACACCGCCTCGTACTCGCCCCGCAGTTCCTGCCCGCGCCGCGCTGTTCGCTGCCACGAGGCCCGGGCGAGAGCGAGGTGCTCCGCGGCGAACAGCCGCTCCACCTCCTCCCGTTGGGCTTCCGGCAGCCGGTCGAGCCGGGCGGCGAAGCACGCGGCGGCCGCACGGGCCTCCTCGCGTGCGGCAGCGGCCAGCAGATGGCCCTCGACCTCGTTGTGGAACGCCCGCATGTCAACGGGCAGCCCTTCCATGGCGCTCATCGGTGCATCAGCTCCCGCTCCGCCGCCGCGACGTCCGCACGGTGCAGGTCGAACGCCGGGGACTCACTACGGATCCGGGGGAGGGCGACGAAGTTGTGGCGGGGCGGCGGGCAGGAGGTCGCCCACTCCAGGGAGCGGCCGTAGCCCCACGGGTCGTCGGCCGTGACCCGCTCGCCGTACTTGGCCGTCTTCCAGACGTTGTAGAAGAACGGCAGCATCGACATGCCGAGCAGGAACGAGCTGATCGTCGACACCGTGTTCAGCGTCGTCAGGCCCTCCACCGCCAGGTAGTCGGGGATCCGCCGCTGCATGCCCTCCGTGCCCAGCCAGTGCTGGACGAGGAACGTGCCGTGGAAGCCGATGAACAGCGTCCAGAAGGTGATCTTGCCGAGGCGCTCGTCGAGCATCTTGCCGGTGAACTTCGGCCACCAGAAGTGGAAGCCGGAGAACATCGCGAACACGACCGTCCCGAAGATGACGTAGTGGAAGTGCGCGACGACGAAGTACGAGTCGGAGACGTGGAAGTCGATCGGCGGCGAGGCCAGCAGCACGCCCGTGAGCCCGCCGAACACGAACGTGATGAGGAAGCCGGTGGCCCACAGCATCGGTGTCTCGAAGGACAGCGAGCCCTTCCACATGGTGCCGATCCAGTTGAAGAACTTCACACCGGTCGGGACCGCGATCAGGAAGGTCATGAAGGAGAAGAACGGCAGCAGCACACCGCCGGTGACGTACATGTGGTGCGCCCACACCGTCACGGACAGACCCGCGATCGCGATGGTCGCGCCGATCAGACCCGTGTAACCGAACATCGGCTTGCGGGAGAAGACCGGAATGACCTCGGAGATGATGCCGAAGAACGGTAGCGCGATGATGTACACCTCTGGATGGCCGAAGAACCAGAAGAGGTGTTGCCACAGCAACGCGCCGCCGTTGGCGGAGTCGAAGACGTGGGCACCGAACTTGCGGTCCGCCTCCAGGGCGAACAGGGCCGCGGCCAGGACCGGGAAGGCGAGCAGGACCAGCACACCGGTCAGCAGCACGTTCCAGGTGAAGATCGGCATGCGGAACATCGTCATGCCCGGGGCGCGCATGCAGATGATCGTGGTGATGAAGTTGACCGAGCCGAGGATGGTGCCGAAGCCGGAGAAGGCCAGACCCATGATCCACATGTCGGCGCCGATGCCCGGGCTGCGGACCGCGTCCGAGAGCGGGCTGTAGGCGAACCAGCCGAAGTCGGCCGCGCCCTGCGGGGTGAGGAAGCCGCCCACCGCGATGAGCGAGCCGAACAGGTACAGCCAGTAGGCGAACATGTTCAGCCGGGGGAAGGCCACGTCCGGCGCGCCGATCTGCAGCGGCATGATCCAGTTCGCGAAGCCGGCGAACAGCGGCGTCGCGAACATCAGCAGCATGATCGTGCCGTGCATCGTGAACGCCTGGTTGAACTGCTCGTTCGACATGATCTGCAGACCAGGCCGGGCGAGCTCGGCGCGCATGAACAGCGCCATCACGCCGCCGATGACGAAGAACGCGAACGACGTGGCCAGGTAGAGGTCACACTCTCCTGACGCGACGAGAATCACGGAACCGGGTGTGACGACAGGGAAGGTGCCGGACACGAACGGGACATGAGCAACGACGAGATCTTCGCCGCTGCCTATCGCGAGCACTACTGGGCGGTCAGCCGCTATGTCGCGCGGCGACTGGACGGGCGGGCCGGCGAGGTGGAGGAAGTGGTGGCGGAGGTGTTCACGGTCGCCTGGCGGCGCCGGGCCGACCTGCCCTCCTCTCCACTGCCCTGGCTGTACGGCGTGGCACGCAACTGCCTGGCCAACGCGGTGCGCGGCCACGGACGCCGCCGCCGGCTCGTCGACCGGCTCGGCAACGACGACACCGCGCACGGACGGCACATCGCGGTGGGCCCCGAGGCGGACACGCCCGGCGGCTGGGTGCACGAGGCACTCGCCCGGCTCTCCGCGGCCGACCAGGAGGTGCTGCGCCTGACGGCCTGGGAGGAACTCGGCATCGACGAGGTCGCGATCACCCTCGGCTGCGGCAGGCGGGCCGCAGCGATGCGGCTGCACCGGGCTCGCCGCCGCCTCAGAGCCGAGATCGACGGGATGCGTCCCGCGGCCATGGCGGACTCGGCGGACTTGGCGGACACGGGACACTCACTGGGCGAGGGGGATCGCCGATGACCGACGTCCTCTCCGAGCCCGGGGCGGCGGCGGGTGACGGTCCACCGAGGGCGCGCCCCGTCAGCGCAGCGGACGCGCGTGCGCTGTCCGGGTCCGGGATCGGTTGCGCCGCACGCGTCGTGTCCGGGCCTGTGGCCGGCCCCGCCGTGCACGTCCTCTCCCGGGGCGGGATCGCGTGTAGAGCACACGCCCTGTCCGGGGTGGTCGGCGGCGCCGCACGAGCGGTGTTCGGGGTCGGGATCGGTTGCGCCGCACGCGTCGTGTCCGGGCCTGTGGCCGGCCCCGCCGTGCACGTCCTCTCCAGGGACGGGATCGCGTGTAGAGCACACGCCCTGTCCGGGGTGGTCGGCGGCGCCGCACGAGCGGTGTTCGGGGTCGGGATCGGTTGCGCCGCACGCGTCGGGTCCGGGCCTGTGGCCGGCCCCGCCGTGCACGTCCTCTCCAGGGACGGGATCGCGTGTAGAGCACACGCCCTGTCCGGGGTGGTCGGCCGCGCCGCACGAGCGGTGTTCGGGGTCGGGATCGGTTGCCCGGCACGCCTTCTGTCCCTGGCCGGGTCCGGGTACGGGACCGGTATCGGTCGCGGCGTACACCGTCTGTGCGGGACCAGGACCGGCACCGGGATCGGGGTCGGTTGCGACGCACGTGCCCGGTCCGGGACCGCCGCTGGCCTCGACGCGCACGCCGTGTCCAGGACCGCGGCCGGTCGGGCCGCACGCGCTCTGCCGCGGATCATGACCGGCCGCCCCGCACGCGTCCTGCCCTGGACCATGACCGGCCGCCCCGCACGCGTCCTGCCCCGGGCCACGACCCGACGCGCCGCACGCGCCCTGATCACGCCTTCGACCGGACGCCATGCCCGGGCCCCGCGTCCCCTCCCCGCCGCCCACGTCACCGCCCCTAAGGAACACGGCCATGGCTGACGAACTCGAACTGCTGCGCGGTGCCAACCCGGTGCCGTCCGACGCGCCCCACTTCGGCGACGGCCCCCTGGACCACGGCGCCGAGCGCCGACTGGAGCGGCTGCTGCGTGAGCGGCCCTCCGGACGGCTGCGGGACCGGCTGGTGCCCGGCACGGGCCGGCCCCGGCTGGCCTGGGGACTCATCGCCACGGCCGTGGTCGCCGCCCTGGCGCTGACCCTCGTACTGAGCGGCCCCAACACCACACCGGCAGCCGCCGCACCCCGCCCGCTGGTGGTACAGACCGGCTCCACACCCCTGCCCCTGGACCGGCTGGCCGAGCGCGCGGCACAGGCTGCCGTCGACGGATCTCCCCGCCTGCGCAAGGGCACGCACGTGCAGTCCTGGAGCATGGGCATGTCGGAGGACAAGCCCCCGATCACCCTGCCCGAAGAGCGCATCGTGCGCTGGCGGGCCGACGGCAGTCACACGGAACTCGTCGTGGCGACCGACCCGAGGCATCCGGGCCGCCCGGTCCTCTCCGACGCCGGCGGTGAGCCGCACCTCGTCGACGACGGGCACGTCATCAGCGACCAGACCTATCCGCCGAGCTGGAGCGACGCCCCGCCCCAGTCCCCGCCACCGCACGAGCCCGCCCGGCTGCGCGCTTACCTGACGGAGGCTCAGTACTCTGACACTCCGCTGACCACGCCCCAACTGCTGGACGCCGTCGAGGTGCTGCTCGACCACTGGACCCTCGGCGCCCGGGAGACCGCGGCGCTCGCCCGCCTCCTGGCCGGCGCCGAGGGACTGCGGCCCGTCGGCCAGGTGACCGACCGCCTCGGGCGACCCGGTCAGGCGTACGTGTACGACGGCCCCGGCGCCCACCACATGCTGGTCATGGACCCGGTCACCGGCGCCGTCCTCGGCCTGGAGAGCACCTTCTCCACCGCCGAACCCGAGTACGGCGTCAAGAAGGGCGACGTCATGTCGTACAGCGCGTGGATGCGCTGATCACGCCCCGGGCAGCCTATTCGTCCCAGGCCTGGACCAGGGTCTGTTCGGCGATCTTGCCGTCCCGCAGCGAGATCATCGACTCGGACAGGACGCGCACACCGTCCGCGTACTCGCAGCTCTCGCTGTAGGCGGCCTCGTCGCCCTGGATGACGCACCGCTCCAGCTTGTGCGTCATGTCGCGGCTGTAGACGTCTTCCAGCATCCGGCTGATCTCGTCCCGGCCGTGCAGGACCTTGGGGTGGCTGGGCTGGGTCGTGTGGTCGACGATGCGGAACTCCGCGTCGTCCGCGTAGAGCGAGAGCAGAATCTCCGGGTTCTGTCCCTCCAGAGCCTGGCGCAGTGTCTCTCTGTCGAAGGCGGGGTCTGCCGCGGTTCCCATGATGATCTCCTTCGAAGGGCCGCGACCCGGTCGGAGCGGGCCGCGAGGGGCCTCTCCTGTCGAGCCTCCTCCCGTCCGCCGGGCTAGGCAAGCGCAGCCGCACACACGCGGCCCTCGCATGCCCGCCCGCCGGCTCAGTCCGCCGCGGCCAGGAACTGGGTCGCCGCCAGCTCCGCGTAGAGCGGGTCGGCGGTCACGAGCTCGCGGTGGGTGCCGACCGCCCGGACACGGCCCGCGTCCATCACCACGATCCGGTCGGCCATCGTCACCGTGGACAGCCGGTGCGCCACCACGAGGACCGTGGTCGTACGGGCCACGTCCGCGACGGTGTCGCGCAGCGCCGCCTCGTTGACCGCGTCCAACTGCGAGGTCGCCTCGTCGAGCAGCAGCAGCCGGGGGCGGCGCAGCAGCGCCCGGGCGATGGCGACACGCTGGCGCTCACCGCCCGACAGCTTGGTGCCCCGATGCCCCACGAGTGTGTCGAGGCCGCCGGGCAGCCGGGCGACCAGGCCGTCGAGACGGGTCGTCTTGAGCACCCGCGCGAGGGCGTCGTCGTCCGCCTCCGGATTGCCCAGCAGCAGGTTGTCCCGCAGGGAGCCCGACAGGACCGGCGCGTCCTGCTCCACGTAGCCGATCGCGGCGCGCAGTTGGGGCAGCTCCCAGTCGGCGAGGTCGCGTCCGTCGAGCGTGATCACCCCGGAGTCCGGATCGTAGAACCGCTCGATCAGCGAGAAGACGGTGGTCTTGCCGGCGCCGGACGGGCCCACGAACGCCGTCATGCCCTGCGCGGGCACGGCGAACGTCACACCGTGGTGGACGTACGGCGAATCGTCGGCGTACCGGAAGCGGACATCGTCGAAGGCGAGGGCGGCGGGCCGCGCGCCGGGGGAGGGGAGCGGGGCGGCAGCGGCCGCCGGCTCGGCGGGCAGACGCAGCGCCTCCTGGATGCGGGTGAGGGCCGCGGTGCCCGTCTGGTACTGCGTGACGGCGCCGACGACCTGCTGTATCGGCGACATCAGGTAGAAGACGAACAGCAGGAACGCGACGAGCGTGCCCACGTCGACGGCGCCGGTCGCCACGCGCGCGCCACCCACGGCGAGCACCGTGATGAAGGCGATCTGCATGGCCAGTCCCGCCGTGTTGCCCGCGGCCGCCGACCACTTGGCGGCCCGCACGCTCTGCCGCCACGACTCCTGCGCCGCCTCGTGCAGTGTGCGCTCCTCCCGGTGCTCGGCACCGGACGCCTTGACCGTGCGCAGGGCGCCCAGGATCCGCTCCAGCGAGGCACCCATGACACCCACCGCGTCCTGCGCCTGCCGGCTCGCCTTGTTGATGCGCGGCACGATCACGCCGAGGATCACGCCCGCGCCCAGGATCACGGCGAGGGTGACGCCCAGCAGCACGGCGTCCACCAAGCCCATCATCACCACCGTCGCGACGAGCGTGAGACCGCCCGTGCCCAGCCCGACCAGCGAGTCGGTGGTCACCTCGCGCAGCAGGGTGGTGTCCGAGGTGATGCGGGCCATCAGGTCGCCGGGTTCGCTGCGGTCCACGGCCGTGATCCGCAGCCGCAGCAGATACGACGACAGGGCGCGCCGCGCGCCGAGCACCACCGACTCGGCGGTGCGCTGCAACACGTACGAACCCAGCGCGCCCAGCGCCGCGTTGGCCACGACCAGGGCCGACATGGCCAGCAGCGCGCCGGTGATGGCCCGGTCGTGCGCCAGATCGTCGATCAGGTCCTGCGCCACCAGCGGCAGCATCAGCCCGGTCGCCCCGGTGACCAGCGAGAGCACCGCACCGGCGAACAGGGACCGGCGGTGCGGCCGTACGTAGGCGAGGAGCAGCCGCCAGGCGGGCGTGCCGGGGTCGGTCTCTGCGATGCTCACGTCGCTCCTTCGGCGTGGGGCGGAGCTGTCAGGTTACGGGGGCCGCCGGGTGCGGTGCCCGGCGTTTTCGGGCAGCGTGTGAGCTGGTGATACGGCGCCGCGGGTGGCCGATCCGCATCCCTTGCCGATCAGTCGCGCGTAGGGTCGGAAAGGAAGGCATCCCGGCCGACGAAGGAGTCAGCATGGCGCAGGAAGTACGCGGTGTGATCGCACCCGGCAAGGACGAGCCGGTACGGATCGAGACGATCGTCGTGCCCGATCCCGGCCCGGGGGAGGCGGTCGTGCGCGTCCAGGCCTGCGGGGTGTGCCACACCGATCTGCACTACAAGCAGGGCGGCATCAGCGACGACTTCCCCTTCCTGCTCGGCCACGAGGCCGCGGGCGTGGTCGAGGCGGTCGGCGACGGCGTCACCGACGTCGCACCCGGGGACTTCGTGATCCTCAACTGGCGTGCGGTGTGCGGGACATGCCGGGCCTGTCTGCGCGGCCGGCCCTGGTACTGCTTCGACACCCACAACGCGCGGCAGAAGATGACCCTCGCCGCGACCGGTCAGGAGCTGTCCCCGGCCCTAGGCATCGGTGCCTTCGCCGAGAAGACCCTCGTCGCCGCCGGGCAGTGCACCAAGGTCGACCCGGCCGTCGCCCCGCAGGTGGCCGGGCTGCTCGGCTGCGGCGTCATGGCCGGCATCGGCGCCGCGATCAACACCGGAAACGTCGGGCGGGGCGACACGGTCGCCGTCATCGGCTGCGGCGGCGTCGGCGACGCGGCCGTCGCGGGCTCGCACCTCGCCGGAGCGGCGAAAATCATCGCCGTCGACATCGACGACCGCAAGCTTCAGACGGCCCGGACCATGGGCGCCACCCACACCGTCAACTCGCGCGAGACCGACCCGGTCGAGGCGATCCGCGAACTCACCGGCGGCTTCGGCGCCGACGTCGTCATCGAGGCCGTCGGCCGCCCGGAGACGTACAAGCAGGCCTTCTACGCCCGTGACCTCGCCGGCACGGTCGTCCTGGTCGGCGTGCCCACCCCCGAGATGAAACTCGAACTGCCGCTGCTGGACGTGTTCGGGCGCGGCGGGGCGCTGAAGTCGTCGTGGTACGGCGACTGCCTGCCCTCCCGCGACTTCCCCATGCTGATCGACCTGCACCTGCAAGGGCGCCTGGACCTCGGGGCGTTCGTCACCGAGACCATCCAGCTCGACGAGGTGGAGAAGGCGTTCGAGCGGATGCACCACGGCGACGTGCTGCGCTCGGTGGTGGTGCTGTGATGACCCCGCGCGTCGAACACCTCGTCACCTCCGGCCAGTTCAGCCTCGACGGCGGAACCTGGGACGTCGACAACAACGTCTGGATCGTCGGCGACGACCACGAGGCGATCGTCATCGACGCCGCCCACGACGCCGACGCCATCGCCCGGGCCGTCGGGGACCGCCGGCTCACGGCCATCGTGTGCACCCATGCCCACAACGACCACATCGACGCCGCCCCCGCCCTCGCCGAGCGCACCGGGGCCACCATCTGGCTGCACCATGACGACCTGCCGCTGTGGAAGCAGACCCACCCGGACCGCGAGCCCGACGCCTGGCTGGTCGACGGCCAGGTGATCGAGGCCGGCGGTGCCGACCTGAGGGTCCTGCACACCCCGGGGCACGCGCCCGGCGCGGTGTGCCTGTACGACCCCGGGCTCGCCACCGTCTTCACCGGGGACACGCTCTTCCAGGGCGGCCCCGGCGCCACCGGCCGGTCCTTCTCGCACTTCCCGACGATCATCGACTCGATCCGCGACCGCCTCCTCACGCTGCCGCCCGGGACGACGGTCCGCACCGGCCACGGAGACTCCACGACCATCGGCGCGGAAGCCCCGCACCTCCAGGAGTGGATCGCCCGGGGGCACTGACCGCGTGTCGCCGGTAAAAGGCGACAGGAGATGTCCGGCTTACCCGTAACCCTGGAGGCGACAAGCAGCCACGGTCTCGGGAGGACGGACATGTCAGCTCCGCTGAAGGGCAAGGTCGCACTGGTCGCCGGAGCGACCCGGGGCGCCGGACGGGGGATGGCGGTGGAGCTCGGCGCGGCGGGCGCGACCGTCTACGTCACCGGACGCACCACCCGCGCCCGCCGCTCGGAGTACGACCGGTCCGAGACCATCGAGGACACCGCCGACCTGGTCACCGAGGCCGGCGGGCAGGGCATCGCCGTACCCACCGACCACCTCGACCCGGTGCAGGTGCGCGCTCTGGTGGACCGGATCGCCGACGAGCAGGGCCGCCTCGACGTCCTGGTCAACGACATCTGGGGCGGTGAGAACCTCTTCGAGTGGGAGACGCCGCTCTGGGAGCACGACCTCGACAACGGCCTGCGCCTGCTCAGGCTCGCGGTCGAGACGCACGCGATCACCAGCCACCACGCCCTGCCCCTGCTGCTGCGCCACCCCGGCGGCCTGGTCGTCGAGGTCACGGACGGAACCGCCGACTACAACGCCGACAACTACCGCGTGAACTTCTTCTACGACCTCGCCAAGGCCTCCGTCCTGCGCATGGCCTTCGCCCTCGGCCACGAGCTCGGCCCGCGCGGTGCCACCGCCGTCGCCCTCACCCCCGGCTGGCTGCGCTCGGAGATGATGCTCGACCACTTCGGGGTACGGGAGGACAACTGGCGCGACGCCCTGGAGCGCGTCCCCCACTTCGCCATCTCGGAGACCCCGCGCTACGTGGGCCGGGCGGTGGCCGCGCTCGCCGCCGACCCGGACGTGGCGCGCTGGAACGGCCGGTCCCTCTCCAGTGGGGGCCTCGCCCAGGTGTACGGCTTCACCGACCTCGACGGCAGCCGTCCGGACGCCTGGCGCTACCTCGTCGAGGTGCAGGACGCGGGCGGGCCGGCCGACACGACCGGCTACCGGTGAGGCACCCGACCCCGGAACGCCTCTTGTCCGGAATGCCCGTTGTGCATCTATATGGCCTGTCACGCGCCGGTGGGAAATGTCACTGTTCCGTCGCAGCCGCGCCGACCGCACAACCGGACTCGGCGCTCGCCCGTCTAGCTGGCAGGGATCGCAGACCACCGACCACTTCCGAAAGGGCATGACCAACCATGGGGGACGTACGCAGACGGGGCGCCGTCGCACTCGGGATCACCGCACTGGTGGCCCCGCTCACACTCGCACTCGGTGCCAGTCCGGCCGCGGCGGCGAGCTGCACCACGAAGACCGGGCCGTACCAGAAGCAGGTGGAGAAGTTCCTGGGCCGTCCGGTCGACGGCAAGCAGTCCGCCGCCGACTGCAAGGCGATCCAGGCCTTCCAGACCAAGCACGGCATCTCCCCGAACGCCGGCTACGCCGGGTCCGTCACCTGGGGCGTGATGGACCTGATGCAGAAGCAGAAGGCCGTCGGGAACAACCCCAACAAGGACGGCAAGTGCCCGGTCAACAAGGGCCGGATCGCCTGCGTGAACCTGAGCCTCCAGCTGAGCTGGATCCAGGACGGCAAGAAGCTCGTCTACGGCCCCGTCCCCGTCCGCACGGGCCGCGACGGCTACGAGACCCGCACCGGCCTGAAGAAGATCTACTGGCGGGACATCGATCACGTCTCGTCGATCTACGACGTGCCGATGCCCTACAGCCAGTTCTTCGACGGCGGCCAGGCCTTCCACTCGGTCGGCGTCAGCATGTGGAACCCGCCGGGCTCGCACGGCTGCGTCAACATGACCAAGACCGACGCGAAGAAGTACTGGTCGCTGCTGAAGAAGGGCGACGACGTCTTCGTGTACGGCCGCAAGCCGGGCACCTGATCCCAGGCACCCGGCTCGCACGACGCCCCTACAGGGGCGCGTCCCCGAAGTCCGGGATCTCCAGCCGCACCCCACCCTGCCGCGCGGACTCGTGCGCGATGATGCCCGGCAGGGTGTAGCGGGCGGCCACCCACGCGTTCACCGACGGCAGGGTGCGCGTGTTGACGGCGGTCACGAAGTCGTCCACCAGGAAGTGGTGGCTGCCCTCGTGGCCGTTGTGGAGGTTGTCGAACTCCCTCGGCAGCCGCGCACGGTCGTGCACGGGAGCCGACCCGGACGTGAAGGCCGCCCGCAGCTCAGGCGCGATGTGCTGGAGCGACGGGTCGTCGGGAGACATGGTGGGCTTGGGCTCCAGCAGCTCGCTGATGTCCTTCACCCCCTGCTTGTCCTGCCACAGGGCGACCGTGGCGAGCTGCTCCATGCTCGCCTCGGTGCCGAAGAAGCGGAAGCGGGACTCCCGTATGTGCGAGGGGTAGCCCACCCGCCGGAACTCGTTCGTCCGGAACGAGCCGCCGCCCGCCACCTCGAACAGCGCGGTGGCGTTGGAGAAGTCGTTGCCGAACTGGCTGACCTCCTTGTCGAAGACACCGTCGCCCCGGTCGTCGACGACACCGATCGCCGACACGCTGACCGCGTGCGTCCTCCAGGCGCCCAGCACCCCGCCGACCGCGTGCGTCGGGTAGAGCAGCGGGGGATAGCTGGCGGTGGCCTTCCAGTTCTCGCCGCCGCTGTACTGGTAGGCCTCGTAGAACCCCAGGTCCATGTCGTGGACGTAGTCGCCCTCGGCGTAGAACAGCCGCCCGAAGGCGCCCTCGGCGATCTGGTTGCGGGCGTGGACCGTCGCCGGGTTGTACTCGCTGGTCTCGCCCATCATGTACGTCAGCCCGGTGGCCTTGACGGCGTCGATGATCGCCGCGATCTCCTCCGTGCTGATCGCCATGGGGACCGCGGAGTACACGTGCTTGCCGGCGCCCAGGCCCTGGAGCACCAGCGGCCCGTGCGTCCAGCGCTGGGTGAAGATCGCGACGGCGTCGACGTCCTCCGATTCCAGCATGGCCTGGTACGACGGGAAGGTGCCCGCCAGTCCCTGGGCGGAGGCGAGTTGCTCGGCCCTCTCGGGCAGCAGGTCGGTGACGTAGACGTCGTTGACGCCGGGGTGGGCCTGGAACAGCGTGGCGAACTGTCCCGAGAACTGTCCGGCGCCGACGATGCCGATGGAGAACGTCATGTAAGGCGTGCCCTTCACTGGTCGGGGGATCACTGAGAGAGGATCCGGTTGATCTGTTCGTTGGTCTCGTCGAGGCTGCTGACCGGCTTTCCGTTGCCGTAGATGTCCTCCATCGCCGGCGACATGAGCGCCGTCATGTCCGCCGAGTAGCTGGCGATCGGGTACGAGAAGGTCCGGAAGTTCTTCTTGTCGGCCACCGGTTCGGTGAACGACGAGACGTCGATGCCCTTCTTCCGGTACGCGGCGACGGCGGCCTCGGTCCCGGCCTTCGTCGCGGGGAAGACGACGCCGTAACGGCCGACGACCTTCTGGCACTCGTCCGAGGCCAGATACTTCACCCACTTCTTGGCGCCCGCCTTGTTCTTGGAGGCCTTGGTGACGGAGTCGGCGAGACCGTTCATCATGGTGGCGCGCCTGCCGGTCGGGCCGACCGGCGTCAGGGCGGTCTTGATGTCCCGGCCCTTGAAGCCGGCGTACGTGGAGATCATCCAGGCCCCGTCGAATGCGGTGGCGGCCTTGCCCGCCGCGACCTGGGTGTTCGCCTGGTTGGACTGCACGTTGTAGTCCGACAGCGGCGGCATGTAGCCCTTCTTCGCCAGGCCGAAGTACCACTTGATGACCGACTGGAAGGTCTTGCTGTCGTACTGGTACTTCGTGCCCCAGCGCGGCTTGTCCAGGTAGCTCCACCCGGCGGAGGCGGCGAAGTTGCTCCACTGGGTCTGGCCGTCGCCGAAGCCGCCGCCGTTGGTGGCCAGGCCGTACACCTTGACGTTGTTCTTGTCGAAGCCCGGCTCGTCGCCCCGCTTGCCGTTCCTGTCGATCGTGAGGTGGGCGATGGCCTTCTCGAAGGTGCCGCCGTCCTGCGGGTTCCACGAGAGGCTGTTCAGCTGCTCGGCGGTGAGGCCTGCCTCCTTCGTCATCTTCGAGTTGTAGAACAGCGCCACGGTGTCCCAGTCCTTGGGGGCGCCGTACCGGTGGCCGTCCTTGCCGATCCAGTTGGCGGCGAGGCCGGGCTGGTAGTCGGAGTCCTTGATGCCGAGGTCGTCGAGCGGTTCGAGGACCTTCAGGTCGGCGTACTGGCCGAAGTTCTGGATGTGGTCGGTGAAGACGTCCGGCTGGGTGCCCGCGATGAACCCGGCGGTGAGCTTGGTCCAGTAGTCGCTCCAGCCCAACTGGGTGATCCTGACGTTCAGTCCGGGGTTCTCCTTCTCGAACCCCTTGGCACAGGCCTGGTAGGCGGGCAGCTGGTTGGCGTCCCACAGCCAGTACGTGACCGTGTTCGGGGAGGACCCGGCGGCGCCTTGCTGCGCGCATCCGCTGACCAGGGACAGCGCCAGCGCTCCGGTCGCCGCGACGAGCGTACGCATACGAATTCGCATCACAGTCCCTCTACTTGATCCCGGTGAAGCCGATGGAGCTGACGATGCGGCGCGCGAAGCAGGCGAACAGCACCAGCATCGGCAGCGCGGCGATCAGCGTCGCGGCCATGAGCCCGGACCAGTCGACGCCGGTCGCCGGGGTCTGCGCCCGGAAGATCGCCAGCGCCACGGTCAGCACGCGCGAGCTGTCGCTGTAGGAGACCATCAGCGGCCAGAAGTAGTCGTTCCAGGAGGTGATGTACGTCAGCACGCCCAGCGTGACGATCGGCGTGGACGCCATCGGCAGCACCACCCGGAAGAAGATCTTGATCTTCCCGGCGCCGTCCAGCAGCGCGGCTTCCTCCACCTCCTGGGGGATGTTCATGAAGAACTGCCGCAGGAAGAACACCGCGAACGGCGTCATGAACATGGTGGGCAGTGCGATGCCGAGGAGCGTGTCCACCAGGTGCAGTTGCTTGATGAGCACGAAGTTCGGCAGCAGCGTGAAGATGGCGGGCACCATCATCCCGGCCAGGAAGAGGCCGAACACCTTGTCCCTCCCGCGCCAGCGCAGCCGGGAGAAGGCGTACGCCGCCATCGCGGAGAAGAAGATCTGACAGCCGGTGATCAGGGTGGAGACGAGCACCGAGTTGAGCAGATAGCGCCAGAAGTCGAGCCCGCCGCCCGCGCCGCCCTGCGCGACGGCCTCCTCGGCCGACTGCATGCCCAGGGCCCGTTCGAAGCCGCTCGTGGTGAGGTCCACGGGCAGGGGGTTGGTCGGATCCGCGTTGAGTCCCGCGTTGGTGGACAGCGCGGTGCGCAGGATCCAGTAGAACGGCAGCAGGGTGATGAGGACGATCAGCCCCATCACGGTCCAGGCGGCGGCCCGCCCGAAGGGGAACCTGCGCCGGACCGGTCGCAGGGTCGGTGTCGTTGTCGTCACGGCAGCCATTGCGGTGTCTCCCTCTCCTCAGCCGAGGTCGGTCCGGCCGGCCCGGGTGAGCCGGTACTGGAGGACGGTGATCGCGCTCAGCACGACCAGCAGGGCGACGGACATGGCCGAGGCGTAACCGAACTGGAAGCGCCCGAAGGCGGAGCCGTAGATGTAGTACTGGAGCACGTTGGTCGCGTTCGCAGGGCCGCCCGCGGTGGTCACGGCCACGGTGTCGAACACCTGGAACGACCCGATCACGGTCATGATCAGCACGACCGCGAGCACCGGCCGCAGCAGCGGCATGGTGATCCGCCAGAACATCCGCCACTCGCTCGCGCCGTCCACCCGGGCCGCCTCGTACATGTCGCCCGGGATCGCCTGGAGACCGGCGAACAGCAGCAGCGCGGTGTACCCGACGTGCCGCCACACGTTGATGAGCGCGATCGTCGGGATCGCCCACGTCTCGTCGGCGAGGAACGGGATGCGGTCGACGCCGACGGCGCTGATGATCTCGTTGCCGATGCCGAGCTGGGTGTCGAGGATCCAGAGCCAGACGAGGCCGGCGACGACGTTCGACATCAGGTACGGCGTGAGCACGATGCCGCGCAGCATCGCCGACTGCGTCAGCCGCTGGAGGAGGACGGCGATGGCGAGCGCCGCGACCGTCTGCACACCGATGTTGATGACGACGTACTCGACGGTGACCCACAGGGAGTCCCAGAAGATGGGGTCGTTGACCATGCGGACGTAGTTGTCCAGGCCCACCCACTCCGCCGGCGTCAGCAGGTTGAAGCGGGTGAAGCTCAGGTAGATGCCCCGGAGCGTCGGCCAGAGCAGGAAGACCACGAAGCCGAGCAGCGCCGGCGCGATGAAGACCGCGGCCAGTCGTCCGTCACCCCGGTTCTCGCCCACCTCGTTCCGTCGTGTCCTGGTCTTGCTGCGGGCCTCCGCCGCGCCGCCCACGGGCAGACGCGACGGAGGGCTGCTGGAGGCGATGGTCATCGGGAGACTCCCTCGCTGCGGCGGCTCGTCCTCTGGCGGGACTTACTTTTGGCGCGAAACAATTGCTGCGTCAAGAGGGGTGCAAACATCTTTTCGCAGGAACCACCATCGTCTTAGAGTGGTCATGTTGGTTTCAGCGCGAAAGAAAAGGGCGAGGGGAGTCGCACCGACATGACCGCAGGCATCGCCAGCTGGCCGCCGCTGAGCCCGGGTGAGCGCTCGGTGGCGATCGAGGTGCTCGTGCACGGCCCGCTGTCGCGCACCGAACTCGCCCGCAGGCTGGGGCTGTCGGCCGGCAGCCTCACCCGGCTGACGAAGCCGCTGATCGAGTCCGGCCTGCTGATCGAGGTGGCCGAGGCGGGGGTGCCGGCGGAGGCGCGTCAGGGTCGCCCCTCGACACCGCTGGACGTCGTCGCCGACTCCTGGTCCTTTCTCGGCTTCAAGATCACCGAGGACACCGTCTACGGCGTCGTCACCACGCTCAGAAGCGACATCGTCGCCCGCCACGACCGTTCGCTCACCACCCACGACCCGGCCGAAGTCGCCGATGTGCTCGGGGAGATGACCGCCGAGCTGATCCGCGACCACCCCCGGCTCGCCGGGATCGGCATCGGGGTCGGCGGTTTCGTCCAGGACCGCGCCGTCGTCGGCGAGTCCCCCTTCCTGCTGTGGCGGGACGTCCCCCTGGCCGAACTCGTCGAGGAGCGCACCGGGCTGCCCGTGGTCGTGGAGAACGACGTCGCCGCCCTGGTCGAGGCCGAGACCTGGTTCGGTGCCGGACGCGGCCTGGACCGCTTCGTCGTCCTCACCATCGGCGCCGGCATCGGCTACGGACTGGTCCTGGGCGGCAAGCGGGTGCCCTGCGCCGAGGAGGACCGCGGCTTCGGCCGCCACTGGATCGTGGACCCGAGCGGTCCGCTCACCCCGGACGGCCGGCGCGGCAGTGCCGTCTCGCTGCTGACCATCCCCAACATCCGCTACCAGGTCCAGGCCGCCACCGGCCGCGACCGGACGTACGAGGAGATCCTCGCGGCCGCCGCCGCCGGGGACCCGATGCCCGCCCGGGTCGTCGACGAGGCGGCCCGGGCGCTGGGCACGCTCGTCGCGCAGATCTCCAACTTCGTGATGCCGCAGAAGATCCTGCTCGCGGGGGAGGGGGTCGGGCTCATGGACGTGGCCGGCAAGGCGGTCGAGGACACCGTCCGCGACAACCGGCACCCCCTGGCCGCCCCGGTCGAACTGGAGACGAGGGTGTCCGATTTTCACGACTGGGCGCGCGGCGCGGCCGTCCTGGCCATCAAGGTGCTGGTGCTGGGATCGGCCGAAGCGTGAACAGGCTCACGTTTACTGGGAGATGGACGTGATCAGCAACACTGTCCGGAATGACCGTTTAGCTCACGATTACTCACATCGTCTTCACCTCCGGCGACGTATGCTTCACAGCATGTCCACCACTGTTGAATCCTCTTCCCAGCGAACGGCTGACGAGGTCAACGAGGAGATCCGGGCCCTGTGGCGCCGGTCGGGCGGGACACTGAGCGTCGAGCAGCGCGAGGAGTACCAGCGGCTCGTCCTGGAGTGGGCCGCCGCGGTCCCGCGGTCCGCCTCGGCTGCCTGAGCGTCAGCCAGGTCCGCTGACGCATCGGACCCTCGTCCCGGGGCACCCCTGATCGAATGGGTGCCCTTCTCGCACTTGCCTCGGCCGTCTGCTACGGCGTCGTCGACTTCGCCGGCGGCCTGTTGTCCCGGCACATCCACCACGCCGCCGTCACCTTCCTCGGCCAGCTCGGCGGGCTGCTGCTCGCCTGTGCCGCCGCGCTCCTCGTGCCCGCCGGCGCCGTCCACACCGCCGACCTGCTGTGGGGCGCGCTGTCCGGCGTCGGCAGCGGCGTCGCCATGCGGTTCCTCAACCGCGGGCTGAGCCGCGGTGCGATGAGCGTCGTCGTGCCCGTGAGCGCCGTCACCGGTGTCGCGCTGTCGGTGCTGTGCGGGGTACTCGTCCTCGGCGACCGTCCGGGGGCCGTGGCCTGGCTGGGCATCGCCGTGACCGTCCCCGCGCTGTGGTTCGTCTCCGGAGGCAGGGGCGGCGCGGGCAGGGGGACGACGGACGGACTGCTCGCCAGTGCGGGCGTGGCCGTGCAGTACCTCGCCCTCGGGCAGGCGGATCCCGCGAGCGGTCTGTGGCCCGTCGCCGCGGGCCGGGTCGCCGCGGTCCTCGTCCTCCTGCCGGACGCCGCCCGCCACGCCCGCCGGCTGAGGCTGCCGCCGGGCCGCTGCCTCCAGGCCCTCCTCATCGGGGCCGGCGCGGCCCTCGGCCTCGTGCTCTACCTCCTCGCCGCGCAGCGCCAGTTGCTCGCTGTCGCCGTCGTCCTCGCGTCCCTCTACCCGGCCCTGCCCGTCATCCTCGGCCTCGCCCTGCTGCACGAGCGGATCAGCCGGCGTCAGGCGCTGGGGCTGCTGGGGGCGGGGGTGGCGACGGTGCTGCTCACCCTGGGGTGAGGCAGGCAGCCGGTCAGCGGCTCACGAGGTCACCAGTTCCGGGGCGAACACGGAGATCCGGTCGGTGACGTCGTCGAGCACCCGGCGCCTGTGCTGCGGTGACTCCCCGGGCGTACCGATGTACAGCCATCCCAGCAGACGCTCGTCCTGCCGCAGGCCGAGGAGCCGGCGGACCTGCGCGGACTCGGTGAACTTGCCGGTGCGCCAGATGCTCCCGAAGCCCCGGGCGTGCAGCAGGAGCATCAGGGAACTGGTCATGGCGCTGGTGGCGGCCAGTTGTTCCCACTCGGGGATGCGGTGACCGGTGGCCGGGGCGAACACCAGTGTGGCGAGGAGCGGTGCCCGGCGCGCCTTGGCCTCGGTACGGTCCGGCCGGGACCCGGGCGCGGCGCAGTCGTCGGCGAAGCAGCGGCCCAGCGCCGCGCGTCCCTCGCCGCGTACCAGGATCCACCGCCAGGGGCGGAGCTTGCCGTGGTCGGGCGCCGTGGCGGCCGCCCGCAGCAGGTAGGCGAACTCCTCGTCGTTCGGGGCGGGTTCGGCAAGGACGTGTTCACTGCGGCGGGTCAGTACGGCCGTCATGACGTCCATTGACACTCCTCTTCGTTTCCGGAAGGGGACGGACATTCGGGGGGCTGGTGCGGTACTCGGTGTAGGAGCGCAGCCTGAGCCGCTCCAGCCACCCGTCTCCGGCGACGGCGTAGGTGAGCACCGGGTAGTGCCAGGTGCGCAGGTCCGTCAGGGTCTCGTGGAGCGCCCAGCGTGTCCACTGCCGGGCCGGGTCCTGCTGGTGGTCCTCTTCTTGGGCCGCGTCCTGGTGCACCAGTTCGGCCGCCAGTCCACCGAGAGGCATGGTCCGTCGGCGTCCGACCAGAGGCTGGAAGAGCTCGTCCACGTGGACCTCCGTCCGGCAGGAGCCGAGGGACTCCAGCCAGTCGGTGTCGAAGAACACCTGGCTGGAGCCGCAGGCGAGCCCGCGGTAGGCGTGCTCGCGGGCCAGGATCGTGCTCCGGGCCGCCGTCGTCCGTGGCAGGGCCATCCCGGCGGCCCGCTCCAGGACGAGGATCTTGGGGGCGATGACCTGGTCCCGGGCCGGTCGCGTCGCCCGGGTCAGGTCGGCGCGCACACCGTCGGAGAGCCCGACCGTGTAGTAGGGGAGCGGGTGGTCGGTGTCGATCGGCCTGCTGCCCTGGATCGCCGCTGCCGTGTTGTAGACGTCGACGGCCTCGGGGTCGCCGTCGAGGAAGCGGGGCAGCAGCCGGCCCCCGTCGGGCGGGATCAGATCGCGGGCCGCGGACAGGACGGGGGCGTCGCTGTCCACGAGCTCCAGGCCGCGGCGCAGGCACTGCCGGAAGTAGTCCAGCAGGCTGCCCTCCGGCCGGGGTTCCGGCATGAGGTGGCGCAGTCTGCGCAGGGCCGGCTCGTGGTCCCGGGGCCGGGCCAGGGTCCGCAGGACGGCTTGTTCGTGCTTGGCGATGATGTCGCGCAAACCGGCCGCCGCGTCCCGCATGGGCACGGCGGTGATCGCCCGGTCCGGTCCCGCCAGGCTCCACATTCCGTGCCTGCGGGAGGTCTCACGGACGAGCCGTTCGACGGTCGTGGAACGGTGCCGGGCCAGCACGGCGAGCGGCACCCTGCGGTCCAGCGCCGTGTAGTCCGCGCGCGCGAGGTTCGCGAAGAGCAGTCCGTCGGGACAGAAGGCGCCCAGGGGACGGCAGTTGGTCCAGCCCTTCTTGCTCAGCACTTCTTTGCGTACGGCGTGGAAATCCGGCCGCTGCTCCTTGCCGCGGGCGACCCCGGCGTTGTCGATGTCGTCGATGACATACGTCCCGGCACCGCGGAACGCGAAGGCGATCGCCAGCGCGATCGTCCACGGGCTCTGGTACAGGGCGAGCGGGGGAACCTCCGAAGGCGTGACGTCGGCCGGTGCCAGTCCGGCGAGAGGGCCCGTTCGAGGGGCGGTCGGAGTCGTGCTCATGTGCCGCCCTCGTCCTCCGGCCGCGCGGGGAAGCGGAAGCCGGCGCCGACCCCGTCCCGCAGCGCTGCCTGATAGGCGGCCCAGGAGAGCGCGAGATCCTGCCAGGGCAGACCGACCGGGGTGTAGACGGTCACCTGCCCGGCCTCGGTGCGCACCGGGACGGTCCCGTCGATGATCCGGCCCAGGACGGCTGCGGCGTCCTCCCGGCCGAGGCCCGCAGTGCCCAGTGCGCCGGACGTCATGGCCAGGTCGAGGTCGTCCACGATCACGCGCGCGTGCCGCAGCAGCCGGGCGTCTAGTTCCGCCTTGCCCGGTTCGTCCGCTCCCAGCGAGGTGATGTGCGAGCCCGGCCGGACATCCGGCAGGTGCAGCAGCGGGCGGCGGGACCAGGTCGCGGTGACGACGCTGTCGCATGTGCGGGCGACCTCTCGCGCACTGCCGACGACCTGGCATGCGAGTCCGGCGCGTCGCCAGGATCCGGCCATCCGGTGAGCCCGTCCGGCGTCGGCATCGTGGACGACGACCCGCTCGACCGTGCGCAACCGGGTCAGCCCGCGCAGCGTCATGTCCGCCTGGGCTCCGGCGCCGACGATCCCCACGGCGCGTGCATCGGCCGGGCTGAGCAGGTCGGTGGCCAGTGCCGCCGACAGCCCGGTCCGCCACGCGGTCACGAAGGCGGAGTCCAGCAGCGCGAGCAACTCCCCGGTCTCCAGGTCGTGGAGACAGACGATGCCGGAGATCGCCGGGACGGCGCCGGGGAACTTGGCGTTCACCTTGACCGTGTACGCGGGGACGCCCGGCAGGAGCCCCGGCAGCAGAACGGCGATGCTTCCGGCGGAGGCCGGCAGGCTCTGGCGCACGCGCTGCGGGGTCGTCCGCGTGCCGAGGGCCGCGACAAAGCCCTGGCGCAGCGCTCGCAGCATGTCCTGCGGTGTCACCACCCGCTGAAGCTCGGTGGCGCCGAGCAGTACGGTCATGAGGCGCCCTTTCCCGAGACGCTTCGCGTCACGGCGTATCCGGCGACCAGGGCGCCCAGAACGGTGGAGACGAGACCGGCGAGCAGCAGCGCCGTGTCGACACCGAGGAACCGGTTGAGCACCACCGCCGAGACGGCGCTGCCGAGGAACGCTCCTCCGTAGGCGATGGAACGGCATGTCCCGGCCACGCGTCCCAGCAACTCTCCGGGCACGAGGGTCTGGCGCATGGCACGCCAGTACACGGTGTACAGCACCGTTCCGGTGGCCCAGGCGATCTGCGCGGCGACGACGGCCGCCAGCGAGGTGAGGACTCCCAGGCCGGCCACGGCCACACCCTGGAGCGCCACGGACAGCCCCATGACCACGAGGTGGCCACGGCTGGGCGCCTTCCAGGAGAGCAGGAGCGCGACGGCGACGGACGTCACTCCCGACGCCGCGAACACGAGCCCCACGGTGCCGGCTCCCAGATCGAGGCCGTGCCGCATGCGGTAGACCACCATGGGTTCGTACGCGCCGAACACGAAGTTGACCACGGTGCTCATGAGGACGCCGATGCGCACGGCGGTGTTGCCGGTGACGAGGTACCGCAACCCGGTGGTCAGATCGTGCCACTGGCTCGCCGGGCCCCCGCGGGTGCGCTCCCGGGGGATCGTCGGTGAGGTGATGCGGTGGAGCAGCAGATAGGCCACGGCGAAGGAGACGCTGTTGAACAACACGGCTTGTTCGGGGGCCAGATGACTGACGGCGAATCCCGCCACCGCCGGCCCCAGGACCACGCAGGCCGTCCGGGACGCCTCTGTGGCGGCGTTCGCGCGGGGCAGCATGTCGTGCGGAACGAAGTGGGGCAGTGCACTGTCGAAGCTCGCCGCGGCCACCGGGGCCGTGAGGCCCAGCAGGACGGCGATGGTGGCCAGCCCCGCGACACTGACGTCCGTGGCGGCGAACACCGCGTACGCCAGCAACAGCGCCAGCGCCGAGCACAGGTAACACAGCCGAAGCAGCTTGACACGGTCCTGGCGGTCCGCCAGCACGCCGCCCCAGACGCCCATGAAGACCTGCGGGAGCAGGGCACAGGCGTAGACGAGGCTCATGGCCGCGGCTGTCCCGCCCACCTGGTAGACGATCAGCGGCACGGCGAGAACGTAGAACTCGTCCCCGGCGACATTGACCGTGTACGCGGTCCAGAGGCGGGCGAACCGGCCTGCCGGAGCGGCGGCCGGCGGACGCGACTTCGGGATCGGCTGGGTCGTCACAGGCTGAAGTAGTCGACCTTCAGACGAGGGATGTAGTTGGACACGTCCGAGTAGTACAGGATGATCCCGTCGTTGTACTGGTCGAACGAGTGCTTGAGGTCGTGGAGGTTGTTGACCGCGCGGTGCGCCTGCTCCGCGGGGATGTACTTGCGTCCCTCCAGGGCCTCCTCGAGGAGGCCGGTGTGATTCGCCTCGACGTCCGTCCTGACGTGGGAGACCAGGGGCTCCAGGCAGTCCTTCGGGTAGCCGTAGGCCTCGGCCAGCCGTTGCAGGGTCTCGGCGCCTTCGAGGGTCTCGGTGCCACGGGCCTCGAAGAGCTTCGTGCACGCCAGGTACCCGAGGGTGTCCTCGCGCGCGATCTCGCAGAGGTTGTTGGTCCACGACCAGGTGCCGATGATGGGGTGGGCGTTCTCCACCTCTTCCTTCGACAGGCCCATACGGATGAGGCTGTCCCGGGCCATCCAGGCGTGGTCGTATTCCTCGGCGAGATACTCCGAGAGCAGCCTTTTCCACTGCGGGTCCGTGCAGTGGGCGATGGCCGTGGAGATATGGCGGCTCGCTGAATTTATGTAGTGGTACGTTTCCAGGATGAGACCCAGGAAAACCTCCTTCCGGTATTCCTGGTTCTCCAGCCCGGACCACAGGCGGTGGTAGCCGATCTGCTCGGTCCACATCGCCGTGGACTTGTCGATCTGCTTCAGGAACACATCGACGGGAATGTTCTCGAGTTCCGGGTTTTCCTCACGCAGCAGACCCTGCTCCGCGAAGGCGTCGACTATCCCGGCCACGTCCTGCGGGCTGACGTCCGTGATTTCCGCGATCTGCTGGATCGTGTGCCGGCCGTCCAGGTAGCGCTTGAGGTTGAGGAAGTCCTTGAGCTGGGCACCGTGCTGCTCCAGCTGGAAGTGCTGGTCCCCGACGATCATGAGCACGTCATCCCCGTTGTTGGGGACGAAGAAGGTGCAGTGCCTGAGGCGCGGACGGTATTCGGGGTCATGCTTCAGCATGCGGTGATCCTTTCGTCGCGAAACGGAGGGGAGGCGCCAATGCGCCTCCCCTCCATTACTGATGAGCGTCAGCCACAGAGGACGGCACCAGCGACCTTGCTCATCGCGGGCTTCTCGACCGGCTTGATGGTGATGGACATACGGACCACCTCATTCTCTGCGGAAAGAAGACCGGGGTTCCGGCCCGCAGGGAAACTTATGCAGAGCTGCGCATTGAATCAATAGCGGGAAGTGGAATTGGAGGCTCCCGTGGCTGGATGTAGCCAGCAAGATAGTTTGAGGTGGCACCTTTGTCGTAATTTGGGCCGCCTGCCGGGAAGGCATACTCACATGGTCTTGGCTCAAACAGGTGACTGACGGGAATGCTCAAATGCGTCGGGCCGATCTCACCCGAGAGTGAGATCGGCCCGGTGTACCCCGAGTGACGGCGTCATCCCCAGGTGGCCGAGTAGTACTGCCGATACGCCTTGCGGTCCTGCTCCGCGCGGATCCACCGGGTCGCCACCAGGGCCACGAGGCTGCCCGCGATGACCAGCAGGCCGGGGCCCACGTTGCGCGGGTCGGTGAGGCGGCTCAGCAGGCCCGACACGTCCTCCCCCGTGACCGGCGCCGAAGAGCCGGGCGAGGCGGCGCCCTGGGAGGCCGACGGTGCGGGGGAGGAGCCCGTGCCGGCACCGGCCTGTTTGGCCACGATCAGCTTGACGCCCAGCTCGGTCAGCGCCTTCGTCACGGGCTGGAAGAACGTCGTGCCACCCGCCGTGCAGTCCCCGCTGCCGCCCGACGTCACACCGAGGGCGATGCCGTCGGCGAACATCGGGCCGCCGCTGTCGCCGGGTTCGGCGCACACGTTCGTCTCGATGAGGCCGGTGACCGTGCCCTCGGGGTAGTTGACCGTCGCGTTGAGCGCGGTCACCTCCCCCTCGCGCAGCCCGCTGGTGCTGCCGCTGCGGAAGATCTTCTGCCCGACCTCCGCATCGGCCACGCCCGTGATCCGCACACCCTTGCCGTCACCGACCGCCACGACGTCCGCACCCTCGCCCGCGCGGCCGCTGTCGTACTTCACCAGCGAGTAGTCGTCGCCGGGGAAGCTGCCCTTGAGCGATGTGCCGACCTGTTCCCGGCCCCGGTCGTCGGCGAACCAGACGGAGCCGTCGGGTCCGCAGTGCCCTGCCGTGAGGATGTAGTCGGTCGCCCCGTCGGTCACGTTGAAGCCCGCCGAACAGCGCCCGGCGGTCGACAGGATCGGCTGCGCGCCGTTGACCCGCGTCGTGAAGGTGCCCTCGGTGCGCTCCATGCGCACGAAGCCGCCGATGCCCTCCGCGACGTCGGTCAGCCGGGACCAGTCGGAGGCGGAGACGGTGCTGTCGCCCCGGACCACCACCTCGTTGCTCTTGTAGTCCAGGGCCCAGGCGGTGCCGGGTACCCGGGGCGCCGAACGCAGCGTCGCCGTGGCGGACTTGAGGTCGCTCATGCTGTGGCGCACCATCTTCGCCCGCGCGCCGGCGCGTTCGACCTCGTCGGCCGCCTTCTCGTCCGTGACCGCGACGACCGGCCGGCCGGCGGAGTCGACCCAGCTGCCCGCCGTACGGGAGGTGCCGAGCCGGGACACGAGGTCGGTGCCCATGCTCGTGGCCGGCCTCGCGGCGTACGGTACGCCGATCGATGGGTCGGGGGGCTCGCTCGCCACGGCGCGTGTGACCATCGCTCCTCCGAGAAGGAGTCCGCCGACGGCCGCCAGCCGTGTCACTCGCCGGACGACCCGTCGTCGTGCGTGCCTCATGCATGGCTCCCGAACCCGAACATCACGGTGTGAACACCGCGGGGCACTCCTTGAGTTGAGTGCCCTCTTCCCATACGGGGCGCAGCCGTGCCGTGTTCAGCGCACGCGTGATCTCTTCACCGCCGGCCGGCGGCGGGAACGGTCGGATCCAGGTCCGCCGGGGCGGCGAGCAGGGCCCGGCTGCGCGGGTCGCCCCACACCGAGGCCGGATCGACGTATGGCCGCAGCAGCGCGGTGAGCGCGGGGTCCCCGCGTCCGTTCAGCTCATCGGAGGCGATCTTGCGGGCGATCCCGGCGAGGAAGTCCGCCACCTGCACCCGCGCGTCCTCGCGCGCGACGACCAGCCGCAACCCGGCAAGGCCGACCCCCGCCTGCCGGGCCGTCTCCTCGATCCAGGCGATGCGGTCCGGAGTCAGCATGTTCTGCCGGTCGTGCACCAGACGGACCGGCCGCCCGTCGCCGCTCCACAGCGCGGCCGTCCGGACGATCGCCGGCAGCAGCGGGTTGAGCACCGGGATCAGGGGCGGCCCGTCCAGGAACGCCGCCCGGTACGACACCGCGCGGGCCCGGGTCGCGGCCAGCCGCTCCAGGACCCCCGTCACGTCCGTGTCCGGACGGCCCCGCCGCAGGGCGTCGACCGTGTCGTAGAAGACCTCGACCGGGGCGCCCGGCTCCCCGTTGTTGCGTACCCGCAGCAGCTGGTTGGCCGCCTCCAGGAACGCCCGCCAGCCCTCCTCCCCGAAGGTCCGGCGGCCCCCGCGGAACAGGGCCAGGGCCGCGCCCGGGTCGCCCAGAAGCAGACCGACGGCCCGGTCCACCACGAAGAAGGACTTCTCCATGAGATGCACCCGCGCCCGCCCGTGGATCGGCCCGTCCGGCGTGAGCAGCCACTCCAGCACCGCGCGGTGCTTCTCCCGCAGCAGGTGGTTCGCCTTGTACTCCTCGGCCGGTGAGCGGATCCGGTCCCGGATCTCCCGCACGGCCGCCGCTGCCGTCGCCACGGACAGCGACATGCTGGCGTGCGCGAACACGTCCGTGTTCCCGCCGGTGAGGTTCTCGCCGTCCGACCCGGACTCGTCGCAGGCGATCTCCAGGAACGGGCCTTCGGCCCGTCCCCGCTCCCCGTACTCACGATTCCCGCTCACTGCACAGCCCCCTATCGTGTGCCCATGACCAGGATCCCGCACGAGACGTCCGGTGAACCGAATCCCCTGCAGGCCCTCACGCTCGACCAGCTCCGCCGCCGCACGAGCATGAAGTGGCGCACCTATCCCGAGGACGTGCTGCCGGTCTGGGTGGCCGAGATGGACGTGCCGCTCGCCGAGCCCGTCGCGCGCGCCGTCACCGACGCGCTCCACCTCGGCGACACCGGCTACCCCGCCGGCACGGCCTACGCGGAGGCGCTGGCCGCCTTCGCCGAGAAGCGGTGGAACTGGGACGGGCTCGCCGTGGAGCGCACCGCGATCGTGCCCGACGTCATGCTGGGCGTCGTCGAGATGCTCAAGCTGGTCACCGGGTACGGGGACGCGGTGGTCGTGAACCCGCCGGTGTACCCGCCGTTCTACCACTTCGTCGAGCACATGGACCGGCGCGTGGTGGAGGCCCCGCTCGGGGCGGACGGGCGCATCGATCTGGGCGTCCTGGAGGAGACCTTCCGGCAGGCGATGGCGGGTGGAGGACAGGCCGCCTACCTGCTGTGCAGCCCCCACAACCCGACCGGCACCGTGCACACGGCCGAGGAACTGTCCGCCGTCGCCGCACTCGCCGAGCGGCACGGCGTCCGCGTCGTCGCGGACGAGATCCACGCGCCGCTGGTGATCGGCGGCACCGACTTCGTGCCGTACCTCAGCGTGCCGGGCGCCGAGCGCGGACTGTCGCTGATGTCCGCCTCGAAGGCGTGGAACCTGGCCGGGCTCAAGGCCGCCCTCGCGATCGCCGGGCCCGGGGCCGGCGCCGACCTGGCCCGGATGCCCGAGGAGGTCGGGCACGGCCCGAGCCACATCGGCGTCATCGCCCACACCGCCGCCCTGCGCGACGGCGGCGCCTGGCTGGACGCCCTGCTGTCCGGCCTCGACGCGGGCCGGCGGCTGCTCGCGGACCTGCTGGCCGAGCACCTGCCCGCGATCCGCTACCGCCCGGGCGACGCCACCTACCTCGCCTGGCTCGACTGCCGTGCCCTCGGCCTCGGCGACGACCCGGCGGACGCCTTCCTGCACCACGGCCGGGTGGCCCTCAACTCCGGCCTCCCCTTCGGCACCGGCGGCGCCGGACACGTCCGCTTCAACCTGGCGACCTCGCCCCAGGTCGTCACGGAGGCGGTGCGGCGCATGGCGACGGCGCTGGAGTGAAGCCGAGGACGCGCTCGTACACTGCCTGCCATGGACGACAGTGCGCCGGCCGAACCGGGCGCGGGCAAGTACCTGCTGATCACCAGCTACCGCGGGAACGGTACACCGGTCGCCACCCCGGTCTGGGTGGTGCGCGACGGGAACGCGCTCGGCGCCTGGACGCCGGCCGACTCCTGGAAGGTGAAGCGGATCCGCAACCGCGCCGACGTCCTGGTCGGCCCCTGCGACCTGCGCGGCAACCCCACCGGCGAGCAGGTGCCCGCGACGGCGGAGATCTGCGACGCGGCCACCACCGCCCGCTACCGGAAGCTGATCGCCCGCAAGTACGGCCTCGTCGGCCGGCTCACGCTGCTCGGCAGCCGGCTGCGCCGGGGCCTGGACGGCACCGTGGGCATTCGCATCACCCTCACGCGCTGACCCGACCTCGGCAAGCGCTTTCGACGTCGGGGAGTGGACGGCCCGTCCCCGGGACAGACCACCTGTCATGAGCCGAAATCCCGTCCTGCGCGCAGCCGTCGTCGGCACGGGCCACCGGGCCCAGCTGTTCACCCGGGGCCTCGCCGAACGCCCCGGCCACCTCGTGGCCGCGCTGTGCGATCCCAGCCCGACCCGGATGGCCTTCCACAACCGGCTGCTGACCGAGGCCGGCGCACCGGCGGCCACCCCGTGGGAGCCCGACCGCTTCACCGATCTGCTCGCCGAGGAGGGCATCGACGAGGTCGTCGTCACCACCGTCGACGCCGAGCACGACCGCTACATCGTCCCGGCCCTGAAGGCGGGCTGCCGCGTCGTCACCGAGAAGCCGATGACCGTCGACGCCGAGCGCTGCGCCCGCATCCTCGACACCGTCCGCGAGACCGGCAACTCCCTGACCGTCGCCTTCAACTACCGCTTCAACCCCGTGCACGAGAAGGTCCGCGCCCTGCTCGCCGACGGCGCGATCGGCGAGGTGCTCTCCGTCCACTTCGAGTGGCTGCTCGACGTACGGCACGGCGCCGACTACTTCCGCCGCTGGCACCGCGAGAAGCGCAACAGCGGAGGCCTGATGGTGCACAAGGCCTCGCACCACTTCGACCTGGTGAACTGGTGGCTCGCCGACGAGCCCCGGGAGGCCTTCGGCTACGGGCGGCTCGGCTTCTACGGCCGCGAGGCGGGGGAGCGGCACGGACTGCGCCGGGAGTACGACCGCGCCCACGGCGCCGACCGGGCCGCCGACGACCCCTTCGCCCTGGACCTCACGGCCAACGACACCCTGCGCGCCCTCTACCTGGACGCCGAACACGACGACGGTTACCTGCGCGACCGGAACGTCTTCGACGGACCGATCACCATCGAGGACGACATGTCCGTCCTCGTGCGCTACGCGCGCGGCGCGACGATGACCTACCACCTGACCGCCTACTCCCCGTGGGAGGGCTACCGGGTGATGTTCAACGGCAGCGCGGGCCGGCTGGAACTGGAGGTCGAGGAGAGCCGCTGGCAACCGCCGCTGACCCGGGTCACCTCGACCGCGGGTGCCCTGCACGGCGACACGGCGGCCGAGCACGCGGGCGGCGCCCGCCTCACCCTGCGCCCGCTGTGGCAGCCCCCGGTGGACGTGCCGCTCGCGGTCGCCCACGAGGCCCATGGCGGTGGCGACCCGCGCATGCTCGACGCACTGTTCGGCCCCGCCGACCCCACCCGTCCGGCGGACACCGCGGCGGCGACCCACCCGACGGCCACCGAACGCGACGGAGCACTCGCCCTGGCGGTCGGTCTCGCGGCCAACCGGAGCTTCGAGACGGGGCGGCCCGTGCGCACCGGCGAGCTGGTCGCGGGCTGAGGGTCTGTCAGCTCCAGGCCCGGTACGGCTCGTCCAGCAACTGGAAGACCGGCTCGCCCCGTACCGGGTCCTTGGCCGTGGACAGGCGTACCCGGTCCCCGCTGTGGATGCCGATCGGCGGGCCCATCACCCGGCCGCGCACGACGAAGCCCTCGGCCATCTCGACCAGGGACACGTTGCGCGCGGCGGGCGTGTTGCGGTGCACCACCGTGGAGTGGCGCACGGTGCCCACGCCCTCGCTGCGCTCGGTCCGCAGCTCGCTGCCCCGGCAGACCGGACACAGCAGCCGGTGGAACATGGCGGTGCCGCACCAGGTGCAGCGCTGGAAGAGGATGGCATCCGTGTCCTGGCCCCTGGAGTCCAGCAGACCCGTCGCAGAGCCGGCTGCCTGTCGAGTGACGCTTCCTGAGTGGTGGTACACGCTGGTCAACTCCCTGCACTCGGCCGGAATCCGCGTGCGCGGTCACCCGCACACACGCGTGCGCGGTTCGCCGTGCCACCGTGCACGGACGACAGGGTATGGCACTCAGTGCCACTCGTAAAGGCACTCCGTTCCCTCAATGTGCGGACCCTCAGCGGCTCCCCAGCGTCGACTCGATCTCCTGCACGACCCGCCACAACGGCGCACCGCGTCGCGAGACGACGACCACCACGTCCTCGGGCTGCTCCCCGGCCGGGGGCACCGGCGTACCGCCGAACGCGGACTGCACGTAGGCCAGCGCGTGGTCCACCGTGGCGCTAGCCTCGCCCTGCCCGTCCGAACGCAGCCAGGAGCGCAGCGCGTTGTTGTGCGCCGCGACCACCGCCGCCGCGATCACATCGGCCTGGAGGGTCCCGTCCCGGCGGGCCGCGAAACGCCGCCGCAGATACTCGGCGAGGGCGCGCTCGTAGCGCCACACCACCGACAGTTCGTAGGCGCGCAGCCCCGGGACCTTCTTGGTAAGGCGGTAGCGCTGCACGGAGAACGTCGGGTTCTCGGCGTACATCCGCAGCACGAGCCGGGCCGCGTCGCAGACCCGCCGCACGGGTTCCTCGTCGTCCGTTCCCGCCGCCAGGAAGGCCGTCATGTCGGCCAGGCACCGCTCGTGGTCCGGGAAGACCACGTCCTCCTTGGACGGGAAGTAGCGGAAGAACGAGCGCCGTCCGACCCCGGCCAGCGCCACGATGTCGTCGATGGTGGTCTGCTCGTAACCCCGCTCGAGGAACAGCTGGAAGGCTGCCGCCACCAGGGCGTCCCGCATGGGCGGCTTTGCGGTCCCGGCGTCGGCTTTCTCGGAGCTCATGAGCGGGAACGTAGCACCCGGAAGGGCACGCATGGCACTCAGTGCACTACTGGGGAGGAACCGAGTTCCCTCTGAACCCGTGGCGCGGCAGCCGCGTATCTAGCGGCAGGACGATCCCCGAAGACGGGCGCCCCCGAGCCCGGACGGAAGGAGAACAGCGTGTCGACACCGTCCGAGCCCCGGCGGTCGCACGACGGCCCGGCCCTCGAACCCATCCGCGTCCTGCGGCCCCGCCGCACCGACGCACTGGCGGAACTGATGCGGGAGTACCGCGAGGAGCTGGGCTCCGCCCGAGGTGGCGACGAGCCCGGCCGCCACGAGCCCGGCCGCCACGAGCCCGACCGCCACGAGCCCGACCGCCACGAGCCCGGCGGCTACGGGTCCGGCGTACTGCCCCGGCGGCCGACGGGCTCCGAGGACCTGACGCAGGAACTCCCGCCCCTCACCCGCGGGAACGGCGATGGCCGTGCCGGGCCCGGATCAGGACCGCGCCGTGCCGCGGTCGCGGTGGCCGTCGTCGCGGCGGCGGTGATCGGCTTCGGCGGCGCCGCCCTGGTGCTCCCCGGACAGAACACCGACGACGACGCGGCCCCCGCGCCCCGCCCCACCCCGTCCGCTTCAGCCCCCGCCGCCACCTCCACACCTCGCCCGCCCGCCGCCGATCCCGACGGTCCCGGCACCCTCCGCGAGGGAGCCACCGGCCCCGAGGTGACCGAGCTCCAGGAACGCCTCCTGCGCATCCCGGACGTCTACCGGGACGGCTCCACCAGCGGCCGCTACGACCCCACACTGACCGCGGCGGTCGCCCGCTTCCAGCTCTGGTACGGCATTCGCGGCGACGAGACCGGCGTCTACGGCAACGACACCCGCCTCGCCCTGGAGTCCCGCACGGCACCGGGCACCGACTGACCCCGCCCCGGGATGGCACCCGCACCCCCGGCATGGTGAGGTGATTGATGTCGAGGAGAAGTGGCCGCGAGGGTTGAGGGAGTGTGTGGGCATGGCGGGCATGGACGCGTTCATCGGGCGGCTGGACCCCGACATGTGCGTCGTCACCGCCGTCGCGGGCGGTGAACGGGCGGGGTGCCTGGTCGGATTCGCCTCGCAGTGCTCGATACGGCCCGTGCGGTTCGTCGTATGGCTGTCCGAGGTGAACCACACCTTCCGGGTGGCCCGGAACGCCGAGGTGCTCGCGGTGCACCTGCTCGCACGTGAACAGCGGCTCCTCGCCGAGCTGTTCGGCGGGCGGACCGGCGACCGGACGGACAAGTTCGAGGGCCTCGCCCTGCGCGAGGCGTACGGCGGCGCCGTCGTGCTGGAGGACGCGCCGGCCTGGTTCGTCGGCCGGATCGTGACGCGCGCGGGCGGTGGCGACCACATCGGCTTCGTCCTCGACCCGGTCGAGTGGGGCTCGGACGAGGCGTACGACGGACCGCTGCTGCGCCTGTCCGGCGCCCACTCCATCGAGCCCGGGCACCCGGTCGACTGAGCCGGGCCCCGCCTCCCGAACCTCCACGCCTCCCGAACCCTCGATGCCTCCGAGCCGTCTACACCTCTCGAACCGTCGGAACCCGGACGTCCACGACGCACACGTCGTCCCGCCGCTCGTCCGGCAGCAGCCGCGCGAGCAACGGCCCGAGCGTCCCGGGCCCGTCGGCGTGCGGGGCCGCCACGGCCTCGGCGAGACGCTCCAGGCCCCGGTCGATGCTCTCCGGCGGGTGCTCGACCAGACCGTCGGTGAACAGGATGAGCCGGTCGCCCGGTTCAAGACGGCACTCCGCCTCCTCGAAGACCGGCGTCGTGGTCGCGCCGAGCAGCATGCCTCTCGGGCGGCTGAGATACCGCGCCTCGCCGTCCCGCACCAGCAGGGGCGGAGGGTGCCCGGCCTGGGCCCAGACCAGACGGCGCTCCCGGGGGTCGTACCGGGCCAGCACCATCGTGGTCGTCGCGTGGGAATCGCGGGAGTGCAGCAGCAGCGTGTTCAGCCGGGCCAGGGCGCCGGTCAGTGACGAACCGGTGATGACCATGCCCTTCGCCGTGAAGCGGAGCTGGGCCATCGTGGCGACGGCGTCGACACCGTGCCCGGCGACGTCGCCGACCACCAGCAGCGCGTCCCCGTCGGGCAGTTCCACGGCGCTGAACCAGTCGCCGCCGACGTGCACACCCGACTGGGCGGGCAGATAGGCGACCTCGACGCGCAGTCCCGCCAGATGCACGGGCCGGTTGGCCAGCGGCAGCAGGGCGTGCTGGAGCCGGGAGGCCAGGGTCCGCTCGGCCTGGAGCACGTCGTGCTGCGTGAGGATCGCCTGCTCGCTCTCGACCAGGGCCAGCTCCGCCCGCCGCCGGGCGGTCATGTCCTGGATGACACCGTGCACCTCGACGGGCGTGCCGTGCATGTCGGCCACGGCCTCGGCCACGAGCCGCAGATGCCGGATGCCGCCGCTCGTCCTCACCCGGAACGGCAGGTCGAACGCCCGCCCCCGCCGTACCAGTTCACGGACCGCGCGGGTCAGCGCGGGCGCGTCCTCGGGCAGCGCGAGCTCCGGCATCCCGGTGAGCCGCACCGGGCCGAGCCCTGGGTCCCGGCTGAAGATGGCGAACACCTGGGTCGACCAGGAGGCCTCCTGGGTGGCCAGGTTCCAGTTGGCCCAGCCGAGGTTGCCCAGCCGCTGGAGATCCGCCAGCCGCTGTTCCTGCCGGTCGGAGGAGCCGTGCCGGATCCAGCTGACGACCAGCGCTTCCTCCAGCCGCGCCACCCGCGCCGAGTACGTGGACAGCGCCGCGATGTCCGCCACGACCTCCTCGTGCGCGAACGGTTCACTCTCGTACGGCTCCCCGGTGGTCAGGGTGTGCAGACAGCCCTGCCACAGCGGCTCCTGAGCCAGGGCGGGCCGGAACTCCAGCAGCCGCCGCCCGGCCAGCTCCTCACCGGGGCGGCCCAGCAGGTCACCCGCCCGCGCGGTCGCCGCCTCCACCCGGAAGTCCTCGGTCTCGCCCGACGCGGCCCGCAGCGGGCTGAGCAGCATCGCCGCGATCGGCAGTGCGTCGAACAGCGCCTGCACCGCGTCCGTGGCGGCGTCCTCGGTCCGCTCGGGCGGTGCGTCGAAGGCCCGGAGCCGGCCCGCGCACAGCCCTGCGACGCCCCGCAGATGTGCGCGGTCGCGGGGCGTGAACGACCCGGCGCGGCCGCGCAGCACGCCGATGCAGACCCCGCTCGGGCCCGAGGCGAGCACGGGCAGCCAGGCGCGCGACCGCCACCGCTCGGGCGGGTCCCCGATCAGCAGGTCCCGCCGCTCGTCCGAGGCGAGGTCCTCCAGCCAGCACGGTTCGCCCGTCCGCAGCGCGTCCAGCGCCGCGATCCCGCTCAGCGGCGGCACCTGGCTCCACTGGGCGGCCAGCCGATCGTCGATGCCGGCGTGCCCGATCAGTTCGAGTCCGCCGTCCGGCCTGTGGGCGTAGATCATGACCGCGTCGGCCGCCATGTCGGGCGCGAGATGCTCCAGCAGGCATCCGGCGAGGTCGTGCGGCGTCACCACCCTGACGAGCGTCTGCCCGAGGCGGGCCAGGGCGGCGGAGACGTCGTCCGGCGCGGCCGTCTCCACCAGGGTGTCGAAGCCGGAGCCGGGGGTGCCGGGGCCGAGGATGCCGTCGCCGTCGCGCCCGGTCGCCTCGCCCGGGCCGGGAGCCGTGGGCGCCAGAGAGCCGAGCGTGATCCAGCACTCCTCCAGCAGGGTGTGGCGCGCCGCCTTGGCCCGCTGGAGCAGCCGCTCGTCCGCGGCGTCCGCGGAGCACCCGGTCAGCGCCATCACGGCGCCCTTGGCCCGCTCCACGACAGCCGACGTCGCCGCCTGGTCGCGCAGCCGGTCCAGCTCGGCGCGCTGCCGGGCGACGATCTTGGCCAGTTCGACCAGGTCCGGTGCGCCACCGGGCTCCGCCGGTGTCACGGGCTCGCTCGTCACGGGTTGAGCATCGCACACCCGGGCCGTTCGGAAGACGGGCTTGTACGCACGGGCCGCTCCCGCTTCCCGCCGGCCACACCCGTCCCTTCAGCCCCCAGGGCCGTCAATGGCCGTCGCGCTGGTACAGCCACAGACGCAGCAGCCGGCTGAGCCCCGGCATCACCAGATACGTCAGCACCGGCAGCAGTACCAGCGGGAACACGGCGGCCCGCAGCGGCAGCGGCCAGCCGGTGGTGTGGGGTGTCACCAGCCACTGGATGAGCAGGGTGAAGGGATAGGCGCCGAGGAACGTCGTGAGGACCATCTTCCACCGGGGCGGGGCCTGCACGGTGGTGCCGGGCAGGCTGAACCAGGTCTCCATCCCGGTCGTCGACTGCCGTTCGCTGCTGACCTCGGTCGCGATGTCCTCGATCCGCCGGTGCCAGTGCGCGCGCTCCTCTGACTCCAGCCAGGCGGCGAGCCGGTGCTGGTCGGACCAGCGCAGCACCGCGTGGTAGCGGTGGCCGTCCTCGGGAGTGAGCCAGGAGACGCCCTCGTTGCCCGGGAACTGTCTGGCGCAGCGCGTGATGCCGCGCGTCCACTCCTCGAACTGCCGCTCCCGGCCGGGACGCACCTGCCAGGTCAGAACCGTGGTCACCGGCTCGCCGCGCCGGACTTCGGTGGTGCTCATTCCCTCACGGGTGCCACGCACGGGGCGGGGCATGCCCATCACGGTCACGGCTGGCGGTTGGCCTCCACCAGCGCCCGGGTGACCGCCCGGACGCTGCGCGCGATGTGCTGCAACTGCATGACCTCGGCCGCGTACAGCTTGATCGTGTGCTCGATGACGCCCTCGTGCAGACCGAGTCCCGGCAGGTCGGCGCGGGCGGTCTGGAGGGCGGTGCGGGCCACCCTGAGCTCCTGCTGGACCTGGATCTGGGCATGCCGGGCGAGCAGGACGGGATGGCGGATGAACACGGGGTAGCCGGCGTAGCGCGCGGGCACCAGCTCGCGCAGCCACTTGGCCGCCGAGCGCTCCCAGTCGTAGCTCCCGGGGGTCTTGACCTGGCAGGGCCAGTCCGGGCTGATGCGCGTGGACGTCAGGGGCATGATCATCGCTTCCGGGTGTGCGGCGTCGTGAGGGTGGACGACGGGTCGGGGCGGCCCCGGCCTAGGGGATGACCGGGGCCGCCACGGACACCCGGGACGCCGAAGCGGGTAGGAGCCGGCCCCTCGGGTGCGGAACGGATCCGGAACGGCCGGGTCGCGATCCGTGAGCAGTATTTATATATGCCATCCGGTTTTCAAGCCGCATGAAAACATTCATGCGCGCTTTGTTGTGGATGGTCCCCTCGTGCGGTCCTGTGTGCCTGACGCCGTCTGACGCGTGCCGTTCAGTCGGGGAGCCAGACGCGGAGTCAGTCGCGAAGTCAGTCGCGGAGGAAGAAATGGTGCTGGTCGGCGACCTGTTCGTACTCCTCCAGCCGGGCCTGCGTCCGTTCCGGGTCCGCGTCCGTCATGGCCTGGAGCAGCGCCGAGCACATCACGCCCGGGGCGGCGTAGGAGTCGAAGACCAGGCGAGATCCGGTCCCGATGGCGAAGGCGACGTCGGCCTCGTCCGCGAGCGGCCCGAGCGCCAGGTCGGTGATCAGGGCGACCTTGAGCCCGGCGCCCCGCGCCACCCGGACGGCCGTCAGGGTCTCCTGGGCGTGCCGGGGCATGGAGAACGCCAGCACCCAGGTGCCGCCGGCTTCGCGCGACTGGAGCAGCGCGTCGTAGGCGACGCTGCCACCCCGTGTCACGAGCCGGACGTCCGGGTGGATCCGGCGGGCGGCGTAGGCGAAGTACTCGGCCAGCGAGACGGAGATGCGCAGGCCGAGGACCGTCAGCGGGGTAGAGGACGACAGCTTGCGGCCGATGTCGATCACCAGGCTCGGGTCGGCGAAGTCCCGCCGCAGGTTCTCCAGGTTCTCGATCTCGGCGTCGACCGCCGCCTGTAGCTCGTTGCCCTGGTTCTCCTCGGCCGGGCCGCCGCCCGCGAGGGTGCCGAGCGCGATCGACTGGAGCTTCTCCCGCAGCGCCGGGTAACCGCTGAAGCCGACCGCCGAGGCGAACCGCGTCACCGAGGGCTGGCTCACGCCGACACGGTCGGCGAGATCCGTGATGGACAGGAACGCCGCCTCGGTGATGTTCTCGATCAGGTACTGGGCGATGCGCCGCTGGCCGGGGGACAGCCGGGGCCGGTCGAAGAGCGCTCTGAGCTGGGCGGACGGGGAGACCTCCGCTTCGGGGTCGGCCTTCCCCGAGGTGATCGCGGATGCCTGTGCGCGTGCCTGCTGCGGCGATGGCACCGGTTCGCCTCCTTCGTCTCCCAGGGACGTTCAACATAGCTCACGCACCGTGGTGACCAGGGCTTCTTCGCACAGCACATGAGGTGCCCGGCAGGTGGATACCCGGACGCCGGGCGGGAACCCGCCGCGGCAGAAGATCCCGACACGACGGACGAGGAGCCATCGTCATGACCGTCCCCGAGGAGAACCGGCCGAAGACGCAGACCACGGACGAGGTCCTGGAACACCAGGACGAGAACCGGCCTCGGCCGCCGGGCGCCACCGGCCGCACGATGCGCGAGGCCCTGGAGGAGGCCGAGGTGCGGCCCGACGACTACGACGAGCATTGACACGCTCCAGCCACCGCAACCGACCCGACGACGCTTCCGGCAGGTGAGACCGCATGGGCGCACTGAGTGCGCTGGAGGAGACACTGGAAAACCGATGGGAGGCCCTGTGGGCACGGGTCCTCGACAAGGAGCCGGTCGAGGTCCTCGACGCGCTTCGGCACGAGTGCGACGACAACGCCGTGGTGTGCCGGGCGGGCCGTGTCATGGTCCCCAACGCCTACGACGTGGAACTCGCCGACGAGGTGCACGACCAGCTGACGCGCCACGGCACCAGCGTGGGCCAGGCCCTCACCGACAGCCTGTCCCGCCACGCGGAACGCAGGGGCTACGAGTTCGCGGGCCCGCTCGCGGTCCACGTCGCGAGGTGCCCGGAGGTACCCAATGGCCGTTACCGCGTGGCCAGCCGCGTCATGCAGCACGTGAGCACGGACGGGTTCTTCCACGCGACCCATTGACCCGCACAGACACACTGGGCCGGCGCTTCGACGGCGATGGATCGTGATCGGGTGCCCGGCGTCGTCGACGGGGCGGCTGGAGATCCTGCGACAGCGGCGGCGGGACGGCGGGAGTGGTCCGGAGGTCCCTCATGGACCCACTGTGCATCCGCTCCCGCCGCCCGGGGCGTCACCGCTTCACGAGTCGGACCGACAGACCCTCAGCCGTGTGAACGGGCACGGCCCGCAGCGTCGTCGAGTCCAGCTCGACACGGTCGAACCGGCCGCGCAAGGACGGGGCCGACAGGACCGGGACGGTGGTCCCCGCGACCGGCGGCCGCTCGGCGTCGAGCCGCAGCGACAGCACGCTGCCCCGGCCCAGCAGCACGCGCCGGCTCACCGTGAGCGCCGGGCCGTGGTTCCTGCGCAGCAGCAACTCCAGCGTCGACTCGCCCTCCTGGACGTACGAGCCGCGCACCCGCAGGACCTCGTCCGCCCGCAGCGTGCCGCCCGTGACCCGGACGTCGCCCTGCCCCAGGGCGCCCGGTGACGCGGCGACCAGCGTGCCGTCCTCGACGACGGTCCCGCCGTGGTACCGGTTGTGGCCGGTCAGCCTGAGCGTGCCCGTGCCGCGCTTGGTCAGACCGCCGTCGCCCTCGATGTCGTTGCGCCAGCTGTCCGCCGCGTGGAAGCCACCGGCTGCCGCGTCCAGCGTCACCGTGACGTCGGTGTCGAACGCGCCGTATCCGTCCGCCGCCGCGAACAGGTTGAGCCGGCCCCACTGCTCGAAGCCGTCCAGCAGGACGTACCCGGAGGGCAGCGCGGTCGTGCGCAGCACCTCGCGGCGCTGGGCCGCGCTCAGGTACGGCAGCCGTGTCTCCAGCAGGACCTCCGCGCCCTTCGGCACGGTGAGCGGCTCCTTGCGTCCACGGCGGGGCAGGACGTACGTCGATCGGGCCCGGACCGCCCGGGCGTTGGCCTCGCGGTCGGCGTAGGCGTCGTCGGCGTCCGAGTGGGCGTAGGCGTACAGCGTGTCCGGTGTCGTGCCGGTCTTCTCGGTGAAGTAGGCGAGGGCCTGGGCGCGTGCCGCCGCCTTGAGTTCCGCGTTGGCCGGGTCGGCCAGCGTCGCCGCGGTCAGGGCGGTCGCCATGATCCGGCCGCCGATGACGTCGACGGTGGAGTGCATGCCCGACATGATCCGGGTGTGGCTCAGCTCGAACGCCCGCGTCACCAGTTCCTGGAAACGCTCGGGCACCGCGTACGCGTAGGCCAGACCGGCCAGATGGAAGGCGTTGGTGTGGCCGCTCGGGAACCCGCCGTCCTCCTGAGGGGTCTCGGAGCGCTGGCGCAGCAGTTGCGGGGCCACGATTACGTCCGAGTCGTACACCGGGTAGCCGAGGGCGTCCTTCGTCCCGGTGTCGACGACCTCGCTGTCCTCGTTCATCCGCCACGGACGCGGGTACTGGAAGGTGAACTTGGCCGGGTTGCCCGAGGCGAACGGCCCGCGCACGGTGTCGACCAGCTTGGCCACCGTGCCGAGGTCCGAGTCGTAGGAGCCCGCGCCGAGCGCGGATCCGGCCGGGGCGTCGGCGGGCACGGCGTCGTTGATCTTGCCTGCGGGCGTGCCGTCCGGGGCGCTGGTGATCGACGTGACCGCCTTGGCGCCCGACCTGTACAGGCCGGCGAGCGGGCCCAGGCCGCCGATCATGGCGTAGCTCTGGTGCTGGCGGTCGTAGAGGAAGGCCTCCTTCGCCTGCGCCTCGGTGCGCGACGTGGTGATCCGGGCGCAGTAGCGCATGTTGGCGCGCAGCACCTCGCGGTCCAGGACCCGGCCGGTGTCCCAGGCGTCGCCGGTCTTCCACACCTGGGACATGCCGCCCAGGATCCGGACGACCGCGTTGGTCTCGGGGGTCTGGTTCGTCAGGACGTTCGACTTGTAGTCGTCGACGAACGCGGCGGGGCCCGTGGCGGCCTTCGCGTCGGCGGCGGCGAGCCACGTGGCGAAGGCCGGCGCGGCCAGCACGCCGGCCGAGGCGCCGAGGGAGGTCTTGAGGAAACCGCGCCGGTCGACGGATGCGGTGGTGGACTGCCCGGCTGGTGACGGCATGCTGTGCCTCTCTTGAGTTCTGCGACGGGGGTCTGCGACAGAAGTTCTGCGGCGCGGTCTTCGGCCGTGCGGCCGGGGGACGAGCGAAGATCTACGGCCGTGTTGTGACCCTTCGGAGAGGGGTCGGCCACGAGCCGGTGTCCGGAGCGTGAACGGCGACCGCCCGGCTCACAGCAGCGAACGGGCCAGCGCCACCGCGCCCTCGACCGGCGGCACGCGCAGCGGCTGCGGCCGGGCCGCGGGCAGGGACCCGGCGAGCGCGGAGGTGAACGCCTCGTACAGGGCGGGCTGGGCGAGGACCGTGCCGCCCGCCACCACCACGTCGTCCACCACGACCCCGCGCCCGGCGAGCCGCACGACGAGTGCGGCGAGTGCCCTGCCGCCCTCGGCGATCACGGCCCGGGCGAGCGGTGAGCCCGCGTCGGCGGCGGCGAACACCGCGGGGGAATGCCGGCCCCACTCGGCGGAGACGTCCGTGGCGGCCTCCAGCGCGGCGCCGAGCGCGGGCACCTCGGTCACGCCGAATGCGGCGACCAGCCCCTCGGCCAGCGCGTCGGGCTCCTCGCCGCGGTCGTGCGCCGCCCAGACGGCCCGCGCGGCCTCGCGGACGAGCCCGGCCGCGCCGCCCTCGTCGCCGAGCACCGCGCCCCAGCCGCCGACCTGGACCGGACCGCCGTCGGGCAGCCGGCCCACCGCGACCGAACCGGTACCGGCGACCAGTCCGACGCCCTTGTCCAGTCCCGCTGCGGGGACCAGCAGCTCGGCATCGCCCACGACCAGCGCGGGCACCGCGAGCCGCTCCTGAAGCGCGGTCCGGATGGCTTCGCACTGGCGTGGTGTCTCGCACGCGTGGCCGCCCACGGCGACGGCGGACGGGCGCCCGTCCGCCGGCAGGGCGTCGCGGACCAGCGCGGCCAGCCGGTCGGCCGCGGCCCCGGGCTCGTGCGGCCGCCAGCCCGCACTGCTGCGGACACGGTCGACGACGCGTCCGCCGCCCCCGAGGGCGCGCAGATGCGTCTTCGTTCCGCCCACGTCGATACCGACCACGTAAGGCGTGGAGTCCTGCACGGGTCCTCTTTCGTCGGTGCGCGGTCACGGCGAACGGCAGGCGAACCGTGCGTGACCACGCCAGTTGAAGAGGTGAGGAAGCCCCGGGACGGGCTTCTGCGGGTCACGGCAGGCGAGTACCGTGAAGTTCGTTAGGAAGTTAACTAACGAAGTAGGGTGCGTCAAGAGGCACGGAATTCCCGATGCCGCGCGATCCTTGCCGCCGCCCTGCCCGGCCGCAGCACGACCTGGGGAGACCATGCACCTGAGTGAGAGTGCCCGTGTGGTGTTCGACGTACTGGCCGGGACGGGCACGGCCACCCGCCCCCAGCTGGCAGCCGGTGCGGGCCTTTCCAAGCCGACCGTCTCCTCCGCCGTGGCCGAGCTCGAAGCCGTCGGGCTCGCCGCCCACTCCGGCAGGGCCTCCGGCGGCACCGGCCGCAGCGCCGCGATCTACCGTCTCGGCCCGGCCGCCGGCGCCGTGCTCGCGGTCGACCTGGGACCGGCCGTGACCCGGGTGCGCGGCTGCGCCCTGGACGGCACCCTGCTCGCCGAGGGCACCGGCTCCCGCCCGGACGCGGCCGACACCGTCCGCAAGGTCCTCGACGCGCTGCCCGCCGGGGCCCCGCTGCGGGCCGTCGTCGTCGCCGTCGGTGATGTCACCACACGGGACCGGGAGGGCGCCGGGGAGCGCCCCGCGACCGCCAAGGCCGGGCCCGTCTTCGACGCCATGGCCGTCGCGCTGCCCGAGGGCGTCCCCGTCCACCTGGAGAACAACGTCAACTGCGCCGCCCTCGCCGAACTGCACGAGGGCGCCGCCGTCGGCCGCGACACCTTCGGCTACCTGCGCATCGGCGTCGGCATCGGTCTCGCCGTCGTCATCGGCGGCCGGGTGCTGCGCGGCGCGAACGGCGCCGCCGGTGAGGTGGCCCGGCTGCCCTATCCCTGGGACGACGACCGCGCCCCGCGCCACGAGGGCCTGGAGCAGCGCATGGGCTCGCGCACCCTGCTGCGCCGGGCGGCCGAGGCCTGGCAGGACACCGACGGACCCCGCCCGCGCACCGCCGAGCGGCTCCTCGCCCTAGCCGGGCAGGGGCATGCCACGGCCGGTGCCGTGGTCGCCTCGCACGCCGCCGACGTGGGCCGGCTCGCCGCCGCCGTCGCCGCCGTACTGGACCCCGGACTGATCGTGCTGGGCGGCGGCACCGGCGCGGACCCGCAGCTCCTGCCCGGTGTGCGGGCCGAGCTCGCCCGGCTGGCCTGGCCGACCGAGGTGGTCAGCAGCGTGGTGGGTGACACCGGCACCGTTGCGGGCGCCAGCAGGCTGGCCGTGGCCCATGGAATTCAAACCGTGACCGGAGCTGTACGGGCGAAGCATTGACGGCTGCGCCATCGGTCTGCCAATGTCCGGACAAGCGCTTTCTGAGCCGGTCGGGACACTGGCTCCGGGTGAGCCTCCCGCCCGTACGCGAAGTACGGCAGCCGCACGAGGGCGTGCTCGTGCGACGTCGGCCGTCATGGCCGGGGACCCCACCCGTCAAGGCGACGCGGCCGGGCGAGGCCGTGCCCCCGGAAAGCGAAATCCTCTGCAAAATGCACCCGTGCCGCCTCGGCTGGCGCCGTGCTTCTTCCGCTACGACGAAAAGGGACTGAAGATGACCAGTGTGGGTGTGCGGCGCTCCCGCCGACTCGGCCGCGGCGGCATACGCCGCGTTGTTCCCCTCGCTGCCGTGGCCACGGCAGGTGCCCTTCTGCTCTCCGCCTGCGGGTCGGGGTCCGACTCGGGCGGGAACGCCAAGTCGCTGACGTTCTGGATCTCCACGGTTCCGGGGCAGGACGCGGGCTGGAAGAAGATGGTGGCGCAGTACAAGAAGGAAGCCGGCGTCACCGTCAACATCGTCAACATCCCCTACGACGGGTACCCGACGAAGCTGCACAACGCCGCGCAGGCGAACTCCCTGCCCGATCTGGCGGCCGTGCCGGCGCTGGACCCGATCTGGGCGAACAAGCTGATCGACCTCAGCTCCATCGCCAACAACAAGAGCAACAAGATCAACGCCAACTTCGTCGCCAAGGACTCGTCCGGGAAGGTGCTGTCCATCCCCTCGGACATCACCGCGTCCGGCCTGTTCATCAACAAGTCGCTGTTCAAGAAGGCCGGCGTCTCCTTCCCGACCTCGCCCCGGAAGACCTGGACCTGGACCGACTTCATCAAGGCGGCGGACAAGGTCCGGGAGAAGACCGGCGCCAAGTACTCCCTGACGTTCGACCAGTCGCCGTCCCGGCTCCGCGCCATGGTGTACGAGCTCGGCGGGAAGTACGTCCACGCGGACTCCTCCGGCAAGTTCTCGGTGGACGCCGCGACCAGGAAGGCCGTGAAGCGCTTCGTCGGGATGAACGACGACAAGACCATGCCGAAGTCGGTGTGGACCAGTGGCGCCGACCCGTCGGCCATGTTCCAGAGCGGTGACGTGGTCGCCTACTGGTCCGGCGTGTGGCAGGTTCCCGCCTTCGCGGAGAGCATCAAGAAGTTCGACTGGGCGAGCGTCCCGACTCCCGCCGAGCCGGTGCAGGCCAGCGACGTCAACAGCGGCGGCATGATGGTCGGGTTCAACAACAACGACGCCGCGGCCACCGCCGCTAAGAAGTTCATGTCCTGGCTGTACGAGCCGGCCCACTACCAGGCGCTGTGTGAGGCGTCCGGGTTCCTGCCGGTCGAGAGCGGTCTGAACCCGAAGTACCCCTTCAAGTCCGAGGCGGCGCAGGCGGCGTTCAAGCTGTACAACGAGTCGATCCCGCTCTACGCCCCCATCTCCGGCTACTTCAACACCGCGCAGACGCAGTGGGTGCTGAAGGGCAAGAGCCTTCCCGAGGACCCGACCAAGACGGAGCTCGGCAAGGCGATCAACGGCCAGCAGTCGGTCGACAAGGCGCTGGACAACATCGTGGACGTCTACAACCAGCAGGTCGGCGGCTGAGCGCAGGCCGGCAGGCCCGGGCGGCGGGGTCGAGACACCGCCGCCCGGCCGCGGACCCCCGCGTGATGCCGGGCTCTGGCCTGAGCCCACAGGACCCCATTTCCACCAGCACGGAGTCAGGAAGATGACCAAACGCGCCCCGGACGTGTCCGCGAGCCCGCCCAGGAGACGCAGTAAGTACACCCTTGCGCCGCTCGTCCTCATCGCGGCCAATGTCGTGCTCTTCGCGCTGTTCTTCGTCTGGCCTGCGGTGATCGGGCTCGTCTACTCCTTCACGAACTACACGGGCGTAGGGGTGTTCCAGTTCGTCGGACTGGACAACTACCAGAACCTGTTCGGGGACTCCACCTTCTACGACGCGCTGAGCCGGACGCTGCTGTACACCGTGCTCTTCGTTCCGCTGAACTTCGTGTTCTCGCTGCTCATCGCCAACGTGGTGGTGAGCAGGCACGCCAAGGGAGCGTCGGTCGCCCGCGTCATCTTCTTCATCCCGTGGCTGCTGTCGCCCATCGTCGTGGGTGTTCTGTGGCGGTGGCTGTTCGGTGAGAACTTCGGACTGGTCAACTACATCATCCACGAACTCGGCGGGCACGCCGTTCCGTGGCAGTCGAACGCGGACCTGTCGCTGCTGGTGGTGGTGATGGCGGCGTCCTGGGCCTGGACGGGCTTCTCGATGCTGCTGTTCATCGCGGCGATCAAGAACGTACCGGTGTCTTACTACGAGGCCGCCTCGCTCGACGGCGCCGGCCCCTGGCGCCAGTTCTTCAACATCACGTTGCCGAGCATCGCGCCCACCTCGTTCATCGTCATCCTGCTCAACACGATCAACGCGATGAAGGAATACCCGGTGTTCGTCGCCCTCAACAACGGCGGACCCGGAACGTCGAACAACCTGATGGTCCAGTACATCTATGAGACCGGCTTCAAACGGGGCCAGATCGGCTACGCGAGCGCCGCGTCGTTCGTGCTCATGCTCATCCTGATGGCCGTCGCGATCATCCAGCTGATCGTCAACCGGCGGGTGGAGAACCGATGACAACCACAGACATGCCACGGCCGGTCGACGCCGATCGCGGACGGGCCGTCTCCAAGAAGCGGCCCCGCGGCGCGGCCACCGGCGGGCTCCGGCGGGCGGTGCCCGCGACGACACTGCTGTGGCTCCTGGCCTGCCTCTACGGGCTGCCGGTGCTGTGGTTCATCCTCAGCTCCCTCAAGCCGGCCAGCGACCTGTTCTCCTATCCCCTGACGCTGGTTCCGCACAACCCCACCCTGTCGGGTTTCAGGGCAGCGTGGGACAGCGCCAACTTCTCCCAGTACTTCATCAACACGACCATCGTGTGCGTGATCACGACGATCCTCACGGTGGGCGTCAGCTGCTGCACCGGGTACGCACTGGCCAAGTACGACAACAGGTGGCTCAAGGCCTTCTTCCTCTGCATCCTGGCCACCACGATGCTGCCGGGCGAGGTCATGCTCGCCCCGGAGTTCCTGGTGGTCCGCGACCTCGGCCTCTACAACTCGTTCGCCGGCATCATCCTTCCGGCCGTGCTCACCGCGACCGGATGCTTCATGTTCCGCCAGTTCTTCCTGACGGTTCCCGACGAACTCGTGGAAGCCGCCCGCATCGACGGCGCCCGCGAACTGTCGATCTTCGTGCGGATCATGGTGCCGCTGTCCCGGCCCATCATGCTGACCCTCGCCATCCTGTCCTTCCAGTGGCGGTGGAACGACTACATCTGGCCGCTTCTGATGCTCAACGACCCCAACAAGTTCACCGTGCAGATCGGCATCCAGAGCATCGTCGGTGCGCAGAACATCAACTGGTCGGTACTGCTCGGCGCATCGGTCATCTCCATGATCCCTCTGATCGCGATCTTCCTGGTCTTCCAGCGCTACGTCATGGGCGCCGACATCAATGCCGGACTGAAGGACTGAGCTTGCCCACCACGCTCGATCACGAGTTCGTCCGGTCGGTGGCCCGCGCCGCCGACCGGTCGGCCGCCGCGCTGGCGGCCGGCCCCGACGAGGAACCAGCCGGTGTGGCGCATCGTGGTCTGGCGCGGCGGGTGAAGACCCTGGTCGCGGCATACCGTTTCCCGGACTCGGCACTGCACGGCAGCCGGCAGGCCGTCGCCGCCGCGATGACGCACCTGCGGGCCCTGCGGGCCGTGCAGACGCCCTCCGGTCTCTTCGCGGGCGGCGACAACGTCCAGTCACCGCCCGACTCCGCGTTCACCGTCAACGACGTGTGCGACGCGTACGTCCTCGCCGCCGACGCGGGACCGGAACTGGGCGAGGTGACGGCCGCGCTCGCCGAGATCGCCGGCGCCGCCACCGCGAGTCTCCTGACCGGTGGTGTGCACACCCCGAACCACCGCTGGGAGCTGAGCGCGGCGCTCGCCCGTCTGCACCGGTCGTTCCCCGACGACCGGCTGCTCGACCGCGTCGAGGAGTGGCTCGCCGAGGGCGTCGACATCGACGCGGAGGGCCTGTACTCGGAACGCAGTGCCGTCTACGCGTCCCTCGTGACCAACCCGTCGCTGCTGTTGCTGGCCGAGGTGCTCGGGCGTACCGACCTGCTGGACGCCGTCGAGCGCAACCTCGCCACGACCCTGGACCTGATCAGGCCGGACGGCACGGTGGAGACCGTCCACTCGCGCCGCCAGGACCAGAGGCTTTCGTTCCCGCTGTGGCCCTACCTGCCGCACTACCGGCTGCTCGCGATCCGCACCGGCCGGGGCGACTTCGCCCGCGCGGCCCGCCTGGCGGCCGCCGACGGCATCGACGACCCCGACCTGCTCGCCCAGACCCTCCTCACCCCGGATCTGTGCCGCGCCCTGCCGGCCCCGGACGCGGAGAAGCTCCCGCGCGACCGGTACCTCCCCACCGCACGCCTCGCCGCACACGCCTCGGCCACCGCGCACACCGTGGTCTACGGCGGCTCCGACGTGCCCGAGCACCGGCGCATCCGCTCGGGCCTCGCCTGCAACCCCACCTTCCTGCGCCTGTTCGCCGGTGCCGCCGTCCTCGACGCGGTCCGCCTCTCGCGAGGGTTCTTCGACCTGGGCCCGTTCCGCGCCGCCGACATGGAACAGCTCGCCGACAACCGGTACCGGCTCACCGAAGCCCTCACAACCGCCTACTACCAGCCGCTCCCGAAGGACCGCAGGCGCGACGACGGCGCCTACCGTCTGGTGGACGAGGGCCGCTTCTCCGCGGCGATGGCTTTCCCCGACCGCCCTCAGGACGAGGTCTCCCACACGACCCGAGTCGAGGTCGACCTGAGGGAGGACGGGGCCGACCTGCGGATCGACATCAGCGGCCCACCGGTGCCCTGGGCCCTCGAACTGACCTTCCGGCCGGGCGGCGTGACCGAGGGCGCGGTACCGATCGGCGACGGACGCTGGTGCCTGACGACCGGGCCGATGACCTACCGGGTCGGCGACGACGAGATCCGGGTCGAGGTCGGCGTCGAGGCGGGCGAACCGCTCGCAGGGCCCGACCGGAGCGACGTACTGCGGTACGACCCGGGGCAGGACTACACCGTGGTGGGCGGCACCGACGCGACGACCGGGAACCGTGTCTACCTCGGTGGACTGGGGCCGCAGACCCTGACCGCCGCCCTGCGCGCCCGCCGGCCCGCACCTACCGTGTGACCCCGACGAACCACGCCATGGCCACTCCAGGCATGAAGGGTTGATCCCGTGCATCTCCCGCACCAGCTCGGCTCGCTGCACAACCTCCCGGACACTCCGGAGGCGTACGACGCCGTCCTCGCCGACGTCACCGAGCAGGCTCTCGCGCGCCTCACGCCCGAGGGCAACCTCGAACACCCCGACTGCGTCGACGACATCGGCGACACCTCCCTCGGTATCACGTCTCTGCTGGCGCTGGCCTGGCAGCGCACCAAGGACCCCCGCCTGCCGGACGCGGTGCGCCGCAGCCTCGCCTTCCACCTGAGCGAGCGCGTCTACACCGAGGACAACCCCGGCTACCCCAACCTGAAGACGCGCGACTCCGGCCTGCCGTACGCCCGTTACACCCTGGAGGCCGGCGCGCACCCCATCGGAGACTGGCCGAGCACGGTGTGGGCCCTGCTCCAGGCGGTGAACGTGCTGGACGCGGCGGACGGCCTCGTCGACGACGGACAGCGCGCCCGGCTCGTCGAGGTGGCGCACGGCTACTGGCGCTGGCTGACGGAGGCGACGTTCTTCAACCCGCAGGAGGCCGGCAACCAGGCGATCGGCTGCGTCGTCGGCGGCCTGATGCTGGCCCGGCACCTGCCCTCGCCGGACGGCGAGTCGGTGCGGCGGCGCGCCATGCGGCTGTACGAGGACGAGATCCGCGCCCACCGCGTCCGCGACCGCGGCGCCCTCCTGCCGCCCGAGCACGGCGGCGCCTACGACAACAACTACGGCCCGATCTCCCTGTCCTTCCTCGCCCAGGCCCACCGGGTCAGCGGCGAGGAGGTCTTCGCCGAGGACGGCGACGCGCTCGCCCGCTACATCGACACCCGCCTGACGAACGGCGGCTTCGACAACGGCGGCCCGCGCTACAGCGAGCAGCACTCCGCCTTCGAGTCGGTGCTGGGCCTGCGCTACTTCAGCGCCCGCATCGGCTCCGACCTGGGCCGCTACCGGGGCGACAGCCGCTGGGCCCGGCACGCGAGCAAGGCGGACGGCGGCGTCGACGGCCACTTCGCGTGGATGCTGGTCTGGCAGATCCAGGACACCACGCGCTGGCACCGCGCCCCGTCCACGGCTCCGGCCCGGCACCAACTGCGCTCCGGCTCGGTGTCGGTGGCCTTCGACGACCGGATGACGCCCGCGCTGGTCGAGGCCGCCGGCACCTACTACCTGCCGGCCGCCGTCAACCGCCAGCACGGCTTCGGCCCGGTGACGGACGGCTTCCTGCTGACCCGCCCGATGGGCGAGGTCCGCGTCCGGGACGTGACCGCCGACGGACTGACGGCGAAGCTGGTCACCAAGCCGGTCGTCGGCCGCGACCACGTCCTGCGCCACGTCCGGTCCCTGTACGTCACCGACGGCACGAGCCTGTGGACGACGGTCGCCGTGGAACGGCTCCCGGGCACGCCGTACCTGCTCGCCGGCCTGCCGTACGCCGCCGACGACGGCGACCGGGTACGCCGTGTCTCGGAGCCCCGGGTGTCGTCGGCGGGCGCCCTGCGGCTGACCCACCCGGGCCCGGACGACCCGCACCACTTCGACGCCCGCACGGACACCACCCAGGAGCAGGCCGCCTTCGCCCTGGCCGCCGACCCACGCGGCTACGGCAACCCCGACGAGGGCTGGCGCCACCTGGTCGCCTCGACCGCCCTGGAGGCCGGACCCGCCCCAGGCGCACCCGAGGACCTGCACGTCTTCGCCGTGCGCTACGGCCCGGACGACAGCGCGTTCACGCCCGTGTTCGAGCGCGAGGGAACGGGCCTGAAGGTCCGCACCGAGGGGTTCACGGCCGTGATCGGCGACGCGGCGGGCGGCGCCGACGCGGAGCCGGAGCTCACGCTCGGGCGCTGAGCCGCCGGCCGTTCACGCCTGCGCGTCCACACGGGGCAGCGCGGACTCCGGCACGACGAGGTCGGCCCGGTCCCGCGTCGCGGCTACCAGTTCGGCGTTGCGCTGGTCGGACCGCATCACCCACGCCACGGCCTCCTCGTGCCCCTTGCCGAACTCCTCGTGCCGGGCGACCAGTCGCCGGAGCCGCTCCGGTTCGGGGAGTTCGCAGAACCACACCTCGTCGAGCCGGGGGCGGACCCGGGCCCAGGCGCCGGTGTCCAGCAGGAGGTAGTTGCCCTCGGTCACGACGAGCCGGGCCGCCGGCGGCACCGGGATCGCCCCCGCGATCGGCTGCTCCAGGACACGCTCGAAGCCGGGCGCGTACACGACGTCGTCCGTCTCCTCCCGCAGCCGCCGCAGCAGCGCCGCGTACCCGGCCGCGTCGAACGTGTCGGGCGCGCCCTTGCGGTCCCGGCGGCCGAGCCGCTCCAGTTCGGCGTCGGCGAGATGGAAGCCGTCCATGGGGACGTGCGCCACCCACGGGTCACCGGATCCGTTCAGTTCCCGCACCAGCCGCTCGGCGAGCGTCGACTTGCCCGCGCCGGGGCTGCCGGCGATACCGAGGAGCGCGCGCCGGCCGCCCTGGGGCAGGGCCCGGGCGCGGTGGACGAGGTCGTCGAAGGTGAGCGGCACACGCAGAGTCTTTCACCCTCCCGGAGTGTGGCGTGCGCCACTCACTGGACATCGCCGGCCGGGGAACCGGACCTGTATGACGCAGCTCGGTCTCCCCGAAGACATCCACGCCTGCCTCTTCGACCTCGACGGCGTCGTCACCAAGACGGCCGTCGTGCACGCGGCCGCCTGGAAGGAGATGTTCGACGTCTTCCTGCGCGAGCGCGACGGCGCGGACTTCCGGCCGTTCGACGCGGCGTCCGACTACGACGAGTACGTCGACGGCCGGCCGCGCGCCGACGGTGTGCGCACCTTCCTCGCGTCCCGCGGCATCGACCTGCCCGACGGCGATCCCGACGACCCACCCGGCGCGCAGACCGTGCACGGGCTGGGCAACCGCAAGAACGAGCTGGTCCTGGAGAAGATCCGCACCGACGGCGTCGAGGCGTACGAGGGCACCCTGCGCTATCTGGAGGCGGTCCGCGCCCACGGACTGAGCGCCGCCATCGTCTCCTCCAGCGCCAACTGCCGGGACGTGCTGCGCTCGATCGGCGCCGAGCACTTCTTCGACGTACGGATCGACGGCGTGGTCGCCGCCGAGCGCAAGCTGCCCGGCAAACCGCACCCCGACACGTTCCTGGCCGCCGCCGAGGACCTCGGCGTCGAACCGGCCGAGGCAGCCGTCTTCGAGGACGCCCTGGCCGGCATGGACGCCGGCCGCGCGGGCCGTTTCGGGTACGTCGTCGGCGTCGACCGGGTGGGACAGACCGACGCGCTGTACGCGCACGGCGCCGATGTCGTGGTGCAGGACCTCGCCGAGCTGGGGGGCACGGAGTGATCGCACAGCGGGCGTACAACGTCGAACCCTGGACGGTGCGCGAGACGGAGCTCAACCTCGACGTCCTGGCACAGAGCGAGTCCGTGTTCGCCCTGTCCAACGGCCACGTCGGCTGGCGCGGCAACCTCGACGAGGGCGAACCGCACGGCCTGCCCGGCTCCTACCTCAACGGCGTCCACGAACTGCACCCGCTGCCGTACGCCGAGGCCGGGTACGGCTACCCCGAGTCCGGCCAGACGTCCATCAACGTCACCAACGGCAAGGTGCTGCGCCTCCTGGTCGACGACGAGCCGTTCGACCTGCGCTACGGGCGGCTCGTCAGCCACGAGCGGACCCTTGACCTGCGGCGCGGCGTCCTGGAACGGGTCTGCGAGTGGACCTCCCCGGCCGGTTCGACGGTCCGGGTGCGCTCCACGCGGCTGGTGTCCCTGACCCAGCGGGCCATCGCCGCCGTGGCGTACGAGGTGGAGCCCGTCGACAGCCGTACCCGCGTCGTCGTCCAGTCGGAGCTGGTCGCCAACGAGAGCCTGCCCGAGCCGGACGGCGACCCGCGCGCCGCACGGGCACTGAAGTCGCCGCTGGAACCGGAGGAGGACCTCGCCTCGGGCAGCCGGCTGCGCCTGGTCCACCGCACCCGGCGCAGCGGCCTGCGGGTCGCCGTGGCCGCCGACCACCTCGTCACCGGCCCGGAACGGACCACCACCAGCAGCGAGAGCAACGTGGACGTGGCCCGGCTGACCATCACCTCCGTCCTGGAGCCGGGGGAGCGGCTGCGGGTGGAGAAGCTGGTCGCGCACGGCTGGTCCGCCGCCCGGTCCCGGCCCGCGATGAGCGACCAGGTCGAGGCGGCCCTGGCGGCGGCCGCGCACAGCGGCTGGTGGGGGCTCCTGAAGGACCAGCGGGCCTACCTCGACGACTTCTGGGGGCGCGCCGACGTCGAGATCGACGGCGACGAGGAGATCCAGCAGGCCGTCCGCTTCGCCCTCTTCCACGTCCTCCAGGCCGGCGCCCGCGCCGAACAGCGCGCCATCCCCGCCAAGGGGCTCACCGGCTCCGGCTACGACGGCCACGCCTTCTGGGACACCGAGGCGTTCGTCCTGCCCCTGCTGACCTACACCGCGCCGGCCGCGGCCGCCGAGGCCCTGCGCTGGCGCCTCGACACCCTGCCCGCCGCACGGGAGCGCGCGGCCCAGCTCGGCCTGCGCGGCGCCGCGTTCCCCTGGCGCACCATCGAGGGCTCGGAGGGCTCCGCGTACTGGCCGGCCGGCACGGCCGCCTTCCACGTCGGAGCCGACATCGCCGACGCCGTCGTGCGGTACGTGGCCGTCACCGGCGACGAGACCTTCGAACGCGAGGTGGGCGTGGAGCTGCTGGTGGAGACCGCCCGCCTGTGGCGCTCCCTCGGCCACCACGACGACCGGGGCGTCTTCCACATCGACGGCGTCACCGGACCGGACGAGTACAGCGCCATCGCCGACGACAACACGTACACCAACCTCATGGCCCGGGCGAACCTGCTGGCCGCCGCCGACGCCTGCAAACGCCACCCCGACGAGGCGGCCCGGCTCGGCGCCGACGAGGAGGAAAGGGCCGCCTGGCGGGACGCCGCCGAGGCCGTGCACGTCCCCTACAACGAGGAGCTCGGCGTGCACGAACAGCACGCCGGCTTCACCCGCTACCAGCGCTGGGACTTCGCCCGCACCAGCCCGGACCAGTACCCGCTGATGCTGCACTTCCCGTACTTCGACCTGTACCGCAAGCAGGTGATCAAGCAGGCGGACCTGGTTCTCGCCATGTACACCTGCGGCAGCTTCTTCGAGGAGTACTTCGACGAGGAGCAGATCGCCCGCAACTTCGCCTACTACGAGCCGCTGACCGTACGGGACTCCTCCCTGTCGGCCTGCGTCCAGGCCGTCATGGCCGCCCAGGCCGGCCACCTGGACCTGGCCTGCGCCTACACGGCGGAGGCCGCGCTGATGGACCTCGGGGACCTGGAGCACAACACCCGCGACGGACTGCACATCGCCTCGCTGGCCGGCACCTGGATGGTGCTGGTCGCCGGGTTCGGCGGTATGCGGTGCGCCGACGGCGCCCTGCGGTTCGCGCCGCGCCTGCCCGAGAGGTACAGCCGGCTGGCCTTCTCGGTGGGGTTCCTCGGCCGGTGCCTGCGGGTGGAGCTGACCGCCGGTCAGGTCACGTACACCCTGCGGTCCGGCCCGCCCCTGACGATCCGCCATCACGGCAGCGAGGTGACGGTGCGTGAGGACGCCCCCGTCACCCGCTCCGTTCCCCCGCCGCCCCGGCGTCCGGCCCCGAGCCAGCCACCGCACCGCGCCCCGAACACCCCCTGACTCCCCGGAACGCGTCAGGCACTTGGCCGAATACCGCTCTGCGCCGCTCCACCCCGCGGGTTAGCTTGGCCGTGTTTTCCGATCATCGGACTTCCATGTTCGGCCTGCGGGCACTGGAGGTCGTTGCGGCCCTGCGACGCGCAGGGGTAAGGGGTGGACGATGTCCGACGGCGCGAACGCCATTCTCGTTCGTAGGCGAAGACGCGAACGGACGGCTGCGTCGGGCACCAGCCGCAGGCGAGGTGTCGACGGACCGCTCGCCGCGGTGGCCGCCGCCTTCACCGTCGCGCAACTGGTCCTCGTGCGGCCCGTCCTCGGCCTGGGCTGGGACGAGATCGTCTACGTCAGCCAGGTCACCTCCCACACTCCGGCGGCCTTCTTCAGCGCACCGCGCTCCCGGGGCGTCTCCCTGCTCGTGGCGCCGATCGCGTCCTGGTCGTCGTCCACGCCGCTGCTGCGCGTCTACCTCGCCCTGCTGTCCGGCCTCGCCCTCTACCTGGCCCTGCGCGCCTGGCGGGGCCTGTTCCCGACCCGGGTCCTGGCCGTCGGCGGCGCCCTCTTCGCCTCCCTGTGGGTGACCCTCTTCTACGGTCCGCAGGCCATGCCCAACTACTGGGTCGCGATCGGCGCCCTGATCAGCGTGGGCTGCTTCCTGCGGGCCCGGGCGGAACCTTCCGCCCGGGCGGAGCTGTGGGGCGTCGCCGCGGGCGCCGCCCTCATGGCGTGGATGCGGCCCACCGACGCGGTCTGGGTGACCCTGCCGCTGCTCGTCCTCGCCCTGGTGCGCCGCCACTGGCGGCTCCTCCTCGTGCTCGTGGCAGGCCTCGCGGCCGGCGCCGTCGAATGGGTGATCGAGGCCTACGTCGGCCACGGCGGTCTCGGGCAGCGGCTGTCTGACGCTTCCCGCATCCAGGGCGGGCTGGGCTGGCAGATCGCCGTCGACGACCAACTGCGCAGCCTGGGCGGACGGGCCCTGTGCCGGCCGTGCACCGGGGCGATGCCCAACCCCCTGGTCACCGTCTGGTGGTTCACCCTGCCCGTCCTCGCCGGCCTCGGCCTGCTCGTCGCGGCCCGGGCCCGGCGCCTGGAACGGACCCTGGTCCCGCTGGCCTGCGCCGCCACGGCCGCACTGCCGTACCTGTTCATGATCGGCTACGCGGCGCCCCGCTTCCTCCAGCCGGCCTACGCGCTGCTCGCGATCCCGGTCGCCGACGCCCTGTGGCACCTGGCCCGGACCCCGGACCGGACGTGGCGACCGGTGGCCGCCGCCCTGGTCGCGCTCGGCCTGGCCGGGCATCTGGCGGCGCAGATCGCCGTCCTGGAGAGCACCGTCTCCCGCAACACCGAGAGCCGCCGCGACTGGGACCGCACCGCAGGAGCGCTGCACCGCCTCGGCGTCCGCCCGCCCTGCCTGCTCACCGGCCACGAGGCCATCCCGATCGGCTACTACACCGGCTGCTCCTCGGGCGCGACCTCCGGCCACAACGAGAACACCACGGTGGCCGACATCCTGCGCACCGCGGACCGTCTCCCGGTCGCCCACATCACACCGGCCGGCGGCACCCCGCCCCGCTACGCCCGTACCTGGCCCGTCCACCGGATCTCGGACCTGGACATCCGCGTCGCACCACCCCCACAGCGGACCGGCCCCTGACGCCGTACGGCAGTCCTGCCCCAACTCGCGTTTCCCGCGTGCCCCGTTCAGGTAGGAGTCGGTTGACGGTCGCGGACGGGTTGACGGTCACGGACGAGGGGGGAACGCCATGGCGGGGATCGACCACGAGGGCCGGCTGGGGGAGGAGTTCTTCACACCGGGCTCCTCGTCCTTCACCGAGTTCCTGGCGGCCCACCGCCCCGAACTGCTGGGCACCCGCCGGATCCTCCCGGACGGCGTCCGTGCCGAGGGCGCCCCGCACGGCACGACCGTGCTGGCCCTCACCTTCGGCGACGGCGTGCTGATCGCGGGCGACCGGCGGGCGACGATGGGCAATCTCATCGCCCAGCGGGACCTGGAGAAGGTGCAACCCGCCGACGACCACACCGCGGTGGCCTTCGCCGGTTCCGTCGGGCTGGCACTCGACCTGGTGAAGCTCTACCAGGTCGAGCTGACCCACTTCGAGAAGGTAGAGGGCATCCCCATGACCCTCGCCGCGAAGGCGACCCGGCTGGCCACGATGATCCGGGGCAACCTGGGCCAGGCCATGCAGGGTCTCGCCGTCGTCCCGCTGCTCGCCGGCTACGACCCCGCGGCTCCCGAGGGCGGGCGCGGCCGCATCTTCGGCTTCGACGTCGCCGGCGGCCGCTACGAGAAGTTCGGCTTCCACGCCGAAGGCTCCGGCTCGCCGTACGCCCGGGGCGCGTTGAAGAAACTGTTCCGTCCCGGCATGTCCCGGCGCGAGGCCGCCTTGGCCGCGCTCCAGGCGCTGTACGACGCGGCCGACGACGACTCGGCGACCGGCGGCCCGGACCTCACCCGCCGCATCTACCCCATCGTGTCCGTCATCACCGAGAACGGCTACGAGCGGTTGCCGGAGGCGGAGACGGAGGAGCTCAGCCGCGAGATGGTCGAGCAGCGCCGCAGCCGGCCGGACGGACCGAACGCCGCGGTGTGACACCCCGCCTCGGGGCGCCCGGCTCCGGCGGAGTTTTCGGTTCCATGGGCAAGACCTGTCGCCGGCTTTACTGCACACATGTTGCAGGTACCGGAGGATGGCACGAGGCTGTTCCCCGCAGCCGTCCGTCCGACAGAAAGACCTTCCCCCCGATGACGGCCGCCCCTGAGTCCACTCCGCCCCTCCCCGCCCCGGCTGTCGCCCAGCGCGCGGCCCGGCACCGCGTCCGTGCCTCCATGACGCGGCAGGAGTGGACCAGGGTCGGGGGGATGGCCGCGGTCATCGTGGCCCTGCACGTGATCGGCTGGTTCACCCTTGTCGCGATCGTCGCCCCCGAGCACCGCACCATCGGCACACAGACCTTCGGCGTCGGCATCGGCGTCACCGCGTACACGCTCGGCATGCGGCACGCCTTCGACGCCGACCACATCGCCGCCATCGACAACACCACCCGCAAGCTGATGGGCGAGGGGCAGCGGCCGCTGTCGGTCGGCTTCTGGTTCTCCCTCGGCCACTCCAGCGTCGTCTTCGCCCTGTCCTTCCTGCTCACCCTCGGCGTGAAGACCCTGGCCGGGCCGGTCCGCGACGGCGGCTCCTCGCTGCACGACGTCACCGGTCTGATCGGCACGACCGTCTCCGGGACGTTCCTCTACCTCATCGCGGCCGTCAACCTCGTCATTCTCACCGGCATCTGGAAGGTGTTCCGCAGCATGCGCTCGGGCCACTACGACGAGGCCGCCCTGGAGGAGCAACTGAACAACCGCGGCTTCATGAACCGGCTCCTGGGCCGCGTCATGAAGTCGGTCTCCAAGCCCGGGCAGATGTACCCGCTGGGTCTGCTGTTCGGCCTCGGCTTCGACACCGCCACCGAGATCGCCCTGCTCGTGCTGGCCGGCTCCGGCGCCGCGTCCGGCCTGCCCTGGTACGCGATCCTGTGCCTGCCCGTGCTGTTCGCCGCCGGGATGTGCCTCCTCGACACCATCGACGGCTCCTTCATGAACTTCGCCTACGGCTGGGCCTTCTCCAAGCCGGTCCGCAAGGTCTACTACAACCTCACGATCACCGGCCTGTCCGTCGCCGTGGCCCTGCTCATCGGGACCGTCGAACTCCTCGGTCTGCTCGTGGAGCAGCTCGGCCTGCACGGCCCCTTCTGGAACTGGATCTCCGGCCTCGACCTCAACGTCCTGGGGTACGTCGTCGTAGCGCTGTTCGTCGCCACCTGGGTCGTCGCGCTGCTGGTGTGGAGGCTCGGCCGCATCGAGGAGAGGTGGACGGGTGGCCTGGCGGGGCCGGGGCGCGGCGTCGGTCCATGACGGCGACGGACGGGCGACCCGACGGCGTCCGACGAGGTTAGAGCCCGCGTAACGGGAAACGCGGAACGGGCACGAGAGACGAACGAGTCGACGCAGCGCGACAGGGAGGCAGAAGTGATGGGCACGGAACCGATGCGCCCCGAGCCGATGGCGGACGACGCGTACCAGCCCACCGGGAGCAACGAGGAGCAGGAGGACGCCGCGCCTCTGGACCTCCAGGACGCCGTCGACGAACGGACCTACGACGACACCCTCGACGAGGGCTACTCCCCGCCGGAGAAGCCGCTCGGCGTCACCAAGCGCGGCACGACCGCCGCCGAGCAGCACGAGGGCGAGACCCTCGACGACCGGCTCTCCCAGGAGGTCCCCGACGTGTCCGCCGAGCCGGCCGGGGACGGTGTGGGCGACACCCCCGACAGCGACGGCGAGCCGGTCGACCCCGAGGCCGGCACCGTCCGTGCGGGCCGCCTGGTCGCCCCGGACGAGGGCGCCCACCCAGACACGACGAAGGAGACCGTCGCCACGGACATCGGTATCGACGGGGGTGCGGCCGGTGCGGAGGAGGCCGCGGTACACGTGGTGGAGGACGACAGCGTCCTGCCGGAGGACGACGACCGGGCGTGACCCGCGGCCGGGGGGCTACGGCAGCAGCTTCTCCAGCGCGGCCGGGCCCTCCGCCGCCAGCTTGCGCTTGGCCCATTCCAGGTTGCGCGGGGTGAGGTCCTTGCCCGAGGCGAGGACGAGGTCCTCCGGCGACACGTCGGTGCCGGTGCGGGCGTGGAGCAGGCGGTCCGGGGTGGCGCGGTCCTCGGGCGGCCGGGACGCGTGGGGCTGTGAAGTCGACATGTTCTCTGCTCCTAGGGTCCGGATCGCTGGTGCGGCCCCGGTGCTGAAAAACCGGTCCGATATCACCATTCACCGCGAGAGCCCGGCGTGCATCCGGAGAGCTCCGCCCCCGGCAGCGGAACCCCCTCCCACAACCCGACGCAAGCAGGTGGGAAGCCTGCCGGTGAGCCGCCGCCGTCAGGACACGCCCCGCGGGCGGGGCGCCAGCACGAGCATCGTGACGTCGTCCCGCACATCCGGGCAGTGGCGGACGAGGTCGGTCCACACCCGCTCCGCCAGCCCGGCGGGATCCTCGTGGGCAAGGCCCGGCAGCCGCTCGGCCAGGGGATAGAAGACCCCGCCCGCGTCCCTGGCCTCGGTGACACCGTCGGACGCGAGGAACAGCCGGTCGCCGGCCCGCAGCCGCACCGAGACGACCCTCGGCGCACTGGCCTCGGCGAGGCCCAGCCCCAGCGGCATGCCCGGTTCGACGTCCAGCTCCACGGCCCGCCCGTCCCGCAACAGCAACGGCCCGGACTGCCCGCACGCCACGATCCGCACCACACCCGCGTCGGCGGAGAAGTCCAGCAGCACCGCCGTCGCGAACAGCTCGCCGTGCGGCTCGCCCGCGGAGTCCACCGCCAGCCTCCGGTCGAGCCGGGCCGCCACCGCCTCCGGATCCGGCTGGTCCAGCACCGCCTCCCGGAACGCCCCCAGCAGCGACGCGACCGTCGCCACCGCCGACAGCCCGTGCCCCTGCACATCGCCCATGACCGCCCGTACGCCGTGGGGGCCCGCGCGTACGTCGAAGAAGTCGCCCCCGACCAGCGTCCCGCTCTGCGCGGCCCGGTACAGTCCCGCGCACCGCACCGGCCCGACCCGCTCCGGCAGCGGCGGCACCACGGCCCGCTGCGCGGCCTCGGCGACGGCCCGCTCGGTGACCAGCTGCGCGTCACGCCTGCTGCGCACGTACGACAGCAGCACGCTCAGCACCGCGACGAAGCACACGGTCAGGAGATCGGTGCTGCCGGGGTCGTTCAGACGGAAGACCGGAACCGTCAGCACGACCATCGCCAGCGCACCGAGCACCGCCGTCACGACCGGCCCGTGCGCCAGCACGGCCAGCGGCGGGATCGCGCCCAGCAGGAAGCCGATGTCGAGCGGCTCCGGACTGATCAGCTCAGCCGCGCAGACACCCGCCAGCAGTACGGACGGCAGCACCCGCGCCCAGACCGGCGGCGGTGCACCGCGCAGCCAGCCCCGCCGGTCCGGGTGCCGGTCCAGGTTCCGGTCACGGCCCCCGGCCCGGCGCGGCAGCCGGGCGCGCGCACTGCTCACACCACCACGCTGCTACGCCCCACCGGGCGACGCACGCGGACGGTGCGAGCGTCAGCCCGCAGGGGCGTGCGCGCCCGCTAGAACGGCGTGAGCGTCAGCCGCAGCCCCGTCGGCGCCGTGTCCTGGACGTACGAGGCGAAGTCGGCCACGTCGTCGAAGGCGAAGCCGTACGCCTTGCCGTCCCGCGCGGCCGCGTGCATGGCCTTGGCGTAGTGGTTGGTGAGGCCGGTCCGGTAGAAGGACGCGGCGTCGGTCGTCGGCTGGGCGGCGGAGCTCACCAGCGTCGAGCGGTTGAAACCGGCGCCCAGGACCGCGGCGACCGGCCCCGTCGTCCCGTCGTTGGGAGCGGCGAGGGCACCGTCGCAGAACAGCACGTCCCGGGTGGACGGCTTGCCGAAGGAGACCTCGGCGGGCCCGGTGAAGGACAGCCGCTCACCGCGCACCCGGCCGGTGAACGTACCGGCGTTGGTGGCCACCTTCAGGTCCTTGCCGGTGTACGTGCTCCACACCTCGTCGATGTAGGGCGCGAAGTAGTCCTCGGCGAACAGACCGGCGTCCAGGCCGTGCCCGGGGGCGATGATCCGGGTGTCGTCCACGACGAGTCGCGCGAACTCCGGCACCTCCCGCACGGCGGCGAACGCGGCCGCCCGGCCTCCGTCCCGCAGCGTGCCCGTGGTCTGGTCCTTCGCGCCGGTCAGCCGGATGCTCAGCGGCACGCTGAACATGTCGACCATGGTGGTGTTGCAGAACATCCCCGACGCGTTGTACGTGAATTCGGCGCAGTCGTGCAGCACCCCGTAGCCGGGGTCGGACGGCACCCAGCCGGCGGGGTACTGGAGCGCCGGCCGGCCCGCCCCGTCCACGACGACCTTGAACTTGAGCTTCGCGCCCAGCGACACGTAGATCCGGCCCGACATGTACGGCAGGGACAGCCGTGTCTCACCGCTGCCGGCCAGGGGGATCGCGTAGTCGGTGAAGCCGTCGGGCCCGTTGTCCGACAGGGCCACCGGGGCCGGCGTGCCCTCGGGCGTGAGACGTACCTGCCGGCCGTCCGCGTTGCCCACGACGTAGACGTGGACGCTCGCGTTGCCGAAGGATCCGCTGTTGTTGACGAGCGTCAGGGGGAGAGCGGCCGCCGCCTTCGGTGCGGCCGTGTTCCCGACCGCCCGGGGGGCCATCGCGGCGACCACCGCGCCGCCGAGACCGGCGAGGAGCGTGCGGCGGGCGAGCGGGTGTCGGTGATGAGGAGTCATGTGGGGGGTCTCCTTGTCGTACGGGGGGGTGCGGGTCGTCGGTTGGTTTGAGAGCGCTCTCACGCGGATCCGTGTGACGGATGCTACGGAGGGGCCGTGCCCTCGCCAACCCGTCCGCCATGCAGAAATCCCTTGCGGAAGCCGCCACTTGGGGACACCGTTGATCGCTTAACCGGCTCTTATGGGCCACTTAAGGCGCGTCGGAAAGCGATGGCTCTCCGCAGCACGCATCCCGGAGGAATTCCTTGACCGATGTGGTCATCCGCGCGCTCGACGCGAGCGACGCCGATCTCTTCGACACCCTGCCCGATCCTCTGGGCGCCCGTGAGGGCCACCGGCTGACCCGGCATCGCCCCGACTGGAAGCGGGTGGCCCTGCGCGACGGCAAGGTCGTGGCCCGCGGCGCCTGGTGGGGCGGCCCCGACGACACCGAGCCCGTCAACCTCAACTGGTTCGACGTGGCGGAAGGTGAGGAGGAGGCGGGCGCCGCACTCCTGCGCTCGGCCCCCTGGCAGGTGGAACTGGAACTGAATGCGCCCGCGAACTGGCGTGACGACCCGGCCCTGCGCGCCGCGGCCGAGACCCGTATCACCGCCGCACGGAAGGCCGGCTACGACCTCCTGGTGGAACGCCTGTTGTACCGGTGGACGCCCGACCGCGGTCTGCCCGAGCGGCCCGGGCGCCTGGTGTTCCGTGCCGAACCGGACGACGCCGTGTTCTTCGACGCGCTGCGGCGCATCCACTCCGTCACGCTGGACGCCCACGCGCTGAGAGCCGTCGAGCAGGGCGGAGTCGACCGGGCAGCCCAGGAGGAACTCGACTTCTTCCGCTGGTGCCCGTCGCCCCGCGAGTGGTGGCAGGTCGCCGCCACACCGCAGGGCGAACCGGTCGGCATCCACATCCCGGCCCACAACCCGTCGGGCCCGTGCATAGGCTTCATCGGAGTCCTGCCCGAACAGCGGGGCCGCGGCTACGCCTACGACCTGCTGGCCGAGTGCACCCACTTCCTGGCCGAGCGGGGTGCCGAGTTCGTCGCGGCCGCCACGGACCAGGGCAACTTCCCCATGGCCGCGAACTTCGCCAAGGCCGGTTTCCCGGTGGTCAGGGAACGCCTCAACTTCGAACCGGCGTAGGAGCCGGCCGTGTTGAAGGACTAACGCCCGCCGACGTTCAGCAGGGCGTCGGCCGCCGACAGGATCTCCGTGACCCGCAGGCCGAACGCAGCGTCGCACGCGTGCGGGCGGCCGGTCCGGGCGGCGGCCAGCAGGGCGTCCACGGCTCGCACCAGCGCGGGGACCGCTCCCTCGGAGCTCTCCGGCAGGACCGCTACCCCGGCCTCCCCGAAGAGTTCCACGGCGGCACCGGACGCGGCGGGCGGTGCCGTCAGGCTCAGGGTGAGGGTGCTCGACGCGCCGCCGGTGTGGTCCAGGACGACATGGGCGGTGTCCCCGGGGCCGTACGCCGCCGCCGTCACGCGCCGCACGTCGCCGAGCACCGGCAGCAGGACGGACAGGGCGTGCGGCCCGACGTCCCACAGGGCGCCCTTCTCCCGCCGCCACGGCGTGGCGAAGGAGCTCTCGCTGCTGAACACCGCGCCGAGCCACTGCGCCCGACCCGTGAACCAACCCGGCACAGCCGCCTGCTCGGTGATCCAGGCGTCCGGCTCGCTCTGGAAGCGCGCCGTGAAGAACACGACCGAGGCGACTCCGGCCTCCTCGACGGCCCCGACCACCGCCCGCCCCTGCTCCACCGTCGCCGCCAGGGGCTTGTCGAGCAGCAGATGACACCCGGCCCGTGCCGCCCGCGCGGCGAGCCCGGCCTGCACCTCGGGAGGCAGCGCCACGGCGACCGCGTCCACGTCGGCGAACAGCGCGTCCACGTCGTCGTACGCCCGGACACCGTGCCGCTCCGCCAGCTCCTTCGCCGCTTCGGGGCGGCGTCCCCACACCCCGGCGAAGTCGAGTTCGCCGTGCCCGCTCAGGGCGGGTGCGTGGGCCATCTGCGCCCATGGGCCGGTGCCGAGCAGTCCTATGCGCATGCCGCCGCCTCTCCACGGTGCCCTGGACAGCCGACGGCCCTTCCCCGGCCGCCCGCTCGCCGAAGAGCGTGTCATACGGAACCGGCCGCAGGGGAGTCCAGGCTCCCTTCGCGGCTCAGTCGCCGGGAAGAGACTGCTCAGCCCAAATGGTCTTGCCGTTGGTCACCTGGCGGGACCCCCAGCCCTGGGTGAGCTGAGCGACAAGAAGCAACCCGCGTCCACCTTCGTCGAAGCCATGGGCCCGGCGCAGGTGGGGCGCGGTACTGCTGCCGTCCGAAACCTCACAGATGAGGGTGCGGTCGTAGATCAGTCTGAGCTCGATGGGAGGCCGACCGTACCGGATGGCGTTGGTGACCAGTTCGCTGACGACCAACTCGGTGACGAACACGGCATCGTCCAACCCCCACTCGGACAGCTGTCGGCAAGCGGCCTTGCGCACCTCGGCGACTGCGGCGGGATCCGGCGGCACCTGCCAGGTCGCCACGTGCGAGGCGTCGAGGGCTCGGGTGCGGGCCACGAGGAGCGCCACATCATCGGAGGGGCGATCCGCGAGCAAGGTGCGCAGCAGGGCATCGCACCTGGCCTCCAGATCCGGAGCCGGTTGCCGCAGCGCCTCGCGCATCGCGGCGATCCCTACGTCGATGTCACGGCCGCGGACCTCGACGAGCCCGTCGGTGAAGAGGACGAGAAGGCTGCCCTCAGCCAACTCCAGCTCGGTCGACTCGAAGGGCAGGCCGCCCAGGCCGAGGGGAGGGCCTGCCGGAACCTCGAGGAACTCGACCGTGCCGTCAGGTGTCACAAGGGCCGGCCCGGGGTGGCCCGCGCGGGCGATCGTGCAGTGGCGCGAAACGGGGTCGTAGACGGCGTACAGACAGGTGGCCCCGATGTCGCTGTCGAGCGGGGTCATGGCGTCGCCGCCGGCAGCATGGTTGACCAGGTCATCGAGGTGGGTCAGCAACTCGTCGGGCGGAAGGTCGACATCGGCCAGTGTGCGTACGGCGGTGCGCAGCCGCCCCATGGTCGCCGACGCCTGAACGCCGTGACCCACGACGTCACCGACGACCAGGGCGACCCGGGCACCGGAGAGCGGAATGACGTCGAACCAGTCACCGCCGACACCGGCCCGGGCGCTGGCGGGCAGATAACGGAAGGCGACATCGAGAGCCGCCTGCTGGGGGATACGTTGCGGCAGCAGGCTGCTCTGCAACGTGAGGGAGGTGTCGCGCTCGCGGGTGTACCGCCGGGCGTTGTCGATGCACACGGCGGCGCGAGCGGTGATCTCCTGGCCCAGCAGCAGGTCGTCCTGCTCGAAGCGCTTGGGCCGGCGATGGCGGGAGAACGTGGCCACGCCCAGGGTGAGGCCACGCGCACGCATGGGTACCGCCAGCACCGAGTGGAACCCGAACCGCCGCATGCGTTCGGCCCGCTCCGGCGCCGTCCGGCCCAGATCCTCCAGGGCGGCGGGCGTGACGTGCTCGATGAGTGGCCGCTCCGCGGCCAGGCACTCCGCCGCGGTGGAGCCCTCGGGATAGGCCGCTACCGTCCCGAGCGCCACCACGGCTTCGGGGCAGCCCTCCAGCACCGACTGACAGGCGACCCGGCGCAGCATCACCGGACCGCGCGGAGAACCCTGCGGCGGATCCTCACCCCCCTCGATCGACGGCAGGAGATCGACCGTGACGAAGTCGGCGAACCGTGGGACGGCCACGTCGGCGAGTTCCTGAGCGGTACGGGGCAGGTCGAGAGTGCTGCCGATCCGCAGGCTGGCGTCGTTGACCAGGACCAGGCGCTGCCGTGCGAGGTTCTGCTCCGTCACGTCGTGTGCCGACAGCAGGACACCCTCGAGTCGCCCGTCGGAGCCCCGGACAGGGACGAGGGACACAGACCACAGGCTTTCCCGCTCATGGCCGGCAAGGTGCAGCGCGGCTCCGAGCTCCTGGAGGCAACCCGTCTCCAGGGCGGTTCGCATGCCCTGCTCGGCCCGTTCGCTCTCCGGGTCGAGGACGATCTCCGTCACCCGCAGGCCGCGCATCTCCTGTTCGGACAGGCCCATCACACGTTCCATGTCGGCGTTCGCCCACCGCAACCGCAGTCCGGTGTCGTACAGAGCCATCGTGTAGGGAGCCTGGGCGAAACTGCGCCGCACGAACGCATCGTCCTCAGGCGTCGGTGCCGGTCTGACCACCGGTGACACCAGCAGCCAGTCGTCCCCGTCGATCTCCCGATGATGGGCCAGCAGGCCGATGGTGAGGCGATGCCCGTCCCGGTGCAGCAGTGTCGCGGTCCCGCTCCACCTCCGCAGGCCGGTCAGCGAGTTCAACGCATCGGTCGGAGCGGCGTCCGCGAGAAGCGCGGCGGCCTTCCGGCCGACCACCTCGGGGGCCCGGTAACCGAGCAGCCGCCGCGCCCCTTCGTTCCAGGCGGTCACGACACCGAGATCGTCGACGACGACCCTGGCCGTCGCCGCACCGTCGACACGTTCTTGCGACCAAGCGCTCGCGCCGTCGTCCCAGGCGGACGCGGATCCGGTCATCACGTCATCTGCCCTCGCTCCCGCCATGGGCCTGCTGTCCAGGACCGCCCTGAACCCGAGGTGCACCGCATCTTCACCATTACGACACTAGACAACAAGAGTGACAGACAGACGTGTATGGGTCCTCATGCCAGGACGGCGGCACCGACCCCGGACGGAGGGCGGCCCCATGACGGGCAACGGCAAGACATGGCCGGACCCGGTCGAGTGGACCGGGAAGATCTACAGCGCGGGCTGGCGCGAATCCGAGGGCGGCACACTCCAGGTGATCGAACCGGCCACGGGACATGCGCTGGCCGAAGTCGGCGTCGCCTCCTCCGTGGACGTCGCTCGGGCCGGTGCACGGGCCGCCCAGGCCGCCGGAGACTGGGCCGCGGCGGCTCCTTCCGACCGCATCGATGTCCTGCTGCGCGCATCCTCCGCCCTGCGTGAACACAGCGCTACCTTCCGCGACTGGATCGTCCGTGAGTCAGCCGGTGTCCCCGCCAAGGGTGACTACGAGATCACCGCTGCCCTCGCCCAACTGACGCACGCCGTGGGACTGGCGTCCCGCCCCCCAGGTGAGGTCCTGACCCCGCAGACCCCCGGTGGAACGAGTCTGGCGTGGCGGGTGCCCCTCGGTGTCGTCGGCGTCATCAACCCGTGGAACGCACCGCTGCTCTTCGCGGTGCGCGCGCTGGCGCCCGCACTGGCGCTGGGCAACACCGTGCTGCTCAAGCCGGACCCACTCACTCCGGTGTCCGGGGGTGTCCTCGTTGCGCGGCTCTTCGAGGACGCCGGACTGCCCGACGGAGTGCTGCAGGTCTTGCCGGGCGGCGCGGAGACCGGGCAGGCGGTCGCGGCAGACCCCCATGTCGCCATGGTTGCGTTCACCGGTTCCGCCGAGGTCGGACGCGTCGTGGCCGGTGTGGCGGGTGAGGGGCTGAAGCGGGTCGCCCTGGAGCTGGGCGGCAAGAACTCGCTCGTCGTGCTCGAGGACGCCGATGTGGACGCGGCCGCCTTGGCCGGAGCCGTGAGCACCTTCGGATACCAGGGACAGGCGTGCGTCGCCGCCGGCCGCCACCTGGTCCATGCCGATCTGGTCGAGGCGTACACCGACGCGCTGGTCGGACACGCGCGGACCCTGCGCGTCGGTGACCCCCGCGTGGAGGGCGTCAGCATCGGCCCGATCATCAGCGAGCGGCTGGCCACCAGGATCGAGCGCATCGTCGACGAGAGCGTGGCCGGCGGGGCACGGGTGCTCACGGGCGGCCGACGCGACGGACTCTTCTACCCACCCACCGTCCTGGACCGCGTCGACCGGGCCATGCCCGCGTTCACCGAGGAGATCTTCGGTCCCGTCGCGCCTGTCATTCCCTTTCACCGCGAGGCGGAGGCCATCGAGATCGCCAACGACACCGCGTACGGCCTGACGGCCGCCGTGCACTCCGGCTCCGTACAGAGGGCGACCGCTGTCGCCGAGCAACTGCGCACCGGCATGGTCCACATCAACGACGTCTCGGCCAAGGACGCCGCGAACGCCCCCTTCGGAGGCATGGGCCTCTCCGGCAACGGCTCCCGCATCGGCGGCTCAGCCAGTCTGGAGGAGTTCACCCAGTGGCGCTGGCTGACGGCACCCGGACCGGTGTGACAACGCACGGACAGCGGCCCGAACCAGAAAGGCCCCGAACCCCAAAAGGCCCCGAACCAAAAATGGCAAGGAGTCCTCTCCTTGCCACTCTCAAGCTATAACACACAGGGGGTCTTGCGGCAAGGCCCCCCGTCTCCCGCACACTGTCCCGCCTAGGCCCAGGACCTGCGGAAACGGGAGCATGACGTGACCCCCCTGACCATGAGCGCGTTCGACCTTCCCGACCGCCTCTCGCGCAAAGCCGATCCGGCGCTGATCGCCGGGGACGAGCGGCACTTCGCCGCCGTCGCCGACTGCCTGGAGCAGTCGATCGCCGAACTGTCCGAGCGTCTCGAAGCCGAGCGCAAGGCGCCCGGCGGCAAGGGACGGCAGGCGATGGACCGGGACGCCGAGATCCACCGGCTGACCGCTCGCCTGCGCGCACTGCGCCGCTTCGGACTCGACCTGTGCCTCGGGCACATGGTCGGCACCGACGACTCCGAGCCGGTGTACGTGGGGCGGCTCGGCCTCACGGACCGCGAGGGCCGCCGGCTGCTGGTGGACTGGCGATCCCCCGCGGCCGAGCCGTTCTTCGGCGCCACCCATGCCAACCCGATGGGGCTCGCCGGCCGTCGCCGGTACCGCTGGAGCGGCGGCCGGGTCAGCGACTACTGGGACGAGGTGTTCACCGCCGACGCCTTCGACGGGCACGCCGCGCTCGACGACCAGTCCGCCTTCATCGCCAGCCTGGGCACCAACCGCTCGCCCCGGATGCGGGACGTCCTCGGCACCATCCAGGCCGACCAGGACGCCATCATCCGCGCCGGTTCGCGCGGCGCCCTCGTCGTCGACGGCGGCCCGGGCACCGGAAAGACCGTCGTCGCCCTGCACCGCTCCGCCTACCTCCTCTACTCCGACCCGCGCCTCGGACAGCACCGCCGGGGCGGCGTGCTGTTCGTCGGCCCGCACCGGCCGTACCTGTCCTACGTCGCCGACGTCCTGCCCAGCCTCGGCGAGGAGGGAGTGCAGACCTGCATCCTGCGGGACCTCGTCGACGAGGGGGCGGCGGCCGGGGAGGAGGCCGACCCGGAGGCGGCCCGCCTGAAGTCGTCCGCGGACATGGTGCGGGCGATCGAGAAGGCCGTCCGGTTCTACGAGGAACCGCCCACCGAGAGCATGACGGTCACGACGCACTGGTCCGACATCCGTCTGAGCGCCGCCGACTGGGCCGTGGCGTTCGAGGCGGCGGAACCCGGCACGCCGCACAACGAGGCCCGCGACCAGGTCTGGGAGGAACTGCTCACGCTCCTCGTGGACAAGCACGAGGGCGAGGTCTCCGAGGCCCTGCTGCGCAAGTCGCTGTCACAGGACCGGGAGTTGGTCACGGCCTTCAACCGGGCCTGGCCGGTCCTGGAGGCGACCGACCTCGTCGGGGACCTCTGGTCGGTACCGGCCTATCTGCGGATGTGCGCTCCCTGGCTCAGCCGCGACGAGGTGCGCACACTGCAACGCGCGCAGCCCCAGGCCTGGACCGTGTCAGACCTGCCCCTGCTGGACGCCGCCCGGCAGCGGCTCGGCGACCCGGAGGCGTCCCGGCGCCAACGCCGGCGGGAGGCCGCCGTCGCCGCCCAGCGCGAGCGCATGGCCGACGTCATCGACGACCTGCTGGAGGCCCACAGCTACGACGACGGCGAAGGCGTGCTGGTCATGCTGCACGGGCAGGACATGCGCAACTCCCTGGTCGACGAGAGCGCCCTGCCCACGGCCGACCCCGACCGGCTCGCCGGACCGTTCGTGCACATCGTCGTGGACGAGGCCCAGGAACTGACCGACGCGGAGTGGCAGATGCTGCTGCTGCGCTGCCCGTCCCGCAGCTTCACCATCGCCGGGGACCGCGCCCAGGCCCGGCACGGGTTCACGGAGTCGTGGCGGGAACGGCTGGAGCGGGTCGGGTTCGACCGGGTCGACCTGGCCTCGCTGAGCATCAACTACCGGACCCCGGAGGAGATCATGGCGGAGGCCGAGCCGGTCATCCGGGCCGTGCTGCCGGACGCCAACGTGCCGGTGTCGATCCGCAGCGGCGGCGTTCCCGTGGTGCACGGGCCGGCCGCGGAGCTGACCTCGGTCCTCGACACCTGGCTGGCCGCGCATGCCGACGGGATCGCCTGTGTCATCGGCGACCCCACGTTCCGGCCGGCGTCGTCCCGCGTCCGGTCGCTGACCCCGGAGCTGTCGAAGGGGCTGGAGTTCGACCTGGTCGTCCTCGTCGACCCGCAGGACTTCGGCACGGGCGTCGAGGGAGCGGTCGACCACTATGTCGCGATGACCCGGGCGACCCAGCAGCTCGTCGTCCTCACGAGTTCCTGACACGGGCTCCGGCCGGGGCCCTCCCGCAGTGGGGGCCCCGGCCGGAGGTTCAAGGGGGTGTCCGCATCTCTACGCGGCCAGCTCCTTGCGGATGCGGTCCAGCATGAAGGCCGACGACTCCCGGGCCCGCTCCTCCCAGGCGAAGACGCAGGACGTGGCGACACCGTCGAAGCCCAGCTCGCGCAGCGTGCCGAAGAAGGCGTCCCAGTCGACCTCGCCCTGGCCGATGTCGAGGTGCTGGTGGACACGGGCGGGGGTGCCCGGCGGGTTGAGGATGTAGCGCAGGCCGGACGAACCCTTGTGGTTGAAGGAGTCCGCGATGTGCACGTGCTGGAGCTTGTCACCGGCGTAGCGCATCATCGCCGGGATGTCGGCGCCGACCTCCGAGGCCCCGGAGAGGTGGAAGGAGTGCGGGGCGCAGTACAGGTAGTTCACCCACGGCTTGTTGATCGCGCGGACGAGATCGACGGCGGGCGTGTTCTCCTCGCAGAAGTCGTCCGGATGCGCCTCCAGGTTCAGAGCGATGCCTTCGCGCTCGAACACTGGGAGCAGCTCCTCCAGCGAGCGCCAGAAGGCGGCCTCGCTCTCGGCGGCGCGCTCGGGGCGGCCGTTGAACTCCGAGTTCATCAGCGGGCATTCGAGCTCGACGGTGATCTCGATCATCCGCTTCCAGTAGCGGACGGCGGCCTGCCGCTCGGTCTCGTCCGGCGAGGACCACTTGTACAGCGGCAGAACCGAGGAGAGCTGGACACCATGGGTGCGCAGCGCGTTCTTCAGCTCCGCCACCCGCGCGTCGTCCGCCCGCGGGTGCAGGAAGAACGGCATGAAGTCCTCGCGCGGCGACAACTCGATGTACTCGTAACCGAGTTCGGCGACCGTGCGCACCATCTCGTCGATGGGCAGGGCGCGGAACATGTAGGGGTCGAGGGCGATCTTCACGCGGTGCCTCCGTAGAACGCGGGGCGGGGCTTCATGTCGGTGGTGACGAGCTCGCCGCCGGACTCCAGGGACCGGACGGCGGCGTCGGTGATGACCGTGGCGGCGTAACCGTCCCAGGAGGACGGGCCGGTGGGCTCGGTGCCGGCCGCCACCGACGCCACCCACTCGCGGAACTCGGTGTCGAAGGCCTCCGCGAACCGGTCCTTCCAGTCCTGCAGCACGTTCGTGCCGTGCCGGGCCGCCGTGCGGACCCCGACGGCCGCCGGGTCGGGCAGCCGGACGAGGCCGTCCTCGCCGACGACCTCGCACTGGATGTCGTAGCCGTACTGGCAGTTGACGAAGACCTCCAGGTCGATCCGGACGCCCTCGGACGTCTCGAAGATCATGATCTGCGGGTCCTTGAGATGCGGGAACCGCTTGCTCGTGGCACGCGGCGTGACCACCTGGGCGGAGACGATCTCGTCGTCGAGCAGCCAGCGCAGCACGTCGATCTCATGGACCGCCGTGTCCTGGGCGGCCATGGCGGAGTGGTACGACTCCGGCACGGTCGGGTTGCGGTGGGCGCAGTGCACGATCAGCGGGGCCCCGAGGGAGCCGGTCGACAGGACCTCCTTCATCTGGCGGTAGCCGGCGTCGAAGCGGCGCATGAAGCCGACCTGCACCAGGCGGCGGCCCTGCGCCCGCTCGGCCTCGACGATCCGCAGACAGTCCTCGGCGGTCGTGGCCAGCGGTTTCTCGCAGAACACCGGCTTGCCGGCCGCGATCGCGTTCAGGACGTGCTCGGCGTGGGTGGGCCCCCAGGAGGTGACGAGGACGGCGTCCACGTCGGGGGAGGCGATGAGATCCGCGCCGGTGGGCAGCGCGGTGGCACCCACCCGGGCCGCCACCTCGGCGGCGCGCAAGGTGTCGATGTCGGTCACGGCCGTGACGGCGGCCCCGGTGACGACTTCGGTGAGCCGCCGGGTGTGGTCCTGGCCGATCATTCCGGCGCCGATGACGCCTACGCGTACGGTCATGGTGAACTCCTTGCAGAAGATCAGAAGGTCAGGAGAAACGCGTCCGGAGCTCGGCTTCCAGGGTTTCGAGGGTGCGGCCCTTGGTCTCGGGGACGTACAGCTTCACGAAGGTGAGGGACAGCACGCCCGCGGCCACGAACAGGAAGAACGTGTTGGAGATCCCGATCCCCGAGACGAGGGACGGGAAGACCAGCCCGATCACGAAGTTGGTCAGCCACAGCACCACGGCCGCGATCCCCATGCCGAAGCCGCGCATCCGCATCGGGAAGATCTCCGACAGCATCAGCCAGGTCACCGGGGAGATCGCGCCCTGCTGGAAGGCGAGGAACGTGACCGTCATGGCGAGCACCGCGAACGCCCGCGTGTCACCCGAGGGCAGGACCAGGGAGAAGACGCCGATCAGCAACAGGGCGGCGGTCGTGCCGGCCTGGCCGGTCATCAGCATCGGGCGGCGCGGTACCCGGCCCAGCAGCCAGATGCCGACGAAGGTGGCCAGCACCGAGATCACACCGTTGGCGATGTTCGCCGTCAGCGCGCTGTCGGCGGCGAAGCCGGCATCGGTGAGGATCTGCGTGCCGTAGTACATGATCGTGTTGACGCCGGTGATCTGCTGCACGATCGCGATGCCGAACCCGACGAACATCAGCTTCCGCACCCACGGCGTGCTCTTCATGTCCTGCCAGCCGCCGAGCTTTGCCTGCTCGTCCTTGACGGCGAGCGCGGACACCTCCTTCAGCTCGGCCTCGGCCCGGGCCCCGGACCGCACCTGCTTGAGGACTTCGAGGGCCTCCCCGAAACGGCTCCGGGAGGCCAGCCAACGCGGGCTCTCCGGCATCACCAGCATGCCGAACCAGAGCACGACGGCCGGCAGCGTCGCGATGACCAGCATCCAGCGCCACACGCCACCGGACTCGCCGCCGACCTGGGCGATGATCGCGTTGGACGTGAAGGCCAGCAGCTGACCGCTGACGATCATCAGCTCGTTGCGGGTGACGAGGGCGCCGCGCCGCTCGGCGGGCGACACCTCCGCGAGGTACACCGGAACGGTCACCGACGCGCCGCCGACCGCGAGGCCGAGCACGAACCGCGCCACGATCATCACCTCGGTCGTGGGGGCGAGGGTGCAGCCGAGCGCGCCGACGAAGAACAGCACCGCCAGCAGCAGGATGTTGCGCCGCCTGCCGCGCGCGTCCGACAACCGGCCCCCGGTCACTGCGCCCAGCGCGGCACCCAGCAGCAGCGAGCTGGTGACCATGCCCTCGGTGACCGGGGTCAGTCCGAGGTCCTCGGTCATGTAGGGCAGGGCGCCGTTGATGACGCCGGTGTCGTAACCGAAGAGCAGACCACCGAACGTGGCGATGATCGTGATCAGCCTCAGCCGCCGCCTGACCGCCGGAGGGGCGTCGTCCGCGACGGCGGTGGCGGGGGGTGGTGGAATGGGGGCCGGTGTCGTGTCGTCCGTGACGTCCATGGCCGCTCCTTACCTGTCGGTGTTCGGGCGCCGGGTACCCGACAGGCCGCAGCCGGCCAGGTGTTCACGGGTGCTCACCGCGATCGGCAGCGGCACCTCGGGGGCACACGGGTACAGGTCCTGCTCGACGATCACGAACAACTCGGCGTCGAGCCGCGCGAGTTCGGCCACGACCTCGGCCGGCTTCGGCACTCCGGCCGGGGGTGACACGCACACCCCGCGCTTCACGGCCTCGCCGAAGGACAGGTCCTCGGCCGCGACCTGCGCCAGGACCTCCGGGTCCATCTGCTTGATGTGCACGTAGCCGACCCGCTCACCGAAGCGGCGGATCAGGTCGAGGTTGTCCCCGCCGCCGTACGCCACATGCCCGGTGTCCAGGCACAGGTTGGTGTAGCGGCTGTCCGACTCGTTCAGCAGCCGCTCGATCTCCGGCTGCGTCTGGATGTGGCTGTCCGCGTGCGGATGGACGACCAGCCGTACGTCGTACTCCTCCAGCAGCAGCCTGCCCAGCCGGTCGGCGGCCCGGCCGAACCCGGCCCACTGCTCGGCGGTCAGCTCGGGCGACTCGGTGAACGCACCCGTCTTCTCGTCCCGGTACATCGGCGGGATGAAAACGAGATGGTGCGCCCCGGCGGCGGCGGTCAGCGCGGCGACCTGCCGGACGTGGGCGAGCATCTCGTCCCATGCCTCGGGCCGGTGCAGCGCGCCGAACGCGGTACCGCCGGAGACCTTCAGCCCACGGGCGTCCAGTTCGGCCGTCAGCCGCTGCGGGTCGGTGGGGAGATAGCCGTACGGGCCGAGCTCCAGCCATTCGTACCCGGCCTGGACGAGCTCGTCGAGGAAACGGGTGTGCGACACCTGGTGCTCGTCGTCGGGGAACCAGACACCCCAGGAGTCGGGGGCGGAGCCGAGGCACAGGTTGCCGACGGTCGTACGCAGCGGGGCTGGCACCGTTGCCATGGTGGGAGTCCTTCGGGGAGAGCAAGGGCGGGCGTGGAACTGATGCGCTCTACTAGCGCGCTCTAGTTCGGTACGATGACCCCTGTCCAAATGTCATGTCAATAGGTTGTTGCCGGGAGATTGCCGGCTCCCTGTACGGGCCCCGTGCGGGACACCCGTAGGGTGGTCGGCGTCGGAGGGTGGGTTCACACGTGGATGCATCGGGCAGGCAGCGGCCCACGATGGCGGATGTCGCCGAGAAGGCGGGTGTGTCCCGCGCGCTCGTCTCGATCGTCTTCCGCAACCAGGCGGGGGCCAGTCGGGAGACACGGGAACGGGTCCTGCGCGTCGCCGACGAGATCGGTTACCGGCCCGACAGCGCGGCCCGGCTGCTGGCCCGCGGCCGCAGCCGCACGCTCGGCGTGATGTTCACCGTGCACCAGACCTTCCACACGGACCTCATCACCGGCATCTACCCGGAGGCCGAGCGGCTCGGTTACGACGTCCTGCTCTCCGGCGCCACCCACGGCCGCAGCGAGGCCAAGGCGGTCGAGGCGCTGCTCAGCCACCGCTGCGAGGCGGTGATCCTGCTCGGCCCGGATGCCGATCCCGGCTACCTCGCCGAGCTCGGACGGCGCACGGTCACCGTCTCGATCAGCCGCCGGGTGCCCCAGGCCCATGTCGACTTCGTGCACTCCGCCGAGGGCAAGGGCGTCCGGCAGGCCATGGACCACCTGGTGGAGCTGGGGCACCGGCGGATCGTGCACATCGACGGCGGACGCGGTCCCGGTTCGGCGGAGCGGCGGCGTGCCTACCGCGCCGCGATGCGCCGCCACGGCCTGGAGGCGCTGGCGCGGGTGATCCCCGGCGAGCACACCGAGGAGTCCGGTATCGAGACCGGCCGGCTGCTGCTCGCCGAACGTGACGGCGGGCGGCCGCTGCCGACGGCGGTCCTCGCCGGCAACGACCGCTGTGCGATGGGGCTGCTGATGACCCTGACCCGGGCGGGCATCGAGGTCCCCCGCGACCTGTCCGTCGTCGGCTACGACGACAGCCACCTCTCCCACCTGATGCCGATCGGCCTGACCACCGTCCGCCAGGACGCGACCCTCATGGCCGAGCACGCGGTCCGCTTCGCCGTCGAACGGCTGGAGAAGGGGGAACTTCCGCCGAGGGAGGCGGTGCTGGATCCGAAGCTGGTGGTGCGGGGAACGAGCGGGCCTGCCCCGGCGGAGCGTCCCTAGGGGGTGTCCGCCTAGCGCGTGCCCTTCTTCGCGAACTCGGCGACGCTGTCGACGTTGTCCTTGGTGACGAAGGCCGGCCCGGTGAGCACGGGGGCGGTGCCGCCGCCGCTGATGTTGCCGTTCGTCTTGTAGAGCCACAGCGCGTCCACGGCGAGGTAGCCCTGGAGGTAGGGCTGCTGGTCGACGGCGAACTGGATGTCTCCGCCCTGGATGGCGCCGACGAGGTCCTTGTTGAGGTCGAAGGTGGCGACCTCGGCCTTGCTGCCCGCGTCCTTGACCGACTGCACGGCAGTCATGGCGATCGGGGCGCCCAGCGTGACCACCTGGTCGATGCTGGAGTCCTTCTGGAGCTTGGCCGTCAGCGTCGACTTCACGGAGGGCATGTCGGTGCCGTTGACGTAGAGGTTCTCCGTCGTGCCCTTGAAGCCCTTCTTCAGGCCGGCGCAGCGTGCCTCCAGCGCGACCTGGCCCTGCTCCTGGATCACGCAGACGGCGTGCTTGGCGCCCTGTTGGTCGAGGCGCTCGCCGAAGGCTTGGCCGGCGATGTTCTCGTCCTGGCCGAAGTACTCGAGCATGCCGAGCTCCCGCCAGTTGTCCAGGCCCGAGTTGAAGCCGACGACGGGGATGCCGGCCGCCTTCGCCTTGGCCACGACCGCCTTCATGGCGTCGGGCTTGGCGGCGGTGAGCGCGATGCCGTCGACCTTCTGGTCGATGGCGTTCTGTACCAGGTTGGCCTGGTTTCCGGCTACGGGGTCGCTGGAGTAGACGAGCTTGATGTTGTCCTTCGCCGCAGCCGCCTGGGCGCCCTTGCGGATCAGGTCCCAGAAGGTGTCGCCGGGTGCCGCGTGAGTGACCATGGCGACGGTCATCCGCGGGGTGGTGGCCTTGCCGGCGGCGTCGGTGCCGCCGGTCTCGGCCTGCTTCCCGCCGGAGCCGCTGGAGCAGCCGGCGGCCAGCAGGGCGCCCACGAGGACGGCGGTGGTCAGGGCGGCGGATCTGTGGTGTCTGCGCATGTCGGGTGCACCTCGGTGTGCTGGGGAGGGCGGGCCGTGCCCGGTCCGGGGAGGCAGCTGGAGCGCGCCACTAGCGCGCTCTAGTGGCAGGTACTATGCGGGCGCCTTCAGGTGATGTCAACAGCTTTGTCAGGACGTTCCAACAAAACGGGGCCGCCCGCACACACCGGCAGCGCTCGGCGTGTGCGGGCGGCCCCGCGGGCGGACGGTCCAAACCGCCCCGGTCGGTCCTGCTCAGCTCTCCGCGGTGCTGATGTTGACCATCCAGGGGACGCCGAAGCGGTCCGTGCACATGCCGAACACGTCGCCCCACATCTGCTTCTCCAGCGGTACCGACACCGAGCCGCCCTCGGACAGCTTCTCCCAGTAGCCGGTCAGCTCGGCGGCGTCGTCGCCGCTCAGGCTCACCGAGAAAGGCTGGCCCGGCGCGGACTCCATGCCCGGTGGGTTGTCGGCGCCCATCAGGGTGAAGCCGCCGGCGGTCTCCAGCATGCCGTGCATGATCTTGTCGGCGTTCGGGGCCTCCGCCTGGCCGAAGTCGCCGTATGTGTTGAGGGTCAGGGTGCCGCCGAAGACCTCCTGGTAGAACTCCAGCGCCTGCCGGGCGTCGCCGTTGAAGGACAGGTACGGGTTGAGACGCGAGACCATGAGAACCTCCCTGAAGGGGCCGAGGGCCATGTGCGCGCAGCGTAACGCCGGGCTGTGACAACGGCTCGTCGAGCGGCGCCGTGCCGGGGGCGGAACGGCGTCGGCACCCGCGAGGGGCGTCGGCCCCAACTGCGCTGCCGGTGTGGCTCCTTGGGCTCAGGGGAAGGACAGCGCTCATGACATCGACCACCTTCCGCTTCGGCGGGGACCTGGAAGTGCGCCGGCTCGGTTTCGGAGCCATGCATCTGCCGACCGAGCCCGGCCCCGGCCGGGAGAACGCCCTCGCGGTCGCCCGGCGGGCCGTGGAGCTGGGCGTCACGCTGATCGACACGGCGCACCTGTACGGCGGGGGAGCGAACGAGGAGCTCCTCGCCGAGGCCCTGCACCCTTACCCGGAGGGGCTGCTGATCACCACCAAGGTCGGTGTCGCGCGCATCGAGGGCGAGTGGAGGCTCGACGGGCGGCCCGCCACCCTGCGCGACCAGGTCGAGCAGGCCCTGCGCCGGCTGCGCGTCGAGCGGATCGAGCTGCTCCAGCTGCACCGCATCGACCCCGCGACACCGCTCGCCGACCAGCTCGGTACGCTGCGGGACCTGCGGACCGAGGGCCTGATCGGCCGGATCGGGCTGTCGGAGGTCACCGTCGACGAACTGGCCCGGGCCCGGGAGATCGCCGACATCGAGAGTGTGCAGAACCGCTACAACCTGCTCGACCGCGAGCACGAGCCGGTGCTCGACGCCTGCGCGGCGGCCGGGATCGCCTTCCTGCCGTGGCGGCCCGTCGCCTGGGGGAAGGCGGGTGCCGAGGCGGAGATCGCGGCCGTGGCGGCGGACCTCGGTGCCACGCCCACACAGGTGGCGCTCGCCTGGCTCCTCCACCGCTCGCCGGTCGTCCTGCCGATTCCCGGCACGGCCCGCATCGAGCACCTGGAGGAGAACCTCGCCGCGGCGGACATCGACCTGACACCCGCCCATCGCGACCGCCTCGACCGGCTGGCCGAGGGAGCGGGGGCCGCCTCAGCAGCGGACTGAGACAGGGGCCCCGCGGGCAAGGGGGGTATGAAAGCGGGCTCCACGAGGGTTCAGGCCTCGTCGGACGACCCGTTGTTCCAGTCGTACGGGCCCCCGCCACGCCACTCGATCAGCTCCGTGTCGTCGACGGCCGTGTCGGTGGTGGGCAGGCCCTCGCGGTGCAGCAGGTCCAGCACGTCGAAGAGGCTGTAGGCGACGCCCATGCGTTCGCCGTGGATGGTCACCAGCCGTCCGCCGTCCGACGCGGGCGGCTGCACGACCACAGGGGGTTGACCGTCCATGACCCCACCATGCTCCCGAAACCGCCGGTTCGCAGCTCGGCCGGGCCCATAAGGGGGCCTGGCCGATGCGATCCGGCCCGGCCCGCCGGACGAGCCTCCGGCGTCGAGGGCCTGTGCGCCGGTGACAAGGCCCGATCCGGAAACTGAGTTCTCATCAGCACCCCCTGAGCGCCCTCCCTCCGCGGTCCTAGCGTCCGTGGCATGGACATGAACCAAAGGACAAGAGGGAAGTGGCGCGGTGCCGCACTGGCGGTGCTGCTGACCGCCGGGACGCTCACGGCCGCCGCCCCGGGAGCCCGGGCCGAGGGCGCGCGGACCGAGACGCCGGTCGCGTCGACGTCGCCGGTGACCGGGGTGACGGAGTCGCTGGTGCGGGTGAGGACGCCGCTGCCGGAGTCGGCCGGGCCGCGTCCGGCCGCCTGCGACTGGCTGTCGTACCTGCGCTACCGCTCCGCCGACGGTCCGGCCGCCTCGGCCGACGCGGACCGGATCCTCGTCGCCCAGCCCGGCATCCTGGAAGGAGCCGGGGCGTTCGACAGCGTGGCCCGCAACACCGTGGCGCGGGCCGCCGAGCAGGGCCTGCACATCGAGTTCTGGGCGCTGGACCGGCGCTCCAACTGCCTGGAGGACCGCACCGGCATCGCCTCGGGCGACCAGCACACCGCCGTCGACTACTACTACCGCGGCAAGCAGGTCGACGGCCGGACCTTCGGCGGCTACGCCGGCAACGCGGAACTGGGGTGGATGGCGAAGCTCGGGATCGAGCAGACCGTACGCGACCAGTACGACCTGCTCACCGCCGAGTTGCCCGACCCCACGCAGCGCAAGCGGAAGGTGCTGTGCGGCGGGCACTCGCTGGGCGGTGTGATCACCGGGTACTTCGCCGCCGCCGACTTCGACGGCGACCGGGCCACCACGGCGGACGCGGGCCACAACCAGTGCGCCGGCTACTTCGCCCTCGACACCACCGTCTCCACCTCGCTCGCCGACCTCAGCGGCAGCCTGCCGGACGACACCAACCTGCCCGACATCGGCCTCGGTTACGGCGTGATCCAAGCCGGGCTCGACAGCGGGGTGCTGCCGCGCACGCTGTCCGCGCCGGTGCTGCTCAACCCCGAGACCATGACCCTGCTCGGCATCGCCGGGATGGGCGCCCTCAAGGACCCGGAAGCCGAGGCCGACCTGCCCCGGTACCTGCCCTCCAACCTCAACATCGAGGCGACCCACCGCTTCCTGTTCTCCAAGGACACCGCCGCCTTCCTCACCGGCAAGCCCGCCGTGAAGGACTTCCGCCTCACCAACGGGGCGGTGCTCGGGGCACTGCTGGACGACAACTCCGTACCGCTGGCGTTCCTCCAGACCAGCGTCGGCTTCTTCGACGGCGGGCCGATCGCCGACAAGAGCTTCCCCGTGGCCAACGGCGGCGCGCAGCAGCCCGGCCTGTACGGCACCGCGTACAAGGCCATCCCGGACCGGCCGCAGGGGCCGCTCTACACCTGGCGCAACTACGACCGCGTCGGCGACCCCGACGACCCCGGCCACCGGTCGGCCGACGGCACGCCGTTCACCGGCGCCGGCGAGGAGGTCACCGACGTGCGGCAACTGGCCCGCAGCCTGGCCGAGCAGCCGCTGGACTTCACCGAGCAGTACTTCCCGACCAAGCTGGTGACGGACATCCAGCTGTCCACCTCGCCTCAGGTCAAGAAGCTCGTCGTCCATCCCGGCGGCCTCACCGCCAACCCGGTGCTCACCGTCCTCGCCGGTGAGGGACTCCTGGCCGGCCGGGTCCCGGCCGAGCTCCACCCCGTGGTCGCCCAGGGCTACCAGCACCTCGACGTCCTGACCGCCGCGCCCACCCAGAACAACGGCCGGCCCGAGACCGTCTCCACCAGCCTCGCCGCCTTCGCGCGCTCGCCGCGCTGACCTTCCGCGCACGCGCGAAAGGGCCCGGGAGGAAAGCCTCCCGGGCCCTTCGGTTGCCTGCCGGAGATCAGAGCCTGCCCGCGGCGAACGTGGCCGCCCGGTCGGCGTCGTCACGGTAGCCGAGGTGCGCCCCGACATCGCCGCCGCCGCTCTCGCAGACGGGGTCTCCCTTGGCGCAGATGTCCAGGGTGCGGCTCTGGTACGTGCCGGTGACGCTCTTGCCGAGGGCCCGGATCGGGTTGCCGAACAGCAGCACCGCGGCGACCTTCGGCTCGACCGCCGCGGGCAGCGTCGCCACGATCGGGCTGCCGACCACCGCGCCCGCGCTGCTGATGCCGATCGAGTTGTCGACGACGTTCGCGCCCTGCGAATAGCCGACGAGAACGAACCGCTGATTCGGACAGGCGGCGGCCTGGCTCCTCACATGGTTCACCAGGTCCGCGTTGCCCTGCGCGGCAGACGTCGGGGAAAGGTCCGCCGGATAGTTCACCTTGTAGCTGGACATGCTTTTGCCCGCCGCTTTCTTCTGGAGTGCGGAATACACGGGGTCGCCGACGATGAAGCCGAGCGTGCCCGGCTCGAAGGTGCCGCGCGCTGCGACGACTTCCACGTCAGAGCAGGCCGCGGCCGTGGCCGAGGGAGCCGAGAGGGTGGCCAGACCGGCCCCGCCGACCAGTGAGAGCGCGGCGAGACACAAACGGATACGCATGGGGGATCCTCCGCGGGTGAGGCGCGTGGAGCGCCTGCGAAAAAGGACGGCCCGAACGTATTCGCTGTGTCTCCCGGAGTGTTATGGACGGGATTATGGAATCGCCGCGGTTTTTTATTGAGAATTGAGTACCGGGATTCAGTTCTGTGGTGTGCGCAGTGACTCCGCGCGCAACGCGAGAATCAGATCGAGGCGGGTTTCCGGGTCGTGCAGGGCGTCGCCGAAGAGCTTCTCCAGCTGGCGCAGGCGGTAGCGGACCGTCTGCGGGTGGATGTGCAGCCGTGTGGCGACGTCCGGCACGTTGCTGCCGCTGAGCAGCCACGCCAGCAGCGTCTCGGCGAGCCGGTCGCGCTGCCCGGCCGAGACCGTGTCGAGCGGCGCGAGGACCCGCGCCTGGAGCCGTTCGAGCAGCGGCTCGTCGCCGTACAGCAACAGCGTCGACAGATGGTCGGCGCACCGCACCACGCCCTGGCGGGGGAGGACCCCGCGGCCCATCAGCCCGAGCGCCCGGGTGGCGAGGCGCAGCGACTGCGCGGCGTCGGTGACCGCGACCGTCGGGCCGATCGCGGCGGGCCGGCCGCGCAGCGCGAGCGTGAACGCCCGGCCGCCGAAGCGGCCGGAGCCGTCCGGATCGGGCACCAGCATGCGCGGCGGCCGGGACTCCATGTCGACCAGCGCGCCCGCCGCGGCCAGCGGCCGGTCCTCCTCCCGCCGGTCCGGCGCCGCCGCGAGCGCCACGACGGCGACCGTGCGGGGCACCGGCCAGCGCGCGCCGTGCGCCAGGTCCTGCACGGCCTCCAGCACCACCGGCCCGTCCTGCAGCAGCAGGTCCAGCAGCCGCCTGCGGCGCCGCTCCAACTCGTCCGAGCTGCGCAGCTGGGCCTCCGCGTAGCCGGCCGCGGCCGCCTGGGCGACCTCGTGCACGGTCCGGAACGCCAGCTCGCCCAGAGCCGCCACGACCGTGGAGTCGAGGCCGAGCTCCTCCGCCGTGTGACCCATCAGCCGCCAGGCGTGCAGCCCCCCGACCCGCAGCGCGGACTGCAACGCGTCCAGGCTGCGGCCCTCCAGGGCCTCGCCGCGCCCCAGTTCGTAGTACGTCGTCGCGATCGCGCCCCCGTCGTCGCGCGGGTCGGCGATGTGATCGACGAACAGGGTCAGCGCCTGCACCACCCCGGCCCGCAGGTTCCTGCCGTACGGCCCGTCGGCGGGCCGCGCGTACTCGGGGACCTGACGGCGGACCTCCTCCTCCACCTGGTCGGCGACTGCCGCCAGCTGGGCGCGCAGCAGCTCCGCCAGCTCGGGCGGCACCGGTGGCGTACGGGGGCGGTCCGGCACCCCGTGCGGGGTGGGCACAGCCATCACGGGCACTCCTTTCGGCCGGAAGCGGCTCACCCGCGGACTGTTGCCGCTGGGACGAGGGGCAAGTCCTGTGTTGGACGGACGACCCCTGCGCTCCGTTCCGTGCCCCGACGGCACCCCCGTCACTCCGGCACACCCAGAGCACGGGCGAGCATCGGCCACGAGGCGGTGAACTCCCGCTTCCAGTAAGCCCAGTCGTGTCCTCCTCCCGAGTACAAGTGCGTGGTGGCGCGGATGCCCAGGCGGGTGAGCGCGCCGGCGAAGCCCTGCGCCGAGGGCCACAGGGCGCTCTCCAGCACCCCGGGCAGCGGGTCGCCGCTGCCGCCGCCCACTCCACTGCCCTGCGACACGTACAGGGCGGTGCCGCGCAGCCCCGCGGCGCGGGCCCTCGGATTGAAGTCCCGCCAGGTCAGGAGGTTCAGCAGCGGATGGCCCCACAGCGACGCGGCGGGCAGGTTCTCACGGGCCACGATGGCGTCCATGATGGCGGGAACGCCCGGGGCGGTGGTGTCGAGGATGCCGCTGTAGGAGGCCGCGGCCGTGAACGCCCCGGGGTGGCGGGCCGCGTGGGCCATCGCGCCGTAACCGCCGGTGGAGACACCGGCGACCGCCCGTACACCGGAGGCCCGGTAGTCCCGGGCGAGCAGCGCCGGCACCTCCTTCACCTGGAACGTCTCGTAGTCGGGGCCGTCACGCCAGACGCTGGGGATGCCGGTCGGGCCCGCGTCCGGCATCGCCACGATCAGGTCGCGGCCTTCGGTGAAGGCCTCGATGTCGGTCTCCCGGGTCCAGGACCTGTAGTCGTCGTGGGCGCCGTGCAGCAGATACAGCACGGGATACGTCCGCTCCGGCCGCGCACCGAAGTCCGACGGCAGGATCAGCCGGACCGGGGCGCTGCGGCCGAGCGCGGCGGAGGGCACGGACACGTCCAGCGTGCGCGGCCCGAGCCGGGCGGCGGCCCCGGCACGGCCCGTGCCGCCCGCGGCCCCGAACAGGACGGCGAGGCCGGCGGCGGCCGTCGCTCTGGCGACAGTGCGCCGGGAGACTCCGGCAGCGGGCTTCGGCGGCAGGTCGGGCATGACGGCTCCTCGGGTCGGTTTTCAGGGGGCCCGCTCGGCGAGCACCCGGTTGAGATGGGCGGCGATCTCGTCGACGTGCGGCGGATCGAGCAGCGACAGATGGTGACCGGCCACCGGCACGACCTCCAGGCGCGGGCACACCTCGTCCCAGCCCAGCGCCTCGTCGTCCCGTTCGTACGCCGGGTCGCGCACGGTGTGGGACGCGGGTTCGGTGGCCCGGTAGAGCACGACCGGCCCGTCGTACCCCCCGGGCCGGTGCGACTCCCCGATGCCCATGTCCAGGTAGGAGGCGCGCTGGTGCTCCAGCGCCGCGGGCGGCACGTCGGCGGCCTGGCGCAGCGCCCGCAGCACGGTGTCGATGCGGTCCCGGTCGTCGTCCATGGCCACGAGATCGTCGTACGGCAACTCCAGCCGCACCCCGTAGGCGTCGGCGACGTGGCCGGCGAAGCCCTCGAAATGCGCCCGGATCCGCTCGGCGCGCGTCACGCCGGGCCGGAGGAGGGGGCGTACGGAGTCGAGGAGCACGACCAGCGGCACGTCCCGTCCGGCGGCGGTCAGCTGCCGCGCGATCTCCTGGGCGACGAAGCCGCCGAAGGACCAACCGCCCAGCAGGCAGGGCCCGTCCGGGTGGGCGGCGTCGATCGCCTCGGCGTAGCGCCGCGCCTTCTCCGGCACGGTCCCGGCCTCCTCGATCCGCTCCAGCCCGTACACCGGCCGGTCCTGCCCGAGCCGTTCGGCGAGCGCCCGGTAGACGGTGACCGGGCCGCCGGCCGCGTGGACGAGGAACAGCGGTGGCCTCGAACCGGTGGCGCGCAGCGGGCGCAGCGGGGTGTCCTCACCGGGGAGGGCGTGCCGGATCCGGGCGGCGGCGTCCTCGACCGTGGCGGCGGCGAACAGGTCGCGCAGGGACAGTTCGATGCCGAACTCCCGCTCCACGGCCGTGCGGACCCGGACGGCCATCAGCGAGTCCAGGCCCAGATCGGCCAGGGCGGTGTCCGGGGCGACCCGGGTGGGCGGATGGCCGGTGACGGAGGCGATGTGGTGGGTCAGCCGGGCCAGGACCGACGAGGGATCCGCCGCCTCGGCGGGAGATTCCGCCGGTTGCGGGGCCGGCTCGGTGCGGGCTCGTCCGTCCGTCCACCAGTGGCGTACGTGCCGCCACCGGGGCAGCGGCAGGTCGACGACCCGGCCGGGCGGCACGGGCAGCCGGTGGCCCGCCACGTACAGGGCGCCCAGCTGCCCGGCGAACGCCTCCGCCCCGTCGGCGTCCCGGCGCAGGGTGGCCAGGGCGAGCGCGCCGGGCACGGTGTCGGCGACGGCCCCGGTCAGCACCGGGTGGGGTGAGATCTCGACGAACGCCGTGTGGCCGTCGGCCGCGGCCGCCGCGAGCGCCCGGTCCAGACGGACGGGCCGCCTGAGGTTGGCCGCCCAGTGGGCCGCGTCGAACACGCAGTCGCCGCGCGGATCGTCGAGGACGGTGGAGTACACCGGGACACGCGGCCGCCGGCCCCGGACGCCGGACAGCGCCTCGGCGAGATCCGGCAGCAGCGCGTCGACCTGGGGCGAGTGCCCGGCGCCGACGACCCGCATGGCCCGGGCTGCCCGGCCCTGTCCCTCCAGCCGGCGCACGAGCCCGGCCACCGAGGCCTCCCCGCCCGTGACGACCTTCTGCCGGGGGGAGGAGTGCACGGCGACGTGCACATCCGGGAAGTCCCGCTCCAGGGACTCCAGTTCGGCGTCGTCCAGGTCCACCACGGCCATCGCGCCGCCGCTCAGTCCGCTCAGCAGCCGGGCCCGTACGGCGATGACACGCGCCCCGTCCGCCACGTCCAGCGCGCCCGCGCACACCGCCGCCGCGACCTCGCCCATGGAATGGCCGACCACCGCGGCGGGCTCGACCCCGTACGAACGCCACAGCTCGGCGAGTGCCAGTTGAAGGCCGAACAGCACGGGCTGGGCGACGTCCAGGCGGTCGAGGCCGGCCCCGGAGGACAGGTGGTCGTACAGGGACAGGCCGCACTCCGGGGCGAGCTGCGGGTCGAGTTTCTCCACGGCGGCGGCGAACGCGGGTTCCTCGGCCAGCAGCCTGCGCCCCATGCCGGGCCACTGGCTGCCGTAGCCGGAGAAGACCCACACCGTGCCGCGCCCCACCCGGTCGCGGTCACCGGTCACCACCCGCGCGTCCGGGCGGCCCGCCGCCAACGCGACCAGTGCCGCGGAGAGTTCGGCGCGGTCCCGGGCGACCACGGCGGCGCGTACGGGACCTCGGCCGGAGCGCCCGGCCAGGGTCCGGGCCACGTCGGCGGGGTACGCGGTGTGCTGGCGCAGCCAGTCGGCGAGCCGCCCCGCCGTGTCGCGGACGCGCCCCGCGTCGAGGTCGGACAGCACGTGCACGCACGCCACGGCCTCTTCGGCCGGCCGCACGGGGACAAGGCCGGGCGGCCCCTCCTCCAGCACCACATGCGCGTTGGTGCCGCCGAAGCCGAACCCGGAGACCCCCGCGAGGGCGGTGCCGCTGTAGCGGGGCCAGGGCTCCGGCTCGGTCACCACCCTCAGCCGCTCGTCGGCGAGGGACGTGTCCTCCGCGCAGTGCAGGGACGGCGGGATGCTGTCGTGGTGCAGGGCCAGCACGGTCTTCACCAGGCCCGCGATGCCGGCGGCGGACTCCAGATGCCCCAGGTTGCCCTTGACGGAACCCAGCAGCAGGGGCTGGTCCGGGTCGCGGTCCGCGCCGAGCACCGCGCCCAGCGCGCCCGCCTCGATCGGGTCGCCCAGCGGGGTGCCGGTGCCGTGCGCCTCCACGTAGTCGACACGGGCCGCCGCGAGCCCCGCCCGCGCGTACGCGCTCTCCAGCAGCGCCCGCTGGGCTGAGGGGTTGGGCGCCATCAGGCCGTTCGAGCGGCCGTCGGAGTTGACGGCGGTGGCGCGGACGACGGCCAGGACACGGTCGCCGTCCCGCTCCGCGTCGGACAGCCGCTTCAGGATCACGGCGGCGCAGCCCTCGCCGCGCCCGATGCCGTCGGCCGCCGCCGAGAACGGCTTGCACCGCCCGTCCGGTGCGAGCGCGCCCGCTCTGCGGAAGGCGACGGTGACGGCCGGCGACAGCAGCAGGTTGACCCCGGCGGCGATCGCGATGTCGCTCTCGCCCGTGCGCAGGCTGACGCAGGCGTGGTGCACGGCGACCAGCGAGGAGGAGCAGGCCGTGTCGACGGCCAGGCTCGGCCCCCGCGTGTCCAGGACGTAGGCGAGCCGTCCGGCGGTCACGCTCAGCGCGCCCCCGGCCGGCGCCCAGGGATCGACGGCGGCCGGATCGGCGCCCGTGAGCTGCCCGTACTCGGCGGCCGACACCCCGACGAACACCCCCGTCGCGGTGCCCGCCAGGGACCCGGCCGGCACGGCGGCGTGGTCGAGCGCCTCGTGGACGACCTCCAGCAGGATCCGCTGCTGGGGGTCCATCACCGCCGCCTCGCGCGGGGTGATGCGGAAGAAGTCCGCGTCGAACCCGGCGACGTCGTCGAGATAGCCGCCGTACGGATGGGCGTCGGCGGGCGGAAAGGCGGTGAAGTCACGCCAGCGGTCCTCCGGGACGCGCCGGATCGCGTCGCCGCCCTCGCTCAGCAGCCGCCAGTAGCCGTCCGGGCCGTGCACCCCGCCGGGCAGCCGGCAGCCGACCCCGACCACGGCGACCGGCTCGGCCGTCCCGCCCGCCAGCCCGGCCCGCGGCCCGGGCGCTGCCCCGGTTCCCGAGGCAGCCGAGGCTCCTGGGACATGCAGGGCTTTCGAGGCCTCCGGGGCCCCCGAGCCTTCGGTGCGGCACAGCCGCGCCACCAGCGCCTCACCGGTGGGCGTCTCCCACAGCAGCGTCGTCGGCAGCTCGCGGCCCGTGGCCCTCGACAGTTCACCGGCCAGGGCGACGGCGTCCCGCGAGGACATGCCGAGGTCGGCGAGCGGCCGGTCCATCGGAACGTTCTCGGGCGAGGCGCCGTACCAGAGGGCCACCCGTTCGGCGATCAGCCGGCGCAGCGCGCCCTCGTCGAGCGGCCTCATCCCGCGGCACCCGTCGCCGTGCCGGCCTGCCCGCCGTACGCGCCCTCCAGGTACCGGGCCCGGGTCAGAGCCCGCGACACCTTCCCGCTGGAGGTACGCGGCACCGTGCCCGGCGGCACGACGACGACGTCGGCGAGCCGCAGCCCGTGCCGGGCGGAGACGGCACCGCGCACGGCACGCACCACGGCCGGCACGTCGAGCTCGGCGAGGCGCGCGGTCCGCGCGTGCTCCGCCACGATCACCACCCGCTCGACCCCGTTGCCCGGCACGGCGAACGCCGCGAGCCGGTCCCGGCGCACCGCCGGGTCCGCGTCCTGGGCCGTCGCCTCGACGTCCTGCGGATAGTGGTTCCGGCCGTCGACGATGATCAGGTCCTTCAACCGCCCCGTGACGACCAGCTGCCCCTCCAGAACCGTCCCGAGATCACCCGTGCGCAGCCAGCCGCCCGGAGCGGCCGCGGTGTCCGCGAACTCGGCGCCGAAGACGTCCCCCGGTCCCCGGTTCCAGTAGCCCCGGCCGACATTCGGCCCCTGCACCCAGATCTCGCCGACCTCGCCCTCCGACAGCAGGGCCCGGGTCACCGGGTCGGCGACCCGGACCCGTTGGCCCGCCGGAGTGCCGCAGCCCGCCAGCAGCACCGCCCGTGGATCGTCCGGCCGCGCCGGCAGGGCCTTGCCGGCGGCCAGGGCGTCACGGTCGAGCGCGAACCGGCTGAGCGGCTCACCCGGCCGGGCCGCGCAGACGAACACGGTCGCCTCGGCCAGCCCGTACGACGGGCAGTGGGTCTCCGGTGCCAGGCCCTGACCGGCGAACGCGGCGTGGAAACGGTCGGCCGTGCCCGGGCGGACCGGCTCACTGCCGTTGATCAGAGCCGTCACCCGGTCCAGCCGCAGCCCCTCCTTCTGGTCGGCGGAGACGCTCGCGGCGCAGTAGTCGTAGGCGAAGTTGGGCGCGGCGCTCACCGCGTCCGGGTGCGCGGAGAGCAGCCGCAGCCAGCGCACCGGCTCGTGCAGGAAGGCCGCCGGGTCCATCAGCACCGACAGCAGCCCTCGTGCCACCGGGGCCGCGACGCTGAGCACCAGTCCCATGTCGTGGTAGAGCGGCAGCCAGCCCACGCAGGTCACCGGGCGGGCGTCGGCACCGTAGGCGGTGAGTGCCTGGCGGGCGTTGGCGACGACGTTGCCGTGGCTGATCTCCACCCCCGCCGGGGCGCGGGTCGAACCGGAGGTGTACTGCAGATAGGCGGTCGCCTCGGCGTCCGGCGGGACGGGCCGCCAGTCCCGGGAGGCGTCGTCGGGCACCTGGTCCGCCACGACGATCCGCGGTCCGTCGGGCCCGAGGACGTCACGCACCTCGTCCAGACAGCGGCTCGTGGTCACGACGGTCGAGGGACGCGCGTCGGCCAGGACACCCGCGAGCCGGTCCGCGTGCCCGGGCAACCCCGGCGGATACAGCGGCACGGCGACCGTCCCGGCGGCCAGGGCCGCGAGGAAGGCGGTCACGTACTCCGTGCCCTGCGGACACAGCAGCGCGACCCGGTCTCCCGGACCGGCCTGACCGGCGAGCCGCGCGGCCAGCGCCCGCACGCGCACGTCCAGGCGGCGCCAGGTCAGCGTGCGGTGAACGCCGCGCGAGTGCGGTGCCGGGTGCTCGACGAAGGTGAACGCCCGGCGGTCCGGGGTGCTTTCGGCCCAGTGCCGGACGTACTCCGGCAACGTGGGGCACACGGGCGCGAGCGGGGGGCGGCGGCTGTCCATCAGGCGGGGCTCCTCACGGCGCGGATCGGCGTACGGCGCATCGCGCGTACGGCGCGCATCGGCTCTCGGTGCGGATCGGATTGCGGTGCGGATCGGATTGCGGTGCGGATCGGTCGCGGGGCGCGAACGGGGAGGTCAGAGCGGGATGTTGCCGTGTCGGCGTTCCGGCATCGGCGCGCGTTTGCCACGCAGGGCCCGCAGCGCGCGGCAGACCTGCTCCCGCGTCTCGCGCGGCGCGATGACGGCGTCGACATAGCCGCGTTCGGCGGCGAGATAGGGCGTGCCGTGGGTGCGCTCGTATGCGGTGAGCAAGCGGGCGCGCAACGCCTCGGGGTCGTCGGCCGCGGCGAGTTCCCGCCGGTGCAGAACGCCCACGGCCCCCTCGGCGCCCATGACGGCGATACGGGCGGTGGGCCAGGCGAGGTTCACGTCGGCGCCCAGATGCTTGGAGCCCATCACCGCGTATCCGCCGCCGTACGCCTTGCGCACCACGACCGTGACCTTGGGGACGGTCGCCTCGGCATAGGCGTACAGCAGCTTCGCTCCGCGCCGGATGATGCCGGCCCGCTCCTGCCGTACCCCGGACAGATAGCCGGGCACGTCGGCGAAGGTCAGCAGCGGGATGCCGAACGCGTCGCAGAACCGCACGAACCGCGCCGCCTTCTCGGAGGCGTCGATGTCGAGGACCCCGGCGGCGTGCAGCGGCTGGTTGGCGACGACACCCACCGAGCGGCCCTCGATCCGGGCGAGGGCGCAGATGATGTTCGGTGCGAACAGCTCCTGCACCTGGAGCAGTTCACCGTCGTCGACGACGGCGTGCAGGATCACCCGCATGTCGTACGCCTCGCCCAGCCGGTCCGGGACGACCTCGTCGAGCGTCGCCCCCGGCGGGGCGTGCCCGGGGGCGTACTCCGGGGGCCGTTCCAGGTTGTTGGCCGGCAGGTACGACAGCAGGTCGCGCACGGTGTCGAGGGCGTCCTCCTCGTCGGCGGCCAGGAAGTGGGCGTTGCCGTTGACGGTGTTGCTGGTGCGGGCGCCGCCCAGTTCCTCGGCCGTGGTGCGCTCGCCGGTGACCGTCTCGATGACGTCCGGGCCGGTGACGAACATGTGCGAGGCGCCGTCCACCATCACCGTGAAGTCGGTGATCGCCGGCGAGTAGGCTGCGCCGCCCGCGCACGGCCCCAGGACGACCGAGATCTGCGGGATCACCCCGGACGCCTTGACGTTGCGGCGCACCAGCTCGGCGTAGAGGGCGAGCGAGGCGACACCCTCCTGGATGCGGGCACCGCCGGAGTCGTTGAGTCCGATCACCGGGCAGCCGGTCTTCAGGGCGAGATCCATCAGCGCGACGGTCTTCTCGCCGAAGGCCTCGCCCATGCTGCCGCCGAACACCGTGGAGTCCTGGGCGAACACGCACACCGGGCGGCCGTCGACCGTGCCGTACCCGGTGATCACCCCGTCGCCGTAGGGACGGCGGGTGCCGACCTCCGCGGCGGGCCGGGCCCGGACGAACAGGCCGGTCTCCGTGAAGGAGTCCTTGTCCACGAGCCGTTCGATCCGCTCGCGGGCCGAGAACTCCCCGCGTCCGCGCGGCCCGCCCGGGGCCACCGCCTGGCCCCGGCGGCGTTCCAGGCCGGCGACGCGCTCCGCGGTACTCCCGGGCACGTGCGCCGCCGTCTCCCCCGGACCGGATGCTGTCACGTCTGTGCTCACAACCACCTCCGAAGCGGTTCTCGAATATGGCAGCGAGGTGGGGGAGCGCCGGGCGGATCGCCGTTCTGTGTGGGGGAGATGAGTCCATCGACGCGGGCTTTCATCCCCGCGTGACAAGCACCGCCGGTCCGGCCGCCGAGGGGGCCGGCGCGATTCAGCTGCCCGAGTGCTGAATGCGTTCTCCTTCTTCTATTGGACCTCGGGCCGACCGGCGTCCACGCTGGAGTGCACCATCGCCCGACAGCCGGGACGACAGCCGGAAGAGGTCACGAGCACATGCACACCCGCCGCATCGGTGATGTCGACGTCAGCGCGATCGGCCTGGGCGCGATGCCCATGTCCATCGAGGGACGACCCGACGAGGAACGCTCCCTCGCCACCATCCACGCCGCGCTCGACGCCGGGGTGACCCTGATCGACACCGCGGACGCCTACCACCGGGACGCCGACGAGGTCGGTCACAACGAGACCCTGATAGCCAAGGCCCTCGCCTCCCACGACCGCGGCGGCGACGTCCTGGTCGCCACCAAGGGAGGTCATCTGCGCCCCGGTGACGGCAGCTGGACGCTGGACGGCAGCCCCCGCCACCTCAAGGAGGCCTGCGAGGCGTCCCTGCGCCGGCTCGGCGTCGAGGCCATCGGGCTCTACCAGTTCCACCGCCCCGATCCGCGCGTCCCCTATGCCGAGTCCGTCGGCGCGATCCGGGACCTGCTGGACGAGGGCAAGATCCGCATGGCCGGCATCTCCAACGCGAACCCCGAGCAGATCCGGCTGGCCGGCGAGATCCTCGGCGGCCGTCTGGTCTCCGTGCAGAACCAGTTCTCCCCGGCCTTCCGCTCCAGCGAGCCGGAGCTGGACCTGTGCGATGATCTCGGCATCGCCTTCCTGCCCTGGAGCCCCCTCGGCGGCATCGCGAGGGCCGGCGAACTCGGCTCGGGTCACGCCGCGTTCGCCCGTATCGCGGAGGCACGCGGCGTGAGCCCGCAGCGGGTGTGCCTGGCGTGGATGCTCGCCAAGTCGCCCGTGGTCGTCCCCATCCCGGGCGCCAGCCGCCCCGAGACCATCCGCGACTCGCTCGCCGCCACCGACCTCACCCTGATGCCGGAGGAACTGGCGGAGCTGGACGCCGCCTGAGCGGACAACGAGACCCGGGAGCGGCCACGGGCGGCTCCCGGGTCTCGTGCTGCGGACACCGGTGAGGTCACCACGCCCACCCCTGGTGTACACGGCCCTGCACAGCGGTCAGCTTGCCTGACGGCCCGTCAGAGACGATCAGTTTTTCGTCAAATCCGTCCCTGGTGAGAAAAACGTGTGAATGTTTCCGCGTGGTTCGGGCATACGCAGCGAAAACAGAGAGAGGGGCGCTACGTGCTCGTACCGGACCGGAAGGTCGTCAGGGAGTTGCTGACGCAGTACGCGTCGCTGAGGATCGCTCAGGCGGAGAGGCACGTGCCGACGGCGGCACGCCGGCTTGAGGACGTCAGCTACACGCTGTGCGTGATGATGGGAACGTCCGACATCACCGACGCCATCGCCAAGGCCGACACCCTGCTGCTCACCAAGGAGCGGTCCGAGGAAGCGGACGCGGACGGAGAGAGCGGTCTGACGCTGGTCGGCTGACATCTCCTGACATCTGGTCAGTCCCGGAACCACCGGGTACCGCCCCGGCGGCCTGTGAACGGGCCGCCGGGGCGTTCGCCTTCCCGTGGAACGCCGTGCGATACGCGTACGGGGTCGTGCCCACCACCTTGCGGAACCGCTCCCGGAACGCCGTCGGGGAGCCGAACCCCGCCTGCCGCGCGATCCGTTCCACGGAGTGGTCGGTGTTCTCCAGCAGGTACTGGGCGCGCCGCACCCGCGCCCGCAGCAGCCACTGCAACGGCGTCGTGCCGGTCTGCTCGCGGAAGCGGCGGCTGAAGGTCCGCTCGCTCATCCCGGCCCGCTCCGCCAGCGCGCTCAGCGTCACCTCGTGCGCGAGGTTGTCCTCGATCCACTCCAGCAACGGCTCCAGCGCCGACCCCCGGGGCACCGGAGGGTGCTCGTGCACGATGAACTGGGCCTGTCCGCCCTCCCGTTCCAGCGGCATGACCGACATCCTGGCGATGTTCGCCGCGACGGCCGACCCCAGATCCCGCCGGATCATGTGCAGGCACAGGTCCAGCGCGGCTGCCGCTCCGGCCGAGGTGAGGATCTGCCCGTTGTCGACGTACAGCACGTCCGGTTCCACCTCGACCCGCGGGAAACGGCGGGCCAGCTCACCCGCGGCCACCCAGTGCGTGGTCGCGCGCAGCCCGTCCAGCAGCCCTGCCTCCGCCAGCACGAAGGCACCCACGCACACGGACGCGATCCGGGTGCCGGCCCCGGCGGCCTGCCGCAGCGCCGCCAGCACCCGGGCGGAAGGTGGCGGGGCGTCGGGGGAACAGCCCGGCACGATGATGGTGTCGGCCTCCGCCAGCGCCTCCAGACCCCGGTCGACGCGCAGGGTGAAACCGCCGTCCGCCCGCACCTCCGGCGTCTCGGCACACAACCGGACCCGGTAGGCCGGCCGCCCGTCCGGCATCCGGGTCCAGGCGAACGTCTGCTGGGGCGCCGCCATGTCGAACGGCACCACTCGGTCGAGAACCAGGATCGCCACGGAGTGCATGACCGCCACCCTAGGCGCATTCCCGCCAGACGCGTGAACCGCCGGTGTGCCGGCCCGCGGCACAAGAGGGCAGGTCACAGGAGTTGGCGGGAATCCGTCGGAAGCTGTCGTTTCAGCCCATGGGCGATCACGTCCGGGCTCCCTAACGTGGGCCCGGCACGGTCGATCGCATCATGGAAAGAGTCCCGGTGACCAAGATCCTTCTGTCCCTGCACGTGCTGGCCGCCATCGTCGCCATCGGTCCCGTGACCGTCGCGGCCAGCATGTTCCCGCCCGCGGCGCGCCGCGCCGTCCCCGCGGGCGGCGACGCCCCCGACCCGTCGGCGGTGAGCACGCTCGCGCTGCTGCACCGCATCTGCCGCGTCTACGCCGGCATCGGACTGACCGTCCCGCTCTTCGGGTTCGCCACCGGTGCCGCGATGGGCGTCCTGGGCAGCGGATGGCTCGTCACGTCCATCGCGCTGACCGCCGCCGCCGCGGGCATCCTGGTCGCCTTCGTCCTGCCCCGCCAGGAGGAGGTCCTCGGCCAACTGAACGGCGAACAGGCCGTCGAGCACCGGAACACCGTTCAACTCGCCATGTTCACGGGCATCTTCAACCTCCTGTGGGCGACGGTCACCGTCCTGATGATCGTCCGGCCGGGCTCCACGACAGGAGCCTGAGCCCCGGCTTCCGGAGATGGGCTGGCAACGCTTCGGCACCTGGGCGGCCAAGCGCACCTGGCCGGTCAGCTGATGCCGCGCGGCCAGCACATAGCCGGACTCGTAGGGGTCCTCAATGCGAGAAACGCGCCTGTATCCGCAGCGAAAGGGGGCATCCGCTGGGCGGACGCCCCCTCTCAGCCGCAGTCTGCTCACCCCGACGCCTTGTGGGCACGGTACTGATTAGCTGCTTGGGCCCGCTGCCGTGCCGTCCACCTGCTGCGACTCCACAGCCCTGCTCGGCACCAGAACAACAAGGGTTCTGCGCGCTTCGTGCCGCAGCGTGCGGCGCCGAGCAAAGGTCGCAGTAAGAGCGAGGATCGAGACCGTGCCACCGTAAAACGCGGCGGCAATCGTGGAGAGGAGCCCGATCGTCATCGGGCACGCACCTTTCTTCCCCCCGTCCGGCCCGCCCGGATCACAGCCCGGGGTAGGCGTTGATGCGTTGCCTCTCCACCTTACGCGCGCCGTCAACTCCCCCTGCATGCAACGCCGGCAGCATGTCGGTCACCCTTCCGATGCTCGACGAGTGCCATCACGCGCCGCTGGAGAGCGCGGCCAGAGCCTGGTCGGTGATCAGGGCGGTACGCCGCGTCCAGAAGTCCGCGTTGGTGCAGGCGGCGGCCGGCAACCAGGTGCGCAGGCGGGTGAGTCACCGCGATGCCCCAGCGCATGGTCAGCGGACGCCTGGCCGCTACCCGTTCCGCTGAAGTGCTCCGGAGCAGTCGCACGAGTAGCCCGCTATTCGGCCTCGGGCTGCGAGGTGTCCGGCCCAGCTCTCACCGGCCCATCGTGCGGGCCCACCCACTTGCTCCGACAAGCGCGGCTACGTCTTCTTCAGCACCCCAACCACTGCAGCTCTGCTCATCTGGATGCGGAGTTGAGTTTCGACCTCATCAAGCGATCGGCCGATACACCAGGGCCGCACGCACATGCCAGGGCTCTGTCGGCCTGTCCGGCGGGTGAGCCGCAGGCTCCGGGCGGTCACGGCGTCTGCGTCATTCGCGTCCGCGTCCAGCAATGGCGCCTCCCAGAGCGCTTCGAGGCTTTGGCGTGCAGCCGGATGACCCGTCGGCGCTGTCCGGGAGCTCCACGACAGGAGCCTGAGCCCCGGCTGCCCGCATGTCACGGATGTCCGGTCTGCGTCAAGTCCACCCGGGGAATTCACACTCCGGGACACCTGTCCGCCTACACTCGGCTCTCTCGCCCCCGCACGGGGCCGACGAGCAGAAAGGCGCGTTGACGGGTGTTCCAGGATTCCCCCATCTACGACCGACTCATCGCGGAGTGCGGCGATGTCCCCGCACAGGTTCGCCGTGAGGCCGAACGCGTGAGCAGGGAACTGGAGCTGGTCATGCGGCCCGCGCAGTCCCACGGCTACGACCGCCCGCACTCACCGGGCACCGGGTGGCAGCGTACGGCCATGCTGCCCGGGCCGCGGACGCAGTGAAACAGGACCGGTGGACGGCCGGCCCTGGCGCTCAACAGGCCGTCCGTTTCGCGCCGTTGACGTGCGACGGCTCCTCGGGGACCGGGCGGGCCAGCCACTCGGCGATGCTGCGGGCGATCGGCTGGCCCGTCTCCACCTCGACGAACCCGAACTGCCCCGACTGATTGCACTCCAGGAACCACCAGGTCCCGTCGGCGTCCTCGACGAAGTCGAAGGCACCGTACGCCAGTTCGGCCTCGCGCAGATAGGCCCGGACGCCCGGCGCGATGCGGGACGGCACGTCGGTGGGCCGCCACGGTTCGCCGGGCGCGGCGAACCGCACGTCGACCTCGTCGGGGTCCGCGTCCGCGGCGGCCACCTTGCGGGCCGCCAGCATCCGGTCGCCCACCACGGTGAGACGGATGTCGGCCCGTTTGGCGATCCGCCGCTGAAACAGCGTCGGCCCGAACGCGACGGCGGAGAAGTCCGTGTCCGGCGCGACCCGGCTGGTCGGCACGGCGCGGGGCGGGTCCTGCGGATGCGCGCCCGACACCGGTTTGACCACCAGGTCCGGGTAGCGCTCCGAGAACTCGCGGGCGGCACGCGGGAACGTCGTGATCAGCGTCGCCGGCACGGGCAGGCCGCACCGCTGGGCCAGACGCAGCTGCCAGGGCTTGTGCCGGGCCCGGCGGGCCGCGTCGGGGTGGTTCATCCAGCGCGCGTCCGAGCCCCGCAGCATGCCGTAGAGCGCCTGGGCGGCCTCCTCGGTCAGCCACGCGGACGGCTGGGTCGCCCGCCCGGCCGGAGTGCCCGGCCGACGCACCCAGACCGACCGCAGTCCGCCGATGCTCACCAGCCGCCCCCCGGCGGACAGGTGGCCGCGGAAACTGCCGTGGACGTACTCCCCGGACAGCGCGACACCGCCGGTCAGATCGGCGGGGTCGACGCGGACCACCGGAGTCCCGGCCGCGTTCAGGTGCACGACCACCATGTCCGCGGTCACGTCCTCCTCACAGGTGAGGATCAGTACCGTCATCTTCGGCGGCCCGCGGTCAGTCGTCGAAATGGGTCTTGGAGCCGGCGGTGGACGTCGTGGTGCCGACCTCCCTCAACAGGGCGAAGTCGGAGGCGGCCACCCGGCCGTCGTGGAGCACGTTCAACTGGAGTCCGGCGTCGTACACGTACGGAATGGCAGCTTCCAACTCCACTGCCGGGCGCGCGTAGTTGAGCGCGAACGGTTGCATCGTCTCTCCCTCGTCGGTGTTGCGCCGATCGAGCCGGATCCAGGGGCGCGGCCACCCGGTCCGCCGACTCGTTTCGGCTCCCAGAGACTTATACGAATCGAACGGGTGGTTGGTTTCCTTACTTTCCGTAGTCATCGGGCCGGTTGGCGGTCCGGCCGGGGTGCCGACGTGCGCTCCCGTTCGCCGAGGGAGCCGCGGACGGTGCGCAGAGCGAGCAGCAGTACGCCGATGTCGTCCAGGTACACCGGATCGGGCAGCACGTCGGCGGGCAGTACGAAATAGAGAACCGCGCCCCAGAAGACCCAGCGCGGACCTGTGGGCAGTCCCGCGCGGCGCAGTTCGCGCCGGGTCCTGACCAGTCGCACGAGGATGCCGACGGCGAAGACGAGGACGATGGCCGCGAGAACCGCGGCCAGGGTGATCACCGTTGTGGCATCCACGGGCTGCCCTCCTCCTGGCGTGCCGCGACACGGGGTGTCTCTTCCTGGATTCCCGTTTCCGGCGGCTGTATTGCGGCCGGGACCCGACATGTCGGCGTGTCGGCGCATTTTCCATGCCGCCGCGGGTGCGGGTGGTCATCCCGGTGGCTCACCTGAGTGGCACGGTGTGACGGGGGCGCCTAGTAATGGCAGCGTAACGTCGCTCGTCACACGACGGGGGGCGCAGGAGCGGCCGCACTCTTCCCCATGGAGGCGACTATGACCACCTGCTCTTCATCACCCCGCTCGAACGAACCTGCCATACCCGAAGAGCCGAACGGGGTCGCCCAGCCGTCCGCCGAGACCACCGTCGCCACCGGCACGTACCAGGTGGAGCAGACGAGCACACAGCCCGCCGCGCCGGTCCTGGACGAGGCGGACATGAGTCTCGCCCGGCCCGCCGCGCCCGGACCGGACCAGTCGGACCAGGCACCCGCGCCGGCTGCCGCCCCTGGCCCGGGCCAGTCGGGCGAGGCGCCCGTGCGCGGTGCCGCCCCCGGCTCGGACCAGGCGGACCCGGCGCCCCGGCCCGCCGCCCCCGGCTCGCGGACGGCGACCGACTGGTTCGCCACCCCCGCCCCGGACGACGCGAGCACCCTGTCCGCTCCCTCCGGTTCGAACCCGGTGGTCGAGCCGTCCACCGCGCCGGGCCAGGACTGGATGGACCCCGCGGAGTCGCGCCCGGCCCCGCCCGCACAGGATTGGCCGGATCCCGGTGAGGCACGGCCTGTCGCTCCCGCCCCGGACCGGACGGACCAGGCACCGGCGGTGCCCGCACGGCCCGCCACCTCCGGACGGGACGAGGCCGTGCAGTCTCCCGGGCCCGAACCGGGCGACCCCCCTCAGCCCGCCGCGCCCGGCCAGGACGAGACGGACCAGCCGAGCACACGGGACGAGACGGACCAGCCGAGCACACGGCCGTTCGTCATCCGCTCCCTCGACGACAACCCGGTGGAGCTCCGGCCCGGCACCGCGCAGGGCGCCGCCGTACCGTACGGCGACGCCGTCAGCGACCTGGTGCACGCCGCCGTGGCGGACCGGCCCCTGGAGGAGGTCGTCGCCCTCATCACCTCGCTGGAGGAGTCGCCCGACCACGCGGAGGCGAGGGTCGACGCGCTGCGCACGGCCGCAGTGGCCCGGCCCGTGGAGGACGTCTCCCGGCTGATCGCCCTGCTGACGAAGCCCCCGCGCGACGCCGACTGCGCGGACGAGGCCATCCGGGCCGCCGCCGCGAACCGCCCGGTGGAGGAGGTGACCCGGCTGGTGACCCTCCTGCACAAGGAGCCGCAGATGCCCCACGTCCGCGAGGAGGCACTCCGGGCAGCCGCCACCCGCCGGTCCGTCGGGGAGCTGGTCGAGCTGATCGACCGCCTGGGCCTGGAGCGTCTGGACCGCAACGGCCGCCTGCCGGCCGGGACTTCACGTACCGGCGACGTGACCGGGGAGCCCGAGAAGTCCGGCCGGCCGGGCAAGCGCCGTGTGGCACGCCCCGCTTCGGCCCGTGAGACCCGCCCGACGCGCGACGCCCCGCCTGCGGACCGCGCCCGCGCGACGGACCGGCTCGACCGGACCGTGTCGTGGTCGGGCTGGCTCGCCGCCCTGGCGCTGGCCCTGTGCGCGGTGGCCCACTTCCCGCTGCAACGCGGCGGAGCGTCCCTGCACCTGCACGCGCTCGCCCTCGGCCTGTCGGTGCTGTGCACGGTTCTCGCCGTGCTGCTGGCGCTGCGCCCCGTCGCGGTGGTGCTGGCCGGGGCGGTGGTTGTGCCGACGGTGCTGGCTGCGGCCCAGGCCTACCGGAGTCCCTTCCCCTCGGCGTCCCTGCCCCGGGCCGTGGACCTCGCACTCGCCCCGCCGTGGCTCGCCGCCGCGGCCGCCGTGTGCGCGGCACTGCTGGCCCTCGTCGCGCTGGCCTTCCGTATGGTGGCGCCTCTCGCGGGCAGACAGTGGGCGCCCGCGTCGGCGCCCGAGGCACGCCAGATGGCGGAGTGACGCCTACACACCCCGCACCGGACCGGATCCGCCCACCGCGGAGCCGGTCCGGGCGTCGTTCGCCGCCCGGCGGCCGAGCAGCCCGGCCAGTACCCGGTCGGGTGTCAGCGGGAGTTCTCGGAAGCGCACGCCGGTGGCGTGGTGGACCGCGTTGCCGATCGCCGCGGCCGTCCCGACGATGCCGATCTCCCCGATCCCCTTGCTGCCCATGGGGTTCAGATGGGGATCCTCCTCGTCCAGCCAGTGCGCCTCGATCTCGGCGACGTCGGCGTGCACCGGCACGTGGTACGACGCCAGGTCCGACTCCGTGAAGTCACCGAACGCGGCGTCCATCGTGCTGCCCTCGGTCAGTGCCATGCCCAGGCCCATCGTCATGCCGCCGACGAACTGGGAGCGTGCGGTACGGGGGTTGAGGATGCGCCCCGCGGCGTACACCCCCAGCAGCCGGCCGACCCTGACCTCCCCGGTGACCGTGTCCACGGCGACCTCGGCGAAATGCGCCCCGAAGGCGTGCCGCGCCCACTCGCTCTCGGCGTCCGCCGACCCCCGGGTGTCGGCTCGTGCGTCGAGGCCCTGCTCGGGCAGCGGCCCCGGGTGCTCGGCCAGCCGCCGTACCAGCCGGGCACAGGCCTCGTGGACCGCCCAGCCGCAGGAGGCGGTGCCGGACGAGCCGCCGGCCAGCGGCGCCGACGGGAGTTCGGTGCTGCCGACCTCGATCCGCACCCGCTCCAGCGGCACGCCGAGGGCGTCGGCGCCGATCTGCGCGAGCACGGTCCGGGCCCCCGTACCGATGTCCGTGGCGTTGACCCGCACCAGGAACGTCCCGTCGGGCAGCGCGCGGGCCGTCGCCGTGGCGGGCCACACCATGACGGGATACGTCGCCGCCGCCACCCCCGTCCCCAGGAGCAGGGGCCCTTCCCGGCGGGCGGCCGGCCGGGGATCGCGCCCGGCCCACCCGAAGCGGCGGGCGCCCTCGCGCAGACACTCCACCAGGTGCCTGCTGCTGAATGGCTTGCCGCTGTCGGGTTCGACGTCCGGCTCGTTGCGGACACGCAGTTCGACCGGGTCCATGCCCAGCTCGGCGGCCAGCTCGTCCATCGCGGACTCCAGTGCGTACATGCCCGGAGCCTCGCCCGGTGCCCGCATCCATGACGGCGAGGGCACGTCCAGCGCCGCGACCCGGTGCTCCGTACGACTGTGGGGGGCCGCGTACATCACCCGCGCCGGCACCGCCGCCTGCTCCACGAACTCCTTGATCCGGGAGGTGTGCGTCGTGACCTCGTGCACGAGGGAGGTGAGGCGCCCGTCCGCGTCGGCGCCGAGCCGCAGCCGGTGCAGGGTGGGAGCACGATGCCCCACGACGGCGGGCAGGTACCGGCGGGGCAGCGCCACGGTGACCGCCCGCCCGGTCTGCCGTGCCGCCATCACGGCGAGAACCACGTCGGGCCGTGGTGTGCCCTTGGAGCCGAAGCCGCCGCCGACGTGCTCGGCGGTGACGACGATCCGCTCCTCGGGAATGCCGAACAGCCCGGCGAGCACGCCCCGTACGGCACCGGAGCCCTGGCTGGAGGTGTGCACGGTGAGCCGGTCGTCGTCCCAGCGGGCGGTGCTGGCGTGCGGCTCCATCGGGTGGTTGTGCAACGGCGGCACAGAGTAGGCGACATCGACCCGAGCGGCCGACGAACCGAACGCCCCGTCGGGATCGCCCTGTTCGCGGACGGCCGGATAACCGGCGTTGGCCTCCTCGGGGACGTACACACCCGGGTGCGAGGCGGTGAGGGTCACATCGTGATCCTCGACGGCGTAGTCGACGCGGACCGCGGCGGCACCGGCCCGCGCCGCCTCCAGGGTCTCGGCCACCACCAGCGCCACGAACCAGCCGCGGTGCGGAACCCCGGGGTCCTGGAACACGGCGAGCGTGGGATCGTCCGGCTCGACGAGCCGCGGCGCGTTCTCGTGGGTGAGGACGGCGAGCACACCGGGCACGGCCAGGGCGGCAGCCGTGTCGACGCCGGTCACCCGGCCCCGGGCGACAGCCGCCGGCACGGGCCACGCCTGGGCCCGGCCCGGGGAGTGGTACTCGGCGGCGTAGCGGGCGGTGCCGCTGACCTTCTCCAGGCCCTCCCGGCGCTCGGCAGGGGCTCCCACGCTGCCGGTCATGAAGCCCTCCTCGTCAGCGCCGCGTCCGCGAGCCGGGACAGCACGTCCAGGGCGATCCCCCGGGCCAGCGGCACCTTGTAGGCGTTGTCGCGCAGCGGCTGCGCGGCGGACAGTTCCAGGTCGACGGCGTGCTCGAACGCGGCGGCGGTCGGAGCCGCACCCAGCAGCGCCTCCTCCGCCCGCCGGGCCCGCCACGGCCGGTGCGCCAGCGCCCCGAACGCGAGCCCCACGTCGCCGACCACACCGTCCGACACCCGCAGCACGGCCGCGACGGACGCGAGCGCGAAGGCGTACGAAGCCCGGTCGCGGGCCTTGCGGTACGCCGACGGCAGCCCTGCGGTGGCGGCCGGCAGCACCACGCCGGTGACGAGTTCGCCGGGCCGGATCTCGGTGTCCTGCTCCGGCCGGTCCCCGGGCAGCCGGTGGAAGTCCGCCGCCGCGACACTCCGGGCGCCCTCGGGGCCGTACAGCTCGACACGCCCGTCCAGAGCGGCCAGCGCCACCGCCATGTCCGACGGATGCGTGGCGATGCAGTGCTCGGAGTGGCCCAGCACGGCGTGATCACGGTGGACGCCCTCCCGCGCGCCGCAGCCGCTGCCCGGCTCGCGCTTGTTGCACGGCTTCGACAGGTCCTGGAAGTACGGGCACCGGGTGCGCTGGAGCAGATTGCCGCCGGTCGTCGCCGCGTTGCGCAGCTGCCCCGACGCCCCCGCGAGCACCGCCTGCGACAGCGCCGGGTACCGGTCGCGCACGAGGGGGTGGGCCGCGAGGTCGCTGTTGCGGACCAGCGCCCCGATCCGCAGTGCACCGTCCGGCAGCTCCTCCACCGCGTCCAGCGGCAGCCGGGTGACGTCGACGAGGGCGGCGGGCCGCTCGACGCCGAGCTTCATCAGATCGACGAGATTGGTGCCGCCGCCGAGATAACGGGCGCCGGCGTGGGAGGCGTAGGCGGAGGTCGCCTCCTCGACGCTCCGGGCGCGGACGTAGGCGAACTCCTTCACGGGATCACGTCCTCCACGGCCTCGGCGATCCGCGGATACGCACCGCACCGGCACAGGTTGCCGCTCAGCCGCTCCCTGATCTCCTCCCGGTCCAGCGGCACCGGCTCGCCCGAGGGCGTCTGCGGGCCGGTGACGTGCGAGGGATGGCCGGCCGCCGCCTCGGCGAGCATGCCGGCCGCGGAGCAGATCTGGCCCGGGGTGCAGTAGCCGCACTGGAAGGCGTCGCGCTCCAGGAAGGCCCGTTGCAGGGGGTGGGGTTCCTCGCCGTCGCCGGACAGCCCCTCGATCGTGGTGATCTCACAGCCGTCCAGGGCGACCGCGAACAGCAGACAGCTGTTGACGCGCCGCCCGTCCACCAGGACCGTGCAGGCGCCGCACTGGCCGTGGTCGCAGCCCTTCTTGGCGCCCGTGAGGTCCAGATCCTCCCGCAGCAGGTCCAGCAGGACCCGCCGGTGGTCGACGGTGAGGGTGTGGGGTTTGCCGTTGACGCGGAGCGTCGTCTCCGAGTGGTGCTGGTCGTTGCCCATGTCGTCGAGGACCTTCCCGGACGGTCCGTACTGCCGTACGCACCGCGTATCCACCAGACCACGACTGACACGTGCACCCCGTGCGGAAGAGCCCAGGGGATGTCCGCTAGCGCTCGTCCCGGGACGGGGCCACGGGACGCTGGGACCTGCTCTTGAGGCGTTCGAACGTGCGCGTGAGCTGGTGCAGCGGAGACGCCGTGGAGGCGTCGGAGGGCTGCTGACGCACCGGAGCGGCCGCGGCGGACTCCTGGTAGGCGGCCAGAGCCTCGTGGGCGCGTTCGGCCGCCTCCCGGTACAGGTCACGTGACTTCGTCATGGCCTCGAGTGCCTCGGCGTACATGGCCACGAGACCGCGCTGGCGCTCCAGCTCCTCCTGGAGGGTCAGCAGGTGCCAGTCCTCCCGGAGCGCGGTGAGGGCGTCCTCGGCGCCCTCGGGCAGCGGTCTCGGCAGCGCGGCGTACCTGGTCACCGCGTCGACGAGGCCGGCCGGCTCCGAGCCGTCGAGGAAGACCGCGCGGACGGAGAAGTCCTCGGCGTCGTAGCCCTCCGGCGCCGGGGTGCCGGGCAGCACCACGGCACCACCGCGCGGCACCTGCACACCCGCATCCCGCAGGGCCCAGTTGACCCCCCGCAGCTGCTGCGGGGCAGCCCGGTGCTCCACCACACGGTGCCGCAGCCCCGCCGGCAGCCACCGTGCCACCGGCAGCCGGCCCCGCTCGTCCGTGGTCATCGCCTCGTGGACGACCACATGGATGTGCCACCCGCCGGGCACCGCGTTCCTGAACAGGCGCCGCGTGTCCTTGTCGTCCTGGGGAAGTGGGTTGATCTTCCCCAGGGACAGCTCCACGGCGCCGTCCCGGTCCCAGGCGACGTCCGGCTCCTCCGGCCAGAACAGCGCGGCCGGCGACGGCCAGTCGTTGTTCCACGGCCGCTCGGCCTCGGCGACCAGAATCCACTCCTGCCCGCCGTCCGGCCCGGGCGTCACGCCGATCCGGGCCCGCACGGTCACCGTCTCCTCCACCCGCCAGCGGGCCTCGAAGGCTCGCTCGGCCGGGGCGGCCTCGGTCCCGGCACCGGTCCCGGCTTCGGTTCCGGCCTCGGTTTCGGCCTGGGGCAACTCGAGAAAGTCGTCGATGGCCCGACTTCGCTTGCGCAGCTCGAGCGAGCGCCGGAGCACGTCTTCCGCGGCGCCTCCGGCATGGCGGCCGCGAGCCAGCCACACCGTGGCGGGAGTCATGGGGCGGACGGTGGGGGAGGTCGGCATGGGTCCAATTGTGAACGGGGGCAGGTGCGCCTGCCAGTATCGTCGCCGCAGGCCGACGGGCATAACCCGGGGTCACAGACGGGGCGGCGCCCGGCGGCGCCCGGCGGCGCCAGGGGGCAGCGCCGGGTGCGCGGAGGCACGTGGCGCGCACGGGGTGTGCGCGCCGCGCGCGAACCGGCGGATCACACTCATGGCCCCACCGGTGTCCGGTCCCGACAATGGTCCGCACGAGCAGGGCCCGCCCACCATCCGCATCGGGGCGGGTCCTGTTCGCCTGCCGTCAGGCTTCTCCGGGGCGTCACGATCCTGTCCATCCAACGGAAAGACGCTTTGTCGCGGCCGCCGATCTTCGCAGGTGCGCCTGACGCAACCCCGCCATGCAGCGAAACGGGCAATGGAGACGGATGGGTTACCGCCGTTAACGCAAATGCAACAAGGCCGGGGGCAGCCCCGGCCTTGTCGTGCTCGGTGTCGAATGCCGATCGATGATCAGTGCTGGGCGGTCAGCCTCTCGTAGCCGGCGAGCCGCACGCACACGGTGATGCCGTAGGCGATCTGCTCCAGCTCCTCGAGAGCCGGGTAGGTGGGGCCGATGCGGATCACACGGTCGTCCGGATCGTCGCCGTGGGGGTGTGTGGCCCCGGCCGGGGTGACGGCGATGCCGGCCTCGGCGGCCAGGCGGACCACCTCACGGGCACAGCCGTCGAGAACCCTGAGCGCGACGAAGTAGCCGCCCTTCGGCCGCGTCCAGGTGGCGAGCCCGGTGTCGCCGAGCTGCTCGCTGAAGACGCGCTCGACGGTCGCGAACTTCGGCGCCAGGATCGCGCGGTGACGGCGCATATGAGCACGCAGCCCGTCGTTGTCCTTGAGGAAGAGCGCGTGACGGAGTTGGTTGACCTTGTCCGGGCCGATCGTCCGCTTCCCCGAGTTGGCACGCCACCAGGCGACGTTCGCGGGTGAAGAGCCGAAGAACGCGACCCCCGCCCCGGCCATCGTGATCTTCGAGGTGGAGCCGAACACGAACGCCCGGTCCGGGTGGCCGGCCTCGCGGCACGCGGCGAGGATGTCACCGACCTCCGTTTCGCCGTCGAGGTGGTGCACCGCGTACGCGTTGTCCCAGAAGATCCTGAAGTCCGGTGCGGCCGTCTCCATGGCGGACAGCCGGCGCACGGTCTCGTCGCTGTAGCAGGTGCCGTCGGGGTTGCTGTACTTGGGCACGCACCAGATGCCCTTGATCCGCGCGTCGGAGCGCACGAGGTCCTCGACGACGGCCATGTCCGGTCCGCCGTCGGTCATCGGGACGGGGATCATGTCGATGCCGAAGCGTGCGCACAGGGCGAAGTGCCGGTCGTAGCCGGGCACCGGGCACAGAAACGCCACCCGCTGGTCGGCCCAGCGGCCTTCGGCCCCGGGTACGTCGCCGAGGAGGGCGTGCACGATGCAGTCGTGCATGAGCTCGAGGCTCGAGTTGCCGACTGCCAGCAGCTGGTCGACGGGGACTTGGAGGACGGGCGCGAAGATGTCCCGCAGCTCCCGCAGCCCGTCGCTCGGGGCGCCGTAGTTGCGGCAGTCGGTGCCGTCCAGTGCCGTGTAGCGCCCGTCGGGCAACGTGAGCAGTTCAGCGGACAGGTCGAGCTGCTCGGGCGAGGGCTTGCCCCGCGTCAGATCCAGCCGCAGACCGCGGTCCTTGAGGTCGGCGTAGTCACGACGCGCCTCGTCCAGGCCTAAGGCGAGGGCGTCGGCGTCACGGTGAGCAATGGTTGTCATGGTGTCCTTGGGTCAACGCGGTGTCGGGCGGCGCCGTGGTGCCGCCGCCCGGCCCGACGCTAACAAGCGACAACCGGTCGGCTCACCGTTCTTGCTGCTCGACGGCCTTCTCGTGGGAGATGTCGAGATCGCGTAGCAGGTAACCCGCGTGGAGCCGGTTACGTGCCCCGATACGGCGCATGATGTCGGCGAGGTGGGGCTGGAAGGTGCGCAGGGAGATGCCCAGACGCTTGGCGACGACCTTGTCGTCGTAGCCCTGGGAGAGCAGTTTCACGATCGCCGTCTTGATTTCCTCGGAGCTGCGCAGCACCTGATCAGCGCGCTGGGCGGCAGTGGGAGCTTCACGGCGATCGCGGTCCCCTCGAACCCCGCGCCGACCGGTGCGGCTCGCTCGACCTGCGCGATCAGACCCTGGGTGCCGAAGGTGTGGTGCACCGTGGCCTGGGCCACTTCCAGCTCGGCGGCGATGCCACGCGTGCTTCCGGCCGCGCGCCCTTCTCTCGCCATGGAGTCGATGGCCGCCTTGATCCGGCGGCCCTGGCGGTTCTTCTCCTGGCGGCCGCGCGCGAGCTCGGGTTGCGCATCCCGCACGTAGGACAGGTCCTGCTCGCTTCGGATCGGTCCCGTATGCAACCTTGTCTGCTCCGCTGCACATTCACTTGGAAAATGCCAAAGCCTTCACCTGGGCCGAGCACGTTCCGTAGTGTCGTGCTCACGTTCGCGGGAACGGCCGTGCAGGGGAGGGGGGATTCGGCGTGCCCGGAATCGACGAGAGTCTGCTGGAGGCCATGCGGCTGCCCGGCGCGCGAGGGGCGGCGGTGGTCGACTGGATCAGCGGTCTCGCCCTCGGCGCGGTGGGTGACGCTCCGGGCGGTGACCTGGAGGCGGCGGCCGCCGAGACCGCCGAACTCGCCCGCCTCGCCACGGAGAGCGGCGTGCTCGCCCCGGCCGGCGGTGACGCGGGCGGAGCGTCCGGCAAGGAACCACCCGTACAGGACCTGATCATCACGAACAGCGACTCGTACCACCTGCTCAGGTTCGTCACCACGACCTTCGACAGCACCGTGTTCCTGCACTTATGGCTCGACCGCGGCGACGGCAACCTCGCCCTGGCCCGCATCCGGCTGGCCGAGATGGCGGACAGACTGGTGCTCGGATGATCACGCCGTCCCGGACCTCCCGCACGGACGAGCCGGTCTCGGCCCTGCTCGGCACCCTCGCCGTACAGGGCGCGAGCGGCGCCCTGTCCACCGAGGCGGGGATCGTCTACCTGGCCGCGGGACACGTCGTCCATGTCGAATCCGCCCTCACCGCCGACATCGGCGATCTGCTCACACACAGCGGCGCGCTCGCCCCGGACGGCTGGTGGGAGGCCATCGACCAGGCGGGCCGCCGTTGTCGCGTCGGCCGTCAGCTGGTGGACAGCGGCCACCTGGCCGCCGGCGCGCTCGAACTGTGCCACCTGGGCGCCCTCTTCGACGCGGCGTACTTCGTCCTCGCCCACGACGGACCGGCACTCCGCTTCCGCCCCGGAGCCGCGCACTGGCTGGGCGCGGTCCGTGCCGTGCCGGTGGACACCGTCCTGCGCGAGTCGAGACGCCGCCGCGAACTGCTGCACCGCATATGGCCCGAACCCGCGATCGACCTCGCCCCGCTCGCCCGCGTGCCCGGCACCGGCCCGGCGGACCTGCCTGCCCGCCGCAGCCGCACCCTCGCCCAGGTCGACGGTGTCCGCACGGCCGCCCAGATCGCCACCGCCCTCGCCTGCCGCACCTTCCACACCCTCGTCGAACTCCGCCGCTTGGCCGCCGCCGGGCTGGTCGTTCCCAAAGTCCCCGCCCCTGCTCCAGCTTCTGCCCCCGCCCCCGCCCCCGCCCCCGTGTCCGCCGAGCCGGGCCCCGCCCCTCGTCCCACGGCACCGGACGAGCCCGACACCGCACTGCTGCGACGGCTCCTGCACGCCTTGGAGGCACTGTGATCCGCGCGCGACGACAGCGTGCCGAAAGGAGACTGCTCATGGCCGTCGAGACCGACGTCCTCGACGAACTGCGTCGGCTCCGCACCCGAGTCCCCCGCCTGACCGGTTCGCTCGCGGCCACCGTCGACGGACTCGTCCTCGCCCACGACGTCCCGGACGCCGAACCGGAGGGACTCGCGGCGCTCACCGCCGCCGCCCTCGGCGTCGCCCACCGCATGACCGACGCCGCGGCCCGCGGCGACTTCCGTGAACTACTGGTGCGCGGCTCCGGAGGCTACGTCGCCACCTACGCGGCCGGTGCGACCGCCGTCCTCACGCTCCTCGCCGAGGACCGCGTCAACGTCGGCCGCCTCCACCTGGAGGGCCGGCGTGGCGGCGCCCGGATCGCGGACCTGGTGGCCACGCACGTCGGCCCGGGCACCGGCCGCCACGCCGACCGGCCCGCGCCAGCCGAACACCTCGCGGCGGCACCCCCCGCCACGGCCCGCCCCATCGGCACCCTCCCGGTACGCACCCCGCAGCGGCCCACCCATCAGCCGCGCCCGCAGACCGGCAGCTGAGCCACCCGAACCACCAGAACCACGAACCATCCGACCCACTGAGCAACACCGAACGAAAGGAACCGCCCGCATGGCCAACACGGAGACCGCACTGAAGGAATGCCTGAGCTCCATCGACGGGGCGACGGCCGTGGCACTCGTCGACTACACCAGCGGCATGGCGCTCGGCACCCTCGGTGGCAGCAAGGACTTCAACCTGGAAGTCGCCGCCGCCGGCAACACCGATGTCGTACGGGCCAAGCTGCGCACCATGGAACTCCTGGGCCTGAAGGAGGAGATCGAGGACATCCTGATCACCTTGAACTCCCAGTACCACCTCATCCGCCTGCTCAAGGGGCGCGGCGGCAGCGGACTGTTCCTGTACCTCGTGCTCGACGCGAGCCGCGCGAACCTGGCGATGGCCCGCCACCAGCTCCGCCGGATAGAAACGGACCTGGAGGTCTGAACCCCGCAACCCCGAACGGGAGCCCTCCGTCACGGATCACGTCGCGGAGGGCCCCGCGTTCGAGGGGTACACCTGCCCGCAGACGTTCCGGAGCCACTCGATCAGCAGCCGGTTAATCTCGGCGGGACGCTCCTGCTGGAGGAAGTGGCCGCAGCCGTCGAGGATGTGGGAAGCCGTCAGTCCGGGCAGCGTGGCCGGGTACGCCTCGATGGCGTCGGCCAGCCAGGTCGTGGACGCGTCCAGGCCGCCGCCGATGAACAGCGACGGCTGTGTGACGGGGGCGCCGGCGAAGTCCGCCAGGTCCTGCCAGTCCCGGTCCATGTTCCGGTAGCGGTTCAGGGCGCCGGTCATGCCCGTGCGTTCGAACTCCCCGGCGAGGACGTCGAGATCGGCCTCGCTCAGCCAGTGCGGCAGCCGGTCCACGGGGAAGCGGTCGCGCAACCGGCCTCCGCGCGCCACGAAATGCGGGTCGGATCCGGGCATCGTGTCCGCGGACAGGGCCGCGTAGAAGCCCGCGAGCCAGCCGCGCACGTCGGGCTCGATCTCCGCCTCGGCCCGGCCGGGTTCCTGGAAGTACGAGACGTAGAACTCCTCCTCGCCGCCCATCCGCGCGAAGACCTCGCTGGGCCTGGGCCCGCCGGGCGGCGTGTAAGGGACGCTCAGCAGCGCGACCGCGCGGAACACGTCCGGCCGGACCAGCGCCGACGTCGCGGCGATGGTCGCCCCCCAGTCGTGCCCGACGAGCACCGCGGACCGCTCGCCCAGCGCCTCCACGACGGCGACGTTGTCGGCCACCAGTTCGAGCATCCGGTACGCGTCCACCTCCGCGGGCCGGGACGAGCGCCCGTAGCCGCGCACGTCGACGGCCACCGCGCGGTAGCCCGCGGCGGCCAGGGCGGGCAGCTGGTGGCGCCAGGCGTACCAGGACTCGGGGAATCCGTGCAGGAGCAGGACCAGCGGCCCGTCACCCTGCTCGACGAGGTGAAGGCGGCCGGCCGGTGAAGGGACCAGGCGATGTGTGGGGTCGACGGCGGACGTCTGCGGCATGGATCCTCCCGCGTTCCGAAGAAAGGGGCGCTCGGTCCATCGATCATGCAGCGCCCGCCGCGACGCACACGACGCCTGTTGCCGGTTCGGCAAAAGGCTCAGCCGTGGAACGTGATGTACCCGTTGCCGTCCTTGTCGGAGCCGCTCTTGGTGTACGAGTGCACGTCGGCGCGGCTGCCGGACGGCTTGTACACGTAGATCGTGTCCTTGTCGTTGTTCCACATGAAGTTGCAGTTGTCGCGGTACACGACGTTCTTGGCGTCGGAGTCGGCCCCGTTGCCGCCGCGCAGCTTCACGTAGTCACCCGGCTGAAGCGTGTGGCTCGCGGTGAAGGTGAACCTGTTCCCCGCGGCGTCCTTCACGACGTACCCCTTGAGGTTCACCGTCGTCGACCGCGAGTAGTTCTTGATGGTCAGGTACTCCTCGTCGGTGTTCCCGCCCGAGCAGCGGTTGGAGTCCCTCCCGGGAGCGTCGTACTGGATCCCGCGGATCTTCAGCGCGGAGTTGTACTCGGCGGCCTGGGCCGGAACCGCCGTCAGGGCGGTCAGGGCCCCGGCGGCGACAGCCGTGGTGGCGACAAGGCGTATACGCATGGACGTTCGTCCCCCTTGCATGGCCCTCTGGTGAAGGCGATGTGATGGTTCGGTGAAGCATCCGGATCGTACACGGTTCAAGCACGCATAAGGGCGGGTCCGGTGGCATTGCCACCGGACCCGCCCACGGGGTGTGGAGACGTCAGGCGCCGCTGGCCCGCAGCATGTCCTCACGCTCGACGATCTTCACGCGCTCGCGACCCTCGGGCGCGCCCAGCGCCTTCTCCGCGGCGTCCAGCTTGTACCAGCCGTCCCAGGTGGTGAAGCGGACGTTCCGCTCGGCGAGGAACGCGTCCACGGCCTCGAGGGCGGGGGAGGCGGGCGTGTGCAGCCGGCCGTTCGCGTAGTCGTCCAGCAGGTTCGCCACCGTCTCGTTCGCGTCGCCCTTGGTGTGGCCGATGAGGCCGACGGGGCCGCGCCGGATCCAGCCGGTGACGTACGTGGACTGAAGGTGCTCGCCGGTCTCCTGCATGACCCGGCCGCCCTCGTCGGGGACGGTGCCGGAGTCGAGGTCCCAGGGCAGCTTGGGGAGTTTGTCGGACAGGTAGCCGACGGCGCGGTAGACCGCGCCGACGTCCCAGGTCTTGAACGTGCCGACGCCCTTGACGTTGCCGGTGCCGTCGAGTTCCGTGCGCTCGGTGCGCAGCCCGACGACCTTGCCGTCCTCGCCCAGGATCTCCACCGGCGACTCGAAGAAGTGCAGGAAGAGCTTGTGGGGCCGGTCGCCGACGTCGCGGATGGCCCAGTTCTCCAGGGTCTTGGCGACCATGTCTGCCTGCTTGTTGCCGCGCCGGGTCGCGATCGAGCCCTCGTCGTAGTCGATGTCCTCGGGGTCGACGATGACCTCGATGTTGGGGGAGTGGTCCAGCTCCCGCAACTCCATCGGGCTGAACTTCGCCTGGGCCGGGCCGCGGCGGCCGAACACGTGGATCTCCTTGGCCCGGTTGCCCTTGAGTCCCTCGTAGACGTTCGGCGGGATCTCCGTCGGGAGCAGCTCGTCCGCCGTCTTGGCCAGGACGCGTGCGATGTCGAGCGCGACGTTGCCGACGCCGAGCACGGCGACCTTCTCCGCCTCCAGCGGCCAGGTGCGCGGCACGTCCGGGTGGCCGTCGTACCAGGACACGAAGTCCGCTGCACCGTACGAGCCGTCGAGGTCGATGCCCGGGAGGGACAGCGCCCGGTCGGCCATCGCGCCGGTGGCGAAGATCACGCCGTCGTAGAACGCCCGCAGGTCGTCCAGGCTGATGTCGGTGCCGTAGTCCACGTTGCCGAAGAGCCGGATCTGCGGCTTGTCGAGGACCTGGTGCAGGGCGGTGATGATGCCCTTGATCCGCGGGTGGTCGGGGGCGACGCCGTACCGGATCAGTCCGAACGGCGCCGGCATGCGCTCGAAGATGTCGATGGACACGCCGGGTTCGGCGGCCACCTCGGACTTGAGCAGGGCGTCGGCGGCGTAGATCCCGGCGGGGCCGGATCCGACGATGGCTACCCGCAGGGGGCGGGGCATGGTCAGGTTCCCTTCGAGCGGCGACAAGCGATCTCGCCGTGAAGCCTAAACTGAGGCATGCCTAAGTTGGTACGCGGGTCCGGTCTATGAGCTCATAAGGCGACCTTATGAGCACCCCTCGTGGCTGCTTATGGCAGCGGCTGCTCCGCCCAGATCACCTTCCCGGCGGGCAGATAGCGCGTCCCCCAGCGCTCGGCGAGCTGCGCGACCAGGAACAGCCCTCGCCCGCCCTCGTCCGTCATCGTCGCGTACCGCAGACGCGGCGACGTGCTGCTGCTGTCGGACACTTCGCAGATCAGGTTGCGGTCGCGCAGCACCCGGACGTGGATGGGGCCGCCCCCGTACCGGAGCGCGTTGGTGACCAGCTCGCTCAGGATCAGCTCCGTGGTGAACGTCAGCTCGTCCAGTCCCCACCGGGCCAGCTGCCGGGTGACCGCCGCCCGTACCTCGCCCACGGCCGCCGGATCGGCCGGCACCGGCCACTCGGCGACCTGGTCGGCGGCGAGGGCCCGGGTGCGCGCGACGATCAGCGCGATGTCGTCGCTGGAGCGAGCCGTGAGCTGCGAGTCCAGGACGGTCCGGCAGGTGTCCTCCGGTGACCGGCCGGACCGGCCCAGCGCCTCGCGCAGCATGTCCAGCCCGACGTCGATGTCCCGCTCCCGGTCCTCGACCAGCCCGTCGGTGTAGAGGACGAGCCGACTGCCCTCCGCCAGCTCCAGCTCCGCCGTCTCGAAGGGCAGGCCGCCGAGCCCGAGCGGGGGGCCGGCGGGCACGTCGGGGAACTCGACACTGCCGTCGGGATGAATCAGCGCCGGCGGGGGATGCCCGGCCCGTGCGACGGTACAGCGCCGGGAGACCGGGTCGTACACGGCGTACAGACAGGTCGCGCCGGTGACGGGGGCGCTGCCCTCCTCCTCCGTCTCGTCCTGGTCGATGCGGCCGACCAGCTCGTCCAGCAGGGCGATGAGTTCGTCGGGCGGGAGGTCGAGGGCGGAGAAGTTGTGCACCGCGGTGCGCAGCCGTCCCATGGTGGCCGCGGCGTGCAGCCCGTGGCCGACGACGTCCCCGACCACGAGCGCGACGCGGGCCCCCGACAACGGCAGCACGTCGAACCAGTCGCCGCCCACCCCGGCCTGCGCGGGCAGATAACGGTAGGCGATCTCCAGGGCGTCCTGTTCGGGCAGGTTCCGGGGGAGCAGGCTGCGCTGGAGCGTCACCGCCATGCTGTGCTCGCGGGTGTAGCGGCGCGCGTTGTCGATGGAGACGGCGGCCCGCGCGACCAGCTCCTCCGCCAGGGCCAGCTCGTCCGTGTCGAAGGGCTCCGGCTTCTCGAAGCGCCAGAAGCTGACCACGCCGAGCACCAGGGAACCGGCCCGCAGCGGCACGGTGATCAGGGAGTGGATGCCGTACTCCACGATCTGCGCGGAGCGCTCGAGGTCCTGCGCCTGCCAGCCGGGGGCCTCGCTCAGCCGGGGTTCCAGGACGGGCCGGCCGGTGTCGAGGCTGCGGCCCTGCGGGGAGGACTCGACGAACCTGATCCGCTCGCCGACGGGGTAGAGCGGGGCGTCCTTGCGGACCCCGCTGAGCGCCACCCGGCTGAGCGCGGCCGCCGCGTCCGGCTGCCCGCCGCCCAGCACCGCGTCGAACAGGTCCACGGTGGCGAAGTCGGCGAACCGGGGAACCGCCAGCTCGGCAAGCTCCTCGGCCGTACGGGTCACGTCCAGGCTCGTCCCGATGCCCACCCCGGCGTCGTACAGCATGTTGAGCCGTTCCCGCGCGGCCTCGGCCCGGCCGGACAGGGCACGCAGCTCGGTGGAGTCGCGGAGCGTGGCGACGCTGCCGGGCGGGACGCCCGCACGGTCCGTGGTGCGCTGGTTCACGGCGAGCAGCCGGTCCCCGACGAGATGCACTTCGTCCGTGGCGACGCGCCCGGAGGCCAGCAGCTCGGCGGTGCCGGGGTCGAGCCCCAGGCTGAGCACGTGCCGTCCCTCGGCGTCGGCGGGCAGTCCGAGCAGCCGGTGCGCCTCGTCGTTGGCGAGCAGCAGGGTGCCCCCGTCGTCGACGATGAGCACGCCCTCGCGGACGGCGTGCAGCACGGCGTCGTGGTGCTCGTACATCCGGGTCATCTCGTGCGGCCCGAGCCCGTGCGTCTGGCGCAGCAGCCGCCGGCTCACCAGCGCGGCACCCGCCGTCGCCAGGGCCAGCGCCGCCGCGGCGGCGGACAGCACGAGCGGCAGCTGACGGTCCGCGGTACCGCCGACGTTCTTCGTCGTGATGCCCGCCGAGACCAGCCCCACGACCCGGCCGTCCGGATTCTTCACCGGCACCACGGCCTGGACCAGCGGACCGATGGTGCCCTCGATCTCCTCGGTGAACGACTCCCCGGCCAGCGCCGGCGCGATCGTCCCCACGAACTTCTTCCCGATGCGGTCCGGCTTGGGATGGGTGTAGCGGATCCCGTCGGTGTTCATGACGACGATGAAGTCGACCTTCGACTGCTCACGGGCGGCCTCGGCACGCGGCTGGAGCACCGCCGTGGGGTCGGGGCTCTCCAGCGCCTCGACCGTGCCCGGCGCGTTGGCGAAGGTCTCCGCGACGGCGAGCGAACGGTTGCGCGCCTCCTGGGTCGTGTCGTGCCGCACTTGCAGGACCAGCGCCACCACGGCCGCCACCACCAGCAGCAGCACGATCACCACGACGAGCAGGAACACCTGTCCGGCGACACTGCGTCCGCCCAGCACCGACCGCAGCCCCGCCACCGGCTGCCACCGCGACGGGCCCGCCTCCCGCCGCTGCCGTCGGGCAGACGGCGCAGCGCCGGGCCGCAGGGGCGATCGAGTCCCGGATCGACCCAAGAGTCGGACCATGTGCCATGTCTACACTGCCCGGCCGCGCGAGGCGAGGGGCGTCACCCATGGTGACAGGGGGCCTCACCGTTTCGTCACCCCGCAGCCTCAGGACGGCTCGCGGCCTCAGGTGCTCAGGGAGCGGGCGAGCTCGCTCGTGGCCCGGGCGATCTCCGTGTCCTCGTCCGCCATCAGCCGGCCGAGCTCACCGCGCCGGGCCCGCACCGCCTGCCGCGCCGCACGCTCCCACACCACCGGGTTCTCCCGGCGGTTCAGCAGCTTCGGGTAGACGGCGGCGGTGCTCTCCCACTGCCGGGCGTCGGCGATGCTCTTGAGCAGCTGGATGATCTGGGCGCGGCAGGTCACCTGCGGCAGCTTCGCCAGCTCCCACAGGAAGGGAACCGTGGCGGCCGTCGCCTGTTCCACGACGAAGCCGAACTGACAGATCCGCCGGCGCAGGTCGGCGAGTGCGGAGCGGGCGGTCTCGGCGTCACCCCAGGCGATGCCGTTGAGCAGGAGGGGAATGGCCGCCGCCGAACCGGTGGAGTCCTGGATGTCACCCCAGGGCACGCCGTCCAGGGCGGTGAGCGGCGTGGTCCTGGCGACCCCGGACGGGGCGTCGGGGCGCTGTGGGCGCTCGCTGCTCGGGTGTTCCGTCGAAGCGCTGCGCATGGCGAGGGGCCTTTCCGCGGCAGTCGTGTCAGATGGGGGGACAGGTCGACAACCTGGCCCAGACCGTCTTGCCCGCCGGAGGGCAGGGGGTCCAGCCCCACTCCTCGGACAGGGCGTCGACGATGCACAGGCCCCTGCCGTGCTCCTCCAGGGCGGAGCCGGTGGGGGCGTACACGGGCGGGTGGTCGTCGGGGTCGGAGACGGTGACCAGCAGGTGCGTGGGGTCCAGGAGGAATCCGAGCCGGATCTCCGCAGCGGCCGGCATACCGGTCGTACCCGCCGCCCCCGGCGCCGCGTGTGTCGCGGCGTTGGCGGCGAGCTCGGTGATGACCAGCGTCGTGTCGTCGCAGCGGTGGTCGAGCGACCAGAGGTGCAGGGTGTCGCGGGTGAAGGACCGGGCGCGCGCGAACCCCTCCCTGCTGCACTCGACGCGCAGGGCGGCCGAGGCGGACAGGGCACCGGAGGGCTGCGGCATCGTCTCCGGCATCGGGGGCGGGGTCACGTACGGCGCCGCCTCGTACGGCGTCACCGTGCGCGGGCCGGGCGGGAACCCGGTGCTCGTGGCGGGTGCGCCTGCGTGTGCCGCAGCCCCGCTGGGCGGCCGGAGCACGTGGTGCGCAGCTGATGACACGGCATCTCCCCGATGCGAGGTCAGAACGCGGCGCCGACAAAGGGGTTGACGCCGCGGCTATTATCCACGCTGACGGCGTCCGCGTGCAATTGCACGCGAAATTGCGTGAAAAACGAGCCGTGTTGGGTACGCAAGCCGGGACGTGAACGAGAACAGCAAGGAGACCGCGGTGCCACCAGTGCAGAACGGAGTGCAGGCAAGCTCGTTGGAGGCCTGCTGGATCAAGAGCCGCCGCAGCAACGCCGAGGGCAACTGCGTCGAGGTCGCCGCTCTCGTCGACGGGGGGATCGCGATGCGCAACTCCCGTGACCCCGATGGGCCCGCGCTCGTCTACACCGCGGCGGAGGTGGCGGCTTTCCTGGCCGGAGCGAAGGACGGCGAGTTCGACCACCTGCTGTGAGGCCGGCCTGGTGAAGTGGAGCCCAACTCGCCACTTCTGTGCGGCTGCTCCGAGGGATGCGAGCACGCCCGGCAGAGTGCGATAGTGTAAATCGCCCTTGTGCCGGTCTGCTGGGAGTCAGGATGTCCGCCGCGTCGCATCGCATCTCCCGTCTGGAACCCTACCTGGACAGGCCCGAGCCGGCGCCGACTCTGCTGAAGATGCTGGTCGGTGTGCAGCTGGCAGGCTTCCGTGAGGACGCCGGGCTCGCCCAGGACCAGGCGGCGCGCGCTGTCGGCTTCAGTGCCGCGAAGCTGTCCCGCATCGAGTCCGGCAAGGGCCGCCGCCCGCCGACGGAGAACGACGTCCGCGCGCTGCTGCGGCTGTACGGCACCGACGACTACGAGGCCTCGGTGCTGCTCAAGCTGCTGCAGCGTGCTGGAGAGCCGGGCTGGTGGCAGCGGTACGACAAGCGGCTGATGCCCGAGTGGTTCGACCGGCTGGTCGGACTCCAGGAGGCCGCCGCCACCATCCGTACCTTCGAGATCCAGTACGTGCCCGGCCTGTTGCAGACGCCCGCCTACACCAGGGCCGTGGTGGAGCGGGGCCTGCCGAACGCACCGGCCGGTGAGGTGGAGCGGCGCGTCGAACTCCGCAAACACCGGGCACGGTTGCTGTTCCGGCCGGAGGCACCGCAGCTGTGGGCGGTCATCGACGAGTCCGTGCTGCTGCGCGTCCTGGGCAGCACAGAGGTGATGCGGGAGCAGCTCGCGCACCTCGTCGAGATGGCCGAACGACCCAACGTGACACTGCAGATCGTCCCGCTGAACGTCACCAACGCCTCAGCGCCGGCCATCCCGGTCACGTACCTGCGCTTCGGCGGCCTCGACCTCCCCGACGTGGTCTACCTGGAGCACATCAAGAGCGCGAACTTCCTCGAGGACCGCGACGAGACGGAGGAGTACCGGATCGCGCTGGACCGCCTCGCGGACGAGGCGCTCAAGCCCCGTGACTCCCTGGAACTGCTGCGCACGACGATGGAGCAGCGCTACCCGTGACGCGCGAGTGCCTCGCGCGGGACGCGGGTCGTCCCGCGCGAGGCACCTGCGTCACTTCTCCAGCGGAATCCGACCCACACCGCCGAACTCGATCCACTCGTGCGTGAGCTGACGGGGCGCCACCTCGGTGTCCGGACGCCACGTGGACACCTCCACCAGCCCCGGCTCGAGGATCTCCAGACCCTCGAAGTACGCGGCGACGTCCTTCTCCTCACGCACGCGGCCCCAGTGGCCCTGGGTCGCCTGGTCCATGAAGTCCGTGACGAAGGCACGGACCTCGGGGTCCTCGCTGACCAACTGGCACATCACCATGAAACTGCCGGGCGCGAGCCGCTCCCGCACGCGGCGGGCCACCGCGAGCGGCCCGTCGGTGTCGCTGTCCGGGATGCAGTGGAACACCGAGTTGAAGAGCACGCACACCGGCTCGGAGAAGTCGATCAGCCGCTTGGTGTCGGGGTGGTCGAAGATCAGGTCGGTCTCGCGCATGTCCGCGTGGATGACGCTCGTGCGCTCGTCCTGCTCCAGCAGCGCACGGCCGTGGACCAGCACCATCGGGTCGTTGTCGACGTACACCACGTGGGTCGAGGGGTCGATGCGCTGGGCGACCTGGTGCACGTTGTCCTGCGTCGGCAGGCCTGATCCGTGGTCGAGGTACTGCCGGATGCCGTACTCCTCGGAGAGGGTACGCACGACCCGCTGGAGGAAGCGCCGGTTGTTCAGGGCCAGGCGGCGCGTGCTGGGCACGACCTTGTCGAGTTCCTCGCACGCGGCACGGTCCGCCGCGTAGTTGTCCTTGCCGCCCAGGTAGTAGTCGTACATGCGCGCTGCCGTCGGCACGTTCGCGTCGATCTCGGTGGACAACTGCTTCTCGGAGTGCATCGTTCCCCCTGCGTGGTGCCGCGCCAACGGACTGGCTGGACAGGAAGTACATCCTAGGGAGGGGGAGTTGGCCGCTGCCAGCCCAGTGGCGAAGGTGCCCACGATCGAACGACCGGATGATCGTCTCGCGCGACGGTGTGTGCCCTCTGTGGCGCGCTTGCGTACACAGCGTCACCGGACTCCGGGGGCATGGACGGGGTACCCGCCAGGGGACGTTCTCCTGTGGGAGGTGGGACCATGGACACCTCGGCCGACCGGATCGCGGATCCCTGGGGTGCGCGTACCCCCTACGCCCCCGGCACGCCCTGGCCGTCCCGGACGGACACGCACCTGCGGGCCGGGATAGCCGAGCCGGACGTGGATCGCTGGGTGCAGTCCGCCTCGCTGCTGCATTCCAACGGCGACGCGATGGACATCGCGGTGCGCGAGGGCCGCATCGTGGGGGTGCGGGGCCGGGCCGCCGACCGGGTGAACCGCGGACGCCTGGGCCCCAAGGACCTCTACGGCTGGCAGGCCAACGCCTCTCCGGACCGGCTCACCAGGCCCCTGGTCCGTGAGAACGGCCGGCTGGTGGAGTCCGACTGGGACACCGCCATGGGCCGGATCACCGCCCGGGCCCGGCACCTCCTGGACGACAAGGGCCCGGGCTCGATCGGCTTCTACACCACCGGACAGTTGTTCCTGGAGGAGTACTACACCCTGGCCGTCCTCGCCCGCGCCGGCATCGGCACCAACCACCTGGACGGCAACACCCGGCTGTGCACGGCGACCGCCGCCGAGGCGCTCAAGGAGACCTTCGGCTGCGACGGACAGCCCGGCTCCTACGAGGACATCGACCACGCCGACACCGTCGCCCTGTTCGGGCACAACATGGCGGAGACGCAGACCGTTCTGTGGATGCGACTCCTGGACCGTCTGGAGGGCAGCGACCCGCCCCGGCTCGTGTGCGTGGATCCGCGGTACACGCACGTCGCCCGGCGCGCCGACGTCCACCTGGCCCCGCGCGCGGGCACGAACGTCGCGCTGCTCAACGCGCTGCTGCACGAGATCATCCGCACCGGCCGCGTCGACCGGGCCTACGTCGACGCGCACACCGTCGGCTTCGAGGAGCTCGCGGCCGCGGTCGAGGAGTGCACGCCCCGCTGGGCGGCCGGGATCTGCGACGTGCCCGCGGCGCAGATCGAGCGGGCGGCGGAGATCCTCGGCACCGCCGAGCGGCTGCTGTCCACGGTCCTCCAGGGCGTCTACCAGTCCCACCAGGCCACCGCCGCCGCCGTCCAGGTCAACAACCTGCACCTGGTCCGCGGCATGCTGGGCCGCCCCGGCCGCGGACTGCTGCAGATGAACGGCCAGCCCAGCGCCGAGAACACCCGCGAATGCGGCGCGGACGGCGACCTCCCGGGCTTCCGCAACTGGCAGAACGACCAGCACGTGGCCGAACTGGCCGCGGTGTGGAACGTGAACCCCGAGACGATCCCGCACTACGCGCCGCCCACCCACGCGATGCAGATCTTCCGCTACGCCGAGCAGGGCTCGCTCCGGATGCTGTGGATCACCGGCACCAACCCGGCCGTGTCCCTGCCCGAGCTGTCCCGTATCCGGTCGATCCTCGCCCAGGAACGGCTGTTCGTGGTCGCGCAGGACCTCTTCCTCACCGAGACCGCGCAGCTCGCCGACGTGGTCCTGCCCGCGGCGACCTGGGGTGAGAAGACCGGCACCCTCACCAACGCCGACCGCACCGTGCACCTGTCGGAGAAGGCCGTCGAACCGCCCGGCGAGGCCAGGGCCGACCTGGACATCTTCCTCGACTTCGCCGCCCGCATGGACTTCCGCGACAAGGACGACGGGCCGCTGATCACCTGGCACGACCCCGAGTCGGCGTTCGCGGCGTGGCAGCGGTGCAGCGCGGGCCGCCCCTGCGACTACACAGGCCTCGACTACGACCGGCTGCGCGGCGGCAGCGGCATCCAGTGGCCCTGCACCGAACAGGCCCCCGACGGCACCGCGCGCCTCTACACCGACGGCATCGCCTACGCCCACCCCGACACCTGCGAGAGCTACGGAAAGGACATGGTCACGGGGGCGAGCATGGAGCCCGTGGAATACCGGTCCCTCAACCCCGACGGCAAGGCGGTCATCAAGGCGGCGGAGTACCTCCCGCCCCACGAGGACACCTCCGCCGACTACCCGCTCCAGCTCATCACCGGCCGGACCGTGTACCACTTCCACACCCGGACCAAGACCGCCCGCGCCCCCGAGCTGAACGCCGCCGCGCCGGACGTCTGGGCGGAGATCTCACCCGCCGAGGCATCCGCCCAGGGGCTCGCCGACGGCGACCTGGTCCAGGTCACGACCCCGCGCGGGGCGGTACGGGCCCGGCTGCGCACCACCGCGATCCGCGACGGCATGGTGTTCCTGCCCTTCCACTACGGCTACTGGGACACCCCGGCCGGCCACCGCCCGCCCGACGACGGCCCGGGCCGTGCCGCCAACGAGACCACCATCACCGACTGGGACCCGGTCTCCAAACAGCCACTGTTCAAGACCGGCGCCGCCCGTGTCACCCTCGTTGCGCGGCGCGCGAGCGACACCGGCACCCGGACCGAGACGGCGGGGAGCAGCACATGACCGGCATCGGCACCACACTCCGCCTCCTCCATGACGGCGAACGCGACCTGGAGCAGGATCTGCTGGCCGCCGCGGCACGGCACCACACCGACCACGAGTTCCACCATGTCGCCCTCGATGTCGCCGGCTGGTCACGGGAGCACGCGGCCCGCCTCGCGGACGCGGGCCGCGACCTGGGCCTCGACCTGTCAGGACCGCGCGACAACCCGTCGCCCGGGGCACTCGCCGCGCTCAGGGAGAAGGCGTCGGAAGCACTCGGCCGGCGCCCCGCGACCGGCCTGCTCCTCCTGCACGACCTGCGCGACCTGCACCTGGCGGCCGCGCGGAACTCCCTGCACTGGGAGATGCTCGCCCAGGCGGCGCAGGCCACCCGGGACGAGCGGCTCCTGGCGCTGTTCACCGACTGCCATCCACAGACGCTCCGGCAGCTCCGCTGGACCAACACCATGATCAAGATCCTGGCGCCGCAGCTCCTGACCAGCGTCTGACCGGTCCGTCAGCGCTGCTGTGCGGCGATCAGGGCCCGGTACCAGCGGTAGCTGTCCTTCGGCGTGCGCTCCTGCGTGCCGTAGTCGACGCGGACGATCCCGAAGCGTTTGCCGTAGCCGAAGGCCCACTCGAAGTTGTCGAGGAGCGACCACACGTAGTAGCCGCGGACGTCCACGCCGGCGTCCATCGCGGCCCGCAGCGCGGTGAGATGGTCGCGCAGATAGGCGACCCGGTCGCTGTCGTGGACGGCCCCGTCGGGGCTCACCCAGTCGTCCTCCGCCGAGCCGTTCTCGGTGATGTGGAGGGGCGGCAGTGCGTCGCCGTACCGCTCGTGGAGTCCCACCAGCAGGTCGGTGAAGGTGCCGGGCGCGACGGGCCAGCCCATGGCGGTGTGCCGGACGCCGGGCAGCCGTACCTCCTCGTACCGGTTGTCCGTCGCCACGCGGCGCGCCGGGTCGCTCTCCCGGTACGGGGCGTCGGCCACGACGATCGGCCGGTAGTAGTTGACGCCGAGGAAGTCCAGCGGCTGGGAGATCAGCTCCAGGTCGCCGTCCCGCCGGAAGTCCTGACCGGTGATCAGCTCGCCCCAGGTCTCCTCCTCGGTGTCCGGATAGCGGCCCGCAAGGATCGGCTCGGTCCACACCAGGTTGTGCTGTGTGTCGGCACGGGTGACGGCCGCCCGGTCGGCGGGGGAGTCGGTGGCGGGGAGGTTGTGGTCGAGGTTGAGAGTGATGCCGACCTCGCGCACACCGGCGGCCCGCAACGCCCGTACGGCCAGACCGTGCCCGGCCAGCAGGTGATGGGCGGCGGCCAGCGCGCCCCGGCCCTCACGGGCGCCCGGGGCGTGCCGGCCGACGGAGTAGCCGAGGAAGGCGCTGCACCACGGCTCGTTGAGGGTGATCCAGCGCGGCACCCGGTCGCCGAGGTGCTCCGCGACGACGGCCGCGTACTCGCCGAACCGCTCGGCGGTGTCCCGCACCCGCCAGCCGCCGCCGTCCTCCAGGGCCTGCGGCAGATCCCAGTGGTAGAGCGTGGCGGCGGGCTCGATGCCGGCCGCGAGCAGTTCGTCGACCAGGCGGGAGTAGAAGTCCAGCCCCTTGGGGTTCACGGGGCCGGCCCCGTCCGGGACGATGCGGGGCCAGGCGATCGAGAACCGGTAGGAGTCCACGCCCAGCTCCCGCAGCAGCGTCACGTCCTGCGGATAACGGTGGTAGTGGTCGCAGGCGACGTCACCGGTGTCGCCGTTCGCGACCAGACCGGGGGTGTGGCTGTAGGTGTCCCAGATGGACGCCCCACGTCCGTCCTCCTGCACCGCCCCCTCGATCTGATACGAGGCGGTAGCGGCCCCGAACACGAAGCCGGGTGGAAAGCTCGGGAAGTCAGTCATGTACTCAACGATGCCCGCCCCCGCCCCTCGAACCGGGGGAAACCACCGGGATCGGTGGCGGAGCGCGCGTCGAGCGGGTCGTCGTGCCCGCGCCCGCATAGTCTCGCGGCTCCCGGCCGCTTCCCCAGGAGAGACCCATGGGTGACTATTACGACCTCGGAACCCACAGCCGTCCCGTCACCACGTCCTCCGCCGAGGCCCAACTCTGGTTCGACCGCGGCCTGGTGTGGACGTACGCCTTCCATCACGAGGAAGCCGTCGCCTGCTTCGAGAAGGCCGTCGCGGCGGACCCGGAGTGTGCGATGGCGTACTGGGGCATCGCCTACGCGCTCGGCCCGAACTACAACAAGCCCTGGGAATTCTTCGACGACGACGAGCTGGTGCGGACCGTCGAACGCACGCATGACGCGGTCGAACGGGCCCACGACAAAGCCGTGCACGCCACGCCGGTGGAACGGGCCCTCGTCGGGGCCCTGCGGGCCCGCTACCCGCAGTCCGAGGCCGTCGAGGACTGCTCGGTGTGGAACGAACCCTACGCGGACGCGATGCGGGCGGTGTACGCACTGGCGCCCGACGACCCGGACATCGCCACCCTGCACGCCGACGCGCTGATGAACCTCACTCCCTGGCAGCTGTGGGACCTGACGACCGGCCAGCCTGCAGAGGGCGCACGGACCCTGGAGGCCAAGGCCGTGCTGGACGGCGCGCTCGGCACGGACGCCGGAGCCCGCCATCCCGGGGTGCTGCACCTCTACATCCACCTGATGGAGATGTCCCCGGCACCGGAGCAGGCCCTCACCGTCGCCGACCGGCTGCGCGGCATCGTGCCGGACGCCGGGCACCTGCACCACATGCCCTCGCACCTCGACGTCCTGTGCGGCGACTACCGCCGGGTCGTCGCGGCCAACAGTGACGCGATCGCCGCCGACGAGAAGTTCCACCGGCGGGCCGGCGCGATGAACTTCTACACCCTCTACCGGGCGCACAACCACCACTTCAAGATCTACGGGGCCATGTTCCTCGGCCAGTCACAGGTCGCCCTCGACACCGCCGCCCAGCTGGAAGCCGCCATCCCCGAAGAGCTGCTCCGCGTGCAGAGCCCTCCGATGGCCGACTGGCTCGAGGGCTTCCTCGCCATGCGCGTCCACGTACTGATCCGCTTCGGCCGCTGGACCGACATCCTCGACCTGCCCGCTCCCGCCGACCCGGAGCTCTACGCGGTGACCACCGCGATGCGCCACTACGCGCGCGGCGTCGCCCTCTCCGCCACCGGCGAAGTCACCCGGGCGGAGGCCGAACGCGAGCTGTTCCGCGCGGCGGTGAGCCGGGTGCCAGAGACGCGGATGCTGTTCAACAACACCTGCCGCGACATCCTCGCCATCGCGGCGGCCATGCTGGACGGAGAGCTCGCATACCGCAGGGGCGACCACGACCTCGCCTTCGCCGCCCTGGAGCGGTCCATCGAGCTGGACGACGGCCTCCCCTACGACGAGCCCTGGGGCTGGATGCAGCCCACCCGCCACGCCTACGGCGCCCTGCTGCTGGAACAGGGCCGGGTGGCGGAGGCCGAGGCGGTCTACCGCGCGGACCTCGGCCTCGACGACACCTTGCCCCGTCCCCTCCAGCACCCCGGCAACGTCTGGTCCCTGCACGGCTTCCACGAGTGCCTGCTCCGGGCGGGCAGGGCCGCCGAGGCGGCCCTGGTGGCCCAGCAGCTCAAGATGGCGACGGCGCTGGCCGACGTCCCGATCCAGGCTTCGTGCTTCTGCCGCCTGGACACCGCGGCCGGCCCGCAGCCTGCCGACGGGTGCTGCCACTGAGAATGGACCGCACGGGTCCGACGGCCGCCGGTCAAACCCCGGTCGGCGGCTGCGCTGCCGGCGGCCGACGCATCAGGACCACGCCGTACACGACGATCCACACCACCCACATCAGCCAGCCGACGAGGCCGAGCAGACCCAGCGGGCCGGTGTGGTCGATGACGAGTGGGGCGAGCACGGCCGAACCGAACAGCAACACCGCCGCCACCAGCCCCCACCGGCCGTGCCACGGCCGGATCAGCCCGGCGCGCAGGCCGCCGACGGACAGGCCGACGAGCGCGAGCGCCAGGAAGGTGCCGTTGAGGGTGAACAGGGAGTCGTGCAGCGCCCAGAGACCCCGGTCCGCGCCGGTCCCGTCCGCGGCCGTCGACGCGAGCGCCAGCCGGATCGCGACGACCCCGGCGAAGACGGCGTTCTGGAGGAGGAGTCCGGCGAACCCGAGCAGGGCCCACGCCTCGCCCCGGTCCCGCTCGGACCGCCACAGCACACGGACCGCGCCCGCCCCGAACAGCGTGGCCAGGATCCAGGCGGCGGGGGTGAGCGCGGAACCCAGGCCGACCAGGTCCCCGTGCGCGCGGAAGAACCCGTCCACCTCCCCGATGCCGGAGCCCGTGCGCGGCAGACCGGCCGGGACCAGGACCACGTTCCCGGCGACGATGAGGAAGGCGAAGCCGAGGGCGGCGAGACCGCTGACCCGAGCGAAATCCGTGGCGGGACCCGTGGCGACCGGGGCGGCACCCGGTTGTTTACGTAACATATATTGATTATAAGCAGCGTTAAATGAATAGCGGGAAGGGGCAGGGCATGAATGAGGAGCCGGCGCGGCGGCGGTACGACTCGCTGCGCCGCACGGCGCAGGCGCAGCAGACCCGCGCGGAGATCGCCCGCGCCGCGCTGGGCCTGTTCGTCGCCCACGGGTGGACGGCCACGACGGTGCGGGACGTGGCGCGGGAGGCAGGGGTGTCCGTCCCGACCGTCTACGCGGCGTACGGGAACAAGACGGGACTGACCCGCGCGCTGGCCGACGCGGCCGATCTCTCGGCCGATGTACCGCAGCTGATCGCGGAGCTGGAGTCACCCGCGACGGACCCCGCCCGGCAGCTCGCCGCGATGGCCGGCTACGACCGGCGTCTGTACGAGCGCGCCGGCGACGTCATCACGCTCCTGCGGGAAGCGGGCCGCTCCGAGCCGGAGCTGGCCACCCTCTACCACGACAGCCGTGTCCGCGGCGACCAGACCCGGGTGCAGGTCTTCTCCTCCTGGCCCGCCGGTGTCCTGCGCTCCGGCCTCGACGTGCCGTCCGCGGTCGACGTCTATGCGGCGCTCTGCAACATCGACGTCTACACCGTGCTGACCGGTGAACGCGGGTGGTCGCCCGACCGCGTGGAGCAGTGGTGGCGCGGGGCACTGGTGCGGGAACTCCTGAACTGAGCCGCCATGGACGACACCCTCAGCGGCGGGTTGCGGATGGTGTCGTGCCGGGCACGGGTTGGTTGCGGCACGGTCTTCTCGCCCGGAAAGCCCTGGATCGGCGGCAGCATGACGACCTGTGAGCAGAGACCGCTACGTCGACTTCCTGCGGGCGTGGGCCATCGCCCTGGTGGTGGTCGGGCACTGGCTGATCACCGTACTCGTCCGCGGGCCCGGTGGTGAGATCACGGCACCGGAGCTGCTGGCGGTCCTTCCGTGGACCCAGTGGCTGACCCTGGGCTTTCAGATCATGCCGCTGTTCTTCCTGGCCGGCGGGCATGCGGCGAGCGGCTCCTGGGCGCGCACCCGGGCGGCGGGCGGTACGGCGTCGGGGTGGGTGGCGCGGCGGGCGTCGCGGCTGCTGCTCCCGGCGGGGGTGTACAGCGCGCTGGTGCTGCTCGCCGTCGGGGTCTGTGCGGCCGTCCGCGTGGATCCGGGCACCCTCGAGCTGGTGGGGTGGGCGATGGCGATGCAGTTCTGGTTCCTGCCGGTGTATCTGCTCCTCAGCGCCCTGACCCCGCCCCTGCACGCGGCGCACCGGCGCTGGGGCCTGGGCGTCCCCGTGGTCCTGGGCGCGGCCGCCCTGGCGGCTGACGCGCTCGCGGTGGCGGTGCACGTGCCGTACGTCGGGCTGCTCAACTACGTGCTCGTGTGGGGCATCGCCTACCAGTTGGGCTTCTGCTGGCGAGACGGTCTGCTGACCGGTCACCGGGCGACAGCGCCCGCGATGGCGGCGTGCGGCGGGGTGGCCTTCGCGGCGCTGGTGGGCGTCGGGCCGTTCCCGGTCAGCCTGATCCGGGTGACCGGGCAGAGCCCGGGCAACACCGATCCACCGTCGGCGGCGATGCTGGCGTGGGTGGTGGCCCAGGTGGGCCTGTGTCTCCTCGCCGCACGGGCGATGCGGCGGCTTCTGGACCGGGAGCGGGTGTGGCGGGTGGTGAGCCCGGTGGGAGGCGCCAGCATGACGCTGTATCTGTGGCACATGCTGCCGGTGCTGGTCGTGGCCGCCGCGTTCTACTTGACCGGGCTCGCGCCCCAGCCCGCCTTCGGATCCGCGGCATGGTGGGCGCTGCGGGTGCCCTGGCTGCTGGTGCTCGGCGTCGTCCTGGCCGGTGTCGTGGCAGTGTTGCGGCCCTTGGAGCGCGGGCTGGCGGCAGTGCACGAGCGGATCCACCGGGACGCCGACCTGCACCACCCATGGCCGCTGTGGCTCGGCCTCGCCACCGCCGTCGCCGCTCTGACCCGGTTCGCCGGACAGGGATTCGCCCCCGGCGGCCGGTTGCCCCTGCCGCCCGCACTGGGCCTGGCGCTGGGCGCACTGCTGGTGGTGCTTTCCCGGCGCACGAAGCCACGCGACGCCGAGAAGCCCGATGACGTCCTGGAGGAAGCCGCCTGACATCCTCCCTTCGCCCGCTTCTGCGCGAAGATCGCCGGCCCCGCCCGACCGGCGTCCGACGGGTGCTGGCCGTGGAACCGGAGCCACACCTGCGAGCCCTGGCCGAGCAGGCCGTCGGCACCGCACCGATCCACGCGGAGGTGATCGACGGCATCGCCGGACAACTCCCCGCCGCTGGCACTTCCTTCTTCCGACATGCCCTGCTGGGGCCCACCGACCGCCTCGACGCCGAGGACACGAGCGCCGTGGAGCGTGCGGAGCTCCTGGAGCGGGTGTGGGGCTTCGAGGGGTGGCGCAGCAGCGAGTGGCGGATCTGCGTGCCGATTTGGCGCGGGCCGGAGAGTTCGCGGACACCCTGCGTCGGCGCCTCACCGAGGCGGAGGCGCCCGCGCAGACAGCTCGAGAGCCGCTGACGACCTGGGTCGAGAGCGGCCGCAGGGTGGCCGACGGCGCGCCGAGGGTGACGTACCCGCTCACCGCTCCAGGCGGCGTATCTGGAAGGTCAGTCCCTCCGGGCTGGTCAACCGCACCACGCATCGGCCCGTCTCGTCCTGCCAGGTGGCCGGGGACCGGCCCTGCTCGCGCACGCGGGTGACGACACTGTCCAGGTCGTCGACACCGATCGCCAGTTCCCACTGTGGGGTGGCGGTGAGGCCTCCACGTGGGGCGACGAAGTCGGCGCAGGTCAGGGGTGATCCTGCGGTCTCGCGGTAGAAGTTCCGGGCCTCGTCGGGCCGTTCGCACGCCAGGACCATGCGGTGCGGGGCACTCGCCAGGTGGAGCGGGAACTGCCAGCCGGTGAAGTGGTGCGCCTGCCACAGGGAGAAGGCGGCGCCTGCCGGATCGATCAGTGTCGCCATGCGGCCCTGATCGCCGGCGTCGAAAGGAGGTACGACGATGCGTGCGCCGTGCGCCGTCGCCACTGCGATACGGCGTTCGATGTCTTCCACCGCCAGGTAGTAGGCGATGTGGGCAGGTGTTCCCGGCGGGTAGACCGGATGTGCCAGGTCGCTCACGCCGCCGATCAAGTGGCCGTCGAGGGTTATCTTGGTGGCCCTGCGCCGGTCCTCCTCGTCCACCGCGAAGCGCCAGCCCAGCGTCGTGGAGAAGAAGGCGGCGGTGCCGGGTAAGTCGCGGGTTTTCAGGTCCATCCAGCAGAACTCGTTCACTGAACCCAGACGGGTCGTCATCCTGTGCTCCTCGTCGTCCCGATGCTGGATATCGGGTGTCCCGACGGCCATGCAAGCGGGTTTCCGCTGCCGTGCGGGGAGAAGTGCGGGCAGGAAGCCGGGTTCTCGGCCCGAGGCTCCAGGGGTGGTGTCGGTCGTTCGCACAGGCGGCATGGGCTTTCGGGGATTGGCAGAATCCCGGATTGTCCACCGCCGGGGGCGGGACGAGGATGGCCGGTCATGGGGAAACAGCGTCCGTTACCACAGGAGGCGCGCAGCGCCTCCGAGTTCGTGGCGTGCATGCGCCGGCTCAAGGAACAGGCCGGCCTGACCTACCGCCAGTTGGAGGCGAACGCGGAACGGCGCGGGGACGTCCTCGCGCGCAGCACCGTCGCCGACGCGCTGCGCCGGGACTCGCTGCCGCGTGCGGAGGTGGTCGCCGCGTTCGTCCGCGCGTGCGGCAGGGACGAGGACGCCGCCACCTGGCTGGAGGCCAGACACCGCCTGACAGCGGTCGAGCCGTTGCACGCGGAGGACGGGTCGGCGCATGCGGACGAAGGGCGGTCGCCCACCGGCGGACGGCCGACGCCCGACGGGACACCGGAAGACCCCGCCCGGTCAACGGCCGTGAGCCCGGCTCCGGCCCCGGTCCTGGCCTCGACTCGGGCTTTGGCCTCGGCTTCGACCCCCGCCCCGATCGCCGGTCGCGTCAGAAACCTGCGAGCCCTCCTCGCCGCCGCCGGTGCCGCGCTGTTGTTCGCCGCTGTGGGGGCCTGGGCGCTGCTGCCCGGCGAGGCGGGCGACAGGGACGCGGCGGCGCGTGGGGCAGGGGTCGCACCAGGCCTCGCCTCCTCCTCGGCCTCCGCCCTGACCACCGGCGACGACGGCCCGCCACCAGGACGGTCCAGGATCCGCCCCGCCCTGGCCCCCACGCTGTGCGTCACCGAAGGCCACGACCGCAAGGGGCGCTACCGAAGCCAAGTGGCCGTCCAGCGCCCCTGTGCCGACGCCACACCGCCGGACCTCTCACTGGTGTCGGTCGGCAACACGGGCTCCTACTACATCCAGTGGCGCCACCCGGTGTACGGCGACGGCTGTCTCACCGCGCTCGGCAGCGGCCATGTCGTCGAGGGACTGCTCGAGCCCTGGCCCTGGGAGAGTTGTTCGGCGGACCGCACCAGCCAGCACTTCTTCTTCGAACCCGTCGACCGTTCCAACGGGTCCAAGGTGAACGCCTACCGGATACACGTGGTCCAGAACGGAATGTGCCTCGGCGTCAACGGTACCGACGACCTGACGGCGGGTGCCGAGATCGCCCAGCAGCGCTGCACGGGGTCACGGGACCAGGAGTTCCTGGTGGATGCGATGGACTGACGACGGGACTGCCCGTCACACCGTCACCGGTGGTGTCTCCTCCAGAGGGAAGTGGCATGCCGCGCCGTGTACGGGCCCCGGGGGCGGCGGCGCGGGGACCGCCTCCGCACACACGTCCCGCACCCGTCGGCACGGGGTCCGGAACCGGCATCCGGACGGCGGGTCGGCCGGTGCGGGGACTCCGTCGGGCCCGTCTCCACGATCTTGCCGAGGTACATCACGTCGACGCGGTCGGCGAGGTGCGCACCACGGACAGGTCGTGCGAGATGAAGACGTACGACAGTCCCACGACAGTCCCAGCTCGTCCCGCAGGTCGCACAGGAGGTTGAGCCGCTGCCGTTGTCCCCCGGAGAACTCGTGCGGGTGACGGCCCGCGTCCGACGCGCGCAGACCGACCATCTCCAGCAGTTCGGCGCGCGGGCCGCCCGCTTCGACGCGGGGACGAGACCGCGGTGGGTCAGCCAGGGCTCGCCGATCCGATCCGCCGCGGGCAGCCGGGGGTTGAGCGACCGAACGGGTCCTGAACACCATCTGCACCTTCCGGCGCCAGGCGAGCAGTTCCGCACCCGACAACGTGAAGGGGCCGACTCCCTCGTACCGCACGGTGCCCGCGCCCGGCCGCTCCAGCCGCAGGAGGACCCTGGCCAGCGTGGACTTGCCGCAGCCGGACTCGCCGACGAGACCGAGGGTCTCCCCGCGGCCCAGCATCAGGTCCTCAGGCATCGGCCAGTTCCTTCCCTAAGTGGCAGGCGCGGCCCGGCCGGCCCCGGTGCCGGTCAGCACCGGACGCGTCGGTCCCAACTCGTCGTACCTCTTGACGTGTTGATTGCCGTCCTAAAACATTCGGGAAACTCGATTGGTTCTGCGCGATTCTGTTCGCTCCCGAAGGGAATTCATGTCCAGCAGACATCGCCCCGCCCGTGCGTGGGCGGTCAGCGTCCCCCTGGCACTCGGCGCGGGACTCCTGACCGTGCCTCCTGCCCCTGCCGCTGCCGCCGAACAGCCCGGCAGCGCGGTCACCGTACGGATCGACCCGTCCTACCGGCAGCAGGAGTTCGAAGGGTGGGGGACGAGCCTCGTCTGGTTCGCCAACATCACCGGCCGCTACCCGGAGCCCATCCGGCAGAAGCTCGCCGACATGCTCTTCGGTGAGGACGGCCTCCGCCTCAACATCGCGCGTTACAACATCGGCGGCGGCAACGCCCCGGACGTCCGCAAGGACTACATGAAGGTCGGCGCGACGATGGACGGCTTCTGGAAGGCCCCCGAGGGCACCACCAGGGAGGACACCGACTGGTGGAACCCCGACGACCCCGACCACTGGGACTGGTCCGCCGACCCGGGCCAGCGCTGGTGGGTGGACCGCGTCAAGAAGAAGGTGACCCGCTGGGAGGCGTTCAGCAACTCCCCGCCGTGGTTCCAGACCGTCAGCGGCTACGTCTCGGGCGGCTTCGACGCCAACACCGACCAGATACGGGCCGACCGCGTCGACGACTTCGCCACCTACCTGGTCAAGGTGACCGAGCAGCTGGAGAAGAAGCACCGCATCAAGTTCGACACCATCGCCCCGCTCAACGAGCCCAACACCAACTACTGGGGCACCCAGATAGGCCCCGACGGACAGCCCACCGGCGGTCGCCAGGAGGGCGCGCACGCCGGCCCCGAGCTCCAGCAGAAGGTCGTCCTGGCGCTGCGGCGCGCACTGGAGAAGGCGAGGACCCGCGCGACGGTCTCCGCGATGGACGAGACCAACCCCAGCACCTTCGTCCGCAACTGGAACGCCTACGACAGCTCCGCCCGCGCCGCCGTCGACCAGCTCAACGTGCACACGTACGGCACCGGCATGCGCACCAGCGCCCGGGACAGCGCCAAGGCCGCGGACAAGCCGTTCTGGATGAGCGAGGTCGAGGGCACCTGGGGGACCGGCACCGACTTCACCGGCATGGAACCGGGGCTCGGCATCGCCACCCGGGTCGTCGACGACATCCGTGAACTGGAGCCGTCAGCCTGGGTGTTGTGGCAGCCCGTCGAGGACTCCATCCCGCAGGCCCAGGCCGGCAAGAACTGGGGCAGCATCCACATCCCGTTCAACTGCACCGCGCAGGACACCCTGGAGACCTGCCCGATCCGGGCCAACACCAAGTTCCACACCCTGCGCAACTTCACCCACCACATCCGGCCCGGCGACCACTTCGTCAAGGCCGACGACCCCGCCAGCGTCGCCGCCGTACGCAAGTCCGGCCGCGGGGCGACCGTCGTGCACGTCAACAACGGCACGACCCCGCGTGCCGTGACCCTGGACCTCTCGCGGTTCAAGCGCGTCGCCCCCGGCGCCACCGTCACGCCCGTGGTGACCAGCACCGACGGAGCGCTCGTCCGCGGCACCCCGGTGAAGGTGACGGACGACTCCGCCACGGTGACCGTCCCGGCGAAGTCGGTCACCACCCTCCTCGTCGACGGCGTGTCCGGGACCGCCGAGGACGCCTCACTCGTCCAGCCCGGCCACGTCTACCGCCTCCAAGGGGCCCAGAGCGGCAAGTCCCTGGCCCCGTCCGCCGACGGCAAGGGCGTCGTCGTCCGTACCGCCGACCCTGGTGCCAGGTCCCAGTTGTGGTCGGTGAAGAAGCTGACCCGCGGGGAAGGCAACCGCGAGCGTTATGCCCTGAGGAACGCCGAGACGGGCAGCCGCCTCGCCGTACGCGACAACGAGGCCGTTCTCGAAGACGCCGACACACCGGCCGCGCAGTGGATCATGTCGACCACCGGGGACGGCACCTGGACCTTCGTCAACGCCGCCACCGGCCGACTGCTCGACGTCGTCGGACAGTCGACGGCGGACGGCGCCCGCGTCTCGGCCTTCCTCCCCACCTCTGGCGCGAACCAGCGCTGGGCCGTGACCGACGAGACGGTGCTGCGCACACAGCCGGCCAAGGCGTTCACCGTTCCGGGCCGCGCGCCCGAACTGCCCGGCACCGTGACGCCCGTCTTCCGGGACGGCGCCCGCGGAGCCCTCCCCGTGCGGTGGACACTGCCCTCCGAGGCGCACTGGAGCAAGCCCGGAACGGTACGCGTGAAGGGCACGGCGACCGACGCCCTCGGACGGACCGTCCGCGCCGAGGCGGTCGTCACCGTGGACACCATCGCCTCCACCCTCCCGGGCCGCGCCAAGACCTACACCGGTGGACGGCCCGACCTGCCCGCCACCGTCACCGGCGTCGGACGGCACGGCGGCACCGCCGACCTCCCGGTCACCTGGGACCCCGCTCCCGACGGCGCCTTCGACGAGGCCGGAGTGGTGACCCTGCGCGGCACCGCCCAGGTTCCCGGCGGCACCGGGGCGGCGGCGACCGTACGCGTCCAGGTCACCGCACCCCGGGAGCGGAACGCCGCGCCCGACGAGGGCGTGACGGTCGGCGCGACCTACACCGAGAGCGGCTACTCCGCCGATGGCCTGCGCAACGGCAACACGTCCGAGAAGGCCTGGTCGAACTGGCGGTCCGGCACGAAGAACCCGTCCGACACCATCACCTTCACCCTGCCCGAGGCCCGCGAGCTGACCCGGGTCGTGACCCACTTCCACCGCGACGGCACCAACGTCAGCTTCGCCGAGTCCCTCAAGGTGCAGGTGCGCGGGGCCGACGGCACCTGGACCGACGCGAGCGAGACGGTGCCCGTCGGCACCGAGGGCACACCCGTCGCCGACGTCCCGGTGCGCGCCTTCGGCCCGGTGACCGGGGTACGCGTTGTCATGGCGGCCCGCCCCGGCGGTTACATCACCCTCGGGGAGATCGAGCTCTTCGCCAGGACCCCCGGCGCCTCCGCGGACGCCGCCGCCGCGTCGATCGAGGTGGACGGCGTGGCGATCGGCGACTTCGCCCCGGACCGGACGGGTTACCGCGTGACCACCGACCGCCCGGACCGGGCGAGGGTCACCGCCACGCCGCGCGACCCGTACGCGAGCGTGAGCGTCCGCAAGGAGACGACACACGTGGCCGTCGTGACCGTGAGCAGCGAGGACGGCTCGCAGACACGGCAGTACAGGATCGAGCTCACCCGTTCCTGACGCACGGGAACGCGGGGCGTGCCTGCCGGACACGCCCCGCGTCGTCCCCCGGGATCAGACCGCCGGAGCCGGGTACGTCGGGTACTCCACCCCGGACACGTGCTGCACGACCCGGATGACCTGGCAGGAGTAGCCGAACTCGTTGTCGTACCAGAGGTAGAGGATGGCGTTGTCGCCCTCGACCTTGGTGGCGCCGGCGTCGACGATCGAGGCGTGGCGCGAGCCGATGAAGTCGCTGGAGACCGCGTCGGGGGCGCTGATGAAGTCGATCTGGCGCTTCAGCGGCGAGGTCAGGGACACCTCGCGCAGGTAGTCGAGCACCTCCTGGCGGGTGGTCTCGCGCGCCAGCTGGAGGTTGAGGATCGCGATGGAGACGTCCGGCACCGGGACCCGGATGGAGCTGCCGGTGATCTTCGCCTTGAGGTCGGGCAGCGCCTTGGCGACCGCGGAGGCGGCACCCGTCTCGGTGATGACCATGTTGAGCGGCGCGCTGCGGCCCCGGCGCTCGGACTTGTGGTAGTTGTCCAGCAGGTTCTGGTCGTTGGTGAACGAGTGGACGGTCTCCACGTGGCCGCGCTGGACGCCGAACTCGTCGTCCATCGCCTTCAGCGGCGGCACTATGGCGTTCGTGGTGCACGAGGCGCAGGACAGGATCTGCTCGTCCGGCTTGATCGTGTCGTGGTTCACGCCGTGCACGATGTTCGGGACGTCGCCCTTGCCGGGCGCGGTCAGCACGACCTTGTCGATGCCCGGGCGCAGGTGCGTGGACAGACCCTCGCGGTCGCGCCACTTGCCGGTGTTGTCGATGAGGATGGCGTCCTTGATGCCGTACGCCGTGTAGTCGACCTCGGACGGGTCGTTCGCGTAGATGACCTTGATCGCGTTGCCGTTGGCGACGATCGTGCTGTTCGCCTCGTCGACGGTGATCGTGCCCTGGAACTGGCCGTGGATGGAGTCGCGGCGCAGCAGCGAGGCGCGCTTGACGATGTCCTGCTCGCCTCCGCCGCGCACCACGATGGCGCGCAGGCGCAGGCCGTTGCCCGAGCCGGCCTTCTCGATCAGCAGCCGGGCCACGAGCCGGCCGATGCGCCCGAACCCGTAGAGGACGACGTCACGCCCCTCGCGGCGCTCGATCTTGTTGGCTCCGGTGGCACCGGCGACGGCCTCGGCGGTGAACTCCGCGACCGACAGACCGCGGTCGTCCTCGCGGTACGTCGCGGCGAGCATGCCGATGTCGATCTGGGAGGGCCCGAGGTCGAGCTCGGCCAGAGTCTGCAGGAACGGCAGCGTCTCGGTGACCGAGAGCTCCGCACCGGCGATCTGCCGGGCGAACCGGTGGGTCTTGAGGATGCTGACCACCGACTTGTTCACCAGGGAGCGGCTGTGCAGCAGGACGGTCACGTCCCGCTCCCGGTGCAGCTTCCCGATGATCGGGATCATCGACTCCGCGATCTCCTCGCGGTTCTTCCAGTTGGTGAACGAGTCGTCGTTGACAGTCACAGATCCATCTTTCGAGCTAGGCGGCGCTCATATGTTAAACCGTCGATTTCTGGATCATGAACGGGGTGCCCGCTGAGCGCTCCGCCCTGCCGGAACGCCGCGCTCCACGCGCCCCTCGCGGCCTCGCCTGGGATGATCGGAAGAGAGCCCCACGCGAAAGGGACGCTCATGGACTTCGACGCCGTGGCCGACGGGCTGTACGCCCTGCGGCCGGAGGAGTTCACCGCCGCCCGCTCCTCGGCCGTGGCCGCCGCCCGCACCGCCGGCGACCGGGAACTCGCCGAGCGGATCGGCGCGTTGCGCAAACCCAGTCTCGCGGCCTGGGCCAGCAACCTCCTGGTCCGCAGCCGGCCCGGCGACGTCGGGCCCCTGCTCCGCCTGGGCGAAGGACTGCGGCACGCCCACCACTCGCTGGACCGCACCCAACTGCGCGAACTGAGCCGGCAGCAGCACGCGCTCATCCGCGCCCTGTCCGCTCAGGCCCGGCAGCTCGCCACGGAGGCCGGACATCCGATCGGCGAAGGAGTGCAGCGCGAGGTCGAGAACACCTTGCACGCGGTCCTGGCCGACCCCGAGGCGGCCCAGGCATGGGCGAGCGGCCGGCTGGCCAAGCCGCTCAGTGCCGCCGTCGGCTTCCCGGCCGCCGCCGCGAGCGCCGTCGCGCAGAGCACCGTCCCGGAAAGCGCCGGGACCCAGCGTCGCCCGTCCGCCGCGACGGCCCCCTCCCGTCCGGACCGCAAGGCCGGCGAGCAACAGCGGCGACGGCTGGCGCAGGCCCGCCGGGACGTCGAGGCCGCCGACCGGGAGCTGCGGGCGCTGAAGGACGAGGCGGCCGCCGTCGGCCAGGCCGCGGAGGAGGCGAAACAGCAGGTGGACCGCCTCCAGCGGCGCGTCGACGAACTCACGGAGGAGCTCGCCCGCACCAGGGAGGCGCACCAGCAGGCCCGCTTCGCCGAGCGGTCGGCCCGGGAACGGGCGCGCACGGCCGACCGCCGTGTCCGCGAAGCGGATCGCAAAGCCGCGACGGCCGCCGCCCAGCTCGAACGCCTGACCTCATCGGACGACCGGTAGACGGGCCGGTTCTCCCTGAGAGCGGGCGCATGGCCGGGCTCGCCCCCCGCCGGCGCGGTCCGTACGACCTGACCGGGTGGCAGGCTGCCGTGCTCGGCGCGGGAGTTGAGCCCGAGGCAGGGCCGGAAGCTGTGGTTGACCGGGACCCGTGTGTCGTCGCGGCCGTGCACGATCCGGGCGGGTTCGCCGTGCGGCTCGCCGTCGCGCCGGGTCGCGCCGCGACCGGACCGCCGAGTGAGTCGTCGTCGACGAGGGTGCCGGGGGAGGGGGCCCGCCCGCCCCTGGTGGCGTACGCGGCGGCGAGCGACACGGCGAGCAGCGGCGGGACGAACCGCAGGGGGCGGGCGGGCGATGCCGATCCTCCGTCAGAGGGAGAGGGCGCCGGTGAGGACGGCACCGGCGGTCATCACGAGCGTGGTGGCGAAGGCCCAGCGGAAGATGAAGCGCTGGTGCTCGCCGAGCTGGACGCCGCTCATGCCGACCAGGATGAACGTGGCGGCGGTGAGCGGGCTGAGCGGGAAACCCGTCGTCATCTGGCCGAGCACGGCGGCCCGGGCGACCTCGGCCGGGTCGGTACCGAAGCCGCGGGCCGTCTCGGCGAGGACGGGCAGGACACCGAAGTAGTAGGCGTCCGGGGTGAACACCAGACTCAGCGGCATGCCCGTGACGGCCACGAGGACCGGCAGACGGCCGCCGAGGGAGTCCGGTATCACGGACACGAGCGCCTCGGCCATCTCGTCGATCATCCCGGTCCCGGTGAGGACCCCCGTGAACACACCGGCCGCGAAGATCATCGTGGTCACGAGGACGACGTTCTTCGCGTGCCGGTCGAGCAGCGCCTGCTGCTGTTCCCAGCCGGGGTGGTTGACCAGGAGGGCCACCGCGAACCCGAGGACGAACAGCACCGGCAGCGGCATGACCTCCAGGATCAGCGCCACGACGAGCACGACGGTCAGCAGCAGGTTGAAGACCGTCAGCCAGCGCGGCGCCGGCGCCGCGACCCGGACGGCACCCGGCCCGTCACCGGGCGCCGGGGCGCTCACAGGAACCGGCTCGCCGGCGGCTTCCTCGCGCGGCCCGGTGAGAGCACCGAGCCGCCGCCGCTCCCGCCGGCCGATCAGCCAGGACGCCACCAGGACCCACGCGATCCCGAACCCCATCGCGGGCAGCACGGGCGTGAAGACGTCCGAACTCTCCAGCTTCAGCGCCGCCATGGCACGCACCGTCGGCCCGCCCCACGGGACCATGTTCATCACCCCCGCCCCAAGACAGACGACCCCGGACAGCACCAGCGGACTCATGCCCAGCTTCCGGTAGACGGGCAGCAGCGCGGAGACGGTGATGAGGAACGTGGAGGCCCCGTCGCCGTCCAGGGCCACGCACAGCGTGAGGACGGCCGTGGCGACGGTGACGCGCATCGGATCGCCCTTGGCCAGCCGCAGCAGACCGCGGATCAGCGGATCGAACAGACCCGCGTCCACCATGAGACTGAAGTACAGCACGGCGAACGCGATCATGATGCCGGTCGGCGCCACCTTCGACAGGCCGTCGAGCACCATCCCGCCCAGCTCGCCCGCGGACCCGCCCGCCAGCGCCGCGAGCACCGGAAGCACCACCAGCGCGACCAGCACCGAGACCCGTTTGGTCATGGTGAGCAACAGGAACAGGGCGATCGTGGCGAAGCCCAGGGCTGCCGGCATGATGGCGCTCGCTTTCTCGGGTCGCGGTCCCCGGCGGCGGAGAGCGTGGCGTACGGGGATAGCCGAGAGTGTCCGAGCGCCGGATGATCCCTGTCCAGCATCAAACCGGCATCTGTCCATGCGATCCCCGCATCAATCGGCTCGCTCTGACGTACGCTTCCCGGCCATGGATGCCACCCTGCGTCAGCTGACGGCGTACGCGGCCGTCGCCCGGGCGACGAGTTTCACCGCGGCAGCAGCCCAGTTGGGCGTCTCGCAGTCCTCCCTCAGCCGCGCGGTCGCCGACCTGGAGCGGCAGGTCGGCGCCCAACTGCTCGAACGCGACACGCGCAACGTGCAGTTGACCGCCGCGGGCGCCGAGGCGCTGCGGATCGCCGAACAGATCCTCAGCGCCCACCGGGCCGGGATGAAGGAACTGGACCGCTTCCTGCTCGGCGAGTCCGGCACCGTCGCCGTCGCCACCCTGCCCTCCGTCGCGGCGGTGCTGCTTCCGCAGGTGATCTCCGGCTTCCGCACGGACCGGCCGCGCGTCGCCGTACGCCTGCTGGACGGCCTGGAACGGGCCGTGCTGAACCGGGTCCTGTCCGGCGACGCGGACTTCGCGATCACCACGGTCGGCGTGCCGCCCGAGCGGCTGGAGCACCGCCCGCTGGTGCGCGACCGTTTCGTCGCGGTCCTGCGCGAGGACCATCCGCTCGCCGCCCGCGACGAGGTCGGCTGGGCGGACCTGGCCCGCGAGCCGTTCCTGGCCGTCGGACGGGACTCGAGCGTGCGGCGGCTGACGGACGCCGCGTTCGGCCAGGTCGACGCGCACGCCGTACCGGCGGCGGAGGCCGGCAGTGTCGCCACGGTGGGTGGACTGGTCGCCGCCGGCCTCGGCGTGAGCGCGCTGCCCGCCCTGGTGCTGCCCCTGCTGGGCACCGGGCCCTTCGTGTTCCGGCCGCTCGTCGAACCGGTGGTCGACCGGCGCCTCGACATCGCCCTGCGCGCACGCCGTACCCTCCCGCGCGTGACCGAGCACTTCCTGGAGACGCTCGAGGACTTCCGCGCCCAGGGCCGGGACCTGCCGCCGGGAGTCTCCTGGGCCTGAGCACCGACGCGGGCCGATTCATGCGCTGATCGCATGGATTGATGGCCTTCCTTTGCTGGACAGGCATTTCTGCGCCTCGGCAGTCTGAAGAACCGACCAGCTGAGCCGAGGGGACGCATCCGTGCCGGACAAGGACATGCCGAACGCCACCGGACAGGGGCAGTTGTGCGGACTGAAAGTGGTCGAGTTCGCTCATGTGGTGGCCGGGCCGCTCGCGGGTTCGATGCTCGCCGACCAGGGTGCGGACGTGGTCCACGTCGAACCCCCGGGTGCCGGTGACGCCGCTCGCGCCATGGGGCCCCGGCGCGACGGCGTTCCCCTGTGGTTCAAGGTCGCCGCCCGCAACAAGCGCTCCGTCACGCTCGACCTGCACCACGAGGCGGGCCGCGCGGTCGCCCACCGCCTCGTCGCCTGGGCGGACGTCGTCATCGTCACCCTGCGCGCCGGGCGCCTGCGCCGCTGGGGCCTCGACTGGGAGTCCGTGCACCGGATCAACCCGAAGGCCGTCCTGCTCCAGATATCCGGCTTCGGCGCCACGTCCAGCCAGGCCGACGCCCCCGGCTTCGGCAAGATGGGTGAGGCCCGCAGCGGCGTCGTCCACCTGACCGGTTCCCCCGACGGGCCGCCCGTCCACACCGGCTTCTCGCACGGCGACGCCGTGACCGGTCTGATGGGCGCCTACGCCGTCCTCGCCGCCCTCCACCGGCGCGACCACGATCCCGGTTTCGACGGCGAGTGGATCGATCTCGCCCTGTTCGAGCCCCTGTTCCGGCTCGTCGAGTGGCAGGTCATCGTCCACGACCAGCTGGGAACCGTGCCGCAGCGCTCCGGCAACCAGCTCGCGGTCGCACCCGCCGCCGTGATCAACACCTACCGCTCCCGCGACGAGCAGTGGATCACCGTGACCTCCGCGACCCTGCGCTCGGTGCGCAACGTGGCCCGGCTGCTGGGCCTGCCCGAGGAGGAGTTCGCCACGTCGGAACAACAGCACGCGCGAAGCGGGGAGTTGGACGACGGACTGCGGGCGTGGGTGGCCGGCCGCACCGCCGCCGAGTGCCTGGAGGCCTTCGCCCGCGCCGAGGTGGTGGCCTCCCGGGTGTTCGACGCGGCCGACATCGCGGCCGACCCGGTCTACGCCGAACGCGGCGACATCGTCACCGTGGCCGACCCCGACCTGGGCGACGTCCGGATGCAGGCGGTCATCCCGCACTTCCGGCAACGCCCCGGCCGCGTCTGGCGCACCGGACCAGCACTCGGCCAGGACAACGACCTCGTGTACCGCGACTGGCTCGGACTGAGCGACCAGGAACTGGCCGAACTGGAGAAGAACGATGTCGTCTGAACCCCACAGCACGACCCGCACGACCGTGCCCCACAGCACGACCACGTCCCGTGCCACGGCCATCCCCCGGCCGGCACCCCGCTCCCTCCTCTTCGTCCCCGGCCTCCGCACGGACTGGCTGCCCAAGGCGCGCGCGGCCGGTGCCGACGCCGTCGTCCTCGACCTGGAGGACGCGGTTCCGGCCCCCGACAAGCCGCTCGCCCGCGCCCGGGTGGCCGAGGCCCTGGCGGAGGCCGCCGCGGAGCCGGCCGGCGGCATGGCCCTGTTCGTCCGCGTCAACCCGCTCGAGGACTGGACCGCCGCCGAGGAACTGCGTGCCGTCGTACGCCCCGGACTGGCCGGGGTGGTCCTGCCCAAGGTGCACACCGCCGCCGACGTACGGCTGGCGGACCGCCTCATCGGCTGGTGCGAACACGCACACGGCCTGCCCGCCGGCGCGACGGCCCTCGTCCCGCTGCTGGAGTCGGCCCGCGCCCTGCACGACGCCTACGACATCGCCGCCGCGGCCCCCCGGGTCGCACACGTCGGCGCACTGACCGCACCCGGCGGCGACGTGGAACGCGCCGTCGGCTACCGCTGGAGCCCCGAGGGCACCGAGACCCTGGCCCTCCGTTCCCGCGTCCTGCTCGACGTCCGCGCCGCCGGAGCACCCGGCCCGGTCACCGGACTGTGGACGGACATCACCGACCTGAGGGGCCTGCGCGCCTTCGCCGAGCAGAACCGCGCCCTCGGCTACGAGGGGATGATGGCCGTCCACCCGACCCACGTCCCCGTGATCAACGAGGTCTTCGCCCCCACCCCCCAAGAGCTCGACCGCTGTGCGCGTCTCGTGGCAGCCGTGGAATCGGCCCAGCGTGACGGCGTCGGCGCCCTCACCTTCGAGGGCCGGATGGTCGACGAGGCCATGGCCGAAACCGCACGGGCGGTGCTGGCGCGACACGGACACGGCTGACACCATCCCGCCACCGAACCGGAGCGCGATCATCGATGCTGTGACGGAGTTCACAGCATGCCGTCGAGGGCGTGGCCCCAAGGCGCAACCCGCGTCACACCTGGCCGCACCCGCGCGACACAAAAATTGAACCGTTCGTTTTCTTGAATCACTCGTGTTTGTGCGGCTAGGTTGTCCGCCATGACCGCATCCCGGAACCCGACCGCCGCCGAAGAGCTGCGCGGTGCCGGCCTGAGGGTGACGGCCGCCCGCGTCGCACTGCTCCAGGCCGTGCGGGACGGCGACCACCTCGGCGCCGAGGCGATCGCCTCCGAGGTACGCGGCCGCGTCGGCCACATCTCCGTCCAAGCCGTGTACGAGGGGCTCCACGCACTCACCGCGGCGGGACTCATACGCCGCCTCGAGCCACCCGGCAGCCCCGCCCTGTACGAGGGACGGGTCGGCGACAACCACCACCACCTCGTGTGCCGGTCCTGCGGGGCCGTCGCCGACGTCGACTGCGCGGTCGGCCACGCCCCCTGCCTGACCGCGTCCGACGACCGGGGCTTCGCCGTCGACGAGGCCGAGGTCATCTACTGGGGCCTGTGCCCCGCCTGCTCCACCGCCCGCAGTACCTGAGCGATGTGATCCACCCGAGCACCGTGTTCCACCCCGTCCGGAAGGATTTCCATGACTGAGAACCACGACGCGATCGTCACCGACGCGAAGCAGGAGGAGACGAGCGGCGGCTGCCCCGTGGCCCACGGGCGCGCCCTGCACCCCACCCAGGGTGGCGGCAACCGTCAGTGGTGGCCGGAGCGCCTCAACCTGAAGATCCTTGCCAAGAACCCCGAGGTGGCCAACCCGCTCGGTGAGGAGTTCGACTACGCCGAGGCGTTCCAGGCCCTCGACCTCGCGGCCGTGAAACAGGACATCGCCGAGGTGCTGACCACCTCGCAGGACTGGTGGCCGGCCGACTTCGGCAACTACGGCCCCCTGATGGTCCGTATGGCCTGGCACAGCGCGGGCACCTACCGCATCAGCGACGGCCGCGGCGGCGCCGGCGCCGGCCAGCAGCGCTTCGCCCCGCTCAACAGCTGGCCGGACAACGGCAACCTCGACAAGGCCCGCCGTCTGCTGTGGCCGGTCAAGAAGAAGTACGGCCAGTCCATCTCCTGGGCCGACCTCATGATCCTCACCGGCAACGTCGCCCTGGAGCAGATGGGCTTCGAGACCTTCGGCTTCGCCGGCGGCCGCGAGGACGTCTGGGAGCCCGAGGAGGACGTGTACTGGGGCCCCGAGACCACCTGGCTCGACGACAAGCGCTACACGGGCGACCGCGAGCTGGAGAACCCGCTCGGCGCGGTGCAGATGGGCCTCATCTACGTCAACCCGGAGGGCCCGAACGGCAACCCGGACCCGCTCGCCGCGGCCCGCGACATCCGTGAGACGTTCCGCCGCATGGCGATGAACGACGAGGAGACCGTCGCCCTGATCGCCGGTGGCCACACCTTCGGCAAGACCCACGGTGCGGGCCCGGCCGACCACGTCGGCGCCGACCCCGAGGCCGCCTCCATGGAGGAGCAGGGCCTGGGCTGGCGCAGCACCTACGGCACGGGCAAGGGCGGGGACGCCATCACCTCCGGCCTGGAGGTCACCTGGACCTCGACGCCGACCCAGTGGAGCAACGGGTTCTTCAAGAACCTCTTCGAGTTCGAGTACGAGCTCGAGCAGAGCCCGGCCGGCGCCCACCAGTGGGTGGCGAAGGACGCCCCGGAGATCGTCCCGGACGCGCACGACCCGTCGAAGAAGCACCGCCCGAAGATGCTCACCACCGACCTGGCGCTGCGCTTCGACCCGATCTACGAGCCGATCTCCCGCCGGTTCTACGAGAACCCCGAGGAGTTCGCGGACGCCTTCGCCCGCGCCTGGTTCAAGCTGACCCACCGTGACATGGGCCCGAAGTCGCTGTACCTGGGCCCGGAGGTCCCGGAGGAGACCCTGCTGTGGCAGGACCCGCTGCCCGAGCCCGAGGGTGAGGTCATCGACGCCGGGGACATCGCGACCCTCAAGACCAAGCTCCTCGAGTCGGGTCTGTCCGTCTCGCAGCTGGTGACCACCGCCTGGGCCTCGGCTTCCACCTTCCGCGGCAGCGACAAGCGCGGCGGTGCCAACGGCGCCCGCATCCGCCTGGAGCCGCAGCGCGGCTGGGAGGTCAACGAGCCCGACGAGCTGGCCCAGGTGCTGCGTGTCCTGGAGAACATCCAGCAGGAGTTCAACGCCGGCGCCGGCGCCAGGAAGGTCTCCCTGGCCGACCTGATCGTCCTCGGCGGCACCGCCGCCGTCGAGAAGGCCGCCAAGGAAGCCGGCTTCCAGGTGGAGGTCCCCTTCACCCCGGGCCGTGTGGACGCGACGGAGGAGCACACCGACGCCGAGTCCTTCGAGGCGCTCGAGCCGACCGCCGACGGGTTCCGCAACTACCACGGCAAGGGCAACCGCCTCCCGGCCGAGTACCTGCTGCTCGACAGGGCGAACCTGCTGACTCTGAGCGCCCCCGAGATGACCGTCCTGGTCGGCGGCCTGCGGGTGCTGGGCGCCAACTACCAGCAGTCCCAGCTCGGCGCCTTCACGACGACGCCCGGCTCGCTGACCAACGACTTCTTCGTCAACCTGCTCGACCTGGGCACGACGTGGAAGGCGACCTCCGAGGACCAGACCACGTTCGAGGGCCGCGACGCCGCCACCGGCGAGGTCAAGTGGGCCGGCAGCCGCGCCGACCTGGTCTTCGGCTCGAACTCCGAGCTGCGGGCGCTCGCCGAGGTCTACGCGAGCGACGACGCGAAGGAGAAGTTCGTCAACGATTTCGTCGCCGCGTGGGTCAAGGTCATGAACCTGGACCGGTTCGACCTGGTCTGATCACACCCGCCTGACAGGACGCCCCGGGCCGACCGGCCCGGGGCGTCCCGCGTTGCCTGAGGGTTCGTCAAATGCCGTTCAAGGTAAGAACATCACTTACCCAACTCTCACCATGAAACGGCAAGGAACGCGGCCGGGCCCGGATCCGGGCATACGTTCTGGCCGTGAACACAGATTCCACTGCCCACAGAGGCGCCGGTCCTGAACCGCACCCCGTCGCCGGTTCACGGCCGACCACCGGCGGCCCGGTCCGCCGCACACTCCTGCGCACCGCCCTGACCGGGGCCGCCGCCGTCGGCGCGGGCCTCGGCGCCGCCCGGCCCGCCACCGCCGCCACCCCCGGCCGGGGCACGCCCGCGCGGCCCGTCACCCCCGGCGAAGCCCTCAGGGAACTGGCCGCGGGCAACCGCCGCTGGCGCGCCTTCCGGGAACGCCACCCGCACGAAGACCCCGCGCTACGGCGGACGTTGGCCACGGGTCAGCACCCCTTCGCGGTCGTCCTCGGCTGCATCGACTCCCGCGTGCCCCCGGAGCTGGTCTTCGACCAGGGCCTGGGCGACCTGATGACCGTCCGCACGGCCGGAGAGGTCCTCGACGAGGCCGTCCTCGGCAGCGTCGCCTTCGGCGTCCTGGAACTCGCCATACCCCTGGTCGTCGTCCTCGGCCACCAGTCGTGCGGCGCGGTCCGCGCCGCCGTGGAGGCGGCAGAGTCCGGGCAGCACCTCCCCGCCCACATGCAGTACCTCGTCGACCGGATAAGCCCGGCGATAGACCACGGCGAGGAGGGAGACGCCCGGATCGACGCGACCGTGAGCGCCAACGTCCGGCTCGTCCGCTCCCAGCTGGCCGCGGAGCCCGAACTCGCCGCCCGGGTCGAGACCGGCAAGCTGGCGATCGTCGGCGCCCGCTACGAACTGACCACCCAGGCCGTCCACCGCGTCGCCTGAGGACCCGCCCGGTCCGCCGCCGTACGCGGCGGACCGGGCCGCCCTGTCACGCCCCTAGTGGGTTGTACCGCGCCGCCGCCATCAGGTACCAGGCGGTCGCGCCCGTGTGCCGGTAGGGGTAGTAGCCGAAGCCGAACCCCGTATCCAGCGGGCTGCTCGCGGACACCACACCACTGCGCTCGGGCAGCGCCTTCCCGCCGACGGTCTGACCACCGCCCAGCAGGTCCTGGGCCTGCTCGGTCGACGCGAGCAACCGCCGGGCGCGGGCCTCGTCGCCACGCGCCCCCCGCTCGCGCAGTGCGAGCGCGAGATGGGCCGTCCCCTCGAACCACACGCCGTTGCGGTCGGGCTTGGGCTGGCCCGCCGCGATCGGAGCGTCCTCGTTCGCGAGCAGGCTCGCCGAACTGAAGGTGACGCCCTCGTACGACTGCCCGGCGGGAACCGTGCTGTTCGTGCGGCCGGAATGATCCAGGACTGCCAGCTCGGCCGTGGCCCAGTCCAGCGAACGGGAGTAGCGGCGCGAGCCGAGCGCGAGATGGGTCCAGGTCTGGGTGTCCTCCGGAATCGGCGACGTGTTGACCGTCACGCCGTCGTTGGTTCCGGTGTAGAAGAAGCCCCCGGACGGCTCCCACATGCGCTGCACGAACGCCTCGGCCCGCGCCCGCCGCTCCAGCCACACCCGGTCGCCGGTGAGCCGGGCGAGCCGCCCGAACAGGCAGATCAGGTCGGTGTTGTGCTCGGTCGAGGTGAACGGAAGCTTCTGATTCGCCCCGTCGACCCCGAACTTGTAGCCGCCCAGCGGCTCGTCGGTACGGCCGGTCCGCTCGATCCACTCGCCGATCCGCACGGCACCGGTGAGGAATCGGCGCGCCTCCGTGCGGCGCGCGAGGCCGCTCAGCGCGATGCCCGCCCAGGCCATGTCGCCCACGGCCGTGCCGGTGAAGCCGAACTGCGTACCGACGTTGACCGTCCCGTCGGGCCGTACGAAGCCGTCGGGCTGCGGCGAGCCGTCGTAGAAGGTGTACGGACCGACGTTGTAGGCCTGCCGGAGTCTGCCGTCGTCGTACGCCGGGTCATGGGCCTGCGCGTAGAGCAGGGCGTCGCCCAAGGCCGTGGCCCGGGCCAAACTCTCGGGCCTCCGGGCCGCGAGGTGGGCCAGGATCGCCAGGGCGTTGTCGTAAGTGAAAGCGGTGCTGAACAGGCCCGCCTGGTCGGTGTAGCTCTGGGTCAGGCGGATGCTGCCCTGGTCGGGGTAGGCGTCCATGGCGGCGGCGAGAAAGGCGCGCCCCCGGGCCGGGGCCGATGCGGGACGTGTGCCGGAGGGACCGGCCGCCAGGGCCTGACCCGAGCCGACGGCGGTGAGCCCCGCGGCACTGATGCCGATTCCGGCACCGATGAGCGAACGCCGGCTGAGTGCCGGGCCTGGTCTGCCAGTCATGGATCTCCCTTGAGAGCGCTCTCAACAGTGCGCGCTCATTGTGCTGGCGGTCCGGGGGCGGGTCAACGCTCCGTTCGGAAGGGAGACTTGCGCAGGAAGGCGAACGGTGGGTGGATCACTCGCACACGATCTCGTCACGCGGCGTGTAGTGCGTGCGGAACGGCTCCCGCCGCACCTCCCTGCCGTCGTCGTAGAAGACCCGTTCCACGGTGACGTCGAACCCCTCGAGCGGCGTCTGCGGCACGCACTCCTTGTCGTCGCTCACCTTCTTCTCGGGCTGCTTCACCTCGGTGCGCGGGCCCTTGACCGACTTGATCTCGTCGTACTTCCGGGTGCCGAGGAAGGAGACGGTCACGGACGTGTCCGTGGACTCGGCCTGGATGTAGATCGCCTTGCCGGAGTCGTTGGTGAACCGCAGGTCCAGGCTGCCCCAGGCCACCGTCGCCTCGCGGCCCTCCGGGTAGCGCTCGATGTAGAAGGAGTGCGCGCCGTGCTCCACGGGCTTGACCCCGGCGAAGAACAGCGCGTTGTACACGGTCGTCGCCACGGCGGAGACCCCGCCGCCGGACGCCTTCGTGAACTTGTCGTCGAGGATGATGATGCCCTCGACGAAGCCGTTGGCCTCGGTGCGCTCGCCGACGGTCCGGTTGAAGCTCCAGGTCTCGTCGGGCCGGACCAGGGAGCCGTTGATGAGTTCCACCGCCCGGCCGATGTTCCTCGTACGGTACTCCGCCGGTTCGAAGTGGACGGTGAAGGAGGACATCTTCTCCGTCAGCCCCAGCTCCGCGGCGTTCTCGCGGGTGATCTCGGGCTGGGTCCGGTCCACGGCGACCTCGCCGCTGCGGTCCGCGCCCGACTTGGTGAGCAGCGGCAGCACCGCCTTGCCCAGTGCCTTGTCGGTGACCTTCCGGCCCATCCTGGCGTCCTCGGTCACCACGGCCTTGTCGCCGGCCGGCCGGAGTTTCGCGTTCTCGGCGGTCGTGGTGACGTCCCTCAGCGGGCCCGCCACGGCGGGATCAGCACGCAGCCCCTCGGCGTCCAGCTCCGGTCTCAGCCTTCCGCTGCCGTCCGGCCGCATCGCCAGGTGCTCGCCCAGGACGGCCGGCCCGACGGTGAACCGCCTGCCGCCCGCGGTGAGCGTGACGGGCGCCGACATGGCCGGCTCGGCGAACGTGCGTACCGCCCGCCGTACCTCGTCGGCCGTGACCTTCGGCCTGGTCTCGCGGGCGGGCAGCGACGTCACCGAGCGGGTGTCGCCGCGCAGGAAGGAGGAGCGCAGCGGGCCGACCGCGCCGGCCACGTCCAGCGTGTACCCCGTGCGCGGGGCGACCTGCTCGACCCGCCCGTCGTCGAAGGCGACGGCACCGTCCCGGACCTTCTGGTCGAGCCCCTTCGCCACCTGACCGAGGGCGGCCCGCGCCTTGTCCTCGTCGAGGCGTACGACCGGCTCGATGTCACCGCCCGAGCGGAAGAACCCGCCGAACACGCTGACCGGACCGGCGCCGGTGCGTGCCGCCCGGTCGACGGTCTCCTCGACGTCGAAGGAGAGCCCGGCGCGCCGCGGATCGACCGTGGCCGTGCGGTCACCGACCCTGACGGGCAGCTCCCGCGCCCCGGCCGCGTCCAGGTGCCGCTCCAGCTTCCGCACCGCCTCCGCACGGCTCAGGCCCCCGATCTCCACCCCGCGCACCGTCGTACCGGAGTCGATCTCCCCACCGGTCAGCATCAGCCCGGCGAGGTACAGCCCGCCGACACCCACGGCCAGCGCGCCGCCGGCCAGGGCCAGGGGCGGAAGGGAGATGATGCGCGGGACGGAGGTTATGCGGGGGCGCATGGGTCTCCTGGAGATCGATGACGACGGTGCACCCGGTGACGCGACACTGCTGCGGGCAAACACATCAAGCTATCCACATCCGGGCGGCAAACCGGTATGGCCCAGACCACTTTTGTCCGAGATCACTCCGGAACCGGCCGGTCCGTACCCGTATTCGTGCAGGCCACAGAGTGATAACGGCGAACAACTGTCGGGTGGTTGGCGCCGTCTACGCCGACATGAAGATTTCTTTCCTGATTCACAACGCCTATGGAATCGGAGGCACGATCACCACCACGTTCAACCTCGCCGGGGCGCTCGCCGAGCGGCACGACGTGGAGATCGTCTCCGCTTTACGCCACCGCGAGCATCCCAACCTCGTCCTGGACCCCCGGGTGCGGCTGCGCGCGCTGGTCGACCTGCGCAAGGAGGAGGACCATCCGCTGCACCAGAGACCGGCGAAGGTGTTCCCGTCCGCCGAGTACCGCCACCGCCAGTACAGCGAGCTGACCGACCAGCGGATCGGCGAGTGCCTGGAGGCGATCGACACCGACGTCGTCATCGGCACCCGCCCCGGCCTCAACGTGCACATCGCGCGGCAGGCCCCGCAGCGCGTCCTGCGCGTCGGCCAGGAGCACCTCACCCTCGACAACCACCCGCCCGCGCTGCGCACCGCGCTGCGCCGCGCCTACCGCCGCCTCGACGTGATCACCACCGTCACGGAAGCGGACGCCGCCGCCTACCGGCGCAAGATGTGGCTGCCCGGCGTCCACGTCGAGGCCCTCCCGAACAGCGTCCCCGACCCCGCGGTGCCGCCCGCCGACGGCACCGCAAAGATCGTCATCGCCGCGGGCCGGCTGGTCCCGGTGAAGCGCTACGACCTGCTCATCGAGGCGTTCGCCCAGGTCGCCGCCGCGTTCCCGGACTGGCAGCTGCGCATCTACGGCAAGGGCGAGGAACAGCCCAGGCTGCGGGACCTCATCGAACGGCTCCGCCTGTGGAACAACGTGTTCCTGATGGGGGCCGCCACCCCCATGGAGGCCGAGTGGGCCAAGGGTTCGATCGGCGCGGCCGCGTCCAACTTCGAGCCGTTCGGCATGACCATCGTCGAGGCGATGCGCTGCGGACTGCCCGTCGTCAGCACCGACTGCCCCTACGGCCCCGGCGAGATCATCGAGGACCGAGCCGACGGCCGGCTGGTACCGGTCGGGGACGCCGACGCCCTCGCCTCGGCCCTGCTGGAACTCGTCGGCGACGACGAACGGCGCCGCCGCATGGGCCGCACCGCCCTGGAGAACGCGCGCCGATTCGCCCCCGGCCCCGTCGTCGCCCAGGCCGAACGCCTCCTGGAGGACGCCCTGGCGGCCCGGACCACGAGCCGACGGACCTCACCTCCGCAGGACCACCACCGGAGCAACAGCGCACTGATCGGCCGGAGCCACGCCGCCCGCGACGCGGCCCACGCCGCGGCCGTCGGCGCACTCCGCGCGATACGCAAGGGACGCCGATGACCACGCACCTCGACACCCACCTGCGCACCCACTGCGCGATCGACACGGACGGCCGCATCACCTTCCGCCTCCCGCCGGCCCCGGCTGCCCACCCCCAGTTGCTCCTGAGGCTGCGCCCCAAGAAGGGCCGCCCCGAGACGACGCTCCACCTGCTCGACCTGAAGCCCGGCCGGGCCGACGGCGACCTGCACGCCGTGCTGGAACCGCACCCGGCCCTCGACGAAGGCCGCTGGGACCTGTACCTGCTCCCGGCACCGGAAGCCGAACGACAGCGGCTGCGCCCCGGCCTCAAAGACCTGCGCGCCCTCGTGGACGGCCACCTCCGCGACCGGCCCTCACCGGTCGCCGTCAGAATCCCCTACGTCACGAAGGACGGCTTCCTCGCACTCAGGGCCTGGCGGCGCACCGCCCACGCGGAGGCCCGCGCCATCGACGTCACCCAGCAGGCCCTGACGGTCGAGGCCCGCCTGCACGGCGCCGAACTCCGTGCGGACGCCACCGTACGGCTGCGCCTGCGGGGGACCGGCACCGTACGGGACCTGCGCCCCCGGATCGACGACGACGGCAGAGGGTTCTCCTTCACCGCCGACCAGGAGGACCTGACGGGTGGCTCCGAAGCCCCGGGCCGGATCTGGGACGCCTTCGTCCGGCCCACCACCGGCGCGCCACCGATAAGGATCGGCCGGCTTCTCGACGACGTGGCGGACCGCAAACACGTCTTCGTCTACCCGGCACTCACGGCGGGCGGATCCATCTCGCGCCCCTACTACACCGTCGACAACGACCTCGCGATCGAGGTGACACCGGCCGAATCGCCGAAATGCCCGAAATGAAAATTCCTGGACCTTCGGATGGCCATTTCGTCGGTACCACGCGACAGGCATGTGTGGATTCTGTGCAAAGCGGCGGCAAAAAGGTCAGGCGCTCGTTCGCAACTGCCGTAAACACGAAGGGGACTTGCGGCAATAACCAAACTCAAGTACCTAGATGAATCATGAACCTGTTCAACCGCGTCGTGCCGTCCCGCCGGCAGACGCCGCCAGTCCCCCCACAGCGTCCCGCCGGCGCACCGGCTTCCCCCACTGCGGTCCTGCCCGACCCCGACCTGGCGAATCTCACCGGCGAATGGGTCGTCGATCCCGCTCACAGCAGGATCGGCTTCTCCGTCCGGCATGCCATGGTGACCACCGTGCGCGGTTGTTTCCTGGAGTACGAAAGCCTCCTCTACTTCGACGCGCGCAACCCCGCCCGCTCGCGGGCCGACCTCACCCTGTTCACCGCCAGCGTCGACACCGGGGTGGAACAGCGCGACGCCCACCTGGTCGGCCGGGACTTCCTGGACGTCGCCACCTATCCGCGTATGCGCTTCACGAGTACCGCGGTGGAACAGGCGGGCGCCGACCTCTTTCGCATGTCGGGCGAGCTCACCATCAAGGGCATATCGCGGCCGGTCGTCCTGGAGATGACCTACATCGGACACGTCACCGACCCCTTCGGATACGAAAGGGTCGGATTCGACGGCACCACCACAATCAACCGCTCCGACTGGGGCCTGACCTACAACAGCAGACTGGCCGAGGGAGGCGCGATGGTGAGCGAGAAGGTGCGTCTGCAACTCGACATCGCCGCCATCCGCACGGCCTCGGCGGCCGGCTGACCGCGCCGGTCACGGCCGCAGGCCTCACGGCCCGGCGTCGCCGGGCCCGGCCAGGACGCGGAACGTCGCCGGGCCCAGCGTGATCACCCCGTCGCTCAGCGGCGTGCACCGCACACCGCCCCGCCCGCGCAGGGCGCGCTGGGCGCCGGGGCCGATGGTCACGTCCATCCAGGCGCACGGCCGGGCCGGCCGGTGCACGGCGAACACCACCGGTCCGGTGCCGCAGTCGAGGGCGATCGTCGATCCGACACAGGAGTCGATGTCGACGCCTCTGAGCAGGACGTTGCGGCGGGTGTGGCGGAGGTCGGCGTCCGCCGGGAGGTTCTCCGCGGCCATGAGGGTCACCGCAGCGTTCCGGTGGGCCGGCCTGGCGTAGTAGCGGTCGCCGACCAGCCCCAGGCCACGACGCACCTCCACTCGGGGGACGCGCTCGTCGGACGGGCCGGGTGAGGGGCCGTCCGACGGCCGTCCCGCCAGCCGGTGCGCGGGCGACACCAGCAGCTGCAGCACCTCCACCTCGGTCATGGCGTCAACCCTATGCCTCGGTCACCACCGCCCGGCGGACCCCCGCAGGCGTACGGTCACTCGTCCTGCCTCCGCCCGATCCCCCTGTCCTCCAGAGGGGCCCGGCCGTCCGCCGACTCGCCCGCGGTGAGGTGCTCCAGGACCTCGACCAGTTCCTGGCACGCGCGCTCCACCGAACGCCGGGTGTGGATCTGCTCGGTGATCACGGCCGACAGGATCAGGGCCGTCAGCGCCATCGCCCCGTTGAACGCCTGGAGCTTGATCATCACCTCCACCCTGGTCAGCCGTTCGAACGGCCCGGACCGGTCGGTCGCGGCCACCGTGGCCATGACCGAGGCGAACAGGGCGCAGAGCATGCTGCCGGCCAGCTGGAAGCGCAGCGCCGCCCAGATCAGCAGGGGATAGACGAGGAAGAGCAGACTGACGGAGCTGTGTGCGGCCAGCGGTACGACACAGCAGATGACAAGCGCCAGGCCCGAGGCCTCCTTCCAGCGCGACAGGCGCATCGGCGGGCGGAGGCGGGACAGCAGGAGAAGTACCGGGGTGACGATCAGCACGCCCATCGCGTCGCCCACCCACCAGGCCAGCCACACCGCCCAGAAGGCCGGCCATTCGAGCCTGCCCGTGGCGAGCAGGATGCCCGCGCCGGTGGTCGAGCTGATCAGCATGGCGGTGAACGCGCCCAGGAACACCAGGGCGAGACCGTCCCGCAGACGGGCCAGATCGGTACGGAAACCCGCCCGGCGCAGCAGCAGGTACCCCGCGACGGGGGCCGCCGTGTTGCCCGCCAGGACAGCGAAGGCCCAGGGGCTCAGGGAGGTGAGGGAAAGGATCACGAGGAAGGCGCCCAGGGCGATCCCCGGCCAGCAGCGCAACCCGAAGATCAGCAAGCAGGCGACCGAGACGCCGGTGGGGGGCCAGATCGGGGTGACGACCGAGCCCTCGACGACCAGTTCCCGCAGCAGGCCCAGGTGCCCCGAGACGTAGTAGCAGGCGGCAACGGCCGGCGTCTGCAGAGCGACGACGGCCGACATACGCGGATCCCGGCTACCCACCACAGCAGTCATGAGACACCGAGGCCGCCGCGGCGGCGAGGTGAGAGCAGGGGCCCTGCGGCCCTATGGCTGAGCCAGCCCCTGCGGCCCCATTGCTGAGCCCGCCGCTGCGGACCTATGGCTGAGCCTCCGGCCCGTCGAAGCCGACCACCAGCACGGCGGCGTCGTCGTCGTGCCCCACCTGCTCCGCGCCCTTGATCAGGGCGGCCGCGAGCGCGTCCACGTCCATGCCCGCCGCCGCCGCGATGCCCGCGAGCCGCTTCACCTGGTCGAGGCCCTCCTCGAGCCGCAGGCAGGGCCCCTCCACGACACCGTCCGTGACCAGCACGAACATGCCACCCGTGGTCAGCTCGTACCGGGTCACCGGATACGACACCCCCGCCTGGATCCCCAGCGGCGGTCCGCCCTCGTCCACGGTGACGCCGGACTTCCCGTCGGCCGTTGCCCAGACGCAGGGCAGGTGCCCGGCCCGAGCGCTCTCCAGTACGCCGGCACACGGGTCGAGCCGTATGAAGGTGCAGGTGGCGAACAGATCGGAGCCCAGGGACAGCAGCAGCTCGTTGGTCCGGGCCAGGACCTCGCCCGGCTCGCTGGTGACGGAGGCCAGGGCCCGCAGCCCGGCCCGCACCTGCCCCATGAAGGCGGCGGCTTCGATGTTGTGGCCCTGGACGTCACCGATGGACAGACCGATACGGCCGTCTCCCAGTGTGAAGGCGTCGTACCAGTCGCCGCCCACGTTGAGCCCCTGGTACGCGGGCGCGTACCGCACGGCGAGATGCAGCCGGCGGGCGACGGGCAGATCGCGCGGGAGCATGCCGCGCTGCAGTGCGATGGCCAGCTCGACCCGCGACCGCTGCATCTCGGCCTGCGCACGCGCCTGAGCCGTCAGCGCCCCGAGCCGGGTCAGCAGCTCGTCGCCGTCGTCCGTCGTGCCGGTGCGGGACATTGATCACTCCGGCGAGGATGGCCACGGTCGGTGACGACCCTCGAAGCAAATCATCTAATTTGTGTCCATAGGAGGATACGTGGCTGAGGCCCCGTCGACGACTCGTGCTCCCCGCGCCCGCCCGACCGCCGCCAGCACGAAGGTGACGCTGATCAGCAACGCCCAGGCGCCGAACTTCTCCACCCCCACCGGCTCCCAGCCGTGCTCCTGGTACGGATAGCGCCAGGCACCGACGAGGGTGGCGAGGTTCTCCGCCACCCACAGGAAGAAGCCGATCAGGACGAACGAGAGCGCCAGCGGCATCCGCCGGCGCACACCCCGCACCGTGAAACACACCGACGTCCCCGCGGTGACGGCCAGCAGCAGCCCAGCCAGCACCCAGCGGGCATCGGGCAGCCAGTGATGGCTGAAGAAGTTGACGTAAACGGCCGCGGCCACCACCGCCGTCGCCCGCGGCCGGTAGCGCACGAGCCCGAGATCGAACAGATGCCACGCCCGGCACACGTAGCTGCCCACGGCCGCGTACAGAAACCCGCCGTACAGCGGGACCCCGGCGAACTTCAGCACGCCCGGCTCCGGATAGCTCCACGAACCGAGCGACACCTTCACCAGCTCGAAGGCCAGGCCGATGACGTGACAGACCGCGATGACGGCGATGTCCCGGCCGTTCTCCCAGCCACGCAGCCAGAACAGCAGCGTGAGCAGCACGCCGTAGACGACCAGCAGGTCATAGCGCGCCACGGGCAGGTCGGGCAGCAGGGTGGACACGGCCACGCCGGACAGCAGCGCGATGGCGAACGCGCACGCCCGGGTCTGCTTCAGGCGAAGTCGAGCAGCTGCCGGACCGGCGCGGTCCCGGGGCCGGTGGAACGTGCAGGGATCATGGTGCCCTGTAGGACGGGCCCGCGCGCCTACCGGTTGCAGCGGCCCTCCCCGGCCGGCACCCGTCCCTCACCGGCTGCGCCGCCCCGGGCTGCACCGCCTCCGGCTGCGTCCCGGGCTTCGGCCACGGCCTTCCGCAGCAGCCCGGCAAGACGCTCATCCGCGTCAGGCGCGGCGCACAGCACCCGCAGTGCGTGTTCCAGGTACCGTCGCCCCGGGCCACGCCACCACAACAGATCGGCGACACGTCCCGGCAGCCCGCCCGCACGGACGTGAGCGAGCCTCTCGCCCCGCCGACGGCACGCACGGCCGTGCCGCGCCAGACGCCGGGACGGCCATCGCAGCACGCGCGCCGCACCCACGACCGTGCCGACGAGCAGCGGCGCGTACGCCCGATCCACCGGACGGGCGTCGGCGAGCTCTGCGGCCAGCGGCCACAGGGCGTGCCGGGTGGCGTCACCGACGCTGTCGTTGACCACGCGGACCAGAGCCGCGAGCGCCGGATGCGTACCGGCCGGGCTGTCGGTGAACCCGCCGCCGGCCAGCAACGCGGCGCTCTCCATCAGACAGGCGCCGTCGTCGGGGTGCAGGTGCGCGAAACGCCCCGGCACCGGAAGGCCGTGCGGGGGAAAGTCGGTCATGTGGGCCTCCGGGCTGGGATCAGAGACCGGTGACGGCGTGCAGGACGAGGTAGATCGCGGCGGCGGGAATCCCGGCGCCGAAGAACGTGAGCACCCAGGCGGTGACGATGGAGCGGGCCACTTGCCAGCGTACGGCCGAGGCGCGCCGGGTGGCACCGGCGCCCAGAATGGCCGCGGTGATCGTCTGCGTGGTGGAGATCGGCGCCTTCACCAGGAACGCGGTGGTGTAGAGGACGGCCGCGGCGGCGGTCTCGGCGGCGAACCCGCGCGGCGGATCGAGATGCACGATGCGCCGGCCGAGGGTGGTGATGATGCGACGCCCGCCGCTGTAGGTACCGGCCGCCATGGCGGCCGCCACGGCGGCGATCACCCACACCGGAACCGAGAAGTCGTCCTGCCAGCCCGCCGTGACCAGGGCGAGCACGATGACCCCCATGGTCTTCTGGGCGTCCTGCAACCCGTGCCCCAGGCCCATCGCGGCGGCGGAGACGGTCTGTGCCATACGGAAGCGGCGCATGGTCCGCCGGGGCGTCGAACGACGGAACACCCACAGGATGGCCACGTGCAGCGCATAGCCGAGAGCCACACCGACCAGCGGGGAGAGCAGCATCGGCAGGACGACCTTGTCCACGATCCCGGACCAGTGCACGGTGGCGGAGGCGGCGAGCGCGGCACCGACCAGACCGCCGATCAGAGCGTGTGAGGACGAGGTCGGCAGCCCCCGCCACCAGGTGAACACGTTCCAGCCAATGGCTCCGAGGAGCGCGCACATGACCAGCAGCAGACCAGATTCGTCCTCGGGCGCACCGATGATGCCGCTGCCGACGGTCTGGGCGACCTCGGTCCCGAGGAAGGCGCCGCAGAAGTTCATCACCGCGGCCATGGCCAGCGCCACACGCGGCGTCAGGGCCCTGGTGGAGATCGAGGTGGCGATCGCGTTCGCGGCGTCGTGGAAGCCGTTGGTGAAGTCGAAGGTCAGTCCCACGATGATGATCAGCACCACCAGGGTGAGCTCCATGACCGATCACCTTTCCGCAGCCAGAGCGCCGGACCGCCACGGGCGCCGTCGGCGCACGGATCCATCGTGCCGCTAAACCCCCGGACGGACCCGCCCGGAGCAGCGGTAGTGGGACGAGGGGAGTCGGTGATCCGTTTTACGGTGTCCTGGTGCAATCTGTTCCGAAATGGGTTCTTCTGTCGTCGGCGTCCGCCCCCGTGGTGTTGATCATCGGCTGGATGGCGGCGGCGGCACTGCAAGGGCCCGGGTACGACCCGGCCGCTCAGACCATCAGCGTCCTGGCGGCCCCCGGAGGCTCGGGCTACTGGGTGATGACCGGCGCGTTCATCGCCCTGGGCGCCTGCCACCTGCTCACCGCCTGGGGACTGCGCCCGGCCGCGACCCCCGGCCGGCTGGCCCTGGCGGCCGGGGGAGTGTCCGCCCTGGCGGTGGCCCTGGTCCCGGCGCCGAGCAGCGGCGGCTCCCTGAGCCACGGCTCGATCGCCGCCGTCGGCTTCGCCGTCCTGGCGGCATGGCCCGTCCTGGCCATCCGGACCGGCGGCGGTGTCCCATGGGCCCTGCGGCCCGTGCCGTCCCTCGGAGCCACCGCGGTGATGGCGGTGGGCGCGGCATGGTTCCTGCTCGAGACGCATCTGCACGGCGTCGCCGGCGTCGCCGAACGCGCCGTCACGACCCTCCAGTCGGTCTGGCCGTTCGTGGTAGCCCTGTCCTGCCTGCGCCACTCCACCCGCGAGGCGCCCCCGAGGTGACGCGACACGCCTCAGTCACGACGAAACCCTTGCCCGACATGCCGCATCGCAGGAACGCCGTGCGTACCACATCGCAGGAACGCCGTACGTACGCGCTTGGTACGCGAAACCGACGCTCCGCGCTAGGGTTGCGGATCAGGAGGTGCCCTCATGTCGGAGCTGTTCGACGCGGTTGATGCGCTGGTCGCGTCCCGCTCCCCGCTGCCGCCCCCGGCGGAACGCAAGCGGCTGCGCCAGGCCCACGGCCTGACGCTGGACGAGGTGGCCGCCGCGCTGCAAGTGCGGCGTGCGACGGTCAGCGGCTGGGAGGTCGGCAAGACCGAGCCGCGCCCGCCGGAGCGCGACGCATACGCCCGCATGCTGAAGCAGCTCGCCCAGCTCTACCCTGCCGCCAACGCCGCGGCGCCCGCGCAGGACACATCCGCTCCCGAGACGCCTGCCGCCCCTGCCGCGCCGGCGCCGTCGGCGGCCCAACCGCCCCGGGCGCGCACAGGATCCGCAGGCCCGACCCCCGAGGCCCCTCCCGGGAACGCCGCGCCCCGCCCCGACGCCCCCGCCGCTGTGCCGCGCCCGGCGGCATCGACGACCAGGCCGTCGTCGACGTCGCGCCGCCCCGGCACCACGAAGGCGGCCCCGGCGAATCTCCCGGCCTCCGATGCCGACCCGCGGTTCGCGAACGGTCCGTTGCTCGTCATCGACGCCGACGACGGCGCCCAGGTGATGGGCTACGGCATCGGCGGCCTGGTCCTCGACGTGCCCGCCAAGTCGCTCCCGGCTCTGGTGGAGTGGACGCTGAAGGAGGCTCAGCTCGGGGCAGGAAGGCTGCACGGCTCCGGCAAGGATGCCGACCCCCTGCTCGTGCTCACCGAGAGCGCGTGCGAGCGGTACGGGCTCCCGGTGGCACTGTCGGACGCCGAGCGGCTCACCGGGCGCCTCCCGGACGGCCACAAGGTCATCAAGCAACTCGAGCGGGCCGACTGGCAGCTGACCAAGCGCGGGTTCGGGCCGTGGGCGCGGATCTACCGCCCTGCCCGGGGCCGTCAGCGCCAGTGCGTGCAACTGTGCATCCCGTCCTGGGGCGCGCTCGACGCCCGCACCTGGGGCCACGCCGCGCAGCTCGGACCGGCGGAACTCGCCCGCGTGCTCGGCACCTACGCCGCCCGCGTGATGACACCGCGCGGCTCGACCGCCGTCACCGGCCTGGAGCTGATGACCGCCCTCAACCCGCCGACCCGAGCGAGCGAGGCGGACGAGACGGGGAAACGGCACAAGGAACACCGGCCCGGCTCGCTGGGCGAGCACCCGATGGACTGCGCACCGTGCGAGGCCCCGGACGGGCATCCACTGCTCGCCGGCCTGCCCCGCTTCCACCAGCGGGGCCCGGACGAGATGCTCTTCGAGGAGGCGTACGACTGGGCACGTGAGCTCACCGACGCCGAGTGCATGCAGCGGTACCTGGTCGGCATCGACGTCAACCTCGCCTTCGGCGCTGCCGCCAATGGTGCCGTCGTCGGCCTGGCGACGCCGCCCGTGCACGTCACGAACCCCGTCTTCGACCCGACGCTGCCCGGCGCATGGCTGGTCGATCTCTCCCACGTAGACCTCTCCCGCGTCCTGGTCGGCAAGCAGTGGCGCCGGCTCGACAGCGCGTTGCTGCCCAGTCCGTTCACGCCGACCGGCGAGCGCCCGGAGGGCCCGGCCTGGTACGCGACTCCGACGGTGGCGTACGCGGTGGAGCTCGGTTACGACGTCGCCCCGACCGAGGCCTGGGTCAGGGAGGACAAGGGCAGGTTCCTGGACGGCTGGTACAAGCGGCTGCGTAACGCGTACGTCGACACCATGGCGGACCTCGGCGTGGGCGAGAAGCTGCGCCCACCGGAGTTCCTGGAGGCCATGGAGGGCTACCGGCAGCGCGATCCCGAGATGGCGATGGTCCTGGACGCGGTCAAGTCCACGGTGAAGGGCGGCATCGGCAAGCTGCGTGAACGGGCGCGTGGCGGCGGCTGGAAGCCCGGGCAGCCCTGGCCGGCCCTGTCCCGCCCGACCTGGCGGCCCGACATCCGCGCCGCCGTCATCTCGCGGGCCCGGATCAACATGCACCGCAAGATGCTCAACCTGGCCGCGGGGACCGGCCGGTATCCCGTGGCGGTCCTGTCGGACTGCGCCGTCTACGCCGCGGAGGGGCCCAGTCCGCTCCACGTCCTGCCGTACGACGCCGACGGCAAGACGGTGCCCGGCAGCTTCCGGCTCGGGGTGTCACCGGGGATGGTCAAGCACGAGGGCACGCAGACCACCCTGTGGGCCGAAGCGGTGCGGGAGAAGTACGGCCAGGTCCTCAACCTCGCCCGCTACATCAAGACCGGTGAGGTCACTGCCAAGGACGACGGAGAGTAGGGGAGCGAGCCCATGGACACGGTCGGGGACGGTCTCGACGCCGCGCTGCGCAAGGCGTTCACGCGCCCGATCCCCAAGAGCGCGGGCGCGCAGATGCGCTACCTGGTCAGACAGCTCAAGGGCACCAGGCCGGTGGCCGAGTTGCTCGGCATCACCCAGCGCACCGTCGAACGGTATGTGAAGGACCAGATCAGAACGCCCCGGCCCGACCTCGCGCAGCGCATGGAGCGCGAGGTCAGGACGAGGTGGCAGCCCCAGATCCGGGCCAAGGCCAAACAGGCCGCGGCCACCACCGGCGGCATCGTCATCGACACCCGAGCCCGGTTCGGCTACACGGCCGCCCCCGGAACCACCGACGACGCCCGGCTGCGCCACCTCACCGTCGCTCTGCCCCCGCAGTACGCTGCCCGCCTCTTCGAGACGAAGGAGGCCGGCGGCACGGAACAGCAACTGCGCGACATCGCGGCAGAGGCACTGGGCGAGGTGTACTTCCGCGACAACGGCCGCCGCGCCCATGGCCTCGAAGTCGAGTTCACCGACGTGGAGCACCTCGAGTTCGACCTCTGACACCGCCGGAGATCTTTAATCCGCTGCTCGAGAAGACCGTGGCCCCTACAGTGAAGCCCAATGACACTCCTACATGTCCATGACTACGGGGGCGATGGCCCTCAACTGGTTCTGCTGCACGGTTTCTCACGGTCGCTCGCCGACTGGGACGCCGCCGCCACCCTCCTCACCGCCGGGCACCGTGTCCTCGCCGTCGACCTCCCCGGCCATGGCCGCTCTCCCGGTATCTCCCCCTGGACCCTGCCCGCCGTGGTGCGGCACCTCGCGGACACACTCGACGCGCATGGCGTGCCGGAGGCCGTCGTGGTGGGCCATTCGCTCGGCGGCATCGTCGCGGTCGAGTACGCCCGGGCGAACCCGAACCGTGCCCGGGCCCGTGCCGCCGTGAACCTCGACGGCTTCTGGTGGGGACGCGAGTACCCCGGCGCCCACCGGGTGAGTGAGGTGCTGCTGGCGTCCGCCGGGTTCGTCGCGCCACCCGGGTACATCGAGGAGAAGGTCGTCTTCTCCGCCCGGCTCGGGATTCCCGCCGACCGTGCGGAGGCCGCTGCCCGCGCCGCCGCGCGTCCCTTGCCCGACGGCAGGTGGCAGACGCTGCCGGAACGGTCGGCGGCGCTGGAGATCCAGCACGAACTCGAAAAGCTCGGCGAGCTCGGTGTCACCACATGGCTGGACGGGCTCGACTGCCCGCTGCTGCTGGTCCAGGCCGGTCGACGGCCGGCGCCGGCGCCCGGAATGGAGTGGTTCGCCGATTTCAGCACTCGCTTCGCGCAAGAGGTCTCCGACGAGCTGGCCGCGCTCTCCCGCAGCTGTCCGACGATCACCGTCGACACGATCGACGCCACCCACCCCATGAACCTGGAGACTCCGGAAGCGGTGGCGACGCTGGTCGCCGACTTCGTTCGAGGACTGGTTCAACCGTCGCACCAGCAGCCGTCGAACATCTCCTAGCGCCTGCGGAGCGGGTTCGCCCAGCGCACGGGTGATGCGCACGAGAGCGGCCGCGGCGTGCAGGCCGGCGAACAGCGGCAGGCGCCCGTCGCGGTAGCCGTCGAAGAAGGCGTCGAACCGCGCCCGGTGCACGGACGCGGGCCGGCCGGTGTGGTCGGTCAGGTCGCGCACGGCGTAGGCGACATCGGCGGCGTACCAGGAGAGGGCGGCCTCGCCGAAGTCGTAGGCGATCGGCCCGCCCTCTGTACGTGTCGGGCACGAACCGCAGATAGCGCCGCCGGCCGTTCCACGGGAGCACGAACACATGCCGACAGCCACAAGCCGATTACGAACGGGGTCCACCGCGGTTCGAGGTGTAACGCGGGGCTGCTCGCGCGGCGCAGAAGTAGGCAGAAACGGGCCAGTCCGAGGCTGAATTCAAATGCCGGGGGCGACCGTTGTAAACCTCTCACGCGCGAGATTGGGATTTCTTGTGAACAACACCGACCCGGTTTCCGGATACCAGGCCTACGACCCGTCCCCGGGGCATGGCCGCCCCGCGCGCGACCAGGCCACGTCGCGGCGGGTAGCCCTTGCCATCTGCACGATCGCCGACATCGCGGCGGGATTGCTGGGCCTGTGGATCGTGCTCTACCTGCTCGACGCGAACCAGGCGAATTCCTTCGTCGAGTTCGTCCACGGGGTGGCGGACTGGCTGTCCGGATGGGCACAGGACATTTTCACGATGGACACCGAAGGGCTGCGCGTTGTCCTCAATTACGGCCTCCCGGCGGTCATCTATTTGCTGATCGGCCACGGAATCGCTGCCCGACTCAACCGGGCCTGATGGCATTACCGGGGTCGAACGACATGGGCGTGGGGCGGGCGGTTCCCCGGTGCCGAGGCGGCAGCCCGCCCCGCCCCCGCCCCCGGCAGGAGCCGTATCACTCCTCGTCGCGTAGCCGGGCCGCCAAGGAGGCCGGCGACTCGGCCTCGTCCGTGTGGCCCAGGGCGGTGAGGGGGGTGACCGCCGCGTCGAGCCGGGTGAGCGTGACCCGCCACAACCGCCGTGGCAAGCCACCCTCCTCGAATGCGTGGACCTCTCGAAGGTCCCAGCCATGGGCAAGGTCGTCGACCAGTTCGCGAGAGAAGAAGTGGACGGCGAACCCGCCGTGCTCCCAGATGTCGTCGCCGTGCCCGATGCCGTCCCGGTAGTGCGCGTCCCCGGTATGCCGCACGGTGTAGACGAACGCACCACCCGGGCGCAGCACCCGGCGCACCTCGGCGACCAGGGCACGGATCTCCTTGGTGGACAGCGCCATGCACAGCAGCATGTGCGCGAACACGGCGTCCATCGACGCGTCCGCGAGCGGCAGCGGCTCACGGGCGTCGTGCGAGGCCGTCATGACCCGCCCGGACACGCCTTGAGCGTCGGCGGCCCGGCGCAGTTGCTCCAGTCCGGCCGCACTGAAGTCGGTAGCCAGTACGGAGAAGCCCTCGCGGGCGAAGAACAGCGCGTCACGGCCGTGCCCGGCGCCCAGCTCCAGCACCTCGCGGGCGCCGGCGGTCCGGAACACCGCGGCGGCGTGGACAGCGGCCTCGGACGGCTCCTCGCCGTACATCCCGGGATGCGCGCCGTAGGTGAGCTGCCAGTGCTCGCGCTGTGCCTCGGACAGCTGCTGCTCGTGCCCCGTCATGCGGACACCCCTCTCGCTGCCCTGTGCCACGGAGTCACAGTGCCGGCCTGGATCCACCCCGCCCGCGGTGCCGATTGACCGGAGGCTGCTTCCGTTGGGAGGGCGTAGCCGGCCGGCCGACGTACGCCACGCTAGGGCCCACGCCGACCGGCTGGCGTGTCAGCCGGCGAGATCGGCCTTGCCGAACAGGAGGGCGTAGCCGGAGGGAAGCCGGCTGAGGATCTGGTTCAGCTCGCCGCCGCTGACCGCCTCGGCCAGGGCCGTCAGGACGGCGCTGGCGTCCCACTCGGCGGTGCGCGGCCGGGCGCCGATGCGCTCGGCGACCCTGCGGTAGAACTCCTCGATCCCGAAGCTCTCGGCCTGCTGCGGCTTGGCATCCGCGAGTGCCTGTCCGAGCGGTCCGGGCAGCTGGGAGACGAGGTCATCGACCTCACCGGGGCTGATCCTCTTGGCCAGCACGCTCAGCACGGCCTCGGTGACCTCCGCGGCCTCGTCCTGGCTGCGGTATTCGCCGAGCTCGCTTACGCGGTCGAGGTACTCGTGGTACTGCATCGTTCGTCACCTCCGCTTGCCGGAGCGTCGCAGGCGTCTGTGTGATGCCCGCCTCTTTCCCGGTACCCAGGTGATCGACGTGTGCGCCGAGCGGGCACCAGGCCCTGTCAGCTTCGCGCGATGGGGAAGGGCTGCGCGCCGCCGGCGGTGGCAGGGCGCACGCCCCGGTCGCCCCCGTGCGCGCTCCTCGCCGGTGGAGCCGGCCCCGCGACCTCCACGTGGGCCGGGCGCAGCAGGTGGCCGCCCAGGCGATAGCCCGGCCGGAGGACCGCCGAGCAGACCAGGTGGTCCCGGTCGGGCGAGACGTGGTGCGCCACCGCGTCGTGGCAGGCGGGGTCGAACGGATCGCCCACCTCGCCGAACGACGTCACGCCCAGCGAGCCGAGCTGCTCCTTCAGACTGCCGGCGACGTCCTCCAGTCCCGGCGTGAGCGGCTCGTGCGCACACGCCCGGTCCACCGCGTCCAGCACGGGCAGCAGCGCCCGGAGCACGTTGGCCACCGCGATCTCCCGTACGGCCAGGCGGTCCCGCCGGACCCGTTTGCGGTAGTTGTCGTACTCGGCCTTCACCCGCTGAAGGTCGGCGGTCCGCTCCTCCACCAGGCGCCGCAGCTCCGCCAGCTCGGTGTACTGCGGCCCGCTCCCGGTCATCGTCAGCCAGCCTCCGGCTTGTCATCGTCGACGATCTCGGCCTCCACCACATCATCCTCGGACGAGCCGCCGGCCGCACCACGGTCCGCGGTCGCCCCGGCGGCACCCGCGGGCTCCTCGGTTCGCGACCTCTCGTACAACGCCGTGCCGATCCGCTGCGCGGCCTGCGCCGTACGCTCGATCGCCTGCCGGATCTCCGCGGTGTCGTCTCCCTTCAGCTTCTCCTTCAGGTCTGCCAGCGCCGTCTCCGTCTCGCTCCTCGCGTCCGCCGGGATCTTGTCCCGGTTGTCCGTGACGAGCCTCTCGGTCGAGTACACGAGCTGCTCGCCCTGGTTGCGGGTCTCCGCGGCCTCGCGCCGCCGACGGTCCTCCTCGGCGTGCTGCTCGGCCTCGCGGACCATGCGGTCGATGTCGTCCTTGGGCAGGGCCGAGCCGCCGGTGACGGTCATCTTCTGCTCCTTGCCGGTGCCCATGTCCTTGGCGGAGACGTGCATGATGCCGTTGGCGTCGATGTCGAAGGCCACCTCGATCTGCGGCACACCGCGCGGAGCCGGAGCGATACCGGACAGCTCGAACATGCCGAGCTTCTTGTTGTACGCGGCGATGTCCCGCTCGCCCTGGTAGACCTGCACGGTCACCGACGGCTGGTTGTCCTCTGCCGTGGTGAAGATCTCCGAACGCCGGGTGGGGATGGTGGTGTTGCGTTCGATCAGCTTGGTCATGATGCCGCCCTTGGTCTCGATGCCCAGGGACAGCGGCGTGACGTCGAGCAGCAGCACGTCCTTGACGTCGCCGCGGATGACACCCGCCTGGAGCGCGGCGCCCACGGCCACGACCTCGTCCGGGTTGACGCCCTTGTGCGGCTCCTTGCCCGTCAGTTCCTTCACCAGCTCGGTCACGGCCGGCATGCGCGTCGAACCGCCCACCAGAACCACGTGGTCGATGTCGGACACCTTGATCCCGGCGTCCTTGATCGCGTTGTGGAACGGCCCCTTGCACCGCTCCAGCAGATCCGCCGTGAGCTGCTCGAAGTGCGCGCGGGTCAGTTTCTCGTCCAGGTGCAGCGGCCCCTCGGCGGAGGCCGTCACGTAGGGCAGATTGATCGTGGTCTCCGACGAGCTGGACAACTCGATCTTCGCCTTCTCCGCGGCCTCCCGCAGCCGCTGCACGGCCATCCTGTCCTTCGCCAGGTCGACGCCGTAGTGGTTCTTGAACTGCTTCACCAGGTGGTCGACGATCCGCTGGTCCCAGTCGTCGCCGCCGAGGTGGGTGTCGCCGTTGGTGGCCTTCACCTCGATGACGCCCTCGCCCATCTCCAGCAGCGACACGTCGAAGGTGCCGCCGCCGAGGTCGAAGACGAGGACCGTCTGGTCGTTCTCCTTGTCCAGGCCGTACGCCAGCGCCGCCGCCGTCGGCTCGTTGATGATCCGCAGGACGTTCAGTCCCGCGATCTCCCCGGCCTCCTTGGTGGCCTGTCGCTGGGCGTCGTCGAAGTACGCCGGGACGGTGATCACGGCGTCGGTGACGTCCTCCCCGAGATACGCCTCCCCGTCCCGCTTCAGCTTCTGGAGCACCCGCGCGGAGATCTCCTGCGCTGTGTACCGCTTGCCGTCGATGTCACCGTGGTCGGGGAACCGCCAGGAGTGGTCGCCCATGTACCGCTTGACCGAGCGCGCGGTGCGGTCCACGTTCGTCACGGCCTGCCGCTTGGCCACCTCCCCGACCAGCACCTCGCCGTTCTTGGCGAAGGCCACGACGGACGGGGTCGTGCGCGCGCCTTCCGTGTTGGTGATGACGGTGGGCTCGCCGCCTTCGAGGACCGAGACCACCGAGTTCGTCGTACCGAGGTCGATGCCAACCGCCCGTGCCATCCGGTTTCTCCCTCCTCACTGTCTCCCAGGTGCTCTTCGGGGCCTCGGGACCTCATCGGGCCGTCCGCTCCCACCGGACGGGACCGGCGCGCAGCGGAGGCTCGGGCCGGGCGGCCCCGAGCAGGACGACGTGGCGCCGCGCGGGCCGTACGGTCGGAGCCGGGGCACGCACGCGGTCGTGCGCAGACTCGCAGGAGTGGTCGTAGGCCGCGCGAAGGACCGGGTCACGCAAGGTCTCGTAGGCCTCCCGCACCTCCCCGAACCGCGCGGCGGTGGCCGCGTCCACACGGGTGTCGGGGCGCAGCTCACGCACCCGGGCACGAAAGGCGGAGGTGATCAGCTCGGCCGACGCCGAGGGCTCCACCCCGAGCACCGCGTACGGGTTCGCTCGCTGCTCCCGCGCCTGCATCCCGGCCACCTCCTCACCGCTGCGAGCTGCGCTTTCACCCCTGCTGGCTCATAGTCCTGAAGTAAAACTTGAGTCTCGTCTTGTCAAGTACGGGCACTGCCTGGGCGCGCGCCGGCTCGACAGACGGTGTGATCTGCGGCATTGCCAGCAAAAGCGACGAGCCTCCACCCTGAGTCACGCAACGGACGTCAAGGAAAGCGGCTCCCCATGGGCGATCATGTGCACGTGCGACTCAGCCAGGGGATGAGCGTGTCCGAAGAAGGGCAACTGATCGAGTACTCCCGCTGCCGATGTGAGGCCACCTGGACCAAGGTGTTCGACGCCGACGCCGACGGCGGGAAGCCGGAACAGCAGCCCCGGTAGGGCGCCCCGCCCGCCGGGCCCGCCCATCAGGTGGTGACCCGACCTGATCGTTTTCGCCCTGAGCCCCGAGCGCCCCTGAGCGGTCCCCGACCCGACCCGGAAAAGCCCCTGACAGGGGCACCACAAGGTCGACAGTGCGCCTAACGTGACGACGGTGCCCCGGCCGGGTCCACACGCCTGACACAACCGCTCTCTTCACCAGGGGGATCCATGCCGTTATGGGGCAGATCCGCACTGCGGCGCATCGCCGCGCGGGGGACGACCACGGCCGTGGGTGCCGCCATGGCGGCCATCACCGGCCTCGCCGCCGCTCCCGCGGTCCACGCGTCGCCGTCTGCCACGGGCGTCCTGCTGTGGGCACCGTGTGACGACCCGGAGAAGCCGGGAGCCGAGTGCGCCACTCTGTCGGTGCCGGTCGACTGGGCCCACCCGGACGGGCCGAGACTCGACCTGGCCGTGGCCCGCCGCAAGGCCACCGACCCCGGCACACGCGTCGGCTCGATGGTGTTCGGCCCCGGCGGGCCGGGCGACTCGGGTGTGCAGATGGTGGTGGGCCGTATCAGCCGGTTCAGCCCCGAGGTCCGCCGCAGGTTCGACATCGTCAGCTTCGACCCGCGCGGAGTGGGCGGCAGCAACCCGGTGACCTGCTCCGGCCACCTGCTCGCCGAGCGGCCGTCACCGGAGCTGAAGAGCCAGGCGGACTTCGACGCCACCGTGGCGTACAACAGGCGGCTCCGTGCCGACTGCCGTGCCCGTACCGGCCCGGTGTTCGACCACCTTGACACCGCCCAGACGGTCCGGGACCTGGACGCCCTCCGGGCCGCCCTCGGCGAGCGGAAACTGACCTTCCACGGCAGCTCGTACGGCACGCTGCTCGGTGCGCAGTACGCCGAGACCTACCCGCGCCGCGTGCGCGCGATGGTGCTGGAGAGCGTCATGGACCACAGCGTCCCGACCACCCGTGCCTTCCTGCGGTCCGAGGCGGCCACGGCAGAGGATTCCTTCCAGGAGTTCGTGAAGTGGTGCGACGGTGCTGCAAACTGCGCGCTGCACGGCCGCGACGTCCGCGCCGTCTGGCAGGGCCTGTTGGCCCGGGCCGGGCGCGGCGAGCTGGAGGCGCCGACAAAGCCGGGCACTTCGCTGTCGTCATCGGACCTGGTCAACAAGATCGCGTTCCGCAAGTTCTACGAGGCCGACTACGCCGGCCTGGCCACGGCGATCGCGGGCATGGAGGCGAGCAAGCCGCTGCCCGCGTCGCCCACTTCGACAGCGCCGCTGCATCCGGCCACGCCGGTCTTCTGCTCGGACTGGCACCTGCCTGTGCGCGACTACCGGGAGTACGCCTCGCTCGTCGCCATGATGAACAGGACGGCGCCTGACCTGCCCTACCTGCTGCCGATCCACATGGCAGCGGCGTGTCTGGGCGCGCCGACCACCAACCCGCAGCACCGCCTGGACGCACACGGTGCCCCGCCCATCCTGGTGTCCAACGCGCTGCACGACCCCGCCACCGGTTACCCGTGGGCGGTCTCGGTGGCCCGGCAACTCGGCCGCAGCGGCGTGCTCCTCACCTACGAGGGCCACGGCCACGGCAGCGTCACCAGCGGCCCGTGCATGGAGGACGCCGTGGACAGCTACCTCACCGAACTGGCAGCCCCACCACGGGGCACCAGCTGCCCCGCCGTGATCAGATAGTCGGCGAAGTGCTCGGTCAGCGGCTCGCCGGTGAGCGGTTCCAGAAAGAGGAACTGACCCTGGGGGTTGACCTCCAGCCAGACGGGTTCACCTCCTGGTGTGAGCTTGAGGTCGATCACGCCCATGGGCAGCCCCAGTCGGTCGAGCACCGTACGGACCATCCGGGCCAGGTCCTGGGGGACCGGCCACCGCGTGATCGGGACGTTGAGGTCGGGGCGCCAGTCCAGTTCCTCCGTCTCGATGAGCGCCGCGAACATGCGCTCGCCGAAGCAGTTGAGCCGGATGTGGTGCCGACCCGGAACGTACTCCTGGTACGTCGCCGGGCACACCGCGAAGGACTCGGCAGGCAGCGCCTCCGGGTCCTCGATCCACCGCGTGTACAGGGACGGGCCCCGCGCGCCCACGACCGGCTTGACGATGACCCGCCCGATCTCGCGGGTGAAGTCCACCACCTCGTCACGTGACTGCGTGATCAGCGTCCGCGGCACACGGAAGCCCGCCTGCTGGGCTACCCACAGCTGGTAGACCTTGTCGGACGCCCGGTCGGTCGCCTCCGGCGGCGAGATCCACTCGCCGTGGAACGAGGCGGCGAGGATTCCCCCCAGCGCTCCACGGCAGTCGTTGTTGACCAGGCTGACCTGCTGCGCGCCGAGACCCGTGCCGTCCGACCCGGCGGCGGACATGGTGAGCTGCTGGTCCGCCCGCGCGCGGCGCCACCAGAGCACCTCCGCTTGCGCGGGGGGCACCGTCCGGCCCTCCGACGTCGGCACCGCCGCCGAGGCTCCGGAGCCGTCCGACGTCCCGGACAGGTGCCAGGTCAGGCCGGGTCTGCCGCTCACCGCGTCGCACTCCAGGATGTGGAACTCCTCACCGCGGGCGCGCACCGCGTGCTGCACCGCGATGGCGTGAAGGTCGTCGTGGAAGGACAGGGCCAGGATCATGCCGCGTCGCACATGTCGGAGCAGCAGTGGGGCCCGCACCCCGTCTCACAGGCGTGGCCGGCCAGGCTCTCGGCGGAGATTTCCAGACCGGTGGTGGTCCGAAGGGCTTCCTCCCAGGCCTGCAGCTCCTCGGGTGTCTTCAGTTCTACGAACCCGGTCGCCTGGGTGCTGAACACCACCGGCGGAGCGGTGCTGGTGAAGCTTTCCTGACTCTGGTCCAAGGGCTCGCCAAGCTTGAAGCCGGTCATGGTCACGGCCTCCCTCGATTGTCTCTCGCCCCCGAGTCACGATTTCTGCCTTCTGATTCTTCTCCTTCTACTCAACCACCGCTGTACCGGGGCCGCATCCGCCCGACGGTCGCCTGGTAGGTCTTTCAACTAACGCTCCGGGCCGGTGCGTTCACAGCGCGAGGGGTGGCGGTCGAAGGTTCTTCGGGGGTAGCCAGTGTTTAGGAAGTGGCCCTGGCGTCGAACGCGACGACATAGGCAGGATCGTGAGTCATGCGTGCAGTTGTGTTCGATATGGATGGGACGCTTCTGGACAGCGTCCCCACGGTGTCCCGCGCGTACGCCGACGCGATTCGCTCGCTCGGCGGCCCGCCGGTCTCGCCGGATGAAGTGGCCGCCGGCTGGCATGTCGGCCACACGGAGCTGGTTCTCGCACACTTCCTCGGCCGCACCTGTGGCCCCGCCGAGGTCGAGCGGTTCCACGCTTACCTGGATCCGGCCGTCGCCGACCTGCGGCCGTTCCCCGGCATACCGGCCCTGCTCGACGAAGTCGCCGATGCGGGCATGCGGCTGGGCGTATTCACGGCGGCCACCCGGCGAGTGGCTTCGAGCATGCTCGCTGCCGCCGGAATCGACGCGCGATTTGGCGTGGTCGTCGCAGGCGACGAAGTCGGCAGGCCCAAGCCGGCGCCGGACGGGTTGTTGCTGGCACTGCGGCAGCTCGGGGTTCCGGCCGGGGCAACTGCCTATGTGGGTGACGCTGAAGTGGACCTCGACTGTGCCAACGCCGCGGGAACGCTGGGAGTGCACGCCAGGTGGGGTGCACGCGCCGGTGTCCGTGCCGGGGCTCACCCGGTCGCGGCGAGTCCGTACGACGTGCTCAGCCTACTGGTGGCGCTACGCAGGCGTACGGGCGACGGCACGGCCCGCCAGGGCGGCTCCGGGACAGTGTCCCGCAGATCTGCAGATCAGGTGAGGCTCGCGAGTGAGGATAGGCAGTCGTGATCACCATTGGTTCGTTGCGCGAGGAGGACCGCGCCGCCTGGGAAGCGCTGGCGCGCGGTTACAAGGCGTTCTACCGCACCATGGTGCCGGACGAGGGCTACGAGCAGACCTGGCAGCGGCTACGGGGCGGCACCGAGTTCCACGGCATCGGCGCCTGGTCGCAAGGAAAGCTGGTCGGCATCGCGCACTACCTGTTCCACCCGACGTTCTGGATGGAAGACAGCTGCTACCTCCAGGACCTCTTCGTCGACGAGGCTGCACGCGGCCGAGGCGTGGCGCGGATGCTGATCGAGAAGGTGGCCGATGCATCGCGGGAGCGGGGGGCATCCCGCTTCTACTGGACCACTCAGGAGGACAACGTCGCCGCCCGCGCACTGTACGACAAGGTGGCGAGCTTCAAGGGGTTCATACGCTACGACTACCCCATTGGCTTGCGACCTGGGGGAAGTGCTGGCGGGGCCGGTCAGCAGTGACGTGAGAACGGCCGCGTGGGTTAGGGCCTGTCGTTCGGATCACGTCGCGGACGCGGGCCCAGCCTAATCTCCGACCGCTCCGCGCGGCGCCCCACCCGCCGCCGGGCCAGCACCGAACTCGTCCTCGTCCGCGGCAGAGCCAGCTGATCACACCAGCCGAACCCGTCAGGCCCGCACGTCCAGACCACAATTTCTGCCGCGGTCGTAAGTGATCCATGGCGCCATCGGCGCCCAGGGCGCCCCGTCGTCTCCGCTCTCGCTGCCCCGGGCAAGACCGTGACCGCTGTGACCCGCGACGCGCACGTCGGCCGTCGGCGGAGCTCTGACGGCGATCACCGCCGGATCCGGCCCGCTTAAGGCCGGGTTCGGCGGCGGAAGCACGCGTTGCCGACACGTTCGTCCCATAACCTCGTGCCTGGAGACGTCAGATGTCATGCGGAGCGACATTCAGGAGGCGATGGTGTTCGGAAGGGGCATGCGGTTGTTCGCGGGCGCCATGGCCGTGGCCTGCATGGTGCTCGTCGGCCCCAGTGCGCCGAGCGGTGCCCTCTCCGGCAGGTCACTGCCCGTCACCGCTGCCAGGGATGTCGTACCGGACCGGGTCATGACGTGGAACATCTGCAACCCCTGCGAGGTGAGCAACGTCGACCGGGCGGCGGAGATCGCCACGTATGCCCCCCAGGTCATCGGCCTGCAAGAAGCGTGCGTGCGCGACGTCGAGAGGATCCGGGAGTACCTGGAGCGCCTGCACGGGCTCGCCTACCACGTCGAGTACGGGATGGTTCTCCAGGACTGGGGCCGTTGCGGTGGATTGCCGTGGAGTCCGGGAGCCTTCGGCCAGGCGGTCCTCTCGGCGGCTCCGATGACCGAGCGCGTCAGCGTGGAATACCCCGACGGCGGATCCGAGGACCGTGGGTACATGGCCGTCACCACCGTGGTGGGCGGCCAGCGGGTCCGGGTCTTCAACACACACCTCGCCCAACGACGTCAGGAGGCAGTCCGGGCGGACCAGGTGCGTGTACTAGCCGAAGAGGTCGCCCGGTACGACCGCGCCATCGTTCTCGGCGACTTCAACGCGGTGCCCGATGCTCCCGAACTCAGCCCGATGTGGGCGCTGGCCGCGGATCCAGACTCCGGGTGTCGCCCCTCGTCCGCCGGCACCTGCGAGCCGACCACCGACTGGCAGAGCAAGTTCGACTACGTCTTCCTGCGGGGCATGGCCCCACTCGAGCACCGCGTGCGCCCCACCTCGTACTCGGACCACCATCTCGTGCACGCCGACGTCGATGGCGGGGCCGGCGGCCAACGGTCAGTGGACTCGGTCACGGCACCGGCCGCTTGATACGCAGCACGTACCCGCCGTCGCCGTCTGCTCCAGGGCAGCGAGGACATCGCCGCCCACATCTCGGCGTACCGTGCGCCGGAGGCGAGCCTCGGAATCAGCCCGCGCCCGATCGCCATCGAGGAGTACGGCACACCCTCCGAGATGGCAACTCCGGCGCCCTCATCGGCTACGCAGCCAAGTTCGAGCGGGCGGGCATCAGGGACGCCGAGTTCGCCTTCTACGAGTGGTACGGCGACATGTCCGGGATCATGCTCGTCACCACGCCCCGGCCCAGACCGGCATCGACGGCATGGCCTCCCTCAAGAGTGCGGACAACCAGATCAGCGTCGTCGCGGGCGGCTGCACCGGCTCCTTCAGCAACGGCTCCATCACGGTGCCCGTGGCGATGAACGCCACCGACGGCTACCACACCTCCCGATGAGGCAGCACCGATGGCCCCGCGTCCGCGCCCGCAACCCGCGGCCCGAGAGTTCACCGAGCTGGTGCGTGCCCATGACATCTGGCACGGAGTCGTTGCCGTGACGGCCACAACGGGTGGGGTCTTCGACTGGTCGTACATGGCGTACGGAAAAGCATCGGGCGGGCAGCGAGACCAGGCTGCCCGTGCCTGTCTGGTTGACGACACGAACGGGGAATCACATGTCACGGATGAAGCGTGTGGTGCAGGGCGCGGTCGCGGCGGGCGTGAGCGCCGTCGCCTTGACGGCTCTGGCACCGACGGCGTCGGCGGCACCGGCCACCGCGACCGCTGCTTACAACGGCGCCTGCGGCACCGGCTACAAGACCGTCAACTCCACGCCGGTCGGAACCATCGGCACGGCCTATCTCACCTACAACTCCGCCACCGGCATGAACTGCGCGGTAGCCATCCGGAATATGGCGGGTGACCCGGTTTCGATGGACTTGTTCATCCGGCGCAGCGGCGACGAGATCTTCAACGACCAGGACGGCGGCCTCCTCCGTTCCTACGTCGGCCCGGTCCACGTCGACGCCGCCGGGTCTTGCGTGGACTGGTGGGGCCAGATCGATGGAGTGCACTTCGGAAAGTCCGGCACCAACTGCGGCTAGTCCGCGTCGATTCCGCCGCGGACGCGCGTGCGCACCCGCGTCCGCGGCACTGGCCGCGTGGGCCCCTGGCACCTGCCGGGCACGACTGCTGCCTTCCCGGCCGCTGTCATGCGCGCCGTCGGGCCCACAACGGGGTGACGAACGCGATGAGGACGGCAGCGATGCCGATCTGGAAGATGTGGCGGATCCAGTCGATACCGCCGGTGTCGCGCACACCGAAGGCGGTGGCGAGCGCGTTGCCGGCGACGGCGCCGAGGATGCCCATGACGACCGTCAGCCACAGGGGAATGGGCTGACGCCCGGGAACGACGAGCTTGGCGAGCAGGCCGATGATCAGCCCGGCGATGATCGCCCAGAGGAACGACACGGCAACTCCTTCCGTTTGTTGCCCCATTCGGGCACCACACAAGTGCCCGCCGGATGCCCCCATAAGCGTGGTCCGGCGAAGGACCTCCACTCACCCAGGCGTCACGGACCGGTGTTCGATCACCGGCGCGAGGGACACCTCTCCGCAGCAACCCGCCGGATGCCGTCCGCCACCGGAGTGAACTGGCGGACCTGCGTGAGGTCGCCGGCGCGCGCGTGGCAGGTATCCCTGCTGGGTGGCGAGCCGGTGGAGCGCTGGACAGAGCCGGCCGGCCCCCGGGTCTCAGAACGACGAGGAGCGGAGAAAGCCCATGGGCCACGGCGGAAACGTCATCCAGGAACTGACCGCGGATCACCGCGAGGTGGACGACCTCTTCTCGCAGATCGAAGCGCTGCCGGGGGCCGACGAGCGGCGACGTGAACTGGCGGACCGGCTCACCATGGAGCTGATCCGGCACTCGGTGGCCGAGGAGGAGTACCTGTACCCGACGGTGCGCCGGTACGTCGACGGCGGGGACGACCTCGCCGACAAGGAGCTCGCCGACCACGGCGAAGTGGAGCGCATGCTCAAGGAGCTCGAAGGCTGCCGGCCCGGGGACGGGCGTTTCGACACCCTGATCGTGCGGCTGAAGAACGCCGTCACGGCCCATGTCGGCGACGAGGAGAACCGGCTCTTCCCGATGCTGGCCGACGTCTGCTCCGCCGATGCCCTGGAGGAGCTGGGTGAGAAGGTCCGCTCGGCCAAGGAGCACGCCCCCACCCGCCCGCACCCCTCGGCGCCGGACACCCCACCCGCCAACAAACTCCTCGCGCCCGGTACCGGCATGGTCGACCGCCTGCGCGACATGCTCACAGGCCGCGGAAAGCAGGACTGACCGGCAGGACCGGCAGGGCTGAAACGGTTCCCGTGCCCCCGGCACGGCACGGCGCGGCACGGCGCGGCACGGCCACGGCTCGGCGACCGGCGGTCACAGTTCCTCGATCTGCGGGCCGTGCGGGAACCGCAGATCGAACACCGGTCGGCTCAAGGCGACGTCCTGCCCGCGCCCCATCGGCTCCGGACCGGTTGCAGTCGTCAAAGAGCCCGTGTCTCATGAGTGAGCGGCTGATCAACGCATGGCGGACGGGGCGGCCCGGTCCCGCCGGGGCCGTACGGGAGGCGGGATGTCAGGACGGCGGCGCACCCCCGGCATCGTGGCGGTGGTGGTCCTCGTCACCGCCGGTGCCTGCGGGACGCCCTCCGAGCGGCGCGACAGCGTCACCGCGCAAGTGACGCGATTCGAGCGGGCGCTCGACACCGGACAGCGTGAACGCCTGTGCACCGCCCTCGCGCCCTCGACCAGGGAGGAACTGGAGCAGTCGGCCAAGCGCAGCTGCGCGCAGGCGATCGGTGAGCAGGGCCTTCCCGCGGCGGGCGCGGTACGGCGCGTGGATGTCTACGGTGATCAGGCCCGGGTGGTGCTGGAGCACGACACCCTCTTCCTCGCCCGCTTTCCCGCGGGGTGGAAGGTCACCGCGGCCGGGTGCCGGCCCCGGCCGCAGCGCCCGTACCAGTGCGAGATCGAGGGCGGGTGACGGACCGTGAAGACGTTGTTCGTGGGAACACTGCTCGTGATCGTGGTCGGCCTGGCGTACTTCATGACGTTGGGACTGATGCACCGATGACCCCGGCACCGGAGCACGGCGAGGACACCGCACCGGCCGGGCGTCGTGCGCGTCGCTTCCTCCGCCACAACAGTCTCGGCCTCTTCTTCCTGACCTCGTTCCTGCTGGCACTCGCCGGACAGGCCGTGGCCGGACGCGCGGAGTTCAACAATCAACTCGTGTCGGACGGTATGGCGCCCCTCGGCTTCGGCGCCTACCTCACGTCCTCGGACTTCGCCGTTGACGTCACGGAGAACTGGCAGTCGGAATACCTGCAGTTCTTCCTCTACATCTTCGCCACCGTCTGGCTGCTGCAGCGCGGCTCACCGGAATCCAAGGAACTGGACAAGGCCGGCACCGAGTCCGACAGGGACCAGATGGTGGGCCCGTACGCCAAAGGCGACTCTCCGCGCTGGGCCGCGGCCACGGACTGGCGGGGCTTTGTGTACTCCCGCTCCTTGGGGCTGGTGATGGGCGCCGTCTTCCTGCTGTCGTGGCTGACCCAGTCCGTCACCGGTGTCGCCGCCTACAACGAAGAGCAACTGCGCCGGCTGCAAGCCCCCATCAGCTGGACGGAGTACCTGTCCGCCGCGGACTTCTGGAGCCGCACACTGCAGAACTGGCAGTCCGAACTGCTGGCCGTCGCCTCCATGGCCGTCCTCGCCATCTACCTGAGGCAACGTGGATCACCGGAGTCCAAGCCGGTCGGCGCGTCCGACTCCGCCACCGGCGTCGAGGGCTGAGCACGGGTGGTCCATGCGGCCCGTGGGGTCCCCGGGGCTTCGGCCGGCAGGCCGACAGAGTTCCTGCTGCTCGTACCACCTGAGGACGCGCGTGGCCCGCAGGGTGTTCCACCGGCTCGGCTTCCCCTCGCCGTCGTCGATGGGGAAGTGCAGCTCGCCGGGATGGGGGTTCTCCAGCGGCCAGCGGCCGTCCGCGTCGCGCTTGGCCCGTACCAGGTCGATCGCCTCGGCGACCCGGTCGTCGGGGGTGACGCCGGCCGCGCGCAGGTAGTCGAGACCGCGTAGTACGTCGTAGTGCCAGAAGGTCGGACAGGAGAACTTCGTCCAGGCTGCCGGACCGTTGGTCTTGCGGTCCTGGTCGATTGCCCGGCCGGTCGACAGCCGCCGGAACAGCCGCCGCTCCAGGAGGTACTCCTGGCCGCGGAGCCGGGCGTCGGCCACCTCGGGGGCGCCTCCTGTCGCCGACTCGTATTCGAGCAGCCCTTCCAGCACGTCGATCGTGGTGTGGAACGACCCCCGGGTGGAGCCGTTCTCCTGCTCGCAGTTCCACCCGCCGTCGGCCATCTGCTCGCCGAGGAGCCGCTCGACGATCAGCGTGACGTCCATGCCGAAGTAGGCTCCGAGCGCCACGGTCCGGCCGTTGACGCACGGCTCCACCTCCCCTGAGAAGAACGGCTCGCCGTCGTGCTCCCACTGGACGTTCTCGCGCACCAGACCGACGGCGTGGCGCGCCCCCGCACTGTCCGGTTCGACACCGAACGCCCGCAGCAACACCAGACTCCAGGTGGTGGAGGTCCACGCGGGGAACAGGGTGCCCTGCCGTGCAGGTCCGAGCGAATGCCACCACTTCTCCGCGGCCTCGGAGCGGAACGCGGGCACGTCGGAGGGCCACTGGCCGTGCGGTTGCTGGAGGGCCAGCAGCCGACTGCCCCAGCCCTCGCCCGCGACACGGGCCCGTTCGGCCGTGACCTGCTCCACGGGCGCGTCGGTGAGATCACGCAGTACCTGCCAGCGGATCGCCGGGTCACCTTTCAGCAGCCAGCCGATGACGTCCACCCGCCCCCACCTCCTTCGGGAAAGACGCTAGCGCTCCACGGCGCCGGCACCGGCGCGATGTGACGTGGTCGCGGCCCGTCATTCCGGCTGGGCAGGCCAGGTCGCCCGAGGTCCGCAGGTCGGCCCCGGGAGGGTGAGCACGGCCCGTCCGCCACAGCATTCCCTCACTGTGCGTGTTCACGGTGCGATTCGCTGCTGTGGGCGAAGCGGCCCCCGGTGTTATTCAATGAGGTGTGCGTCAGGGATCTCGGGGCCCCGCCGCACGGGTCCGAGTACTGCCCCGGCACCGCGCCGGGGACTGCTGAGAGAGCCGCATGGACTCCACACCGTCGCCCTCGTCCCCATCGGCGTTCGACCTGGTCAGTCGCGCCCTGGGGCGCTACATCCCGCGCGGTGGAGCGGACGCGGCCGCCGATCCTGCCGACGCGCAGGGTGACCGCACCACGCGCCGGCACGTACCCGGTGACCCGGCAGCCGGCGGTCAGGAGCAGATCCTCGGCGCGGTCAACCTGGACAGGGATCTGATCATCACCCGCTGCAATCTGGACGCCCCCGTATTCGCGGGTCTGGACGCCGTGGCCGGGAAGCCGTTCGTCGATCTCCTGCCCCCGGGGGACGTACCGACGGTCACGCGGCGGTTGCGGCAGGTCGTGGAGACCGGAGAGGCGCACGTCGCCCGCATCCAGCGCCTGCGGCGCGGCGACGGGTCGGAGCTGGTGGTCTCGATGAGCATCCTGCCCGCAGCGGCGCCTGAGGAGGGCCTGACCGTCTCGTTGATCGCCATGGCGAGGAGGTTGCACCTTTACGCGGCCGAGACCGCGATCGGTACCTCGCTGGACATCGGCGAGACCGCGCAGTCGCTGGCGGAGTCGCTGTTGGCCTGGGGAGACGTGGCCGCCGTCGACCTCGACTTCGCCGTGTGGACGGGCGAGGGCGTCACCGGTCGGGCGAAGGGTCCCATCCGACTGCGGCGAGCGGCCCTGGTGCCGGACCGGGCGTGGCCCGAGGGCTATGTGACTCCGGGCGACGATCTTCCCCGCGACGCGAGTCGCCTGCTGGCGCAGGCGGTACTGCGGGACGATGCTCCGCAGACCATCGTCATACCCGACCGTGAGGCGGTCGAGCGGGTATTCGCCAGTCCGCGGGTCGCGCGTGCCCTGGTGCCCGGTGAGCGGTCGGCGGGTGTGGCGTGCATACCACTGGTCCTGGACGGCGCGCCGCCCGTCGTCCTGGGCGTGGCGGAGGTCTGGCGGCGGGCGGACTGCCCCTTCCGCGACAGCGAGCTGTTCGACCTGCAAGAACTGGTGGCCAGGACCGCCCATCACGTCGATCTGGCTCGTCAGCACCAGCGCGAGCACACGCAGGTGCTGGCGTTGCAGCGTCGGCTCCTGCCCCGGACCGGCGGCGACACCATCCAGATCGCCAGCGTCTACCAGCCCGCCACACCCGACAGCGCGGGTGTCGGGGGCGACTGGGTGAACAGCTTTCCGCTGCCTGACGGCCGTACCGCCCTGGTGGTCGGTGACGTCGTCGGGCATGGCCTGGGAGCCGCGGCAACGATGGGCCAGCTCAGTATGGAGGCCCGCGCGCTGCTGTCCGCGGGGCTCGCGCCCGACGAGGTACTGGAGCACCTGGACGAGACCGTGACGCTGCTGGACGACGCGGAGTCCGGGCTGGCGGCCGGCTACAGCGCCCTGGGGTCGACGTGCTGCATCGCCCTCTACGACCCGGTCAGCCACCACGTGGCGCTGTCCAGCGCAGGCCACCTCCCCCCGGTCCTGGTCTCCCCGGACGGGCACGCGGGCCCGCTCGCGGTCCGCCCGCACCCCGGCCTGGGCGCCGAGTTCGCGCTGCGGGAGCCGTTCGACGTGCACACGTTCGACGCACCCCCGGGCTCCCTGCTCGCCCTCTACACCGACGGCCTGGTGGAGGATCCGGCCGTGTCGATCGACGAGGGCATCGGCAGGCTGGCGGATGCCGTGTCCACGGTGCATCCCTGGGACGCCCTGCAGCAGGCCGCACGGCACGTCGTCTCCGTGCTGGCGCCCGCGCGCCAGCGCGACGATGTGACGCTGCTGCTCGCGCGGATGATCGGCTACCGCAAGGGGGACACCGCGACCTGGCGGCTGCCCGCCCGCCGCGACGCCCCCGCCCGTGCCCGCGCGCAGGTCTCCGCGCTGCTGAGGCAATGGCGCACCAGGGACGACACCCGGGACAGCGTGGTGCTGCTGGTCAGCGAGCTGGTCACGAACGCGGTGCGCTTCGCCACCGGTCCCATCACGGTACGGCTGATCAGGGCCGGTCACGGCCTGCTGTGCGAGGTGGGCGACACCGGCAACGGCAGGCCACTTCTGAGGCGGGGCGGACTGCTCGACGACGGCGGTCGTGGCCTGGGCGTCGTGCACAGGGTCACCACCCGGTGGGGAGTGCGGTGGACGGACACCGGGAAGGTGGTCTGGGCGGAAGTCGCGAGGTAGCGCGGCCTCGCTCTAGAGCCACTCCCCTTCCAGGGCGGTCGCGGTGAGACCCGGTGCCGCCGCGTACAGAACGGCGCGATTGCCGGGCTTCTGCTGCCCGGCGTCATGCGCCCGCCGCAGGATGTCGAACACGGCGGCGCCTCCGCGGTTGCCGCTGGTGTAGCTGTCCCGGCTGTAGTCCAGCAGCCCCGACGGCCACGCGGCGGGCATCGTTTGCTCCATGTACTCCAGCACCCGGGTCCCGCCGGGGTGCGCGAGCAGAACGTCGGGGTGCCAGGAGTCGGGCTCGTCCTGGTAACGGACGCGCAGCCACTCCCACATCGCGGTGACCGTCTCCTGCACGGCGCGCGGTCCGCGCCGGTCCATGACGAAGTGGGTGCCGTCCGCCCGTGTCTCCAGGCGGTGCAGGTCCTGCGTGCCGGGCAGGGTGTGGTGCCAGGCGGCGTCCAGCCGCAGCACCGACTCGGGCCTCGGGCGGCCCGTGACCACCGCGGCGACCGCGGTGTCCGCGAACAGCAACCGGACGATCAGAGACTCAAGGGTGTCGTCCGCGGGCTGGTAGGTCGTGCTCAGCGCCTCCGCGATGACGATCAGGACCACCCGGTCGGGGTCCGCGGCCACGAGATCTGCCGCCAGGGCCAGGGAGCGGGTCCCCGCGATACAGGCCCACTGCGTCGCCGGCAGCATCATCACGTCACTGCGCAGCTGAAGCTTGTTGGCCAGGGCTATGTCCAGACCCGGCAGCGCCGGGGTGGTGGAGTTACTGGTGATCACGCAGTCGATGTCCGCGGCGTCGAGCCCGGCTATCTGCAAGGCCCCGCGCGCCGCACGCTCCCCGTAGGACCGGACGGCCTCCCAGGCCGGCGCTGTGCGCTCCTGAATGGTCTGCGGCGCGGGTATGGTCTCGAGGGTGGCGATCGCGCGGTCCACGTCCTGCTGGGTGAACCCGCCGCGGGCCAGCGCCTCTTGGGCCGGCTCGATGCCGACGGCCCGCAGGGCGCTGCCGCTGCCGGGCGCGACGGCGGTCTCCAGCGGCAGCATCCACCCGCGGGTGTCGATGCCCGTACTGGCCGCGATGCCGTCGATCCGCGGCGCCCATGCCGCGTGCGGGTGCCGGTCGCTCACCTCTGCCACGATCTGGCTGGTAGTTACGGAGTGCTCGCCGTGTATCACGGCAGGAGGGCAGAGGTAAGCGGCCATAGCGGGGCACCTTTCAACGGGGGACAGGGGAACGTCACGAGTGCTGTGTCGTAGGTCACTTTGAGGCGTCGCGCCCAGAGGATGCCGATGAGATCCACTTCGGGCGGCGATGTCCGTTTCGAGGATGGATGCTAAATGGACATTTCCGCTGTGATGCACGCAACTTAGACGCCTTTGAGTGCGTGATACGGCACACACCGAGTCGCATCGGCGTTATCTGGCTCACCGTCAGCCAGGGGGACGGTTACCGCGACGGTGCGCGGCGGGCGGATACCCCGCGGATTCCTGCCGCCGGGCAGTCCGGGGCCGCAACTTTCAGGACATCTCGCGCATCAAACGTGCATGGACTCCAAGCGCACGGTGTTCGGGGCAACGCTGGCTGCCTTGGTGCTCGCCCTGGCGCCCAGCGCGATCGCCGTGGGCGACGATCCCTCTGTCACGCCGTCGACACCGTCTCCCCTGCCGACTCGGGCGTACGCGACGATCAGCGCCGACGAGGAGATCAACGTGGGGTCGGGGGCGCAGTCGGTCACCGTGGGCTGGATGTTCTGGGACGGCGGGGCGCAGGTCCCCGTTCCCACGGACGATTCGCTCGTCATCGACGCACGTGACCTGTCGGGCATCGCGAGTGTCACGGTCGACGACCCGCGGTGCACGGCAGACGCGCGGGTCCTCACCTGCGTCAACGAGGACGCCGCGCAGAGCCGTTCGGTCGCATTCACCCTGCGTGCGGACGCGGGAGCCGCACCGGGCGCCGGCGGCACGGTCACGTACACCCTCACCGCCGACCACGCCACCGGCGCCACCGCGAAGGCGAAGGTGGTGGTCGGCACCCCGAACCTGGTCGTCGGCCGGGTGCCGGACGTGACGCACGCCAGGATCGGTTCCCGGATCGATGTGCCGCTCCGGCTGCGCAACACCGGGGATCTGGCCACTGACCGGCGCATCATGCTGCGTTGGGAATCGGTGGGCGGTCTGCTCTTCGACCGTAAGTTCTCCAACTGCGCCTACGGCGAAGGCGATGATCCCCGCGAACCCGGCGGCCAGGCATCCGTCACGTGCGTCTTCCCGATCTCCTCGGACTCCGTGCCCGCGGGGGGCACCGTGGAGCTGAGCAGCCCCCTGACCGCCACGGTCGGCAAGCGCACCCTGACCGCCGTGACCGACTACTCGGTCCGCCTGCTGAAGCCGCGCGAACAACCCGGCGGCGGCAGTCACCAGGGCACCGGCCCGGCGCTCACCCTGGTGCGGGCGTCCGGAGCGGGAGGCGGATTCGAGAACGATGCCGAGGGCCGGTTCACCGTCGCGGCCGACAACTCCGCGGATCTCGCGGCCGATGCCACGACGAAACCGGGCCGCAGGGCGGGCGAATGGACCCTGGACATCAACGCCGTGAACCGCGGACCGGCCTCCGCGTACGGGGTCGACGACAAGTCCGTCGCCGTGATCGACGTCGTCCTGCCCAAGGGTGTGGTCGCGACCGGCACCGCTCACATGGAGGAGGAGGACAGCCCTTACGGCCCCTGCCGTCGCTGGGTCAGCGGCACCACGACTGCACCTTTCGAGGCGGGGCACCGGCATTACGTGTGCACCGTGCCGTTCGGTGTCGCCGCAGGCGAGAGCCAGCTGTTCGAACTGTGGGTGAAGCCGGCCAGGACCTACGACGGCGCCAAGGGCACGGCGACCGTGCGTCCCGGCCCGGCCGGCATCCCCCTTCACGACCCGGACGCCTCCAACGACAGCACCACCTTCGCCTTCGGCACGCCGACTGCGGCGGCACCGTCCGGCGGCACTCCGGCCGTGACGGGCGTGGGCCGCACGCTCATCGTCACCGCAGCCGGGGCTGCTGTGCTGGGCGCCGTCGTCCTCGTCGTCCGCCGCCGCGGGCGTAACGGGCGTACCCACTGAAACACCCTGCCATCGACGTTGATCGGCCTGGCAGTCGGCGAGTGTGGCTTCGTGGGCGCAACGAGGACGGCCGGACAGCGGTCACCGTCCGGCCGTCAACGCAGCGGGCCAAAGGCACAGGAGCGCCGCCGCTACTTACTTGTAGACGACCCAGAGCTCATAGTCGTCGCCGGGTATCCAGCTACCGTCGATGCACTTCCACTTCGTCCAGACCCCGTCCTTCTGGCCCTGGTAGCCGGCCTGACGGCAGTCCTCGAGCCAGTAGTAGTAGGTGACGAACTCGTAGTCGGCCGGGGCCTTCACCGCGTGCGTCACCCCCCGGTCCTCCTGCGCGCTTGCCGGAGTGGCTGCGGCCAGGGAAAAGGCAGCAGCAGCGGACGCGATTCCCAGTGCGAGCTTACGGAGCTTCATGAGTCTCCTAGGTCGTAGGGCGATTGCCGGAACCGGACGACACATGCGTCACGCCGGGAACGCCCCGGGCGGTCGTGTCGACGGAGACTCTGGCACCACAGCAGGTGACCGCCAAGCAGGACTCCCGTCCGGGACATGTCCGGGACGGGAAGCCCGTCCTGACCTGCGGTGTCCGGGGGCGGGCCCCTCCCTTGTCCGGTGGTGGTCGCCTCGCCCCGGCCATCGGACAGGGTTTCGCCGCGGTGGGGGAGGGGGCGCCGACAGGCGCGAGCAGTGGTGCCGGCGGCAAATCCCGGCCGGCCGTCAGCGGGGAGTCAGCCCGCGCTCCTGGGCCGCCGCTCCGAAGTAGTCGCCACCCTTGCGCCTGGCGTCGTCGGTGCCCCAGGCCTGCTCGCCGTCGCCGGCGGAACGGTCCGCACTGCTGGTGTTCTGCCGGACCGGTGCTTTGACCAGCCTCGGTATGTGCTTCGAGCAGTGGATGTACGCCTCCTCGACCTCGACCTCCACCCACATGTGGGGGCGGCGGCCGGGTACCGGATCGACCGGTAGGTCTGGAACCCTCTGGCGCATCGTGTCATCGGTGACCAGCTGTGCGCGGCCGTTCACATGGAGACCGATGCGGTCCTGAGAGAAGTCGATCATCAGCATGCCGATGTGTGGGTTCTCCCGGATGTTGCCGAGCGAGGCCATGACGCCGTTCCCGCGGTACTCCGGGTATGCCAGGGTCGTGTCGTCGAGTACCCGGAGAAACCCCGGCGGGCCGGCCCGGAAGGTGCTGTCGCACTCGCCGTGACTGTCCGCAGTCGCGAGGAAGAACATCTCCTGGCGGGCCACGAACTCCTTCATACGTGGGTTGAGCCGGTCCAGAACCTGCTCGTCGTAGAAGCGGTCGGCGCGGCCGACCGTGCCCAACTCACGTTGGATCTGGTGCTCGCCGTGGCTACCGGGCCGGTCTGCCCGCTCATCGTGGTGCAACGGTCCTCCTGACAGGATTTCGGCAGGGCGGTAGCTCATCGAGCCGTGGAGCCGGGACTCGCGTCCGCGCTCGGGGGCCCTGCTCTCGGTGTTCACCTCGGCCCACGTGACTGATTTCATCACCTGGCAGGCCGAAAATCGCCACCGGCCCTGCAGGGAAGACTAAGACCTGTCCTGCAAAGAGTGGGGAAGGAGGGGCACCAGCGCGATGGCTGAAAGCCGGTGCGGCACTCGCTGATCGCCGCTGCAGCCATGGTTCCGGAAGGGTGCCGCTACGGGCCGTGAATACGGGGCACTTGACCACCGGTGCCGGTTCGACCGGCACCGGTGGCAGAGGCGGCGAGGTCACATCACGCGACGGCGGTTCCCTCAAGCTCGACCAGCTGGCCGGGAATCGCCAGCCGCGTCACCCCGAGCATCGTGGTGGTAGGCGCCACACCGGCGGCGGCCAACCGCCCGGCCAGCACGCCGTAGTGCTGGAAAAGCAGATCGACGTCGGTCGTGTAGACGTTGAGCCGGACGACGTTCGCCAGAGACATGTCGGCCCCGTCGAGCACGGCCTCCAGGTTGTCGATGCTCAGCGCCAACTGCGCCGCCATGTCACCGTCATGCTGGGGCTTGCCCTCGTCGCTCATCGCAGTCTGCCCCGAGATGTACAGGGTCCGGGTGTGCCCGGAGACGACCTCACCCTGGTTGAATCCCACCTCCGTCGACCACGTCACCGGGTTGACCGCCGTTCGTTCCACTGCCACGTCAGCTCCGTTCGATCATGGGGAGTACGTACGTCCATCGGCTCGGCAACCGCCGGCTGCGACGTCGTGACAACGAGCCTCGCAGCAAATCACGACATCCTCAGTCATGTATTTCGATAGGGTTTCCGTATGCGCGCCGACCGGTTGGTCTCGCTGGTTCTGCTGCTGCGTCAGCGCGGTCGGCTGACTGCGGACACGCTGGCCAGGGAGCTGGAGGTGTCCACCCGCACCGTGCTGCGCGACATCGAGGCGCTGTCCGCGGCCGGCGTCCCGGTCTACGCCGAACGCGGCCGGCACGGCGGGTTCGCGTTGTCGCCCGGTTTCCGGACCGAGCTCACCGGTCTGAACCACGACGAGGCCCTTGCCTTGCTGACCGCCGGATCAGGGCGGGGCGAGCAGGTGTTCGGCCTCGGCTCGGCGCTCGCTTCGGCCATGCGGAAGGTGGTCGACGCGCTGCCCGAAGGCCACCGGGCCACCGCGAGCGACGCGGCCCAGCGATTTCTCGTCGACCCGGAGAGCGATCTGCTCTCACGTCGGCTGGTCACCGAAGAGGTGCCCGACACCATCATGATCGAGGTCCGGCGCGCGGTGCTCGCCGGCCACAAACTGCGCATCCACTACGCGGCCACGGGCCAGACACCACAGTGGCGCACGGTGGACCCGATCGGCCTGGTCACCGTACGCGACCGTGGCTACTTGCTGGCCACGAGATCTGGCGCGGACCGCACCTACCGGCTGTCGCGGGTGTTGGCTGCTGAAGAGCTCCCGGAAACGGCACAGCGCCCGAATCGGGTCGATCTGGACCGGGTCTGGCGGGAACGTTCCGCGCAGTTCCTCTTCGGTGGCGATCACATCACCGTCCTGGTACGGGTGAACCCGGCGCGACGGGAGGACCTTCTGGACGCCGCGCTGGCCGTCCGCGCAGAAGACCCCGAGGCAGACGGCTGGCTGCGGCTGGAGGTGACCTTCCAGGACTCACGACACGCCGAATGGGCGCTTTGGCAGCTGAGCACGGACGCGGAAGCCCTGGCCCCGCAGTCGTTGCGCACCGCCCTGCGCGACCGTGCGACTGCGATCGCCGCCTGCTACGGCGACTCGTCCTGAGCGTGAGACGCCCCTGAAGAAAAGGCGCAAGCTGTGACCGCGACCGTGCACCCCGCCGTGGAGCGGGCCGATGTGCTCATCGACCTGAAGCGGTGCGAGGAGGCCCGGGAGCTGCTGGCGCGGCGGCTCGCGGAGGACCCGGACGACGTCCGGGCCTGGGTCAGGCTCGCCTGCAGCCATCTCGGGGACGAGAAGGTCGGGCCGGAGGCCCTGGAGGCGACGGAGCGGGCGCCGGCGCTGGACTCCGAGGACATCGGGGCGCTCGTCATGCACGCGCACGCCCTGCGCGCCGCCGGCCGCTTCCTGGAGACCGAGGACGTGCTGAACGAGGTGATCCGCCTCGCCCCGGAACACTGGTACGGCTACGCGCTGCTCGCCGACTGGCTCTGGCGCGTCAGAGGGATCCGCCTCCGGGCGGGCCAACGGCGGCCAGGTCCGGCGCGAGGACCAAGGCGCCGCCCTGCGAGAGGCGGGCGATCTTGTTCAGGAGGCCATCCGGCTGGGACCGGAGGAGGTGTACGCCTACGAGGTGGCCTGGCTGATCGCCGACATGGCGGGCAACCGGACCGTCGCCGACCAGCTCGACGAGGCCATCCTCCGGCTCGACCCGCAGCACGAGCAGGCCCTGGCCCGGCAGACGAGGAAGGCGGCCACCGCACCCGGCCTCAAGGCGGCGCAGGCCGCCACCCTGTACGCCGACGCGCTGGCCGCCGCCCCGGACTCCGCGCCGATGCGCAGCGGCCTGGACGACGCCTCCTACCGTCTGCTGCGCGGCATCCGCTGGCTGGCCATGCTCTGCCTGGCCCTCGCCGGGGTGGGCATCGACCTGTACGCGACGGAGGGTGAGACCCAAAAAACGGGAGTTGCCGCTGCCGCTGGGCCAGGCGGCCTGGGCCATGGTCTGCGCCCTGCTGATCACCCAGATCCCGTGGACGGAACGCACGGTCCCGCAAGTGCTGTTCCGGGCGGGTCTGCCGGCGACGTTGGCGACGATGTGGTGAGACCGGGGCAAGGACGGCTGAAGACGAGCCGGTGGACCGTGGAGTCGGGGCACCCAACTGCACAAACACTGCGGCAGGTTGTAAGTGCTCACGGCATGATGCGTCGGGTGGACCCGATGAATGACACGCCGGACCGGCCCCGAACGCGGTGGGGGATATTCGCCCAACGGGACTTTCGCCTGCTCTGGGTGGGCGAGACCGTGAGTGGGCTGGGTAACAGCATCACCGTGGTGGCCTTGCCGCTGATCGCGGTCGAGGTGCTGGACGCCGGCGCCACCGCCGTCGGTCTGCTCGCTGCGTCGGTGTGGTTGCCCTGGCTGCTGGTGGGCCTGCCGGTGGGGGCATGGGTGGACCGGATGCGCAAACGGCCCCTGATGATCGCGTGTGATCTGGTGGCCGTCGCGGCACTGGTGAGCATTCCGCTGGCGGCGTGGCTCGACGCACTCACCTTTCAGCACCTGCTGGTCGCCGCGTTGACCTGCGGCACTGCGGCGGTGTGCTTCAACACCGCCTACCACTCGTACATCCGGATCGTGCTCGACGGCCGCGACCTCCTGGAGGGCAACGCCAAGCTGCAGGGCAGCGAGGCCGCCACCCGGGTCGCCGGGCCGGGGGCGGCGGGGCTGCTCGCCCAGGCGTTCGGCGCGGTCTTCGCGCTCCTGGTCGACGCGGTGACGTTCCTGGTCTCCGCGGTCTGCCTGAAGCGGATCGGCGTGGTCGAGCCGGACACCACTCCGCACGAGGAACGCGCCCCCCTTCGGCAGCAGATCTCCGAAGGGCTCCGCTTCGTGGGCCGGGACCGGTACCTGCGGCCGATGGTCGCCTGGGGTGCCGTGATCAACATGGCGCTGATGGGCTACCAGGCGGTCCAGGTCGTGTTCCTGGTCCGCACCGTCGGGCTGAACCCGGCCATGGTCGGACTGCTGCTGACCAGCGGCAGCACCGGCGGCATCGTGGGCGCCCTGGTGGCCACCAGGGTCAGCCGACGGTTCGGCACCGCCCGCGGGCTGCTTCTCCTGCAGATCGCCACCGCGCCGTTCGTGCTCCTCCTGCCCATGACCACGCCCGGACCGGGGCTGGCGCTGTTCGCGATGGGATCCTTCCTCGTCGGGACCGGCATCTCCGTGGCCAACATCGTGGTCGGCAGCTTCCGGCAGACCTACTGCCCGCCACACATGCTCGGCCGGGTCGTGGCCACGGCCATGATGATCAACCACAGCACCATCCCGATCGGGTCTCTGCTCGGCGGCATGCTCGGCGACGCCGTCGGATACCGGCCTGCCATGTGGATCATGACGGGCATCGTCGCACCCTCCTGGCTCATCCTCGCCATGAGCCCGATGCGCCGCGAGCGTGACCTCCCGCAGACCCACGAGCTGGAACAGGCGCACACCAAGGGCTGAAGAAGGCGGCTTGGTGTGCCTCATGCGGGCGTGTGACACCCTGTCCGGCACGGTTTCGGCTACGAGCCCGGGGGCGGCGTCCCCCCGTGCCGGTGCAGGCCGGATTCGTCAATGGAGGAGAACCAAGACAGTGCTGCACGCGGCCCGTGGGCTGCCGAACGGCCCGCTTCGCCGATCTGGGCATGCCGGGCCTCGCCGACCGCAAGTGCACCGGACGCCCGCCCTCCTGCACCCCGCTGCACGCCGCTCAGGTCAAGGCCTCGCCTGCCAACTGCCCGCCGAGACCGGCACGCCGCTGTCCCGCTGGACAACGCCCGAACTGGCCAGCGAGGCCGTCAAGCGCGGCATCGCGCCCTTCCTGCCGGCCTCCACCGTGCGCCGCCGGCTCGCTCAGGACGCGCCCAGCCGCGCACCGGCTGGTCCACACCCTGGCGCCAGGAATGCCGACTGGCCGTTCTCTGGAACGGCACGGTCGGCATGACTCTCCTGGACCACGAGCCGGGAGAGGGGCTCGCCGTGGTGCCGCCGATCGACATGCCGCCGAGCCGGGTGGTGGTGGCATGGAACGAGGGCGACACCAATCCACTGATCCGCTCGTTTGCCGAGACCGCGATCGCCGCCTACCGCGAGCGTCCGGCCATGACTCCTCCGTCGACCTCGTCGTCTCCTCCGTCGGTAGCCCGTTGAGGCAGAGGCCGACCACGGTCACGGTCTGGGCGGTGCCTGGCTGTTGACGGGCATGCCCAGCCGCTCTGCCACGGTGGTGAGCGCTTTCCCCAGCGGGAGGGAAACCCTGGTGAGGGCGTGCTGGTCGCCCCGGGTCGGGTCCCGGTTGACGATCAGGACCGGCTTCCCGGCTTGGGCTGCCTGGCGGACGAAGCGGAGCCCGGACATCACCGTCAGCGAGGAGCCCAGGACCAGCAGTGAGGTCGCCGCACGGACCAGCTCCCGGCAGTGTTCGACTCGCTGCCGCGGAACGGCTTCGCCGAAGAACACCACGTCGGGTTTGAGGATGCCGCCACAGACCGTGCAGGGCACCACGCGGAAGTCTCCGACCTGTTCTTCCGTGAGGTCGGCGTCACCGTCGGGATTGATGCCTGCGGCCACCGGCGCGAAGCCCGGATTGGCCTCCTCCAGCCGCTGGGCGAGTTCGCGGCGCGGGCTGAAGGCGCCGCAGGAGAGACAGACGACCCGGGCCAGGGTTCCGTGGAGTTCCACGACGTCCTCGCTGCCTGCGGCCTGGTGCAGGCCGTCCACGTTCTGGGTGATGACACCCGAGAGCAGGCCGTGTTGCCCGAAGGCGGCCACGGCCCGATGTCCGGCGTTGGGGCGGGCTCGGCCGAAGGTGCGCCAGCCGAGGTGGCTGCGCGCCCAGTACCTGCGCCGGGCGTGTGCGTCGGCGGTGAAGTCCTGGTAGGTCATCGGAGTGTGCCGGCTCAGACTGCCCCCCTCACCCCGGTAGTCGGGGATGCCCGACTCCGTGGAGATTCCCGCTCCGCTGAGGACCAGCACACCTCGGGTGCTCAGCGCATCGGCGACCGGCTCCAGATCGGTGGTACCCGGCGGCAGGTCCTCGGCAGGGGTCCAGCTCAGGGTGGGGCGCATGCGCATGCCGTCAGGGTACGGAACAGCAGCCGGGCGATGACGGCCGTAGCCCGCGCGTACCGGCGTGGCCGCTCCGTCCCCGTCGCTGACGCTCTTACCCATTTTTAATAGGGAAACTATATAGGTCAGTGATATTAATCGAAGGGTGGACGAGATGGAGCCGGAGGAGATCGCCGGAGCGTTGGCCGACGTCGCGGGCGCCGTGGTGCGGAGCCTGGTGGACCGTCGCGGCATGAGCTTCACGACCGCCTCCACGCTGGGCCGGCTGGAGCGGGAAGGGCCGAGCCGGCTGACCGCGCTGGCGGTGGCGGAAGGAGTCGCTCAGCCGTCGATGACCCAGCTCGTCCAGCGGCTGGAGAACAAAGGGCTGGCCACACGGGTCAGCGACCCCGACGACGGACGGGTGACGCTGGTCGCCATCACCGATGCCGGGCGTGACGTGCTGGCGGAGCGCAGAAGGGAGAGGAACGCGAGGCTGGTCCGCCGGCTGGCCGCGCTCTCGGAGGACGAGCGGCGAGCCCTGGGCTCGGCGATGCGGACCGCCCTGCCACTCGTGCGGCGGATCGTCGACGAGCCCGCAGGCTTGAACGGCCAACCGGACGACATGGCCTGACCGGGAGAACCGCCGGTCGCTGTCCAGGGCCGTCGAATCCCCGCGCCGCCAGAACCGGACGGATGCCCACCGGCGCCCCGTCCGGTCCGGGCGGATGCCCACCGGCGTCCGGCGCCCGCGCTCCATCCGCCCCCTGTCCGCCGCGGAAGGCCTCGAGCCGCCCGCCGCGGATTCGAAGTCGGCGGAGCCCGCGGGCTCCCACGGAAGGCAGCAGAGAGAGCAGCCCCATGGCTACTGAGGAATCGACCCACGGCACGGCCGAAACACGCCCCGCCCGGCAACGCGGACGCAGCGCATGGATCGGCGTCGACCACCCCCGATACAAGTGGGTGGCACTGACCAACACCACACTCGGCATCCTGCTCGCGACCATCAACAGCTCGATCGTCCTGATCTCCCTGCCGGGGATCTTCACCGGCATCCGGCTCGATCCGCTCCAGCCGTCCAATGTCAGCTACCTGCTGTGGATGCTGATGGGCTACATGCTCGTCACCGCCGTGCTGGTGGTCGCCCTCGGCCGGCTCGGCGACATGTGGGGCCGGGTCCGCATCTACAACGCCGGATTCCTGATCTTCACCCTGACCTCGGTGATCCTCTCCCTCGACCCCTTCCACGGAGGGAGCGGGGCGCTGTGGCTGATCGGCTGGCGGATCGTGCAGGCCCTCGGCGGCGCCATGCTGATGGCCAACTCCGCTGCCATCCTCACCGACGCCTTCCCGGCCCGGCAGCGGGGCATGGCGCTCGGCGTCAACATGGTCGCGGGCATCGCCGGGTCGTTCCTCGGCCTGGTGCTGGGCGGGGCACTGGTGACGTGGAACTGGCGCTCGGTCTTCTGGGTCAACGTGCCGATCGGCCTCATCGGGACGGTGTGGGCGTACAAGTCGCTGCACGAGACCGGCGTGCGCACGCCGGGACGCATGGACTGGTGGGGCAACCTCACCTTCGCCGTCGGGCTGACCGCGCTGCTCGCCGGCATCACCTACGGCATCCAGCCGTACGGCGGCCACACGATGGGCTGGACGAACCCCTGGGTGCTGGCCGGGCTGATCGGCGGCGTCGTCGTCCTCGTCGTCTTCTGCGTGATCGAGGCGAGGGTCGCCGAGCCCATGTTCCCCCTGCGCCTGTTCCGCGACACCGCCTTCGCGGGCGGCAACGCGGCCGCGCTGCTGGGCGCCATCGCCCGGGGCGGGCTGCAGTTCATGCTCATCATCTGGCTGCAGGGCATCTGGCTGCCCCTGCACGGCTACGACTACGCCGACACCCCGTTGTGGGCCGGGATCTACATGCTTCCGCTGACCATCGGCTTCCTGGTCGCCGGCCCCGTCTCGGGATACCTGTCGGACCGGTACGGTGCGCGGTTGTTCGCCGCCGCCGGGTTCGTGGTGATGGCCGCCTCGTTCGCCGGACTGCTCGCCCTGCCCACCGACTTCGGCTATGGGGTCTTCGCACTGCTGATCTTCCTCAACGGCCTCGGTGGCGGCCTGTTCGCCGCCCCCAACACATCGATCATCATGTCGAGCGTGCCGGCCGAGGCCCGCGGCGCCGCCTCGGGCATGCGCGCCACGTTCCAGAACGCCGGCATGGTGCTGTCCATGGGCGTCTTCTTCTCGCTCATGGTGGCCGGGCTCTCCGGCTCCCTGCCGCAGACGCTCAGCTCCGGGCTGACCGCCCAGGGCGTCCCGGCCCAGGCCGCGCACGCCGTCGCCCAACTCCCGCCAGTGGGAGTCCTGTTCGCCGCCTTCCTCGGCTACAACCCCGTCCAGAACCTGCTCGGTCAGAGCATCCTCGGCCAGCTGCCGCCGGCCAACGCCGCGAAGCTGACCGGCCGGGAGTTCTTCCCGCACCTCATCTCACCGCCCTTCCACGACGGCCTGGTCGTGGTCTTCTCCCTGGCCATCGCGATGTCCCTGGCCGCCGCGGCCGCCTCGCTGATCCGCGGGCGCGCCCAGGCGGCTCCCGCCACGACCGCGGAGGCCGCCTCCCCACCGGCCGCGGCGAGCGCAGCCGCGGCCGGCGACGCGAACACCCCCACCGTCGTCTGCCGGGTGGAGGACCCCGCCGGACGCCCCGTCGCCGCTGCCACGCTCACCCTCGTCGACCGTCGCGGTCACCAGACGGCCCGAGCCCGCACACGCGAGGACGGCGGCTGCGTCCTGCCCCGGCCGCGCCCCGGGTCCTACACGCTGGTCGCGTCGGCCGTGGGCCACCAACCGCGGGCCGTCGACCTCGCCGTCGGCGACCAGCCGGCCTCCTGCACCGTGACGATGGCGCGCGCCACGGGCCTGCGCGGCACCGTGCGGGACGCGGACGGCACACCGGTGACGGAGGCGACCGTCGTGGTCATCGACGCCCACGGCGACGTCGTCTCCACCACGACGACCGGCCCGGACGGCGGCTACGCCCTCCTCGGCCTGCTTCCGGGCCCGTTCACCCTCCAGGTGAGCGCGCACGGGCACCGCCCGGTGGCCGCACCGGTCGAGGTCGGCCCGAGCGACGCCACGGGGCACGACGTGACGCTGAACCCCGCAGGTGCGCTCGCCGGCACCGTCCGCCACGGCCGCACCGGCCGGCCCGTCGCCGACGCCCGCATCACCCTGCTCGACACCGACGGCATCCCCGTCGCCACGGCGGTCACCGAGGACGACGGCCTCTACACGCTCACCGACTTCGCCCCCGGCGCCTACACGCTCGTCGCCGCCGGCTACCCGCCGGTCTCCTCCACCGTCGTCCTCGACCACGCCGACACCACGACCGTCGACCTGGAACTCGTCCAGCCCACGGAGTGATCCGTTGAACGCGGACACATCGGTAGCCCCTAGCCGACCCACGCCTGAGGACACAGGCGGCGGCCCACTCGTTGGAGCGCCTGACCGCAGCCCAGCGGGACACCCTGACCGGTCACATGTTCACCCGGATCCCTGGGGATCGGATCCACCTCACGAAAGGACACCGAACGTGGCCCACAGCGCCCTGCTCGTGATGGACGTCCAGCGGTCCATCGTGGACCGCTTCGGCAACGGCGGTGGCTACCTGGCACGCCTGCGCGAAGCCGTCGGCGCCGCCCGGGCGGCGGACCTGCCCCTGGTCTACGTCGTCGTCGGCTTCCGCCCGGGCCATCCGGAGATCAGCGCCCGCAACAAGACCTTCGGCGCCGCCGCACGGTCCGGCGCGTTCACCGCCGAGGACCCGGGCAACGAGATCCATCCCGACGTCGCTCCCCGTCCGGGCGACATCGTGGTCACCAAACGACGGGTGAGCGCGTTCGCGGGCAGCGACCTCGAGATGGTGCTCAGGGCGGGCGAGATCGACACCCTGGTCCTCACCGGCATCGCCACCAGCGGAGTCGTGCTCTCCACCCTGCGCCAGGCGGCCGACCTGGACTTCGGACTCACCGTCCTGGCGGACGGGTGCCTGGACGCCGACCCCGAGGTGCACCGCGTCCTCACCGAGAAGGTGTTCCCCAGGCAGGCGGACGTCCTCTCCGTCGCCGAGTGGGCCAGCACGCTCCCGGTGTGAGTCTGCGCTGTGCCAGTACGTCGACCGGCGGGCCGCACAGAGCATCGGGCAAGGCATGGCAACTTCTCCACCAAAAGCCCGCAAGAATGGCAAATCAACGGGGGTCCGAGCAGATGATCATGCCATCGTGCGAGCCATGACGACACAGCCCCTCCTCGATGACTGGCGCCGCGCCCCCCTGCGCGCCATGGCGAACAAGGTCCCGGAAGTGACCGCCTGCTTCTGGATCATCAAGGTCCTGACGACCGGCATGGGGGAGACGGCATCCGACCTCCTGGCCCGCGTGCTCGGCCCGATACCGGCGGTCGCGCTCGGCGGACTCGCTCTGGTCGCCTCCCTGGCCGTCCAGTTGACCGTCCGCCGCCACATCGCGTGGGTGTACTGGACCGCCGTCGTCATGGTCAGCGTGTTCGGCACGATGGCGGCCGACGTCCTGCACGTCGGGCTCGGCGTCCCCTACGCGGTGTCGACCCCCGTCTTCCTCGCCGTGCTGGCCGCCGTCTTCGGCCTCTGGTACGCGAGCGAGCGGACGCTGTCCATCCACGGCATCCACACCCGTCGCCGTGAGGGGTTCTACTGGGCGGCCGTCCTGGCGACGTTCGCCCTGGGTACGGCCGCGGGTGACCTCACCGCCACGGCCGGCCTCGGCTACCTGGGTTCGGTCGGCCTCTTCGCGGCCGCGATCTGCGTACCGGCCCTGGCCCACCGCTGGGCCGGCCTGAACGCGGTGGCCGCCTTCTGGTCCGCGTACATCGTCACTCGCCCCCTCGGCGCATCCCTCGCCGACTGGATGGCGGTCGGTCAGTCCCGCGGCGGTCTGGCACTGGGCCTGGAGCCCGTCACCCTGGCCTGGACGGTGGCCATCCTGGGCTTCGTCGCCTACCTGGCCACATCGCAGCGCGGCAGGCGCCCCGCCTGACGGGATCAGCCCTCTTGCCTCACGGGCCGCAGCGACACGGGCACGGCGGCGGCCCGTGAGGCACTGGCGCGGGGATCGTAGTGGCATGAAAGAGCAGCGGTTCGACGTGTGGGCGGCCGCGGCCGCCTATGAGCGGTTCATGGGCCGGTGGAGTCGTCTCGCGGCGGAGGAGTTCGCGACGTGGCTCGACTGCGCTGACCATCTGCGGTGGCTCGACGTGGGTTGCGGCACCGGTGCCCTGTCGGCAGCGGTGACCGCCCGGTGTCGGCCCCGCATGGTGGTGGGAGTCGACCGTTCCGAGGCGTTCGTGGGCTCGGTCCGGGTCCCAGGTCCCGTCTCGGCACGGTTCCTCGTGGCGGACGCGATGTCACTTCCCGTGCGCGACGGCGCCATGGACGTCGCCGTCAGTGGCCTGACACTGAATTTCCTTCCTCAGCCCACCGCGGCAGTGGCCGAGATGGCCCGGGTGGTCCGGCCGGGCGGCCGAGTCGCAACGTATGTGTGGGACTACGCCGGCGGCATGAGCTTCCTGCGCCGGTTCTGGGACGCTGCCGTCGCAGTGGACCCGTCCGCAGCCTCGCTGGACGAAGGCCGTCGATTCCCCGTATGCCGTCCGGAACGGCTGCACAGGCTGTGGGCGGACGCGGGACTCGTCGATGTGTCGACCGCCCCGATCGAGGTGCCCACCGTCTTCGCGGACTTCGACGACCTGTGGGAGCCCTTCCTGGCGGGGCAGGGCCCCGCACCCGGCTACGTGGCGTCCCTTGCCCCGGCCGACCGGGACCAGGTACGTGACGCGCTCAGTGCGGCTGTCACGAGGAGGCCGGACGGTGCCATCGCGCTCACCGCCCGGGCCTGGGCTGTGAGCGGCCGGAGGCCAGTCCGCGCAGCAGCGAGGTGAGGGGCGTTCACCCGAGTGTGCCCTCCTAGGTGCTGGGCGGCGTCGGGGTGGTCCACCGGGGCCAGGACAGGTTCCAGTCGCCGTCCCCGTTGTCGAGCGCCACCGGCTTGGACGGGTTGACGACCCGGACCAGGTCTCCCGGTTCCACGGTGTCGTCGCTCGGCCTGGGCGGCGCCGACGAGGCCGTGCTCGCCGCACACCCGGCCAGAGCGAGCACGGAGACGGCGGCGAAGGCGGCGAGGTGCGCCATCTCGTTCGCGGACCGGCGCCTTTGCGGCGCCTGCCTCATGATTCTCACAGTCTCCTCCCCGGGCGGTGTGGACGACGTCACGTGCCGAGGGCGGAATCGCCACCACGGAATTGCCGCTAACCGTCTCGCAGATCCGAGCCGGCGTCGTTGTCCCGGATGGTGACCGGCTGATCGTTCTGGAGTTCACCGAAGAGGGTCTTGGCCTGTGCCATGTTCCACAGCACCGCGTCACCGGCGTTCGGTGTGTAGTCGTTCGCGTTCGCGATCGGGACCGTCAGCTCGTGTCCCTTTCCGCCGGAGATCCCCTTCAGTCCCAGGAACATCCGCGCCAGCTCGTACGGGGTCATCTCCTTGTCCACGTTCAGGGTCGCGAGACCCGCGTCGAGCGCCGGGTAGAGCCGGAACGGGTTGAGGAGCGTGGACGGGGTCTCCGCCTGGTGGGCGACCGCGGCCAGGAACTTCTGCTGGTTCGCCATTCTGCTGAGGTCCTGGCCCGCTTCCTGGTGGCGTTCCCGGACCAGTTCGAGGGACTGACCGCCGTCCAGCTTCCGGCACCCCGCCTTGAGGTCGGCCCCTGAGGCCTGGTCCACGATCGGCCGGTCCAGGCACACGGTGACGCCACCGAGCGCGTTGACGAGATCGACGAAGCCACCGAAGCCGATCTCCGCGTAGTGGTCGATGTGAACGCCGGTGTTGTACTCGACGGTCTCGGCCAGCAGTTGGCCACCGCCCAGGGAGAACGCCGAGTTGAGCTTGTTCGTCGTCGCCGGATGCCGCACGCCGTTCGGGCCGGTGAAGGCCGGGATGGTCACGTAACTGTCGCGCGGCAGACTCACCAGGGTGTCACCATGGGCGCCGATGTGCAGCAGCATCGTCGAGTCGCTGTTTCCGTACGGGCCCTCGTCGTCGTTGCCGGTGTGCAGGGCCTTCCGCTGCTGCGGCGTCAGGGTCTGGCGGTTGTCGGAGCCGGCGATGAGATAGGTGGTGCCCTGGTCCGGCGGCGGCCGGTCCGGCAGTTCGCCGAGGTTCACCGTACGGTCCAGCTTCTCCTCCGCCCAGGCGTATGTGCCTGAAAAGACCGCGAGCACCGTGAAAAGCAGCGCCAGCACGCCTCGGGTGATTCTGCGGCGCCCGTTGTGCGGCCGTACCCCCGGCGCCGGATCACGTTTCATCCGGACCTCCCTGAAGGTGAGCGTCACCGCGCCGAACGGTGCCGTTCGATGTTCGCTGCCCCTCAGCCTAGGGATCGACCGAACATTCCCAGAGAGGGCTGCCGAATCTTGACCCTTGTCGGGGAAGTTCATGAGAAAAACGGCATGGATTCCCTACCCGGGCCTTATGGCAATTTCACGCGGATGGCGCGTAATAAGGAACGTAATAAGGAATCAACGCCGGGCACAGGGGAGGCGTTCGACCATGATGGCTGTCGTATCCCACGTCAGTCGCACCAGGCCACTCGGCCGGTTCGCCGCCGCCGGTGCCCTCGGTGCCGGAGCCGCGGTGCTCTTCGGGCTCGCCCGGTCCCTGTTCCGCTACGGCTGCGACGCCGCTGCCACCGTTGCCGTCTTCGCCGCCGTCACCGGTTCCGTGCTCGCGCTCGACGGACTCGTACGCCGACGCCCGGTGCCTCGATGGCTGCGCCGACTCATCACCCGTGCGTGCGTCCTCGGCCTCGGAGCGGTCGTGTTGCTCGCGGCAGCGGGAGGTGTCCTCTTGGCAGCCACTCCGGGGGTGGGTGACGCGGAGGTCCGGGTGCGCGCCCAGGCCGTCGCGCACGCGGTGAGCGACACGGATGCGGCCACGCCCCCCAAGGTCGCCGCGGCGCTGGTGGCCACCGAGGACGCACGTTTCTGGCACAACCCCGGCATCGACCCCGTCGGAGTGCTGCGTGCGGTGGTGTTCTGGGCACGCGGCCAAGGGGGCGACGGAGGGGGCGCCACCATCGAGCAGCAACTCGCCAAGATGCTCTACACCGACGGGCAGCGCACCCGGCGCGACCAGCTGGAGCAGGTCGCGTTGGCCGTCAAGCTCGCTCATGCCTGTCCCAAGGCCGAGATTCTGCGGATGTACCTGTCCACCGCGTACTTCGGCCACGGCTACTACGGTCTGGACGCGGCCGCACGCGGGTACTTCGACAAGAGTCCCGCCCAGCTGGACTGGCCCCAGGCAGCCCTCCTCGTCGGCCTGGTCCAGGCACCTTCCGCCTACGACCCCCTCCACCACCCCGATCTCGCCGAGCAGCGCCGCGCCGAGGTCCTGCACCGCCTGGAGGCCGTCGGCGACCTGACCCCACGCCAGGTCAAGACGTTCGCCGCCGCTCCGTTGGACGTCTGAAGCCGGGCCGGCCGCCGGCGTCGAGTCGGCCGCAGCCCTGAAGGACCTCAGCGAGACGCACAGCACAACCTTGTGGGCGGGTCGTGAGTCCTCTGATCGATCACGTCGTGATCGGAGCCACGAGGAGACCGTCATCAATCCCATACGCAAGACCCTGACCGCCACCGCCGTCGTCGGAGCCGTCCTCGCGGGCTCGGCCGCCTGCGGGACGGTGGAGCAGCTGTCCGCCGGCAAGAAGCTCGACCGGGCCTTCGAGAAGCTCGGCAAGAAGAACACGCTCTCCTTCGAGCTCGACCTGGACACCGACGTCACGTCCCTGAAGGCACTGGACGCCGGGTCGGACCCCGCGCCCGGTGAGGAGATCCCGGACGAAGCGGCCGAGCTGCTCAGCGGCGCGAAGATCACCGTGACCGTGCAGTCGAAGAAGCCGCTCGACGAGTCAGGTGAGAAGGACCTCGTCGGCACCGCCATGAAGCTCAGCACCCCGGACGGTGACCTCGCCGAGTACCGGATGATCGGCGACCGCGCCTACGTCCGTGCCGACCTGGACGCCATGGGCAAGATGTCGGGCAGCCCCGTGCCGGACGCCGACGATCTGCCCCCGGAGGCCGGGGCGTTGAAGGACGTCATCGAGGGCAAGTGGGTGACGTTCAGCACCGAGGAGATGGACAAGGCCGTCGCCGAGGGCCAGGAGGCCGAGGGCGGTCCCGCCCCCGCGCCGTCCCTCGACGCAAAGACGCAGAAGAAGCTCGTGAAGGCCCTCCGGGAAGTCATCGCCCGTGAGGTGGAGTTCAAGACGACCGGCGGCGGGGACGGCACCGAGCACGTCACCGCCACGGCCCCCTTCCGCACGCTGATCACCGAGCTGTTCGGTGAGATCCGCCCGCTGGCGAAGGACCTGCCGCCGGGCATGGGGCTGCCGACGGACAAGGACCTGAAGGACGCTCCCAACGCCAAGGTGACGGCGGACTTCACGCTCAAGAACGGCGAGCTGGCCCAAGTGGACGTGGCCCTCGCCAAGTTGGCCGAGAACGCCAAGGTCAAGAAGCTGGGCCTGACGCTGCGGATGCGGGAGGGCACCAGGCCCACCGCTCCGGCCGGTGCCACCGAGCTCGACCTGAACGAACTCATGAACGGTTTCTTCGCCGGCTCGCCGATGAGTGACGCCGAGTTCGACGAGAGCGGTCTCGCCGGCGAGGACGTCCCACTGGACGACATCTGACCGGGCAGAGTGCGGGTTCCCGCCGCTCCTCGGGGGATGAAGGCGGAACGGACCCGTACGGGGAGGACCCCTGGCAGGCGGTCGGCCTGGCAGGGGTCCTTGCCGGTCCGGCGTGTGTCAGCCGTCGGACTCCACCGACGGGATGTAGGCGCCGGGCACGTCGTTCGGGGCGTAGATCTTCTTCTCGCCGGGGTACGGGCGCGTCCAGTTGTGGGTCTGGTACCAGGTGAGGTGGTTCATCTGGGCCGGGTTGGCGTAGTCGGGGATGGCGTGGGTGCCGGTCAGGTGCTGCTTGGACTTCCAGGCGTCCCATTCGGCGGCGAGGGACTTCTTGTCCGCCGGCACCTTCGCCGACGGTACGGCCGCGGCCTCGGGGTCCTGGGCGGCGGGGGTGTCCAGGCCGCAGGACGGCGGGGTCTTCAGGCCGTCGGTCAGTGACGTGCGGTTGGGCAGTGCGGTGAACGGCGTGTAGTCGGGGTGCCCGGTGAACGCGCCCTGCATGGGGGTGGCCGCGCTGTCCTTCTGGTTCATCGGATGGATCCCGAGGATCTGCTCGATGGTGCGGATCATCGTGATCTGCGAGTAGTAGTGGCTGTCGACGGTGCCGTGCTGGGCCCAGGGGCTGATGATCTGGACCGGGGCACGGTGGCCGTCGACGTGGTCGAGCCCGGCCTGGGAGTCGTCCTCGACGACGAAGATCGCCGAGTCCTTCCAGTACTTGCTGTGCGAGATCCTGTCGATGATCTTGCCGGTGGCCAGGTCGTTGTCGGCGACCTGGGCGGCCGGGCTCGCCGGGCCACCGGTGTGGTCGCTGGAGAGCCAGAACATGTTCAGGTTCGCCGGGCCGTTCTTCTCGAAGTCCTGCTTCCAGATCTCGTACCGGTACAGGTCCGGGACGCTGGTGTCGAACTTCGGGAAGCCGGGCACCGACACGCTGTTGAGCGAGGGGATCGGTGAGGAGGAGTTCAGCGGGTAGGCGGTGGCCCGGCCGGTCGCGTCCATGTCCTTGGCGTCGCAGTACAGGTTCTGCCAGCTGGCGCCGGACGGCTTGGTCAGGAACTGCTGGAACTCGCCGAAGTCCCGCACGCTCTTGCCGGCCGCCTGGGCGCCCGTCCACAGGAAGCCGGTCTTCTGGTGGCCGAGGGCGTCGTCCTCGGTGTCGTAGCTGCGCGCGTACTCGCCGGCCGAGGACTCGGTGTACTCGGGGTTGTCGGCCTGCATGAGCCAGTTGTGGCCCTCGGCGGAGTTGGTGCCGATGTCGTAGGTGTTGTCGTACAGCCCGAACTGCTCGGCCAGGGCGTGCTGGTTGGGCGTCACGTTCTCGCCGAACTGCGTCAGCGACGGATCGCCGTTGCCCTGGGGGATGTCACCGAGGACCTGGTCGTAGGTGCGGTTCTCCTTGACGATCAGGAAGACGTGCTTGATCGTCGACGGGTCGCCGATCCGCGCCGGAACCGGCTGCGGCTTGGCGCGGCTGTGGCCCTTGGCCAGCGGGACGGAGCCGGCGCTCCAGCCGTTCTGCTGGAAGACCTTGGCGGTCTGGGAGCGGATGACACGGTCGCTGGGCAGGGTGAACTGCGTCAGGCTGGAGGTCGTGTCGTGGGTGCCGTGGCCGGCGCTGTCGGGGCGGCGGGCGTCGATGCCGCGGGTGTTGGAGACGACGACCTTCCTGCCCACGGTGGTGATCTCGGCGGGGAAGTAGTCCGTCGGGAGGAGCCCGATGTAGCTGACCGGCTCCTGCGGGGAGGTGTAGCGGTAGACGGCGACGGCGTTGGCGCGGCCGAGCGTCACCAGCAGGTGGCCGTCGTCGGTGAGGGTCACGGCGTCGGGCTCGTAGCCGACCGAGGCCTCCGGCCACGGCTGGGTGGAGATCGTCTGTACGACCTTGTCCTTGGCGGTGTCGATGACCGACACGTTGTTGTCGGCCGTGTCGGTGACGAACACCGCGCCGCGCCGGGCGTACACGGCGGTCGGGTGCAGGCCGACATCGATGGTGCCGACGGCGGCGGACGGGTCGGCCAGGTCGATGACACTGACCGTGCCGGTGGTGGTGGCGCCGGTCTTCGGGTCGGCCGGCACCTGCGTGCCGTAGGAGTTGAGCGTGGAGTCGCCGGCCTTCGCGGGCCGACCGCCCTCGTTGCTGACGTAGAGCTTGTCGCCCACCCGGGCCATGCCGCGCGGGGCGTTGCCCACCGCCCAGCTCCGCTTGACGGTCCCGGTCGCCGCGTCGATCGCGACCACTCGGTTCTGGCCGTTGACCGCGGCGTACACGGTGGAACCGTCGGCGGAGAACACCGCCGCGGCGACCAGGGCCTGCTTGCCGCCGTCGGCCGGGATGCTGACCGTCACCGGGTCGGCGAGGGTGCCGTCCGCGTTCACCGTGAACTTGGTGTAGCCGTCGGCCTGGCCCAGCCACAGCTGCTTGCCGTCGGGTGAGTACGTCGGACCCTCCTGGCCGACGGAGCCGCTGCTGATGCGCAGGTCGTCGGCGGCGTTGGTGCCGACGCGCTGCTTGATCCGCCCGGTCGCGAGGTCCACGACGACCAGTGCCGCGTCGCCGTCGGTGACCGCTGCGGCGAGGTGGCTGCCGTCCGGGCTGACCGTCGACGACATGATCTTGCCGTCGTTGATGAGGAGGCGGTCGCCGTACGGGGCGATGTACTGGTCGGCGGAGACGACCTGGCCCTTGCCGGTGACCTGGCCGACCTGGTCGGTGCCGAACTGGCGGGTCTCGGCGACGGCGGTGCCGGTGGCCAGGGCGGCCGTGGTGATGCATGCCGTGACCAGCGTGGCCCGGCGGCCGACACGTCTGCCCAGCAGGTCGTAGTACTTCTTCTCAGCCTGCCGGCGGCGGCGTGCTATCTGCATGTCATTCCTTCGGATTCGGCGAGTTCGGGGGGTGGCCGTAGAGGGTCCGGGGGGCCCGGAGGGCATCGGGGGGGCGGAGAGGAAGAGTTCAGGGAGTCGGCGACTCCGGTGAGGTGGCGAGGAGGTCGACGTTGCCGTCGAACTGCCACAGCGGGTTCGGTGCGTCTCCGCTCGGAGTCCGCACCAGGAAGTAGCCGTTCACTTCCTTCGGTCCGTCGCCGTCGGCGACGAAGCGCCCGTCTGCCGTGATGTCGAGCTGGTAGACCGCCGACCCGGTGGCCGCGACGCCCGGCAGGTGCCAGGAGACGACGCACCGCCAGTCGTTGCCCGGCCCCTGGGCGCCGTCCTGGACACCGGCCTTGGTGCACGCCGCCCCGGTCCTCAACTGCGCCTCGGTGACAGCGGGCCGGTGGAGCTGGTCGGTCTGCAGGCGGTACAGGTGGGCGAACTCGGTGGCGAGCGAGTGCTGCACCTTGGCCTGCTCGATCCCGGAGCCGGTGGCCGTGGTCGTCGCCGCCACGACCGCGACCGTCACGCCGAGCAGCCCCGCGAGCGGCAGGGCCGCCGTGGTGACGGCGCGGCGCGCCGAGCCGTCGTCGGTGGGGTTGGTGAAGTCGCGCCGCAGGAAGAGGACATAGGCCAGCGCCGTGGCCGTCAGGGCCCACAGGAGACTGACAACGATGCCGATGAGGAGCGGCGTGAGCTGTGCCGGGCTGGTGAACAGGCCGTTCCAGGTGAGGAAGGCGTCGCCGGGCAGGGCGAGGCGTACGGCGACGGGGAGCGGCAGCATCTGGGCGAGCTGCATCGCCGGCGCGACGATCGCGGGCAGCAGCAGACCCATCGGGGAGCGCCCGAGTACGACCGACCCGAGGAGCCCGATTCCGGCGAGGGCCAGGGCCGGGGCGAGCACACAGGCCCAGGCGAGCAGGACCGTGCCGGCGGCGTCCCCCGGCGCGAGCAGATGACCGTCGAGGCCGACCAGGGGCCGATCGCCGACGGCCAGCAGCCCGCCGACCGTGCTGGAGACGGGCAGCCCGGCCACGAGCAGCAGGATGACGGTGAGACCGGCCAGTGCCTTCGCCGCGAAGATCCGGCGGGGTGAGCGGACGGCGACGAGGAGGTGGCGCCAGGTGCCGAGCCGGTCCTCGGAGGCGAACACGTCCCCGGCGACGACGGAGGTGAGCAGCGGAAGCGCCCAGGTGCCGGCGAAACCCAGCGTCACCAGCGGCCCGGCCCACCCGGTGGCGTGCATCCAGCGGCCGAAGAGGGTGTCGGTGGGCAGCGTGCTCTGCGCGCTCACCCCGGCCACGAAGAGCGCCGGCGCGATCCAGCAGGCCAGGAGCAGGAGGCGGATCCGCCACTGGGAGAGGAGCTTGACGACTTCGAAACGGTAGCTTCGGGCAACTGTGACGCCCGCTGCGGTGGTGTGCGCTTGCGCGGCGGGCGTGGCGGGCGCGGCGGTGGGGGTGGGGCGCGGGGTCGGGGTCGTGGTTGCGGTCATCGACCGGTCTCCTGGTGCTCGGCGTCGGTCTTCTGCTGCTCGGTCAGGGCCAGGAAGGCCGCCTCCAACGGGGAGAAGACCGGGCGGAGTTCGCGCAGCGCGATGCCGTCGCGGACGAGCCGCACCACCAGGTCGTCGAGGGCGGGCACCAGTGCGCGCACCACGAGCACCGCCCCGCCCTGGCCTCCCGTGGCGTCGTCGGGCAGGTGGATTCCCGGCGCGCCGGCGGCCAGCCGGCGTGCGCGCTCCGGGTCGGACGTGACCAACCGGTAGTCGAGTTCACGGTTCTCGGCGGCCAACTTGCCCAGCGGCCCGGAGAAGACGATCCGCCCGGTCGCGAGGATGGTGACCTCGGAACACAGGGCCTCCAGGTCGTCCATGCGGTGGCTGGAGAGCACGACGCTCGTCCCCTCCCGCGCGAGCCGGGTGAGAACACCGTGGACGTGCTTCTTCCCGGCCGGGTCCAGGCCGTTGCAGGGCTCGTCCAGGACCAGCAGCCGCGGTGTGCTGAGCAGGGCCGCGGCGAGGCCGAGCCGTTGACGCATGCCCAGGGAGAAGCCGCGGGTGCGGTCTTCGGCGACGTCCGCGAGCCCCACCTGCTCGAGTGCGTCGTCGATCCCGGCCGACCGCGTGTCGTCGCCCCGCAGAGCGGCGAGCGCGGCGAGGTTCTGCCGGGCGGTGAGCGAGGGGTACAGCCCCGGCCCGTCCAGGAACCCGGCGACACCGCCGGGTGCTTCGAACGCCCGGCCCACCGGCGTGCCGAGGATCTCCAAACGTCCGCTGTCCGCCACGGCCAGGCCGAGAAGGAGGCCGAGCAGGGTCGTCTTCCCGGCCCCGTTCGGACCGACCAGGCCGTGGATCTGTCCCTGCGTCACATGCAGGTCGACGCCGTCGAGCGCGACGACGTCGCCGAAGCACTTGGTGATGCCGCGAGCCCGGATCGCGAGCTGTGAGTCCATGAGCCCCTTCTTTCGGAAAGCCTCATGGACCCTAGAAAGCACACACGACACCGACAGGGATCACCGGCTGAACGCTCAGGGAACGGAACCCCATACGGGAGTCAAAAGGCGTCCGACGCCCGCGTGCGTCGGCACGGCGATCAACTCCGCCGGCGTACCGGTCCAGGACCGTCCAGCCCCGCAGGGGCAGCCGCACGTACGTCACGGGGGCTCGCGCCGAGTTCACGGCGGCAGGCCTTGTTGAAGGCCTGGAGATCGGCGATGCCCACGGCCGCGGCGATGGCGGTGATGGACAGGGTGGAGGACAACAGGAGGTGGCGGGCGCGTTGCAGGCGTCGGTGCCGGATGTACGCCACGACCGTGAGGCCGGCTTCGGCACGGAACACGCGCGTCAGGTGTGTGTGGGAGATCCCGACGGCGCGAGCGACGTCCGGTACGGACAGCGGGCCGGCCAGGTGTTCCTCGATGTAGGCCTGGGCGGCTGCCACGAAGGGGTGGCGGTGCCCCGCTCCGTCGTCCCTCGGCAACTCGGCGATGCGCCACAGAGCGGTCCAGACCTCGGCCGTGGCTCGCCGGGGAGAAGTCGGCATGGCCGTCACGGCGTGCCGGAGCAGATCGGCCAGACGGGTGCTCTCGGCCCCGGCGTCCCGCATCACCGGCACCACCCGCGTGGTTCCGCCCTCGTGCAGCCGCAGATGGACGTAGAAATGCTCCGACCTGCCCCGGTAGTGAAAGTGCACCTCCGTGTTCGGCGGCACCAGGCTGACGTGGCCGGGGCGTATGGGGTGGACCGACTGCCCGAGGGACAGAGCACCCTCGTAGTTGTAGAGGTGCAGCTGCCACAGGTCGGGCAGCCGGAAGACGTCGTGGGCGGTGGAGACGCCGTGCACCCCGATGCCGGCATCGACCACGGTGGGCGCCTCGTCGAGCCGCAGTGTCACGTGTTTCACGAGGACGGAAAATTACCAGCACTGGACGATTTCAGCCCACGACCGGCCCGGACAGGGCACGTACGTTCGTCGCATGTCAACCAGCAAGCAACTCCTGACATCGGTTCAGGTGGCGCGCTTCGTCGCGCAGGGATTCCTGCGCCTGGACGGGGTGGTGCCGCAGGAAATCAATGAACGGGCCGTCGCGGCCTTGACCGAGGGCCTGCCGGCAGTGTCCTACGGCACTCCGCTGGGCGGGGCGTTCGCGCAGGACACCTTCGTCCACGAGCTGCTCGCCCTGCCGGTCGTCGCGGGCGCTGTCGAGAGCCTGGTCGGCCCCGAGCCGACCGTCGACCACCATGCGGTGCATGTGCGCGAGCCGCACGAGGGACAGGCGCAGCCGCTCCACGGAGACGCGATCATCGACGTGCGGCCGGACGCGTTCGACATCCAGCTCATGTACTACCCGCACGAGGTGACCGCCGAGATGGGCGGCACCCTCAGTGTGCCCGGAAGCCACCTGCGCAGGATCAACGAGACGGACGTCGGCCGCGTCCAGAACCTCAGGGGGCAGACCCGTCTGACCTGCCCGGCGGGCACGGTCGTCCTCGTGCACCACGGCATCTGGCACAGTGGCCGCCGCAACGACACCGCGGGCCGTCGCTACATGTACAAGCTCCGCCTCAACCCGACCGTGCCGCAGGTGCGGCTGTGGGACGTCTCCGACCTGCACGACCCTGCGGTGACCGCGGAACTCAACACGCACTTCCCCTGGTACGAGTGGGCCACGGCCCGACTGGAGATCTACAACCGGGTCCTCCTGTGGCGGGCCCTGACCGGTGACGACTCGTTCGACGTCGACTACTGGGTCACGCGCGTCAGCAACCGGCCGACCTTGAGGAGTCACGCATGAGGCAGCAGGTTCTGGTCCTCTATCTCGCGACGTCGGCTCTGGACTCCGACGTCGTCGGCTGGTCCCGGTACGACGGGACCGGCCGGACCCGTCCGACGACCGGTGACAGCGACGAGCCGCCCTATCCCACCGGGCTTGCCGCGCTGCACGACGGGTGGCGCCTGTTCCAGGCCGCCCAGTTGCTGCCGCCTCAGTCCGGTCACGAGTACGACGTCTCCTTCCTCAAGCACGAGTTCTTCTTCGAGAAGGTGGAGGACAGCTCTCGCCCGTGACCCGGCGCATGCGCGTCAGTGCCGCTCCGGCTGGGGGAGGGGCTGAGCGCACCAGATGGTCTTGCCGTTGGTCGTGTGCCGGGTGCCCCACCCCTCGGTGAGCTGGGCGACGAGCAACAGTCCTCGGCCGCCCTCGTCGAAGGCGCGGGCCCGGCGCATGTGCGGAGCGGTGTTGCTGGCGTCGGAAACCTCGCAGATCAGGGAAGTGTCGCGAATCAGCCGCAGCCTGATCGGCGGCTCGCCGTATCTGATGGCGTTGGTGACCAGCTCGCTGACGACCAGCTCGGTGACGAACGCCGCCTCCTCCAGGCCCCAGGCGTCCACCTGGTCGACGGCGAACTTCCTGGCGACGGGCACCTGCGCGTGGTCGGGCTCGACGTCCCAGTCGGCGACGTGGTGGCGAGCCAGCGCGTGCGTGCGAGCCAGCAGCAGGGCGGCGTCGTCGGTGCGGCGATCGGGGAGCATGGCGTCCATCACCGTGTCGCACAGGGCCTCCAGCGAGGTGGCCGAGGGGTTCAGGGCTCGCTGCAGTTCGGTGATCCGCTGGTCGACGTCGCGCTCGCGGCTCTCCACCAGTCCGTCGGTGTAGAGGGCGAGCAGGCTGCCCTCGGGCAGCTCGAGCTCGGTGGCCTCGAAAGGCAGCCCACCGATCCCGAGCGGCGGTCCGGGCTGCGCGGTGACGGGTGTCCTCGTGCCGTCCGGGGAGATGATCAGCGGCAGGGGGTGGCCGGCGCTCGCCAGCGTGAAGCGTCGGGAGACGGGGTCGTAGACGGTGTACAGGCAGGTGGCACCGGACTCGCCGGCGGGCTGGAAGTGGCCGGCGGGCTGGAGGTCGCTGGCGAGGTGGAGGACCAGGTCGTCCAGGTGGGTCAGCAGCTCGTCCGGCGGCAGGTCGACGTCGGCGAGGGTGCGGACCGCCGTGCGCAGCCGCCCCATGCTGGCCGAGGCGTGCAGGCCGTGGCCGACGACATCGCCGACGACCAGGGCGACCCGGGCGCCGGACAGCGGGATGACGTCGAACCAGTCACCGCCCACTTCCGTGCCGGTCCCGCCGGGCAGGTAGCGGGACGCCACCTCGACCGCCTCCTGGTTGGGCAGCCCCTGCGGCAGCAGGGTGCGTTGCAGGGTCAGCGCGGTCGTGCGCTCGCGCGAGTACCGGCGGGCGTTGTCGATGGCAACGGCTGCCTTGGCGGTCAGCTCTTCGGCGAGGATCAGGTCATCGGCGGTGAAGGCCTCGGGCCGGTCCAGGCGGGAGAAGGCGACGACCCCGAGCAGCGCGCCGCGCGCCCGGAGCGGCACGGTGATCCGGCCGGTCATCCCCTCCGCGGCAAGGGACTCGTCGATCAACGGGTTGCCCGGTGGCCAGTGGGCCGGGTCGGCGGCGAGTCCGGGTCCGAAGGCCCATTCGCCGCCCTGGCCGGGTCCAGCCGCGAGCTGGACCGTGGACCTGCCGGTGGCCATGCAGCGGGCGGCGACGGAACCGGGAGTGTGGCTGACCGGCGTCGTGGGCCCGGGAGCGCTGTTGGTGTCCCCCTTGGCGCTGTGCTGCGCGGCACGGCTGAGCACGATGGTCTCGCCGGGGGTGAACGCGGACGCGGAGGGCGGTTCCTCTCCGCGCAGCACCTCGTCGAAGAGATCCACGGTGACGAGGTCGACGAACCCCGGCACCGGGGTCATGGCCAGTTCCTGGGCGGTGCCGATCACGTCCAGGGTCCGGCCGATGCCGCCGCTGGCCTCGTTGAGGAGGAGCAGGCGCTGCCGAGCCCAGTACTCGGCGCTCATGTCGAATCCCCAGTTGGCGATCGCGCGGACCCTGCCCTCGGCGTCTCGGACTGGCCAGATGCTGGTGGCCCAGGCATTGGCGTAGTCGCTGCCGCGCGGGCGGAAGACGGTGATCAGACGCGTGGGCTCACCCGTCCTCGCCACTTGGGCGAGCGCGTCGGTGTAGGGCTTGTCGTCCCTTTCGGGAAACAGCGTGCGGTCGAATTCGGGAAGCACCTCGCGGTACTTCTTGCCGAGCACTTGCTCCTCGGAGTGCGCGATCACCCGGGCCGAGGAGGCGTTGATCCACAGGAACCGCAGATCGGGGTCGTAGACGCCCAGAGCGAAGGGGCTCTGTTCGAAGGCCCGGTCGGCGACCACCGGGCGGCGTCCCCACCGCTGAATGGTCACCACGTGGCCCAGCGCCCGCCCGTCGGGGCCGAGCAGCGGGTGAGCCGTCACCACGGCGTCCACCGTGGAACCGTCCCGGTGGCGCAGGGGGATGGACCCCGTCGGATCGGGACCGACGCCGTAACCCTTGGGGAAGCCGGGTGGCGGGGGATCGACCAGCAAGTCGGTCACGGGGCGCCCGATGGTGTCCTTCGCCGTCCAGCCCAGCAGGAGCCTGCCCCCCTCGCTCCAGCCGCTCACCAAGCCCTCCGGGTCCACCACGGCAACGGCAGTGGGCGCGTCCTGCTTGCCGGTCATCTCCACGCGCCACGCCTCCTCCGGACAGCCGTGCCCGTCAGGGCTGGTTTCCAGCGGCTGCTTCCAGACTAGATCGGCCTCCGCTCCGCGGCGCTCGGAGCAGCCCTACTCGTCGCAAGGCCGCGATGCCCAGGCGGGGGATCTTCGAGAGACCAACATCGTCGCAGCTCGCGGACCCAGGGGGAGACCACCCCAGACCTCGCAGGAATCTTGGAACCGACCCTTGTGCGCCCATGGACGTCCACTCAGCCTCGCAGCGGTGGTGAAGCGCTTCGACTGCGCTCCCCTCCTCGGGACCGAGCCGGACAAGCTTGGCAAGGCCCGGCAAGGTCCCTCGGCAGATTCGGCTGGGCCGCGACCGTCGGGAGGCGATGAGGATGCCGTGGGCGGCGGCCCCGGATCAGTAGCCGTAGATCATCTTGTAGGCGACCTCCGGGAGGAACTGCCCGGCCGAGGAGCCGGTGCCCACGCCGCAGTTGCCGTCGGACTCGCCCGGGACCTTGATCCACAAGAGCATCTCGGCGCCTCCGCCCAGCTGGGTGGGGGTGCCGATACGGCGGCCTGAAGGGTTGCACCACTGGCCGTTGGAGCCGTTGCCGTTGCGGCTGGTGTCCACGACGAACGGCTTGGTGTAGCCGTACCGGGCGCTGAGTTCCCTGTTGACGGCGGCGCCGTACGCGGTGTTCTCGGCCGTCGTCAGGTAGTTGGAGACGTTGAGCGAGAAGCCGTGGGCCTGTCGCAGGCCCGCTTCGTGAAGGCGCCGGGCCATGGTCGCCGGGCTCGCCCAGGCCGGGTTGCCGGCGTCCATGTAGACCCAGGTGTTGGGGGCCTGACGGTTGAACGCCGCGAGCGCGCCGGTGAGCATGCCCCTGCGTTCGTCGATCTGGGCCTGGTTCATGCAGCCGTAGTCCCCGAGGGAGTCCGGTTCGAGGATGACGACGGCCGGCCGGCCGCCGATCCCGCCCGCGAACTGGGAGATCCAGTTCGCGTAGGCGGACGGCGAAGACGCTCCGCCCGCGGAGTGCCCGCCGCAGTAGTCGCGGTTGTAGATGTTGTAGGCGACGAGGATGGGCAGCTTGTCCCGGGCGTCCGCGGCGCCCGCGTACGCGCCGGTGGCGGTGCCGATGGTGCCGCTCCAGGAGCCGAACCAGCGGGCCGTCGGGGTGTTGGCGATGGAGGCGTTGATCGCGGGCGTCCGGCCGTCACCGGGGTTGGCGGCGACCCACCGCTTCGCGCTGGAGTCGGGGTCCGCGTAGAACCCGTTGGTCATGGTCGTCGGGTCGGCCGCGTGGGCGGAGGGGGCGGCGGTGAGCGCCAGCGGCAGCGAGGAGAGGGCTGCCACCAGGGCGAGGAGTCTGCGGCGCATGACATTACCTCGGCTTTCTGACGGGGATGCGTCCGAAGGTCGGCGGTGAGCCTGGGGAGCGCTCCCACCGGGAGCGCTCCCCAGGCACAGTCGGTCAGCAGGTCGAGTTGGTCTGGGTCAGGAGGCCGAGCCGCCACGGGAGGAGGTTGTAGTCGCCGCCCGCGTTGGGGTTCATGCCCTGGTAGAGGTACTGGAGCCGGCAGGCGGGAATGGTCAGTGTCTGGTCGTAGCCGGCACGGATCATCTCGCCGTGACTGATGTCCCGGGTCCACGCGCCCGAGGGGAAGGAGACGTTGTTCGCCCGCGCGAACGGGTTGCTCTCGGACGCGGCCAGGGGCGTCCAGGAACCGGCCAGGCTGCCCGACGTCCAGGAGCGGAAGTAGCGTCGGCCGTCCGATCCGATCGCCTCGACGAGCAGCAGGTACTGGTTACTGCCCTGCACCTTGTACACGTTGCTCGCTTCGAACAGGGCGTACTTGGAGTCCCGGGCCGCGATGACGGTGTTGGTGAACCCGTTCGGGAACTGGCCGACGGTCGTCTGCGAGCGGTACAGGTGTCCGTTGTCGTCCGAGGAGAACAGGTAGCAGTTGGCGCTGTCGCAGATCACCCACATGTCGACCCAGTGGCCGTTGCCGATGTTCTGCCGGATGATGTCCGGCATCGACGAGTAGAAGTTGCGCGGCGCGCTCCACCCGTTCGGGTTGCTGATGTCGGGATTGGTGGAGTACGAGGCGTTGCCGGTCTGGTACACGAGGTACCACAGGCGTTGCGGCGCGTAGTAGAAGACCTGCGGTGCGGCCCGGTACCCACGGCCGATGGCGCTGCGGTCGAGGTAGTGGTGCGTGGCCGAGCCGGCCTGGGACCAGTCACTGAAATTCAGGTAGACCAGGTTGTAGCCGGAGGAGCTGGCGGTGCTGGCGAACACGTGGTACTTGCCGTTGTAGTGGACGACCGTCGGGTCCTTGATCCCGGCGATGTTGTGAGTGGCGTCCGACTTCGGCGAGATCAGCGGGCCGCTGGAACTCCACGAGAAACGGTTGGGCAGAGCAGCGGCGTTGCCGGCCTTGCGCGCGGCGGCGGGCGTGCCGTTGGTGGCGGCGGGCGTGCTGCGGGTGGCGGCGGGCGTGCCGCCCAGCGTCGTCAGCGCCGCGTTGTACGCGGGCTTCTTGTTGCCGTTGCGGTCGAACAGCAGCGGGTTCTCCGAGGCCCGCCAGGAGTCGCTGTCGCGGATGCCCCAGACCGTGATGCCGGTGCAGCGCGCGACGTTCATGCAGGCCCTGACCGTGTTCGCGTACGCGGTCGGCGACGCCTGCGCGATGTCCAGCTCGGTGATCTGGACGTCCACTCCGAGGGCGGCGAAGTTCGACAGCGTCGTCTGGAAGCTGGCGGGCGGGCCGCCGGCGCCGAAGTGGGCCTGGAGGCCGACGCAGTCGATCGGCACACCGCGCGACTTGAAGTCGCGCACCATGCGGTAGACGCCCTGGGTCTTGGCGTCGCTCCAGTTCTCGATGTTGTAGTCGTTGTAGCAGAGCTTGGCCGCCGGGTCGGCCGACCGAGCCGTGCGGAAGGCCTGCTCGACGAAGCCGGTGCCCAGCACGTCCCGGAAGACGGAGCTGCGCATCTGGCCGCTGCCGCCGTCCGCGAAGGCCTCGTTGACCACGTCCCAGGAGTGGATCCGGCCCTTGTAGCGGTTCATCACGGTGGTGATGTGGTTGTTCATCACGCCGCGCAGGGTGTTCGCGTCCCTGATGGAGCCGACCCAGCCGGGCAGTTGGGAGTGCCAGACCAGGGTGTGGCCGCGCAGGCGCTGACCGCGGGCCGCCGCGCGGTTGACGATCTGGTCGGCGGCGCCGAAGGTGAACTGCCCGCGGGATCGCTCGGTCGCGTCCCACTTCATCTCGTTCTCGGGCGTGACCGAGTTGAACTCACGGTCCAGGATCCTCGTGTACGTGCCGTCGCCGAGCCGTCCGGCGGCCACGGCTGTTCCGAAGTAGCGCCCGGACTGGGCGGCTTGGGCGCCCAGAGTGGAGGCCTTGACGTCGTCGGGTGCGCCGGTCGCGGTCCCCGGCGTCACGAGGGCGACCGTGGCCAGGAGGGCTAACACCGAGGCTCGGCGACGGCCGAGTCGTTTCAGCGGGTTCATGGTTCTCCTCATGCGGGGTGGGGGGTTGGGTGTGCGATCCTCCGATCGCTCAGGGCGTGGACAGCTCGAACCGCGTGATGCGGACCGCGCCGCCGAGTGCCTGCGTGGCGTGGTTGAAGAGGGCGAATCGGTAGCCCATGAAGAACCGCCAGTCGTTGCCCATGGAGAAGGCGGGCCCGAGGCGGGTGAAGGTGCTGCCGTCGGTGCTGTAGGAGAAGGTGCCGGGGCGCGCGCTGCCGGGGCGGATGTCCGCGGTCGCGCGCAGCCAGATGCGGCCGCCGGCGACGGGCGCGCTCGCGACCTCGGTGCCGGTGCCGGTGGTGTTCCAGTTGCCGTCCATCGTCAGCCCGTTGACCATCACCACCCGCGTCGCGCCGCCGTCGCGCTTGACACCGATCCAGGCGGAGGAGTCACGCAGCAGCGCGAGTCCGGCCCGGTCGCCGTCCCGCATCGCGGAGTGGTCGAGCTGGACCGTGGCGGTGGAGGTGGGCCCTTGGATGCGGTGCGTGAGGGTGTTGCGGGCCCAGTACAGGTCGTTGGTGACGGTCGCGGTCCGCAGGGTGAGGCCGTTGCCGGCCGACCACTTCGTGTTGTCCGGGTTGTGGTTCCACTCCCACCTCGGCTTCAGGCTCGTGCCGTCGAAGGTGTCGACGCCGATCATGGGGGTGACCTGGCGGGGTGGAGTGGGCACGGCCGGGCTGGGATACGAGGTGCCCCACGCACCGTCGACGAGTTGCACGACGGGCCAGCCGTCCGAGGTCCAGGTGACCGGCGCCAGGGCGGGCATCCGGCCGCCGGGGTACGCGTCGACGAAGGCCAGGTAGTACCAGGCACCGCTCTGCGTCTGCACCAGCCCGCCCTGGTGCGGGACGCCACCGCCGGGGATCGGCCCGCGCAGATCGAGGAGGACCTGCCGCATCGTGTACGGACCGAAGGGGCCGCTCGACGACTTGAGGATGTACTGGCCGTTCGCGGGGCGGGTCAGGAAGATGTAGTACTGCCCGTTGATCTTGTAGAACCGGGAGCCTTCGAGGGTGCCGACGCTCGACGGTGTCGTGAACACCTGCCGGGTGCGGACCTGGGTGCGGCCGTCGGGCGAGAGCTGGGCCACGCTGATGGTGGTGTTGCCGTACGCCACGTAGAGGGTGTCGTCGCTGTCGACGAGCAGCCCCGCGTCGTAGTAGGGGGTGCTGATCGTCGTCAGCCTGTTCCACGGCCCCTCGGCGGCGGTGGCGGTGTAGACGTACGTCCGGGCGAAGTCGATCTGACCGAGCCAGTAGAAGGTCCTGTTGCTCGGCCGGTAGGCCAGTGACGACGCCCAGATCCCTCTGACGTAGCCGCGGGCACCGTTCAGGTCGTACTTGGCGCCGAAGTCGAGCACGGGCACGGAGTGACCGGCGATCTCCCAGTTCACCAGGTCGTACGACCGCAGGACGGGTGCGCCCGGCGAGTAGTGCATCGTCGAGGCCGAGGCGTAGAAGGCGTTACCGACGCGGATGACGTCGATGTCCGCGAAGTCCTGCCAGATCACCGGGTTCGTGTAGGCGGCCGCGGCCGGAGGAAGCAGGGCACCGGCGGCCAGGCCGGCGGTTGCCGTCAGTGCGCGACGACGAGACCAGGGTTGATGAGTCCATGACATTCGCACGTGTGGCGTTCTCCTTCTGCGGTCCAGCCGTGATGGTTGGAGTTGCCCGGAGGTGCCTTGCTCGGTTCATGCGGAGCGGCTGTGCTATGTACGCGATCTCGAACATGGATCGACTTGCCGAGCACCCTGGATGATAGGAGGCCGGTGTAGCCCGTCAATACCTCTCGCACCAATCGCTGGTAGCTTCGAAACATTCGGAACCTCTGATCCCATGTCTCGGGAGGTCGATTGTATGGAAAATTCCTATATGCCGGCCTCAGTCCCCTTCGTTGCCAGGTGTTAAAGGCCTTTCAGTAGTAGGTATTGACATGCTCGAAGGTCTCTCTAATATCCGTGAGGCCTTGAGTTGCCGAATAGGTCACGAAATTTCGAACCCGCTATGTCATGGACTTGACATTTAAGGAGCCCCTTGGTGCCCAGACGCTCATGCGGACGCCTGATCCGCCTCCTCGCGGCCACCGCACTGACGCTCACCGCCTGCGTCACCGCCTCCGCCGGCACGACCGCCGAGGCCGCGCCGGGCAGCCCCGCGCTCACCCCGCCACTGGGCTGGAACAGCTGGAACAGCTTCGGGTGCGGGATCACTGAGGCGCAGGTCCGCCAGGCCGCCGACGCGATGGTCTCCTCGGGTATGAAGGAGGCGGGCTACCAGTACGTCGTCGTCGACGACTGCTGGTTCGACCCGCAGCGCGACGCGGCGGGCAACCTGCGGGCCAATCCGACCAAGTTCCCCAGCGGGATGAAGGCGCTCGGGGACTACATCCACAGCAAGGGCCTGAAGTTCGGCATCTACCAAGCGCCCAACGAAAAGACCTGCGCGCAAGGCGTGGGCACCTACCCGGGCGCCACGGGCAGCAAGGGCCACGAGGCTCAGGACGCTGCCACGTTCGCCTCGTGGGGCGTGGACTATCTCAAGTACGACTGGTGCTCCGGCAGCGGCACCCTCAGCGAGCAGATCGCACGGTTCACCATCATGCGCGACGCTCTGCGCGCCACCGGACGTCCGATCGTCTACAGCATCAACCCCAACAGCTTCCACGCCCCCACCGGCGACAAGTACAACTGGGGCGAGGTCGCCGACCTGTGGCGGACGACCGAGGATCTGCTCGACATCTGGCAGAACAACAACACCAACAGCTACCCGATGGGCGTCGGCAACGTCCTGGACGTCACCGCGCCGCTGGCCGCGCAGTCGGGTCCGGGGCACTGGAACGACCCCGACATGCTGGTCGTCGGCCGCCCCGGCCTGTCACTGACCGAGTCCCGCTCCCACTTCGCCCTGTGGTCGCTGATGGGCGCCCCTCTCATGGCCGGCAACGACATCCGGACGATGTCGGCGGACGTGAGTGCGATCCTGCGCAACCCGCGTCTGCTGGCGGTGAACCAGGACTCGCTGGGCGCGGGCGGACGCAGGGTGCGAGACGACGGCAGCACAGAGGTGTTCGCCAAGCCCCTGTCCGACGGCTCGGTCGCGGTGGGCCTGTTCAACCGGGGAGGCGGAACGGCGACGGTCACCACCACGGCCGCACAAGTCGGTCTGTCCGGCGGACCGTTCACCCTCACCGACCTGTGGACCGGCGGCACGTCCAGCACGTCCGGGCAGATCTCGGCGAGTGTCCCCGCGCACGGCGTGGCCGTCTTCCGGGTGAGCGGGGGCAGCCCGCTGGCCGCCACCACCTCTCGGCTGCGCGGCACCGCGTCCGGCCGCTGCCTGGACGTGGACAACGCCTCCACCGCGGCCGGGGCCACGGTACTGCTCTGGGACTGCCACACGGCCGCCAACCAGCTGTGGACCACGTGGGCCGGCGGTGAGATCCGCGTCTTCGGCGACAAGTGCCTGGACGCCTACAACCAGGGCACCGCCAACGGCACCCGGGTCGTCACCTGGCCCTGCAACGGCCAGAACAACCAGAAGTGGACCGTCGGCTCCGACGGGTCGATCCGCAACGTCCACGCCGGGCTGTGCCTCGACGCCAGCGGGGCCGGCACCGCCAATGGGACGCCGCTGGTCCTGTGGACCTGCAACGGCCAGGCCAACCAGAAGTGGACCCGCACGTGAGGGACTCAGCGCACCCGTCAACGGCTCATGCGTCCGTCAGCGTCCCCCGGAGGCCACGATGATCCCGGCTCGGCCGTCACCCACCACCAGCACCGGACTCACCCGGGCGGTCGCCTGGACCCTGGGCCTCCTGCTGGCCTTCGCCGTTGTTCCCGCCGCGGTACAGCCCACCGCGGCCCGGGCCGACAACCCCATCGTGCAGCACGTCTACACCGCCGACCCGGCCCCGCTGGTCCACAACGGACGGGTCTACCTCTACACCGGGCACGACGAGGACGGCTCCACCTACTTCACCATGAAGGACTGGCGGGTGTGGTCCTCCGCCGACATGGTCAACTGGACCGACCACGGCTCCCCGCTCAGCCTGGCCACCTTCAGCTGGGCGTCCGCCGACGCGTGGGCGGGACAGACCGTGGAGCGCAACGGCCGGTTCTACTGGTACGTACCCGTGAAGAACCGGGCGACCGGCCGCATGGCCATCGGTGTGGCGGTGTCGGACAGCCCCACCGGCCCGTTCCGGGACGCCCTCGGCCGACCGCTGGTGGAGAACGGCGAGATCGACCCGACCGTCTTCATCGACGACGACGGCCAGGCCTACCTGTACTGGGGCAACCCGAACCTGTCGTACGTCAGGCTGAACGCCGACATGACCTCCTACTCGGGCGGCGTCACCAGGATCCCGCTCACCACCGCGGGATTCGGCACCCGCACCGGTGACCCCAACCGTCCCACGCTGTACGAGGAGGGGCCCTGGGTCTACAAGCGCAACGGCCTGTACTACATGGTCTTCGCGGCCAAGTGCTGCTCGGAGTTCATCGCCTACTCCACGGCGCCCGGGCCGACCGGGCCCTGGACCTACCGCGGGACGGTCATGCCCACACAGGGCAGCAGCTTCACCAACCACCCCGGGATCGTGGACTTCAGAGGCAGTTCGTACTTCTTCTACCACAACGGCGCGCTCCCGGGCGGCGGCGGCTTCACCCGCTCGGTCGCGGTGGAGAAGTTCTCCTACAACGCCGACGGCACGATCCCGACGATCAACATGACGAACACGGGTGCCCCCCAGGTCGGCACGCTCAACCCGTACGCACGCCAGGAGGCCGAGACGATCGCCTGGGGATCCGGGATCGAGACGGAACCGGCCGGCGAAGGCGGAATGAACATCGGCTGGATCGACAACGGCGACTACATCAAGGTCAAGGGCGTGGCCTTCGGGCCGGGCGCGTCCTCCTTCACCGCGCGCGTGGCCTCGGGCAGCGGCGGCGGCACCGTCGAACTGCGCCTGGGTTCGCCGAGCGGGACGGTCGTGGGCCGGTGCGGTGTGCCGAACACCGGGGGCTGGCAGAGCTGGACGACGGTGACCTGCCCGGTCGCCGGCGCGGTAGGAACCCAGGACCTCTATCTGCGGTTCACCGGCGGCAGCGGCTACCTGCTCAACATGAACTGGTGGCAGTTCACCCCCAGCAGCACCGTGACGGCGGCGCGGTAACCGGCGGTGAGGCACGTCCTCGCGACCTTGCAGAAGGGCAGTCGCATGATGGCAAGGACAAGGTCCCTCTTATGGCCCGCCCTCGTCGCGGTGCTGGTCGTCCTGAGCACGGGCGGCACCGCACTGGGCCTCGGCCGGGGCGAGAACACCCCACTCACGGCCTCCGATACGGCTGCCGCACGCGTCGGCACCGCTGCCACAACCCCCGGATGCGGCAAAGCGCCCACCCTGACGAGCGGTACGCACACGATCCAGAGCGATGGCAAGAACCGGAGCTTCATCCTGCGGATCCCGGACGGCTACGACCGCAACCGCGCCTACCGGCTGGTCCTGGGATTCCACTGGCTGGGCGGCACCTCCACCGACGTCGCCACGGGCCGCACCGTGGAAACGGGCACCTGGGCCTACTACGGCCTCCAGCGACTGGCGAACAACAGCACCATCTTCGTCGCACCCCAAGGTCTCAACAACGGCTGGGCCAACACCGGCGGCGAGGACGTCACCTTCGTCGACGACATGCTCAGGCGGATCGAGACGGACCTGTGCGTCGACACCACACAGCGTTTCGCGCTGGGATTCAGCTACGGCGCCGCCATGTCGTACGCCCTCGCGTGTTCCCGCGCGACGGTCTTCCGGGCGGTCGCGGTCCAGAGCGGCGGACAGCTCAGCGGATGCAGCGGCGGCACCCAGCCGATCGCCTACCTCGGAGTGCACGGCCTCAGGGACAGCGTCCTCGGCATCTCCGGCGGACGGGCGATGCGGGACAGGTTCGTCAGGAACAACGGCTGCACCCCCCAGAACCCGCCCGAGCCCGCGCAGGGCAGCCTGACGCACCGGGTCACCGCCTACTCGGGATGCTCGGCCGGGCATCCGGTCGCCTGGGCCGCGTTCGACGAAGGACACATCGCCGCACCCCAGGACGGGGCCCCCGGTGACAGCGGCTCCAGGACGTGGCTGCCGGGAGAGGTCTGGAAGTTCTTCACCCAGTTCCAGACCTCCAACCCGCCGCCGGGGACGGCGTCCTGCCGGGTCACCAGCACCGTCAGCGCGTGGAACACCGGCCTGACGTCGAACATCACCATCGCCAACACCGGCACGGCCGCGATCGAGGGCTGGTCCCTTGGCTTCACCCTGCCCGACGGCCAGACCATCACCTCCGGCTGGAACGCGGACTACTCGGTCGCCTCGGGACGGGTTACGGCCAGGAACGCCTCCCACAACGCCACCATCGCTCCGGGCGCGTCGGTCGACATCGGCTTCCAGGCATCCCACACCGGCAACACCGCCCCGCCGAGCTCCTACACCCTCAACGGCACTGCCTGCGTTGCCACAGGGAGTGCACGGAAGTGACTGTCTCCGGCCGGTCAGGAGGCCGGAGTGACGCGAGAGCCCGTGACCGAGTCCCCGGACTTCTTGACGTGGTACATGAGCTTTTCGCCGCTGTAGAAGTGGAAGGTCAGTGTCACCGGTTCACCGTCGCGCAGCGCGTCCAGGAACTCGGGCTGCAGGATGATCGTGTCCTTCCCGTAGTCCGGCGAGAAGGACTTGTTGAACTCCTGGTACGGAGTCCAGTCGGTCTGGCCGGCGTTGCTGCCGTCGCCGTACCTGGCCTCCATGGTGGCCAGGACGTCACCCCGGTACTGGGTGGGGATGGTGAACGCGTCGGTCCTGCCCGTGGCGTCGGACAGCACCGGCTCGTCGTAGGTGACCACCTCGATCTGCCAGGGCAGTCCGCGGGAGAACCGGGCCTGGAGCGTGGCGTTCACCCCGTACTCGCGGTCGCCCGTCAGCCGGGTCAGCGCGCCGGCCGTGAGGACGAGCCTGGTCTTGTCGAAGAGGGTGTAGTCCCGTCCCTCGACGAGCTTGGTCCTGCCGTGCCACAGGCCACGGAACCGGGTGCCGTTCGGGTGCAGCGTGAGCCCCTTGGCCGTGATCGGCTCCGACTTCGGCACGAAGACCTTGTCGAAGGAGGCCGTTCCCGAACGGGTGGTCCAGCTCGACTTGATCCAGGCGAACAGGGCGGGATCCGACCACTTCTGGGTCTCCCGGTTCAGGTAGGCCCACGTTCCGGGATCCCACAGCGCGGTGGTGACACCGACGGAGCGCGCCGCGTGTCCGAGGTGCTCGTAGTACTTCAGCGCCTCGCCCCGCTCGACGCGGGAGGGATGGTTGGTGTCGGGATAGCCGAGCAGGCCGTACTCACCGAGGTAGACGGGGATGCCCCTGGCGACAAAGGTGTCGCGCATCCGGGCGAAGGCGTCGTTGAGGTCGTTCTGGGCTTTGTCGTCGTAGTGGGTGCCGCCCGCGACGTTCACACTGAACGGGTACCAGCTGTAGTAGTGCACGGTGGCGACGAGATTGCGGTCGTTCAGCGACTTGATCGTGGTGTACAGGTCGTCCATGAGGTTCTGGGAGGGCGTGCACGCCTCCGTGGGCAGCATGAGCAGGCGGTCGGTGTTCCCGCCGCCCGAGGAGCGGACGACCTTGTGGAAGGAGGTGTTCAGCTCGCGCAGGAACGTGACCTTCTGATCGGCCGTGGTCTTCTCGAAGACCGGCTCGTTGACGCTCTCGAAGATCAGGGTGCGCGGCTCGTCCCTGAACGTCTGGGAGATCTGGGTCCAGGTGGAGTTGAACCGGGCCAGCACGCCGTCGTGGTCGGCGGGCATGTCGTCGATCCACTGCCACGAGTCGTGGTGCACGTTGAGCACGACGTACAGGCCCTCGTCGAGCGCCCAGTCGACGACCTCCTTGACGCGGCTCATGTACGCGGCGTCGACGGTGTAGGGGGCGGTGGCGGACTGGTGGTCGGACCAGGTCACCGGGATCCGGACGCTGCGGAAACCTTGCCCGCGGATGGTGGCGAACAGTTCCCTGGTGGCCTTCGGGTTGCCCCAGTTCGTCTCGTGGGGAATGGCGTCCAGGGTGTTGCCCAGGTTCCAGCTGGGCTGCATCGCGGCGACGGCGTCCATGGCGCGGGCCGGAACCCTGACCGCGGACCGTGACGGCTCCGCCGTGTCGTCGGTCGCGGCGGTCGAGGTGCCGCCGGCCAGTCCCAGCATGACGGCGAGCACCAGCAGCAGGGAGGGCAGGCGGCCGGGTCTGGGGCTGCGGTGGTGCGCGGGTCGCGGTAAGTCCTTCATGATTCGTCCCTTTCGGTGGACGTGTCTCTCAGTGGGAGTGCGTGCCTTCAGTGGGTCGTGCGGCGGGGGAGCGGGTCGGCTCAGCGGTCCAGGGGCTCGTAGTCGAACCAGTCGAAGTGGACGGTGCCTTCGGCGGCGTACATGCCGATGACGCGGCCGGTGAAGCCGCCGGCGACCTCCGTCGACAGGTAGCGGCCGTCGAGGGCCGCGAGCTCCGTGAACGTGCCGTCGGGTTGTTCGACGCCGAGGGAGACGACGTCGGGTCCGGTGCACGGTCCGTGCGGAGGCGGTGGGTCCGCGATGGTGAGGGCGAGGACCAGTGGCCCGGCCGGCACGGAGAGTTCGGCCACGACCGTGCGCAGGGAGCCGACGCGCGCGATCACCCGTACGTCCGTCCCGGATGCCTCGATCGCGTAGTGGTGCCGCTCGTCCAGCCGGACGGCGAGGCCGCCGCGCCCCTGCTCCGGGTCGACCAGGGTGCGTGCCCGGCAGGTGAGGTCCTGTTGGCGGCGGCCGGTGAACACCACGTCGGGCTCGTCCAGAGAGCCGCCACGCGCGCGGAGCGTCAGCCATCCGGGTCGCTCCTTGGTGGTGCACAGCTCGCAGGGGCGGTCCCGCACCGAGATCCATGACGGTCGCAGCTCGGTGAGATCGAAGTCGTCCCGCTGCTCCTGGACGGGTCCGGGGGAGAGGGGCCAGGGGAGTGCGGACGGGTCCGGGGCCACCTCGCCGACGACCGGCCAGCCGTCCTCCCAGGTCACGGGAGCCAGGAAGGTCTCCCGGCCGAGCACGTGCCAGCCGGGCGTGCCGCCGCGCGGTCGCACCCCGAGGAAGACCATCCACCACGCTCCGTCGGGTCCCTGGACGAGGTCCGCGTGGCCGGTGTTCTGCACGGGGTGGTCGGTGCCGCGGTGGGTGAGGATCGGGTTGGCCGGGCACGGCTCGAACGGGCCGGCGGGTGTACGGCCGCGGGCGATCGACACGCCGTGGCCGCGCTCGGTGCCGCCCTCGGCGATGAGCAGGTACCAGTAGTCGCCGATGCGGTACAGGTGCGGCGCCTCCGGGGCCTTGGCGCCGGGGCCGCCGGACCAGAGCTTGTGCGGTGTCCCGTACGTCTGTCCGGTGGACGGGTCGAGGCGGACCTGAGCGACTCCGGCGACGGTGCACCAGCAGGTGCCGTCCTCGTCCCAGGCCAGGTCGGGATCGATGCCCGGTACGCCCGGTGCCCAGATGGGATCCGACCACGGTCCGGCCGGGTCGGTGGCCGTGACGATCAGGTTGCCGCCGCCCTCGCTGCAGTTGGTGACGATCAGCCAGAAGCGGCCGTCGTGGTGGCGCAGGGTGGGGGCGTAGATGCCGCCCGAGGACGGCATGGAGACCGGCAGGCGCAACTGCTCCGGCCGGTCCAGGGCGTTGCCGATCTGCCGCCAGTGCACCAGGTCACGGCTGTGGAAGAGGGGTACGCCGGGGAAGTACTCGAAGCTGGAGCAGGCGAGGTAGTAGTCGTCGCCGACCCGGCAGATGCTGGGGTCGGGGTGGAACCCGGGGAGCACGGGGTCGGCGGCGTGGGCGGGCTGGTTGTGAGCGGGCACCCTCGGTCGTCCTTTCGTCGGGTGGGCGGCAGGGTCGGCGCTCAGGGAGCGTCCGGCTGCGTGCGCGTGATGCGGAGGAGCGCCGCGGAGGGCGCGGTGGGCAGGGTCACGGTGAGGTCGGCGGTGTCCGGGTTCCAGACGGCAGCGGCCTGACGTGCGGCGGGGTACAGCACCTCGGCACGGGCTGCGCCGCCGTCCGCCCGTTCGGACAGCCGGAAGGTGGTGGTGGCCGCACCGCCCGGGCGGCGCCAGACGGTGAGGTAGGTGGTGGCGGGGGTGTGCAGGGCCAGGGCGATCCAGGGGTCGTCCCAGCCAGGAAGGCCGAGTGGCCAGGACGGCACGGCCTCCGCCAGGTCGGCGCGGATGGTCTTGTATGCGGCGACCGCCTCGTGGACCAGGGCGCGGGCCTCGGGCTCCAGTTCCGGCAGGAGGCCGGAGAGGTGGATGCGGCCGAGCAGGGCGTTCGCCATGGTGAAGGCGACCTCGTCGAGGGAGTCCTCCGGCTGCGGATAGGCCCACACGGCGCCTTGCTCGGGGGTGACGGCGGTGGGTGCGGATGCCGCGATGGGCGCGTAGAGCTGCAGATTCTGCTGGTCGCTGGTGGACTGCAGTTGCAGCCGCGACAGCAGGGCGTGGTCCCAGCGCATGCCGCCCGAGGCGCAGTTCTCCACGACCAGGTGCGGATAGCGGTCCAGGACGCCGTCGAGCCAGTCCAGGTGCGCCCGGTTGTGGCCGAGCAGGCCGGCGCCCGGGGTCTCGCCGGGGTCGGCGCTGGTGCCGGAGCCGGGGTCGATGTTGTGGTCGAGCTTGAGGTAGCCGACGCCCCACTCGCCGACCAGGCGGTCCACGACCTGGTCCAGGTGGGCGCGGGCGGCCGGGTGGCGCAGGTCCAGGTGGTGCCGGCCGACCTCCGTGAGGCGGACGCCGTCGCGGCGGAAGAACGCCTCGTCGGGCAGGGACTTGGCCATCGGGCTGTGGACGCCGATGACTTCCGGCTCCAGCCACAGGCCGGGCACCATGCCGCGTTCGCGGATACGGTCCAGTACCTGGTGGATCCCCTTCTCGCCGGGGAAACGTGAGGCGGACGGCTCCCAGGCGCCGACGCTGGTCCACCAGCCGCCGTCATCGTCGTCGTACCAGCCCGCGTCGATGACGAAGTACTCGGCGCCGGCCTCGGCCGCCGCGTCGATCAGGGGCAGCAGCTTGTCGGTGGTCGGGTCGCCCATCAGGCAGTTCATGTAGTCGTTGAAGATGACGGGCAGGCGTTGGTGGTCGGCGTGCGGGCGGCGGTGGGCGCGTCGGTAGCGGGTCAGTGCGGCGAACGCGGCGTCGGGGCCGCCGTCGGCGCTGAAGGACAGGGCCACGGGTACGGTGCGGAAGGCGGCGCCGGGTTCCAGGGGCTGCCGCCAGCCGTGGTGGGTGTCGGTGGGACCGAACAGCGCCACGTAGGCCGCCCGGTCGTGCTCCTGGCACTCCCAGCGCCAGCCCCCGCCGTTGTGCTCGATCTGCCATACCCAGGTGCGGCCGGTGCGCCGGTCCGTCAGGCCACCCATGGGCAGGTGTCCGCAGCTGGACCAAGTGCCCTGTCCGGTCAGTTCACGGCCGGCCTTGCCGTGCCCGTACTCCACGCGTCCGCTGAGGGCGGGTGTGGTGCGCCGCATCGGCTGTCGCTGCCAGCGGCACTCGGCGAGCCAGTCGTTGTCCGCCCACAGCAGGTCGGCGGCGTCGACGGCCGCCGGGTCCGCCGGGGTGAGGCAGCCCACCGCGAGGGAGCTGACCGATTCCAGGTGCAGCGTGGTCTGCCCTTCGTTGCGCAGGGTCACTTCGCCGCGGAGCACGGGGATGCCGTCCGGCGACCGGTAGGTCACCTCCGCGACCAGCCCGGTTTCCGGGTCGTGGAGATGCACGGTCAGCGTGTGCCAGTCGCCGTCGCGGGCCGAGCGGTGGGACCGGTGGCGCAGCCGCTCGCCGAGAGCGGTCCCGATCAGGCGGCTGCCCGACCAGGCGCGGCCGTGCCCCGCGGCCGTCACCTCGACCAGCGGCAGGGACGCACCGGGGCCGCTGCCCGCTTCACCGGGCAGTCCGAGACGCGTCAGGCGGGCACTGCCGTCGTCGCCGAGGACGAACTCGAGATGCAGGGCGTCGTGACCCCAGCGGAAGCTCCGCTGTTCGTTCTCCATGGTGTCCTTTCCAGGTCAGTGGCCGGGCTGTGGGGCCGGTGTCTCGGTGCGGGCCGTGCTCGCCGTCGAACTCGACGGCGAGCACGGTGGTGTGCGGCGCGGTGATGCGCAAGGGCAGAGTTGCGTCAGAAGCCCACGGCGCCCCAGGAGTGAGCCGTGTAGTCACCCGGCCCGAATTCCCAGCCGGCCATGACGCTGTTGAGGTAGTGGTCGTTGGTGTAGAGGCCCTTGTTCAGGCCGTAGTCGAAGAACGGTGTGAGGCTGCCGGACCACCAGCCGGACCTGCTCCTGTCGAGGAAGCTGAGGGTGTGGTCGCCGTTCGGCCAGCTGTAATCGTAGATATCCCAGCTGCGGCCGCCCAGGCTGACGTTGGTCACGGTCGGGATCGCGTTGCCGTTCCCGTCGTAGCGGTCCGCCAGCGGCTGGGTGTTGGACCAGTTGAGCCAGATCATCAGCTCGGTCTTGGAGTTGCGGTTGTTCGGCTCGGGGTAGGGGTCGATGAAGATGTCGTACGTGGCGTTGTAGCGCGAGCCGGACTTCGGCCACGCCGACTGGCTGAACCATGTGTTGTTGTTGGGGCTGACGGCGCCGATCTTCTTGGGGAGCGTGGTCACCGGGGACGACCAGCCCCAGTCCTTGCCGTTGACCATGGCGACGAAGCCGGTGCCGGTCGGGGAGTTCACACCCCAGGAGTTGTCGTTGGCGTACCACGTCGAGGCGTTGCCGCCGGTCGAGTAGTGCTTGAACCAGTACGTCTGTGACGCTGCCACCGCCGAGTTCGGCAGGGTGAAGACGAGAGCCAGCGCCGCGAGCAGCGCGGCCCAGCCGATACGGAATCTCATCAGCCCTCCGGAATGTGTGCTGAGTGGGGGGATCACACAGGAGAGGAGAAGCCGGTCGTCCTGCCCCGGCGGCAGGGCCACGTCGGTCTCCCCTTCGGAACGGCGGGTGCGGAGCGGGGCGGCCGGCAGCCGATCCTCACTTGGGGTCGCCGTAAATGACTCCGCGTCCGTTCGTCCCGAAGTAGATGCGACCGTAGATCCGGGGGTCTCCGGTCAGGGTGTTGCCGGTCCAGGCGTACTGGTGCCGATCGTCGTTGATGCGGATCCAGGTCCGGCCCGCGTCGTCGGACCGGAAGATGCCGCGCACGCCGTGGATCTTGGAGCTGGTGTAGACGGCGGGGTACGTGGCACCGGATGCGGCCTTGCCGAATCCGACGACGTCGCCCTGGTCCACCGCTTCGAACCTGGTGAACGACGTTCCGGAGTCGGTCGACCGCCACAGCCCGTACGGTGTGGGGGTGGTGGGCTTGGTGGTGCCGCCGGCCAGCCAGATGTCGCCCTCGTGGCCCGGGACCGGCTTGAACCGGACGTTCCCCGCGGTGGGCAGACCGGTCGCCGCCGTGGCCGTGAAGCTCTTGCCGCCGTCCGTGCTGAGGTAGAAGACGCCGGAGGCACAGGCGTAGAACTTCTCCGGGTTCACCCGGTCGGAGCGCACCGGGGCCCCGGCCGGCAGCCCCTTCGACGCCGTCCAGGTCGCTCCGTGGTCGTCGGACCAGCTGACCGGCGCTCCGGCCGGGGACCAGACGATCCGCCTGCCGTCGGCGCTGATCGCGACGGCCTGGTCCTCGACTCCGGGCCCGGTGACGCCGGACGGCTCACTGCCCGACGGCGTCCAGGTGGCGCCGCTGTCGGTGGAGACGGCGAAGTGCTGGGTCCAGCCGCTGGTCGGGTGGCCGACCCGCACGAGGGTGTGGGGCGCCAGCTCCGCGTAGTCCAGGGCAGGGGTGCCGCCGAAGGTCGGGCTGTCGTACATCTTCGGCGCCTTGCGGAAATCCGTGTGCCGGAAGCCGCCGACGTCGCCGACGCCGGAGAAGAGGTGTGCCGCGCCGACGGGTGGGCTGATCACACACATGACGGCGGTTTCCTCCAGCCCCTGGGCCCGTACGGACAGGTGCACCGTGCCGCCGCTGTCCCAGTCGGTCAGGTTGTCGGCGCCGTAGATCGTCGCGCCGGTGCCGTACATGAAGTGGGCGGAGTCGAAGGGGTCGATCTGGACGGACTCCATCATCCAGCCCAACTTGGGGGTCATTTCGGGCAGCGCCGGCGAGGCGTTCCAGGTCAGCCAGGGGGCGGCGGAGATGTCGATGTCATAGCGCAGGGTGCGCTCGGAGTTCGGGCCCGAGTCCCACGCGCGGGTCCAGCTCGCGCCGCCGTCGGTGGAGCGGAAGAGGATGCAGTCCGGGTACCACTTGACCTGGGTGGACACCATCAGGGTGTCCGGGTTCTGCCGGTCGATGGTCAGGCCGCTGTAACCGTACTGGTTGTCGTCGCTGGTGGACGGGACCGGGCTGATGCGGGTCCAGGTGTCGGTGGCGGTGTCCAGCTTCCACACGTCGCCCTTGGAGCCGTCGTACGGGCCGGCGGTGTCGCTGGTCGCCAGGTACAGGTAGCCGCCGACGTGGTCGAAGACCGCGTGGTGCGGGATGAAGCCGGTGGGCTGCCCGGGGACGCGTTCCCAGGTCGCTCCCGCGTCGGTCGACCGGTACAGGATGTTCTCCTTGTCGGCGACGGTGACGTAGAGGGTCCGGGTGGCCCTGCCCGCGCGCCCGGTGCGCTTGTCGAAGACGACTTGCAGCACGCCCAGGTTGTCGCCGTTGTAGCCGTCGGGATCGGTGGGATCGATGACGAAGTTGCCCGGGTTGGGGAAACTGGTCACCTTCGCGAAGGTCTTGCCGTGGTCGGTGCTGCGCCACAGCCCGTGGCCCCCGCGCACGCCCAGGTAGAGGATCCTGTTGCGGTTGGGGTCGATCACCAGCCGCTCGCCGATGCCCCGGCCGGGCATGTTGCCGCCCAGCCGGAACGGCAGGGGAGTGGTCTTCCAGGTGCGGCCGCGGTCGGTCGAGCGCAGGATCGCCGCCATGCTCGGGTCCCACTCGGGCATGGTGTACGTGCCCGCCGCCAGATAGACGCGGTCGGGGTCGACCTCGTCGGTGGCGATGCTGATGATGCCGGTGTGTCCGTACTCGTCCCAGCCGATCCAGTCGGTGAGGGGGATCCACCGTCTGGACTTCGTGTCGAGGCGGTATGCGCCGCCGATGTCCGTGCGCGCGTACACCAGTCCGGGCTCGCTCTGGTTGAAGACGATGCCGGTGACGAAGCCGCCGCCGACTATCTCGGCGTTGCGGAAGGTGTAGGGCGTGTGTCGGACCTTCCCGGCCGCGCGGGCGGATGCGGCGGAACCGGCGGATGCGGCTGAGGCAGTGGAGGGGGCGAGCAGGGGGAGTGCGGCCGTGGCCGCCCCGGCGGCCAGCAGGCCTCGGCGGGAGAGGTGCGGGGCATGGGTCATGACGGGTCCTTGCCTTTCGGGTGCGGGTCCGTACGGGGCCTGCGCACAAGCAGCGGTCCGGCCGGCCGGCTCCAGAAGGCGATTCCGCAGGCCTCGTCCGGCGCGACGAGGGTGCCGTGCCGGTGAGTCGGCCCGAGTCGGGGGACCGCCGAGGCCGGAGTGCGTCTGCCGGAGTTCGCAGGAGCTACTGCTGGTGCCTGGGACACGGCCTGGTAGTTCTCGTTGCCGACGGAGGGCAGCGGTGAGAGGGAGGCGGCGCCCGCCACGCCGGCGGCTGTGCGCAGGACGGCTCGGCGGTTCGTCTCACGGCTCATGTCGTTGCGGCCCTTCGCTCGCGTCGATCCGACCGGCGGGCGGGCAGACGCCGCGTCGTCCGGCATCCCGAGTCGACGCGCTTCGACGTTTCGGTGAGACTAAGGCCGTGTTTCCGGGGGCGACAACGGGCTGCCTAGGTCACTTTTCGGTAACAGGCATGGTTGGGGGTGAGGGTATGTCCCGCCGTCCATGCGGCTTCACCCCCAGTGAGCTGGCCTTAGAGGTGAAATCTCAAAGAGGAACGTCAATGCCGGAAGAACGGTTCGCGACGGCTGGGCGACCTGTGATTGACATACGACTCGACGCCATGCCACCGTCGAAGCGCTTCGACACCTTCCGCCTTCACCCCGCCTCCCACGCCCTCTCCTTCGGACCTCCTGCAAGGGACTTCTCAGGTGAGTACCGCCGCCACATTCCCCGAGCCGCCCACCACCGACCTGCCGTTCCGTGACCCCGCGCTCCCCCTCGCCCGGCGAATCGACGACCTGATCTCCCGGCTGACGGTCGACGAGCGCATCGAACTGCTCTACCAGTACTCACCAGGAGTCCCGCGTCTCGGACTGGCCCCCTTCAAGACCGGTACCGAAGGGCTCCACGGTGTGTCCTGGCTGGGGCCGGCCACCGTGTTCCCGCAGGCGGTGGGCCTGGGAGCGACCTGGGACGAGGAACTGCTGCACGAGGTCGCCACGGCTGTCGGCACCGAGGCCCGCGCCTTCCACCAGCGCCCCGCCGCCGACGGCCACCGGCCCGGCCTCCAGGTCTGGGCCCCCGTGGTGAACCTGCTGCGCGATCCCCGCTGGGGCCGCAACGAGGAGGGGTACGCGGAGGATCCGCTGCTCACCGGCCGGCTCTCCGTCAGCTACTGCCGCGGGCTGGCGGGGGACCACCCGGTCTATCTGCGCACGGCACCGCTCCTGAAGCACTTCCTCGCCTACAACAACGAGGACGAGCGCGACATCACCTCCTCCGTGGTGCCGCCGAGGGTGCTGCACGAATACGACCTCGCCGCCTTCCGCCCGGCGATCGCGTCCGGCGCCGCCACCGGCGTCATGCCGGCCTACAACCTCATCAACGGCCGCCCCTGCCATGTCAGTCCACTGCTTGAGACCGAGGTACGGCGCTGGGCCGAGCCCACCGGTCACGAGCTGTTCGTCTGCAGCGACGCCGGAGCGGTGACCAACCTCGCCGAATCGGAGCACTACTTCGACGACCACCCCACCTCCCACGCGGCGGCGGTACGCGCAGGCGTCGACAGCATCACCGAACTGGACGAGGACGGCAGCATCACCCTCGGCCGGCTCCGCGCGGCGGTCGACCGCGGCCTGCTCACCGAGGACGACATCGACCGCGCCGCACGACGCCACCTGTCGATCCGCTTCCGCCTCGGTGAGTTCGATCCGGACCTCGACCCCTACGCCGGCATCCGCGACGACGCCGTGGACAGCCCCGCACACCGGGCGCTCGCGCTGCGCGCCGCCACGGAGTCGGTGGTGCTGCTCAAGAACGACGGCGCACTGCCGCTGTCACCGGCCCCCGGCCGGCGTGTCGCGCTCGTCGGTCCGTTGGCGGACACCCTCTTCGAGGACTGGTACAGCGGCACCATGCCGTACCGGATCACCATCGCCGCCGGTCTGGAGACGGCCCTCAAGGAGCGCGGCGCCGAAGCGGTCCGCGCGGAGGGAGTCGACCGGATCACCCTGCGCGCCGCCTCGACCGGAGGCCTCCTGCGCGTGCCGGCGCTCGACCCCGGCGGGCCCATGGTGGCCGGTGCTCCCTCGGACGAGCAGGAGGCGGGCGACAACGCCTGCCACGACCTGTTCGACTGGGGTGAAGGCGTGCTGACCCTCCGCAACGCGCGCACGGAACGCTACGTCACCCTCAGGGACGGCGACCTCACTCTCGCCGCCGACCAGACGCAGCCGAACGGCTGGTTCGTCCACGAGACCTTCCGGCTGGAAGCCCAGCCGGACGGCACGGAAGTGCTGCGCAACATCAGCAACGGCCGCTACGCCGCCGTGGACACCGCCACCGGCCGCGTCACCCTCTCCGCCGAAGCCCCCGAGCAGGCGGAACGCTGGACCCGAACGGTCGTCAGGGACGGCATCGCCGAAGCCGTCGCGGCCGCCGCCTCGGCGGACGTCGCCGTGATCGTCCTCGGCAACGACCCGCACATCAACGGCCGCGAGACCGAGGACCGCGCGGGCACCTCGCTGCCGTCCGCGCAGGAAGCCCTGCTGCGCGCCGTCGCCACCGAGCGCCCCGAGTCCGTACTGGTCGTGATGAGCAGCTACCCGTACGCCGTCGACTGGGCGGACGAGCACCTGCCCGCCGTGGTGTGGACGTCCCACGGCGGGCAGGAGACGGGCCGGGCACTCGCCGCGATCCTGCTCGGCGAGGCCGAACCCTCCGGACGGCTCCCGCAGACCTGGTACCGCGGCGACGACCCGTTGCCCGGCCGTCTCGACTACGACATCATCAGCGCCGGCTGGACCTACCAGTACCACGACACCGCCCCGCTGTACCCCTTCGGGCACGGCCTGTCCTACACCACCTTCGCCTACTCCGACCTGCGGCTGTCCGCCCCGGAAGCGGCGCACGACGACACCCTGACCGTGAGCGTCGAGCTCACCAACACCGGGACGCGCACGGGGACCGAGACCGTGCAGCTCTACACCCGCGCGCTCGCCGCCCGCCACCGCGCGCCCAGGCGCAGACTGACGGACTTCCGCAAGGTCTCCCTCGCCCCCGGTGAAAGGCGTCGGCTGGAGTTCGAGCTGCCCGTCGCGGCGGCCCTGGCCCACTGGTCCGTCTCGGCCGGCGCCTTCGCCGTGGACCCGGGACCGTACGAGATCCTGATCGGGCACTCGGCCGAAGTCATCGCCCTGACAGCGCCCCTCACCGTGACGGGGCCCGCCCTCCCCGTCCGCACTCTCCTCGGCGGACGACTGGAGGCCGTCGACTTCGACGAGTACGAAGGCGGCACGCTCGTCGACGCCACCCGGGAGAAGGGGGAGGCGGTCACCCCGACGACCGGTGACATCCCCTGCGCCCTGCGCTACGGCTCGGTCGACCTGGGCAGCCAGGCAGACGGGCCGCGGGTCATCACGGCCGAGGTGTCGTGCGCGACGGAGGAGGACGCGACCGTCGAGATCTACGCCGACGGCCCTCCCGGTGCCGGCACCCTGCTCGCCGCCCTCCGTGTCACCGCCGGCACCGACGGCCGGTACGACTGGCGCACGGTCAGCGCGCGGATGCCGGCGGAGGTGACCGGGGTGCACGATCTGCACGTCGTTCTGCGCGGCGGTGTCCACCTGGCCGCCATCGCCGGCGGGACGTGGTGAGGAGCGGCGGGGGGCGGTAACGAGCGGTGGGACGCGGCAAGAAGACGCTTCGCCGCCGCGTTCCACACGTTCCCGGCCATTGACGCACGCGGCTCACGCGGATCTATCCTCTGCCTGAACGTCGTCCGTACCGGAGGAGGGCCGGGGCGGCTATGCGACAGATCGCACGCCATGACGTCGTCTTCGTCGCCGGCACCGCCGGAGAGCATGCACTGACCTGGTCGCAGAAGACCCATGAGCGCGAAGGCTGCCACCCCCATCTCCACGGACCCCGCAACAGGAACGTACGGATGGGGCGGCCACTGGGCGGCGGGCCCGACATGCCCGCGGTGCTGCATGCCTTCGCCGCGGTCATGGCTCACTTCGAGGCGCTGCGCACCCTGTATCCACGTGCCGCGGACGGGACCCCGCGCGCGGTCGTCGTGGCTTCCGGGGTGCTCCAGGTCGACGAGTACGCCTCCGACGCCCCGCCGACCCAGGACGAGCTGAGCGCCTTCACGCTCCGACTTGCCGAGCCCGGATTCGCCCCGGACGACCTGCCGTTGCGGGCCGCCGTCATCACCGTGGACGGCAGACCCGTCCACATCGCGCTGTCCTTGCACCACTTCTCGGCGGACACGACGGGCGCCCGGATCGCGGCCGAACACATAGCCCGACTGGCCGCCGATCCGGGCGCCGACCTCGGCTCGGGGTGGCACCCGCGGCAGATCGCAGGTTTCGAAGCCAGTCCCTCGGGGCTGCGGCACGCCCACCGTGTCGACACCCGTGACCGCGCCATGCTCCGTCGGTCCACCATGCCCGAACTCCAGGCTCCCCCGGGCCACAAGGCCGCCGTCTACAACTTCGTATGCCTCGACTCGGCGGCGGTCGCCCTCGCGGCAGCCGGTCTGGCGAAGCAGTACCGGACATCCGCGGCCGCCGTCCTGCAAGCCGCTTATGCGTGCACGCTCGCCGAGCACCTCGGCGTCGGCCACTGCGTGTTCAACACCGTGATGCCCAACCGGCAGACCACCTTCGCCCGGGAGGCGGTGGCCCACATCGCCGGCAGGGCCCTCGTCCCGGTCGACACGTCCCTGGGCAGCGACCGGTTCCCGGCGCTGTGCCGGGCCGTCGACGCGGCACTCGTCAGATCCTCCGCCGTCAGCCTGCGGGAGCCCGACCGCTACGCCAGATCCCTGGACGAGGTCTCCGCCGAACTGGGCCGCTCCGCACACAACCCGTACGTGGTCAACATCCGCCCCATAGCGCCCCGCACGCTGATCCGGGCTCGCGCGGAGAGGGCACCGCAGGACCTCGGCCGAGCCATGGCATCCAGCCGGTACCGACGGTTCCCCAAACCCGTCGACGCGTACTCCGGAAACCTCTCCTTCGATGTGTGGGGCATGTCCGAGACGGCCGGAATCAGTCTCGGGACGGACGCGACGTCGTTCGACGCGACGGATCTCGAACAGATCCTGCGGTCCTTCGAGAGCCGGCTGGTCGGAGCCGCGATCGGCGGTTGATGGAGGTGCAGGTCAGGACCGAGACTCGCGGCACGCGGACCTGCGATCGCCGGGCATCGTGTGCCCGCACGATCCCGTACACGCCGGCTGGACACCGCCCAGCCGGCTCGGCGAGACACGCCGTGCCGCGTACCCGCGGAGCACCGACGCGGGCCTGGTGATCGCGCGCGCCACCTGAGCGCGTACGGCGGGCCGGGGATCCGCCTGGCGATGGCGACCGGGGACCTCGTCGACCGCCAGGACGTGAGCGTGTTCCCCGTCGCCCGGAGCGTGGGCCGCGGCGGCGGGCTGTCGCTGCGGCCCCGGCTGACGCGTGATCACGACGTGGTGCTGCGACCGCGGGTGGGCGGGCCGGTGCTGCGGAGGCGTAGGAGATCACGCCGCCGCAGCGCTCGCATGTCCCGAGGATCAGACGGCCGTGAAGCTCCACAGCAGGTTGGTGCTGCTGCCGTACGTCCACTGCTTGGTCACGGAGCCCGAGGAGACGTCGCCACCGCCGTCGAGGACCAGGCCGGTGGTGCGGTTGGCGATCGAAAAGCGGTCACCGCCCCGGTGGACGATCTTCCACTGCTGGTTGGTGCCGCCGTTCCAGGGGGCCTGTCGGGCCGGCGAGCCGTTGTCGGTGGCGCCCCAGCTGTCGGCGACCATGCCGTTCGTGCGGTTGACCAGCCGGTAGTAGCCTCCTCCGACCGCCTCGGCCCGCCATTGCAGGTTGGAACTGCCGTCCCAGGTCCACTGCTTGAGGTTCGCCCCGGAGGCCACGTCGCCGCCGCTGTCCAGGGCGAGGCCGTTGGTGGCGTTGGTGATCCGGAAGTGCGTCGCCGAGTTGAACTGGACCCTCAGCGAGGTGATCTGGTCGTTGTTGCCGGTGACCCGCAGGTCGGGGTTCTCGGTGGTGAACGTCCAGGAGGTGCCCGTGAAGTTGTCTCCGGAGTAGCCGATCACCTGGTAACCGGGGGCCGGCCGGAGAGAGGAGAGCGTGCCGGCGCCCAGTCCGGACGCGGACAGGTCGGCCGCGGTGTAGTCGCCGACGCTGAACACGCCGGCCCTGCCGGTGTAGTTGACGTCCGTGAAGGCGACGGCGCCGGCGAGCGGCCGCAGGCCGGGGATCGTGCCGGAGAAGGAGAGCTTCAGCACGTAGGCGCCCGCACCGTACGGCGCCGAGGAGGGCAGGGTGACCGTGAGGCCCGAGGAGGTCTGGGTGGGCGCGGGCAGGTCGATGTAGGTGCCGGCGGTGGAGCCGAGGAGCTTCACCGAGGTCAGGGACGAGAGGTTGATCCGGTCCGAGCTGAGGGTCTTGATCGTCAGCGAGCTGCCGGGCCAGCCCAGGACGGTGGCGTACAGGACGTTGTTGGCCTTGTTGCGGGTGAAGCGGATGTCCTGCGGCGTGCCGGCGTGCGGAGTGGTGAACGAGCCGCCGCCCATCTTCGTCGGGCCCTCGCCGTACGCCGTCCAGGCACGGGTCGCGTACACCGACTCGCCGAAGCGCTTCAGGTGGTCTCCGATACCGAGCAGGATGTCCTTCTGCGCCTGGGGGATGGTGCCGTCGGCCATCGGCGCGATGTTCAGCAGCACGTTGCCGTTCTTGCTGACCCGGTCGATGAACGAGTGCAGCATCTGCTGGATGCTGTAGTAGCCGATGCCCTGGGTGTAGCACCAGCTGCTGCTGGAGATGCTGTCGTCGGTCAGCCAGTACGGGGTGGTGAGGTCGGCCGGGCCACCGCGCTCGTAGTCGAAGACCTCGCCCTTGCCGTTCATGCCGTCCTTGTACGTGGCGACGACCTCACGGCCCCAGCTGTTCGCCTGGTTGTAGTAGTACGCCAGGAAGTTGAGGCGCTGTTGCTCGTCGACGGCGTCGAGGTTGAAGTCCTGCCACAGGATGTCGGGCTGGGCGCGGTCGATGACCTCCTTCAGCTTGTCGAACCACAGCTGGTTCTCCGCGGCCGGGCCCAGCTGTCCGTACAGCTTCTTGAGGCTGGGGTCGGTCTGAGCGGGAGCGGACTCGTAGAAGCCGGTGAAGTTGTACGCGTGGTGCATGGCCACCAGGAGCTTGAGGCCCTTGGCGCGGATGGCCGTGGAGAACAGCTTCAGCAGGTCCAGTCCGGGGCCCTTCTTCACCGAGTTCCACTCGTTGACCTGGCTGTCCCACATGGAGAAGCCGTCATGGTGTTCGGCGACCGGGCCGGCGAACCTGGCGCCGGCGTCGACGAACAGCTGCACCCACTCGTCCGGGTCGAACTTCCCGCCGGCCGACTTCAGTTTCGGCGCGAACTTCACGAAGTTGCCCGCCAGGTCCTGGGCGCCGTTGATGAAGTTGTGGTACGGCCACGCCGACGGCTGGCCGTAGGTCGCGATGTGGTGCTGGTTGGCGGCGTCACCGGCCCGGTACATGTTGCGCGGGTACCACTCGTTGCCGAAGGCCGGGACGCTGAAGACGCCCCAGTGGAAGTAGATCCCGAACTTCGCGTCCTGGAACCACTCCGGGGCCGGCGGGTGCTGGTCGACCGAGTTCCAGTCGGGCGTGTACGTGCTGGGCGCCGCCTGGGCGGTGCCGGCACCGAACACACCTCCGGCAACGGCCGCCGCGGCCACGCTGGTGGCACTGGCCAGGAAGTGGCGTCTGTTGATCGAACTCGACATGGAGACATCCCTCGGCAGAAGAGGACAGGGGGGAGGCAGGGGGACAGGAGGGGGCGTGGCTGCTGTGCATAGGGCGCCGCTTGTTACGCATGAACGTTCGCCATGTCTCCCTGGGATGTCAACGGGCGTGCAGGGATGAAAAGCGCTGCTCCCTGAGGCAGTTTGCGCCATTTATGCCATTTTAGTGCGATTTGATGCTGTCCAAACATGGCATGTCTGCCAGGGTCTCGTGGTCGACTGGAGCCATCCATCGGCGAGAATTGATGGGATGGATCTTTCCCGCAAAGTGAAATCCCCTTCCTCTGGTGGGTAGGGAGCTGCGCTTTTGGTACAGCTCAGGCGAGAGGGCTGGACAGCGGGCCAAGGTGCACCTATAAACATCCCATCTCTTCCGCACGGCGATCCACAGATGTCGTCGAGGCGAAACATCTCCCGCTACGGGACCGGCGCGAGGAAGCACCGATGAGACCCAGAACCGCCCTCAGTTCAGCCGTCTCCGCCCTGTCCGCACTGGCGTTGCTCAGTGCGTGCGGCAGCGGCACCACCACCGCTGCGTCGTCGAGCGACAAGCCGCTGGTCGGCGTCGACTACCCCCGCTCCGACACCGATTTCTGGAACTCCTACATCAAGTACACGCCCCAGTACGCCAAGGAGCTGGGGCTGGACCTGAAGACCACCAACTCGCAGAACGACGTCGCCAAGCTGACCGCCAACGCGCAGACGTTCATCAGCCAGGGGGTCAAGGGCATCGCGATGGCCCCACAGGACACCGCCGCCATCGCGCCCACCCTTGCGCAGCTGGAGGCGAAGAAGATCCCCGTCGTCACGGTCGACACCCGCCCCGACACCGGCAAGGTGTTCATGGTCGTGCGCGCCGACAACCGCGCATACGGCGAGAAGGCCTGTCAGTACCTCGGCACCAAGCTCGGCGGCAAGGGCAAGGTGGTGATGCTGCAGGGCGGCCTGGACTCCATCAACGGCCGCGACCGCACCGAGGCGTTCAACGAGTGCATGAAGAAGCACTACCCGGACATCAAGGTGTTCGGCGAGGCCACCAACTGGGACGGCGCCGTCGCCGCCCAGAAGCTGCAGACCGACCTGACTGCCCACCCGGACATCAAGGGCATCTACATGCAGTCCAGCTTCGCCCTGTCCGGCACGCTCCAAGTCCTCCAGCAGAGGGGCCTGCTGGTGGACCCGAAGGACAAGAAGCACGTCTTCGTCGTGTCCAACGACGGCATTCCCGAGGAGCTCAAGTCCATCGCCCAGGGCAAGATCGACGCCACGGTCTCCCAGCCGGCCGACCTCTACGCCAAGTACGCCCTGTACTACCTCAAGGCCGCGATCGACGGAAAGACCTTCAAGCCCGGCAAGACCGACCACGACAGCACCATCATCCAGGTTCGCGACGGCCTGCTCGAGGACCAGCTCTCGGCCCCGCTCGTCACCGCGGACGGCGGCACCTACGGCGGCGTGCCCAGCGTCAAGAGCGACGACAAGTCACTGTGGGGCAACAACCTCGGCTGATTCCTCTGATCCCTCTGATTTCTCATCGGTGACGCAACGGCGTACGAGAACAAGGCGGTTGAGATGAGTGACGGGGAGCGAACGGTCACCCCCGTGCCCGCCCCGGCGGGCGACGGACGGGCCCCCTCGGACCCGCCCGTCGTCGAGGCGACGGGCATAGTCAAACGATTCGGTCCGACGGTGGCCCTGAACGGCGCCCGGATCACCATCAGGCCCGGCGAGACCCACGCGCTCGTGGGCCGCAACGGAGCCGGCAAGTCGACCCTGGTGTCGGTCCTCACCGGACTCCAGGTCCCCGACGAGGGGACGGTGACCTTCGGCGGCGAGCCGGCCCCCAGGCCCAGCGACCGCGACGCGTGGCGGCAACGGGTGGCCTGCGTCTACCAGAAGTCGACGATCATCCCCACCCTGACCGTCGCCGAGAACCTCTTCCTGAACCGGCACGACCACGGACGGGGCCGCCTCATCAGCTGGCAGGCCACCCGTGGCCGCGCACAGGACCTGCTGTCGACCTGGTCGGTCGACGTCGACCCGCAGACCCCGGCCGGTGACCTGAGCGTCGAGCAGCGGCAGTTCGTCGAGATCGCCCGCGCGCTGTCCTTCGGGGCGCGGTTCATCATCCTCGACGAGCCGACCGCCCAACTCGACGGGGCGGCCATCAACCGCCTCTTCGACCGCATCCGAGACCTGCAACGCCAGGGCGTGACCTTCCTGTTCATCAGCCACCACCTCCAGGAGATCTACGAGATCTGCGACATGGTGACGGTCTACCGCGACGCCCGGCACATCGTGACCGCTCCGGTCGCGGAAATGCCCCACGCCGACCTCGTCGCCGCCATGACCGGCGAGGCGGCGGCCGACCGGCGCGAGGACCGGGCGAGCACCCTCGACCCCGGCGCCACAGCCGCACTGAACGTCCGCGCCCTGCGGGGCGAGGGGTACGACGACGTCAGCTTCCATATCGGGGCCGGCGAGATCGTCGGCCTCGCGGGCGCCGCCGGCAGCGGGCGTACCGAGGTCGCCGAGACCGTCGTAGGGCTGCGGGCGGCAGCGGCGGGAGAGGTGGAAATCGCCGGGAGGCGGCCCCGGCCGGGCAGCGTGCCCGCCGCGCTCGCCGCGGGCGCCGGGTTCGTCCCCCAGGACCGGCACCACCAGGGCTTGGTTCCCGGCATGTCGATCGCGGACAACACCACCCTGTCCGTTCCGCGCAGGCTCGGCCCCAACGGGTTCCTCAGCCACGGCCGCCGGGACCGGCTCGCCGAGGGCATGATCGAGAACCTCGCGATCAAGACCCCGGGCCCCGAACTGCCCGTCTCCGCCCTCTCCGGCGGCAACCAGCAGAAAGTCGTCATGGCCCGTGCCCTCGCCGACGACCCCCGGCTGCTGGTCCTGATCAACCCCACCGCGGGCGTGGACGTGCGCTCCAAGGAGTTCCTCCTCGGCAAGGTCGAGGAGACCGCGGAAACCGGCACCGGAGTGCTCATCGCCTCCGACGAACTCGACGACCTGCGCATGTGCGACCGGGTCCTGGTGATGTTCCAGGGCCGTGTGACCTCGGAGATCGCCCGCGGCTGGCACGACCACGACCTCGTGGCCGCGATGGAAGGAGTGGACCTGCATGCCTGAAGTGATGCCTGAAACCGTCCTCGCGGACACCGCCGCCGCCAAGGCCCCGGGGCCTCGGCAGCCGAAGCGGACCGCACTGCTCGGCGGCCGGATACCCCTGGCCCGGCTGCGCGACCTCGCGCTCGTCCCGGCCATCGTGGTCATCGCCATCGTCGGACAGATCGTCAACCCGGTCTTCCTGAAGGCCGACAACCTCATCAACGTCCTGCAGACCATGTCCGAGATCGCCCTGCTGGTCCTCGCCCAGACCATGGTCCTGATCGTCAAGAAGATGGACCTGTCGCTGGAGTCCACCATGGGCCTCGCGCCCGGCGTCGCGGCCTGGCTGGTGGTGCCGACCGGCGCGGGCCACGGACTCGGACTGCTCCCCGGCGCGTGGGCCATCCCCGTCACCCTCGCCGTGGGCGCGCTCGTCGGCGTGATCAACGCCCTGCTCATCATCCGCTTCGGCCTCAACGGCTTCATCGTCACCCTGGGCATGCTGATCGTGCTGCGCGGCGTCCTCACCGGCATCTCCGGCGGCCAGACCTTCTTCCAGCTGCCGGAGTCGATGCTCTACCTCGGCACCGCCCAATGGTTCGGGATGCCGGCGTCCATCTGGATCTGCCTGCTGCTGTTCGCCGTCGCGATCGTGCTGCTCGGCTGGACCAGCTTCGGCCGCTCGCTGTACGCCATCGGCGGCAACGTCGACGCCGCGAAGGCGGCCGGTATCCGCACCGACCGGGTGCTGTGGATCGTCATCGTCACCGGCAGCGTGCTCGCCGCCCTCGCCGGACTGATGCTCTCCGGACGCCTCGCCTCCGTCGCCTCGGCGCAGGGCAACGGCTACATCTTCACCGTCTTCGCCGCCGCCGTCATCGGCGGGATCAGCCTCAACGGCGGCAAGGGCACCATGTTCGGGGCCTTCAGCGGCATCCTCCTGCTGTTCATGATCCAGAACGTGCTCACGCTCGGCGGCGTCCCCGCCCAGTGGATCGGCGCCCTCAACGGCCTGATCATCCTGGTCGCGCTGACCATCTCGCGCATCACGGGCGGCAAGGTCCAGGACTGATCCGGGCAGCCGTCGCGGCCGCCCGATGTCCTCCGCCGCCCCCATCTCGTCGCAAGGGGCCGTATCACCCCTGCACCTCACAGGAGTTGCCGCCATGTCATCCGCCCTGTCCGCTTCCCCGGCCCCTGCCCGCATCACCGGCCTCGACGTGCTGGACGTGCGTTTCCCGACGTCCGAGCACCTGGACGGGTCGGACGCGATGAACCCCGAACCCGACTACTCCGCCGCCTACGTCGTCCTGCGCACCGACGCCGGCGACGGCCTGGAGGGCCACGCCCTGGCCTTCACCACCGGCCGCGGCAACGACGTCCAGGCCGCTGCCATCGCCGCCCTCGCCCCGCACGTGGTGGGCCTCCCGGTCGAACAGGTCTGCGGTGACCTCGGAGCGTTCTCCCGCTCCCTCGTCCACGACCCCCAACTGCGCTGGCTGGGCCCGGAGAAGGGCGCCATGCACATGGCCACCGGCGCTGTCGTGAACGCCGCCTGGGACCTGGCCGCCAAGCGCGCGGGCAAGCCCGTGTGGCGCTTCCTCGGCGAGATGTCGCCCGAGGACCTGGTCGCCCAGGTCGACTTCCGCTGGCTGTCCGACGCCCTCACCCCCGAGGAGGCCCTGGAGATCCTGCGCCGCGCCGAGCCCGGCCGCGAACAGCGCATCGGCCACCTGCTCGACCAGGGCTACCCCGCCTACACCACCACCCCCGGCTGGCTCGGCTACTCCGACGAGAAGCTGGCCCGACTGGCCCGCGAGGCCGTCGCCGACGGCTTCACCCAGATCAAGCTGAAGGTCGGCGCGTCCCTGGAGGACGACGTACGACGCATGCGCACCGCCCGCGAGACCGTCGGCGACGGCATCCGCATCGCGGTGGACGCCAACCAGAGATGGGACGTCCAGCCCGCGATCGACTGGATGAGCGCGCTGGCCCCCTACCAGCCGTACTGGATCGAGGAGCCCACCTCACCCGACGACATCCTCGGCCACGCCGCCGTCCGCAAGGCCGTCAGCCCCATCAAGGTCGCGACCGGCGAGCACATCGCCAACCGGGTCGTCTTCAAGCAACTCCTCCAGGCCGGCGCGGTGGACATCGTGCAGATCGACTCCGCGCGGGTCGGCGGCGTGGGCGAGAACATCGCGATCCTGCTGCTCGCCGCGAAGTTCGGCGTCCCCGTCTGCCCCCACGCGGGCGGAGTCGGCCTGTGCGAGATGGTGCAGCACCTGTCGATGTTCGACTACGTCGCGGTCTCCGGCACGACCGAGGACCGCGTCATCGAGTACGTCGACCACCTGCACGAGCACTTCGTCGACCCGGTGCGCATCGTCGACGGCCACTACCTGGCGCCGACGCTGCCGGGGCTGAGCGCGCAGATGCACGCCGAGTCCCTGAAGGAGTACGTCTACCCCGACGGCCCCGTCTGGACCGCTCGTGTCTGACGCCCAGGCCCTCGTCGACGCCCACCACCACGTGTGGGACCTGGACGTCCGGCCGCAGCCCTGGCTGGACGAGCCCGGGCACGAGCCGATCCGCCGCAGCTTCGGCTCGCACGCCCTGCGATCGGCCGCGACCCGGCCGATCGCCGGACGGCGACTGACGAGCACGGTGGTCGTCCAGTGCATCGCCTCCGTGCCCGAGACCCGCGACCTGCTCACGCTGGCCGACAGCGACCCGCTGATCGGTGCCGTCGTCGGCTGGGTGGACCTGACGTCCCCCGCGGTCGGTGACGTACTCGACGACCTGCGGACCGGGCCCGCGGGCCGGTACCTGCGGGCCGTACGGCACGTCGTCCAGGGCGAGCCCGATCCGCAGTGGCTGCAACGGGCGGACGTCGAGCGGGGGTTGCGAGCGGTCGGGGAGCGCGGGCTCGGATACGACGTGCTGGTCCGCAGCCACCAGCTCCCGCAGGCGATCCGCCTCGCGGAACGGCTGCCGGAGCTGCCCCTCGTCCTGGACCACGCGGGCAAGCCCCCCATCGCGCGGCGGGACCTGACCGACTGGGCACAGCAGCTGCGGACCCTGGCCTGGCATCCCCAGGTGCATTGCAAGGTGTCGGGTCTGGTCACCGAGGCCGACCTCGAACAGTGGACCGTCGACGACATCCGCCCGGTATGGGACGTCCTCCTCTCCGCCTTCGGCCCCGACCGGCTGATGTTCGGCTCCGACTGGCCGGTCTGCGTCCTCGCCGGCGGCTGGAACCGCTGGGCCGCCACCGTCGAGGAACTCCTGGACGGCTGCTCCGGCACCGAGATCCATGCGGTGCTCGCCGGTACCGCGACGACCTTCTACCACCTGACCCCTGACCCGAAGGAGGGGACGCCGTGCTGCTGACGGAACTGCTGCACCCCGGGATCCTCGAGTCCCTGGCCGGAGCCGGCCACGGCGCCCGTGTCCTGCTGGCCGACGGCCACTATCCCGCGAGCACCGCCACCGGCGAGCGCGCCCGGACCGTCCATCTCAACCTGGCCCCCGGCCTGCTGGACGTCACGACCGTGCTCGACGTCCTGCTGCGCGCCGTGCCCGTCGAGTCGGCCCACGTGATGGTGCCGCCCGAGGGCGAGCCGGAGCCGCCCGCCATCGCCGAGTACCGCTCGATGCTGGCGCCCGTCCCGGTCGACACGCTCGGCCGTTTCGAGTTCTACGAGGCCGCACGCTCGCCCGACCTGGCCCTGGCGATCGTCACCGCCGACACCCGTACCTACGCCAACCTGCTGCTGACCATCGGCGTCCGCGCTGAAGGGACCCTGACGACACGATGACACTCGCCGTCCGTTACACCTCCGCCCGCACCCTGGACACGGCTCCCGCCGCGCCCTCCTCTCCCGGTCCCGGCGAGGTGGAGCTGGCCCCCGCCTACGTCGGCATCTGCGGCACCGATCTGCACATCTTCCACGGCGACATGGACGCCCGGGTCCAGGCGCCCGCAGTTCTGGGCCACGAGATGTCCGGCCGCGTCGTACGCGTCGGCCCGGGCGTCGAGGGCTGGCAGCCGGGCGACGCGGTGACCGTGATGCCGCTGCGCTGGGACGACACCTGCCCGGCCTGCCGCGCGGGCCATCAACACATCTGCCAGCACCTCGACTTCATCGGCATCGACTCCCCGGGCGCGATGCAGCAGCGCTGGACGGTGCCCGCCTCCACCCTGATACGGCTGCCCGCCTCCCTTCCCCTCGACCGGGCCGCGCTGGTCGAGCCGACCGCGGTCGCCGTGCACGACGTGGGCCGGGCCGAGGTTGCCGAGGACGAGAAGGTCGTCGTGGTCGGCGGCGGCCCCGTCGGCATCCTCATCGCACTGGTCGCGCGGGCTGCCGGCGCCGATGTCCGGGTGGTGGAACCGAGCGCCCACCGCCGACTGCTGGCCGAGGAGTTGGGACTGACGGCGTGGAACCCGGCCGACGACGACGTGCCGGAGCTGGTGCGGCGGTGGACCGGGGACGCGGGGGCGGACGTCGCCTTCGAGGTGTCCGGCGCGGCCGCCGGCGTGGACACGGCGGTGGACGTCCTCGGTGTGCGCGGTCGCCTCTGCCTCGTCGCCATTCACCCCCGGCCCCGCGAGGTCAACCTGCACCGCTTCTTCTGGCGCGAACTCACCCTCGTCGGCGCCCGGTTGTACGACCACGGCGACTTCGAGCGCGCGGTGGCCCTGGTCGCCGACGGCACCATCCCGGCCGAGCGGCTGATCAGCAAGGTCGTAGCACTCACACAGGCCCCGGCCGCGTTCGAGGCCCTGGAGGGCGGCGGCGACGTGATGAAGATCCTCGTGGACTGCACCGACGACGCCCAGGGAGCCGCCGTATGACCGCCTTCGACCTCACCGGGAAGCTCGCCGTCGTCACCGGCGCCCGGCGCGGCATCGGGCGGGCCATGGCCCGCGCGCTCGCCGAGGCCGGCGCGGACGTCATCGGCGTCAGCGCCTCGCTGGAGGAGTCCGGCAGCGCCGTGGAGAAGGACGTTCGCGCCGCGGGCCGTACGTTCGAGGCGATCCGGGCCGACTTCGCCGATCCCGAGGCGGTACGGGCCCTGGGCGCGGACCTCGCCGGACGCGAGCGCCCGGTGGACATCCTGGTCAACAACGCGGGCACCATCCGCCGCGCTCCGGCCGCCGAACACGCCGACTCCGACTGGGAGTTGGTGCTCCAGGTCAACCTCAACGCGCAGTTCGCGCTGACCCGGGCGGTCGGCGCGTCGATGGTGGCCCGTGGCCAGGGAAAGATCATCTTCACGGCGTCGCTGCTCAGCTTCCAGGGCGGCATCACGGTCCCCGGCTACACCGCAGCCAAGCACGGCATCGCCGGCCTCACCAAGGCGCTGGCCAACGAATGGGCCCCACGGGGGGTGAACGTCAACGCCCTCGCGCCGGGCTACATCGCCACCGACAACACACAGGCGCTGCAGGACGACCCGGTGCGCAGCAAGGCGATCCTGGACCGCATTCCGGCCGGACGCTGGGGCGACGCAGACGACCTGGCGGGCGCCACGGTGTTCCTCGCCTCGGACGCCGCCGCCTACGTGCACGGCGTCGTCCTGCCCGTCGACGGCGGATGGCTCGGCCGATGACCGGCGCCGACCTGGCGACCGTCCTGGCCGGGGCCCGGCTCCTGCCCGTGCTGACCGTTCGGTACCCGGGGACCGCCGGACCGCTGGCCGACGCGCTCGCGGCGGGTGGCGCCCGGTGTGCCGAAGTCACCTTCCGCACTCCGGGCGCCGAGCGGGTGCTCAAGGAGATGGCCGCCCATGGGGGCCTGACCGTCGGTGCCGGCACGGTCCTCACCCCCGAGCAGGCCGAGCGTGCGGTGGCGGCCGGGGCCCGCTTCGTGGTCTCGCCCGGCTTCGACGAGGAGGTCGTCGCGAAGTGCTCCGAGCTGGGGGTGCCCGTGGTGCCCGGCATCGCCACCGCCACCGAGCTGATGCGCGCCCTGCGGACCGGCCTCGACACCGTCAAGCTCTTCCCGGCCGAGCCGCTCGGCGGCATCCCGATGCTGCGCGCCCTCGCGGCGCCCTTCCCCCGGGCACGGTTCGTGCCGACGGGCGGCATCGACGCTCCGCGCCTGCCCGCCTACCTCGCCCACCCGGCGGTCCTCGCCGTCGGCGGCAGCTGGATGGCCACCGCCGACCACCTTCGGCGGGGCGCCTACGAGGAGATCCGCCGGCTGACCGCCGAGGCGGTGGAGAGGAGCGTGACGTGATCGACGTCGTGGCCCTCGGCGAGGTGATGCTGCGCTTCGACCCGGGCGAGGGACGCATCCGCACCGCCCGCTCCTTCCAGGTCTGGGAGGGCGGCGGCGAGTACAACGTCGTACGCGGCCTGCGCCGCTGCTTCGGCCTGCGCACAGCCGTCGTCACCGCCCTCGCCGACAACGCGGTGGGCCGGCTGGTCGAGGATCTGATCCTCCAGGGCGGCGTCGACACCTCGCTGATCCGCTGGGTGCCCGACGACGGCATCGGCCGTACCGCTCGCAACGGCCTGAACTTCGTCGAACGCGGCTACGGCATCCGCGGCGCGCTGGGCGTCAGCGACCGCGCGCACACCGCCGTGTCCCAGCTGTGCAAAGGGGACGTCGACTGGGACACCGTGTTCTCGGCCGGGGTGCGCTGGTTCCACACCGGCGGCGTCTTCGCCGGCCTGTCCGACACCACGGTGGACGTCGCGGACGAGGCCATGGCGGCGGCCCGCCGGCACGGCGTCACCGTGTCCTACGACCCCAACTACCGCCCCAGCCTGTGGGCCGGCCGGGGCGGCGCCGACGCCGCCCGCGAGGTGGACCTGCGCCTCGCCCGGCATGCCGACGTCGTGGTGGGCGCCCTGGGCCTGGCCGGGAGGTACCCGGGCGACGTGCGGGTCAGTGCCGACGAGGTGCCCGACGCGCTGGCCTCCGTCGCCGTCCTCCTGCCCGACGCGAAGGTAGTGGCGACGACCCTGCGCGAGGTCCCCTCGGCCGGCGTCAACGACTGGTCCTCGGCCGCCTGGTCCGCCGAAACCGGCTTCATCACCGGCCCGCGCATGCCCGGCCTGCACGTCCTGGACCGCGTCGGCTCCGGCGACGCCTTCGCTGCCGGCCTGATCCACGGACTGCTCGGCGGCACCGGCCTGGAGCGCGCCCTGGCCTACGGCACCGCCCACGGCGCGCTCACCATGACCACGCCCGGAGACGTCTCCATGGCCTCGCTCGCGGAGGTCGAGGCCCTCGTCGCGGGCGGGTCGGCCCACGTCAGACGCTGACCTGCGCCCCGTCGCCCGTATCCCAGGAGCACGTCTTGCACCAGCGGAAGATCCAGAACACCTCCGTCTCCCTCACCGAGCTCGGCTTCGGGGCGTCCGTGATCGGCAACCTCTACCGCGTCACCCCGGTCGACGACGCGACAGCCGCCGTCGACGCGGCCTGGGAGGCCGGCCTGCGGTATTTCGACACCGCACCCCACTACGGCCTCGGCCTCTCCGAGCGCCGCCTGGGCGCCGCCCTGCGCGGCCGTCCGCGCGACGCGTACGTCATCTCCTCCAAGGTGGGCAGGCTGCTGGTGCCCAACGAGGAACCGCGCGGCGTCGACACCGAGGGCTTCGTCGTACGGGACGACCTGCGCCGGCAGTGGGACTTCAGCCGCGACGGCGTGCTCCGCTCCATCGAGGACACGCTGGAGCGCACCGGCCTGGACCGCCTCGACATCGTCTACCTGCACGATCCGGACGACCACTGGCGGCAGGCGGCCGAGGAGGCCATGCCCACCCTCGCCGAACTGCGCGACCAGGGCGTCATCGGCGCGATCGGCGCCGGCATGAACCAGTCGGCGATGCTCGCCCGTTTCCTGCGCGAGACGGCCGCCGACGTGGTCATGCTCGCCGGGCGCTACACACTCCTCGACCAGTCGGCGCTGGACGACGTCCTGCCTGCCGCGCGGGAACTCGGAAAGAGCGTCGTGGCGGTGGGCGTGTTCAACTCGGGACTGCTCTCCCGCGACCGGCCCGCCGAGGGCATGAAGTACGACTACCGGGACGCCCCGTCGGCCCTGGTCGCCCGCGCTCGGGCGATCGCCGAGGTCTGCGAGGCGCACGGGGCCACCCTCCCCGCCGCCGCGATCGCCTTCCCGCACACGCATCCCAGTATCATCAACGTCACCCTCGGCATGCGGACTCCGGAACAGGTCGGACGAAACGTGGAACTCCATGATCAGCGCGTCCCCGACAGTCTCTGGGACGATCTGCGCGCGCAGGGGCTGATCAGGTCGGACGTGCTCGCGGGGCACGGTGGGGGGAGGGATGTGCGGTGTCTCTGACGGACAAGGCCATCGAGCAGATCCGTGAGCTGATCCGGACCGGTGCCCTGCCTCCGGGGTCGAAGCTACCGCCGGAGCCGGACCTGGCCGCCCAGCTGGGCCTGTCCCGCAACCTCGCCCGCGAAGCGGTCAAGGCCCTGGCCGTGGCCCGGGTCCTGGAGGTCAGGCGCGGCGACGGCACGTATGTGACCAGCCTGCAGCCGAGTCTGCTCCTGGAGGGGCTCGGCGGTGCGGTGGAACTCCTGCAGGGTGACTCGGTCGCCCTGCAGGACCTCATGGAGGTACGGCGACTCCTCGAACCGATGGCCACGGCCCTTGCCGCCACCCGGATCTCCGACGCTCAGCTGGCCGAGGTGAAGCGGCACCTGGACGCCATGCGCGAGGCCCGCGACGACGTCGAACGGCTCAACGCCCACGACGCCGCCTTCCACCGCGCCGTCGTCTCGGCGACGGGCAACGAGACCCTCCTCACCCTCCTGGAAGGGATCTCCGGCCGCACCCTGCGCGCCCGCATCTGGCGCGGTCTGGTCGACGACAAGGCGGCGGGCCGCACCCTGGCCGAGCACGAGGCGATCTTCAACGCCCTGTCCACCCGCGACGCCGCCCTCAGCCAGGCCGCCGCGCTGCTGCACGTGAGCAACACCGAGCAGTGGCTGAGGGAACACCTGCGCTCAGGCGCACCTCTCCCTTTCGGGACGACAGCGTCACACAGGCCCTAATCTCTCAAGATGCGCCACCGGTTGTCGGCAGTGCCGTTGTCCGAGTCCTGGACCGCGAACGCGCCGACAGCGGTGGAGTTGTCCGCGATGGCGAGCAACTTGCCGCTGTGCACGTTGCGGATCTTGTAAGTCCCGTCTCCCTGGTCGAGCAGCGTCCATCTGTGGTCGGCGGTGCCGTTGTCCGACCACTGCAGGACCGTCGCACCATCTGTCGTGGACATGTCCTGAACGCCGAGCACCTTGCCGCTGTGGGCATTGCGGAAGCGGACCGCGTTTCCGTCGGTGATCATTTGCCAGTCGTGGTCGGCGGTGCCCGAGTCGTGCCACTGCAGAGCGCGGCCACCGTCGGCCGTGGACATGTTCTGGATGCCCAGCACGAGACCGCTGCCCACGTTGGCGAGACGGACGGTTCCGCTGGTGTTCCAGTAGACGGTGTAGTTGTGGCCGTGCGCGTCGTGGAACGGGCCCAGGTTAACGGTGGAGCCGTTGGCGGTGGCGGTGAAGGCGAGCGAACTGCTGCTGGTCCGTGTGATCGAGGACGTGTTCAGCGACGGGAGGGAGCTGAGCGCGGAGTTGCCGTAGTTGCCGGACAGGACCACCGGGCCGTAGGTGATCGCGGCGACGTTCGCGTTGTCGTTGGCCGCTCGCATGATGACCCGCATGGGCAGGCGGACGGTCACCGTGTCGCCGGAGGCCCACGAGCGGCTGAGGGTGGCGTAGCTGCCGGGGGTGGTGGTGATGGTCTGCGCGACGCCGTTGACGCTGACAGTGGCCCCGGTGGTCCAGCTCGGGATGCGGATGCGCATGGCCCAGGTTCCGCTGGCGTTGCCGGTGACGTGCAGGGTCGTGGTGTCGCTGTTCGGGTACGACGTGGTCTGGGTGACCGTGATTCCGCGCTCCGACCAGTTGAGCACCGAGGGCACGAACATGTTCACGATCAGCGTGTTGTCGCTGCGGAAGTAGATGGAGTCCATCAGCCTGGTGTGCATCTCCAGGCCCGTGCCCTGGCAGCACCAGAAGGTGCCGTAGTCGGTGCTCCAGGTGCCGCCGCCCCACGCCGGGCCCACACCGCGTCGGCCGCCCGGGTTGAGCGGGGTGAAGTAGGTGACATGGCCGTGGTCGTCGGCCGGGTTCTGCTGGCCGATCATCTGGTTCAGCCAGGCCCGCTCGTAGTAGTCGAACAGCGCCACCCGGTTCGGGTCCAGGGCGAAGAGTTCCCGGGTGAGGGTGAGCATGTTGAAGGTGTTGCAGCTTTCGCACGTGTCCTTGTTCAGGAAGCCGGCGATGGCGTTCGGGGCGCGGAAGTGCTCGGCCTGGCTGTTGCCGCCGATGGCATAGGTGTGCGAGTTGACGCAGATGTTCCAGGCGTTGGTGGCGATGTCCCGGTAGCGGGTCGTGCCGGTGGCCTTGTACTCCCGGGCGGCCCCGATCCACTTGGGTACCTGAGTGTTCGCGTGCAGTCCGCTGAGCTGGTCCTGGCCTGCGGCCAGGGGGTCGAACACGGCGGCGTGGTCGAACCGCCGGGCGACGGTGAGCCACCGCGCGTCGCCTGTCTGCTGGTAGAGATCGGTCAGCACGGTGTTCATGCCGCCGAACTCGGTCTGCAGCATGGCCTGCATCTGCTGGCCGCTCAGGCGGCCGGTGCGCCAGTCGACCCAACCCGCCAGGGCGAGCAGCACGTCACGGGCTTGCGTGCTGCCGATGTGGCGCCATACGTCCAGCAGGCCGACGAGGGTCTTGTGGATGGTGTAGTACGGCACATTGCCGTTGCTCAGGGTCCGCTGCTCGAGAGCGGTGAAGTCGGACTCGGGATAGCCGGAGAGGTACCCGGCGTTGAAACCGGCGGTGCTGTTGTTGGCTTGGCATTTGGCCAACTCCGCGACCATGGTGGTGGCCTTGTCCCGGCAGGTGGTGTCCCCGGTCACGGCGTACAGCTGTGCCCATGCCGTGAGGAAGTGCCCTTGGACGTGGGTGCGGAAGGGGAAGTCCGGCGCGTCCCAGCCGCCGTTGGCGGCCGCGCCGTTGGTGGACAGCCGGTGGTTGGCGCGGAAGTTGTACAGCAGCCGGTCGACATCGACGAACCGCAGGTAGTTGCGCGTACGGTCCTGGTTGTCCAGCCACCGGCTTGCGGTGAGCCGGACCTGGCCGAGTTCGAAGGGGTGCGCGGAGACACCGATGTCGGCCCGTGCGGGGGGTATGGCCGCATGGGCGGGAGAACTGCCGAAGAAGGATCCGGTGGCAGACGCGGCGGCGGTGGCCCCGGCTGCTTGCAGGAGGCGCCGTCTGCTGACGGAGTAAGACATCTTGCACCCTTTCGTGACGAGAGAGTCCGTCGGAGCTGCCCGCGGGGTAACAGGCCGCGGTTGTGGCTCACTGGGTGTAGAAGGTGGCGTCGGCCCGGTCGGTCGCCGTGCTGAGAGCCTGGACCTGCAGCAGGTAGTCGTAGTGCCGGATGTAGCGGCCCGGGAGGTTGTACGACTCGTACGAGATGCCGGCGGAGTCCGCCAGGCCGGCCCGGGCGGTGAAGGAGGCGTCACCGGCGAACAGCGACGTCCCGTCGTTCTTCTCCACCCACACAGCTGAGTTCTTGTGGCGCAGGAAGTAGCCGGGGAAGTTCGCCGACTCCAGCGAGACGGTGCTGCTGCCGGCGAGACCGGTGACCAAGCGGAACTGCGAGTCGGCGAGCGGCGAGACGTTCGGTTCGATCTTGGCGCGGTACTCCCAGTGGCGGATGAACCGGTCGGGGAAGTTGTACGAGGAGAGCCGGATCGGGGTGAGACCGTCGGCGACCGGGATGCCGAAGTCGGGGGTGCCGTCGGCCTTCCAGTAGATCTTCTGGACGCGGGTGCGCCGGTTGGGGTCGTTGAGCGGGGAACCGCTGATGTCCCTGTAGCTACGGTCGTGGTAGACGAGGATGTCCGACTTGCCGTCCTCGGAGACCGTGAACTGGTTGTGCCCGGGGCCGTACTGGCTGGTGGCGGCGTTGCTGGCGAAGACCGGGCCGGCGCTCTTGGCCCACGACGACGCGCTCAGCAGGTTGGCGGAGGCGGACGCGGTCAGCATGCCCATGCAGTAGTTGGCGTCGGTGGCGCTGGCCGAGAAGGTCATGAAGACCTTGCCGCCCCGCTGGATCACGGCCGGGCCCTCGTTGACCGTCTCGCCTCCTGCGGTCTCCCACGAGGCGGTCGGCCGGCTGATCATGACCGGAGTGCCGGTGATGGTCCACGGGCTGGACATGCGCGCTATGTAGATGTTGGTGCCGCGGCCGACGGCCGGGTCGTTCTGCGCCCAGGAGAGGTAGCGGTTGCCGTTCACGGCGAAGGTCGTCGCGTCCAGGGAGAAGGTGTCCAGCGGCAGCGCGATACGGCCCTTCTCCGTCCAGGTGCCCGTGATCGGGTTCGCGGCCGTGCACTCCAGGACGTACGGCCGGATCCGCCAGATGTCGTTCGCGGCGCCTGCGGCGAAGTAGATGTACCACTTGCCGTCGATGAAGTGGATCTCCGGGGCCCAGATGTGGGCGCCCATTTCACCGGTGGCGTGCTTGGTCCAGATGGTCGTCTCTGGGGCCGACGTGAGCCCCTGGATCGTGGTGGCCCGGCGCAGCACGATCCGGTCGTACGCCGGCACCGTGGCGGTGAAGTAGTAGAAACCGTCCGTGTGTTTGAAGATGTGCGGGTCGGCCCGCTGCTCGGCGATGGTGTTCGTGTACGTCACACCGGGTGACGCGGGCACGGCGGCGTGGGCGGGGCCGGCCGAGACACCGGTGAAGGTGGCGGCTGCCGAGCCGGCGATCATGCCGAGGACCGTTCGACGGGTGAGCGCAGGTCTCACGGAGTGCTCCCTCTGGTGCTGATGGTGCGGAGATACCGTCTGTTCGCACCTTGCCGGTATTTCGAACACCGTTCGTAAACTCGGCCAGAAGATAGGTCCTGCACCTGTCCAGGTCAACGCTTCTGTCACAAAGGCATGCCTGGCGTCGGCGGCGCTCGGAGCACTTCCGAAAGGCGAGCCTGAGTGCGGCATGCGCGCGATCGAGTCGGGGGAGTGCGGCGGATGTCGGACGTATTGACGCACCCTGTTTCGCCCACTTAATGTCTGCCCGATCTTACGAACGCCATTCGATATACCGCACAACTCGACTGGTGTGACAGCGAGTTCGCTACGGAGGCCGCCCCCGGCCCGACCACCGGGAGTCGCACGAGAACAGGACGCAGGAGACACCCTCGCTCACCGGGATCCAGTCGGCTCTTTCGCGTCGTGCGGTAGCCCGCCCTGGGCTCAACGACAGGAGATGTGGATGTCCGCGCTTCGCGCCCGGCTGTCGGTGATGTTGCTCGCCGTATGCCTGCTCTTCACAGGCCAAGCTCTGGTCACACCGCAGCGGGCAGCCGCCGCCGACCCGGGCTACCTGATGCTGCACTTCACCGGGGAGGGGGCGAACGGTCAGCAGATGTACCTCTCGCACAGCGCGGACGGTCTCCACTGGAACGACCTCAACGGCGGGGCGCCGATCCTGCGCTCCACGGTCGGCACGAAGGGGGTGCGTGACCCCGCACTCGTGAGATCCCCCGACGGCGGCAAGTACTGGATCATCGCGACCGACCTGTGCATCAGCTGCGGCCAGAACTGGGAGACCGCCGTGTACAACGGCAGCCGCAACCTCGTGGTGTGGGAGTCGACGGACCTGATCAACTGGTCGGAGCCGTGGCTGCTCGACGTCGCCGGCGCGATCCCCGACGGACGCAACGCCTGGGCGCCGGAAGCGCACTTCGACCCGGCCACCAACAACTACGTCCTGTACTGGGCGACGAACAAGCCTGTCAACGGCGTGAAGAAGCACCGCATCTACTACGCCCACACCAGCGACTTCCGCACCATCACCACCCCGCAGATCTACATCGAGCGCCCCGGCATGCAGGAGATCATCGACACCCAGATCGTCGAGATGCCCGCCGGCGTCGGCAACTACCGCTACGTGCGCGCCTCCGGCGACGGCCAGATCACCCTCGAAGGCAGCAACTCGATCCTCGGCACCTGGACGAACCTCGGCGACCTCTCCGGCATCGGCCTGACCGGCGCCCAGGTCGAGGGCCCGATGTGGATGAAGTTCCGCGACCGCAACGAGTGGGCGCTCTACCTCGACCAGTACTCCTCCGGACGCGGTTACATGCCCGTCACGACGACCAACCCCTCCGCCCCCGGCACCTACCAGATGCCGACGGCGGGAAGCTACGACATGGGCGCACTCAAGAAGCGCCACGGCTCGATCCTGAACCTCACGGCCGCCGAGGAGTCCCGCGTCCTCGCCCGCTGGAGCGACATCCCGGCCAAGCGGCTGCAGTCGTACAACTTCCAGGACCGGTACGTGCGCCACGCCGCCTTCGACGTGCGCATCGACCAGAACATCACCGGCCCCGACGCCCAGTTCCGGCTGCGGCCCGGCCTTGCGGGCTCCGGCACCGTCTCCTTCGAGTCGGTGAACTACCGAGGCTACTTCCTGCGGCACGTCAACAACGACTTCCAACTGGTCCGCAACGACGGCACCGCCCAGTTCGCCGGGGACGCCACCTTCCGTCAGGTCGCCGGACTCGCCGACTCGACCTGGTCCTCCTTCCAGTCCTACAACCACCCCGATCGCTACATCCGCCACTACGCCTACCAACTGCGCCTCGACCCGATCACCACCACGACAGGACGCAGCGACGCCACCTTCCGCGTCACGAACTGACCTGCCACCGGCAGGCAGCGAGCGCCATACATCCCATCAAAAGTCGTGAGGTAAGCCCTAGCTGAAGGCCAACTCCAGGATTTGGGGGACTTGTCCCTTGACAGTGATGGGATGTAAAGGCAATCTCCCTCCGAATCCCGGCGCGAGCGATGTGCGGCGGACCACCTGCAACCACCGGAAGGCCACATGAGACTCCTCCAACGAAGCGGGGTTCGAGTCGCCGGTACGGCCGCCGCCGTCCTCGCCGGCCTGGGCTCGGTCACCGCGGTGCCCGCGTCCGCCGCCACGCCGGGGAGCTGGACCTCGGTCCAGCCCGGTGTTGCACAGAGCGGCTGTGACGGCGTGCGCGCCACCGTGGCGCTGGACGTGAACGGAGCCCTCTCGCTCGGCGCGAGCTGGAACTGCCGCCAAGCCCTGCTACCCGCTCCGATCGGGCTGGTGACCAGCCAGGCCGACTTCACCACCGGACTGGACTTCGTCAGACGCACGGATACGCCCGTCTCGTACGACTACGAGGTCAAAGCGGGGAAGTCCCGCGTCCGGGCGCGCTCCGCGACCGAGACGAGACTGGTGTTCGCGAAGGGCTCCGCGCAGATGACCGTGCACGTCCGCACGTCCGCGGACGGTATGGCGCTGCGCTACGAGCTGCCGTCGGGTGCGACGGTGCTGAGAGAGGCGACGTCGTTCGAACTGCCGACCGACGCCCAGTTGTCCCGGCAGGTGTTCAGTCCCGATCACGAGAGGGGTTATGCGACCTCCACGGTCGCCGACGTCCCGACGGGCTCCTACGACATGGGCATGTTCGCCCAACAGACCAACGGCGCACGGGTGTTGCTCGCCGAGTCCGGTGTGGACGGCAACTACTCGGGTGGCCAGTTCACCCACACCCAGGGCACCGGCCGGTTCACCGTCGCGCTGGCCGACGCGCAGATCGTGCGGTCCGGCGCGTTCACCACAGCGTGGCGCACCGCCGCCATCGGCAGCACGGCGACGGTCGTGGAGTCCACGCTGGTCGACGACGTCGCGCCCGCGTCGAAGATCTCCGACACCTCGTGGATCAAGCCCGGTGTCGCCGCGTGGCCGTGGCTGGACGGCATGTGGGACACCCAGCGCGACCTGACCAAGCTCAAGCAGTGGGCCGACTACGCCTCCTCGCAGGGCTGGCCCTACCTTCTGGTGGACGACGGGTGGAAGGACAACCAGGCGATCATTCCCGAGCTCGTGGCCTACGCCCGGGACCGCGGCGTGCGGATCATGCTCTGGTACCACTGGCAGGACCTGGACACGGCCGCCGAGCGGGAAGCCCAGTTCACCAAGATCACCGGGTGGGGTGTCGTCGGCGTCAAGATGGACTTCATGGGGTCCGAGAGCCAGGCCCGTCAGCAGTGGTACGACGCGGCCCTGGCCGACACCGCCCGGTACAAGTTGATGGTCGACCTGCACGGCTCGCGCCTGTCCGTCGGCGTCCACCGCACCTGGCCGCACGTGCTGACCAACGAGGCCGTCCGCGGCGAGGAGTACCCCGGGGGCCGGGACATCGGGCACGTGGCCGCACTCCCGTTCACTCGCGGCCTCCTGGGCCCGGCCGACTACTCGCCGATGAGCTTCCAGCAGCGCAACCCGAACAGCGACGCCGCCGAACTCGCCCTCGGCGTACTCCTGGACAGCGGCATCATGCTGCCCGGCAGCCGCATCTCGGACTACCAGGCCCGGCCCGAGGCACAGCGGTGGATGCGCATGCTGCCGACCGCGTGGGACGAGACGAAGTACGTCTCCGGCGACCCGCTCACCGGAGGGGTCATCGCGCGCCGCGACGGCGACCGTTGGTTCGTCGGGGCTTTCCGGCGCGGCGGCGCCACCACCATCAGCTACCCGACCACGTTCCTCGGCTCCGGCACCTGGCACGCGGAGATCACCACCGACGGCTCCACCGGCCTGACCCGCACCAGCAAGGTCATCCAGGCCGGTGACACGCTGAGCGTCCCGGCGGTCGCGGGCGGCGGCCACGTGGTCAAGCTGACCAAGGTCCCCGCCATCCCGACCGGGAACCGCACGGTGACCGTCGCCGGCAGCAGCCACGTACTCGACGTGAAGGGCGCAAGCCTCGCGGACGACGCCGAGATCATCCGCTGGCCCGGCACCGGCGGCACCAACCAGCGCTTCGCGTTCGTGCCCCTCGGCGACGGATACACGCGGATCGTCAACCAGGCGAGCGACAAGGACGTCGTCGTCCAGTGGGCCTCACGCGACGCGGGCGCGAAGGCCATCCAGTACCCGTACGAAGCCAACGCGAACACCAACGACGAATGGCTGGCGGAAGACGCGGGCAACGGCCGTATCCGGCTCCTCAATCGCCACAGCGGTCTCTACCTCACCGCGGGCGCCGCCCAGGGCGACCGGTTGGAGCAACGCCCGTACGACGGCGCCGACCACCAGCTGTTCACCGTCTCCTGACGCCCCTGATCGAACACCCCCGAATCACGCGAGCTCACTCAAGGAAGACGAGGCCCCCATGCACAGACGAAGTTTCAGCCGCAGACACCTGCCTGCGGGCCTGGCCGCCACGGTTGCGGTCCTGGTCTCGTTGGCGGCGATGCTCGTCGCCAACCCGGCTCAGGCGGCCACCAGCGGCGCCCTGCGCGGTGTGGGTTCCGGCCGGTGTCTCGATGTGCCGGGCGCCGGCCAGACCGACGGCACGAACGTGCAGATCTGGGACTGCACAGGCGGGACCAACCAGCAGTGGACGCTCACGGACAGCAACCAGCTGACCGTGTACGGCAACAAGTGCCTCGATGTCCCGGGCCACGCCACCACGGCCGGTACCCGGCCGGTGATCTGGTCCTGCAACGGCGGTACGAACCAGCAGTGGCGGGTGAACTCCGACGGCACGGTCGTCGCTGTGGAGTCCGGGCTGTGCCTGGACGTCAGCGGCGGCGCCACGGCCAACGGCACGGCGGTGCAGCTGTGGAACTGCACCGGCGGCAGCAACCAGAAGTGGACCGGCCTGTCCGGGACGACCAACTCCTGTGCTCTTCCGTCGACGTACCGGTGGAGCTCGACGGGGCCGCTGGCGCAGCCGGCCAACGGGTGGCTCTCGCTGAAGGACTTCACCACCACGACGTACAACGGCAAGCACCTGGTCTACGCGACGTACTCCGACGGCAACTGGCAATCGATGGGCTTCAGCCCCTTCACGAACTGGTCGGACATGGCGACGGCCGGACAGACCGGCATGAGCCAGTCCGCGGTGGCGCCCAAGCTGTTCTACTTCGCGCCCAAGAAGATATGGGTGCTGGCCTCGAATGGGTGGGGTACCCAATGGCCCTTCGTCTACCGCACGTCGAGCGACCCCACCAACCCCAACGGCTGGTCCGCGGCCCAGCCGCTGTTCACCGGCAGCCTCCCCACCGGCGGCCCGATCGACCCGACCCTGATCGGTGACGGCCAGAACATGTACCTGTTCTTCGCCAATGACAAGGGCGGCATCTTCAAGTCGACCATGCCGATCGGGAACTTCCCGAGCAGCTTCGGCTCGTCGTACACGACGGTCATGACCGATACGGAGAAGAACCTGTTCGAGGCGCCGGAGGTCTACAAGGTCCAGGGCCGGAACCAGTACCTCATGATCGTCGAGGCTCGCGGTGTGAATGAGGACCGCTTCTTCCGGTCGTTCACGGCCTCCAGCCTGGACGGTCCGTGGACCCCGCAGGCCGCCACCGAGAGCAACCCCTTCGCGGGCAAGGCCAACAGCGGCGCCACCTGGACCAACAGCATCAGCCACGGTGACCTGGTCCGCAACAACCCCGACCAGACCATGACCGTCGACGCGTGCAACCTGCAGTTCCTCTACCAGGGCCTGTCCCCCACCACACCGTCGGACACCCCCTACGTGCGACTGCCGTACCGGCCGGGCCTGCTCACCCTGCAACGCTGACCCGCGAGGAACCCCAGCCGCACGTCGGCTGGGGTTCCTCTCCTTCTTGGCGGGAGTACCCCTTCGCGGTGATCAGCAGGCCTACGGCCAAAGCAGGTCAGCCGAGCAAAGCGGCGACGTAGGCCCCCTCGCGGACGAAGACGGGAACGCGCTCCAGCGGGGCGTCCACTTCGAGCGCCGTCCCTCCCTCCCTCCCATGTCCGGTGACCAGGTCGAGCCAGCGGGCGCCGGACGGCAGATACACCCGGCGGGCCCGGGCGCCCGCCTCGTACACGGGTGCCACCAGCACGTCGGGGCCGAGCAGGAACTGGTCGTCCACGTCCCAGGCGCGCTCGTCCTCGGGGAAGTCGAAGAACAGCGGGCGCATCGGCGGTGCGCCGGTGCGGTGGGCCTCCTCGGACAGCCTCATCAGGTACGGGCGCAGGCGCTCGCGCAGCAGCAGGTGGTCCCGGAGGATGCCGTACGCCTGCTCCCCGTAGGACCAGACCTCGTTCCGGCCGCCGGTCATGTCCGCCGAGAAGGTGGGGTGGTTGGGCTTCCGGTCCCCGTGCAGTCGCATGACGGGGCTGAAGGTGCCGTACTGGAACCACCGGATCAGCAGCTCACGGTACGCGGGGTCGTCCGGGTCGCCGCCGCCGAAGCCGCCGATGTCGGTGTTCCACCAGGGGATGCCGCTCATCGCGACGTTCAGCCCGGCCCTGATCTGGCGCGCGAGGGAGTCGAAGGTGGTGGGGATGTCGCCGGACCACAGCAGGGCCCCGTGACGCTGGCTGCCCGCCCACGCGGAGCGGACCAGCGACAGCGGCCGGTCCTCGCCCGCCGCGCGCAGGCCGTCGGCCACCGCGCGGGTGTGCAGCACGGGGTAGAGGTTCGCGACCTCGGCCGCCGGCCCGGCCGCGTAGACGGCGCGGTCGGCGACCTCCCTGGGCAGGTCGGGCTCGCAGGCGTCCAGCCAGAAGCACCCCACCCCCAGCGAACGATAGTTGTCGTCCAGCCGCTGCCACAGCGCGGCGCGTGCTCCGGGGTGGGTGGCGTCGTAGTACGCCATCGGGCGTGTCAGCGCTTCCCCGCTGTGCCGGGACGGCCACGGGAAGGTGAGCAGGCCGCCGCCGGAGTCCCGTACGAGGTGTCCGGCCGATCGCAGCTCGTCGTGGGTGTCACTGCCGGGCTCGACGGTGGGCCACACCGAGACGGCAAGTCTCACCCCGAGGTCCGTCAGCTCCTCGACCATGGCGGCGGGGTCGGGCCATTCGCTCTCCTCGAAACGCCAGTCGCCCATCCTCGGCCAGTGGAAGAAGTCGCAGACGATGACCGACAGCGGCAGTCCGCGCTCCTTGTACTGCCGTGCCACCGCGAGGAGTTCGTCCTGGGTGCGGTAGCGCAGTTTCGACTGCCAGAAACCGGACGCCCACTCGGGGAGGAGAGGCGGGCGTCCACTGGCCCGGGTGTACGTGTCGATGATCTGGGCCGGGGCGTCGCCGGCGGTGATCCAGTAGTCGACGCGCCCGCCGGCGTCCGCCGTCCACCGGGTGGTGTCGGCGCCCAGTTCGACGCGGCCGGTGGCGGGGTTGTTCCAGAGCAGTCCGTAGCCGCGCGAGGAGTGCAGAAACGGGACGGCGGCCACGGTGTTGCCCTGGACGAGGTCGATCACACAGCCCTTCTGGTCCAGGCGTCCGTGCAGATGCTGCCCCAGGCCGTGCAGTCGCTCACCGTCGTACCCCTCGAAGTGCTGCTCCGTCCGACCGCCCGCCGCGTAGACGCGAGGGCCGGCGTGGTGGGTGTACGGGCTCTTGTCGGCGAGGAGTTCACGGCCCGAGGCGGCGTGGAGGAACCTCAGCCGGCCGTCCGCCGCGGCCTCGACGGCGATGCGGCCGTTGACCAGGTGGGCGGACCCGTCGTCCGACAAGGACAGTTCGGCGTGCGGGGAGGGCGAGGGGCTCTCCAGCGCGCCGGGCGCGGCGGGGTCGACGGTCCCGGACGAAGCCCGCACGCGGACGGCGTCCGGTCCCCAGGGCTCGATGCGGAGGATCTCTTCGGCGGTGTGCCGTTCCAGACCTCCCGCGCGGATGCTGTAGGGCAAGGTAATTCCTTTGTTCCTGTCAAGGGCCTGGACGTTCTCCCGGGAGCTGAGCCCCGGGGAGGGCTCAGCTCCCGGGAGCGGGGGTCATCCGGCGGTCAGAGTGGTCCACTTCTGGTTGGCACCGCCGTTGCAGTCCCACAGCACGAGCTGTGTGCCGTCGACCGTGGAGGAGCCCGGAACATCGAGGCAGCGGCCGGAGGCGGGGTTGCGGTAGCCGCCGTTGTACGGCTGCCAGACCTGGTTGGCGCCGCCGTGGCAGGACCAGAGCTGCACCTTGGTGCCGTTGGCGGTGGCCCCGCCGGCGGCGTCGAGGCACTTGCCCATGGAACGCAGGGTGCCGTCGGTGTAGGCGGACCAGTACTGGTTGGCACTGTCGCCGCAGTTCCACGTCTGGACGGCGGTCCCGTCGGCGGTGTTGGCGCCGTTGACGTCCATGCACTTGCCGGTGATTCCGGACTGTACGCGTGCCGGGGCGGGGGCGGGGTTCTTCAGCCACCCGGCGCTGTCCGCGGACCGGATGCCGCGGTGGAAGGCGTCCGCCATCTTCTGGTAGCCCGAGTCGTTGGGGTGCAGGGGGTCGGCCAGGTCGGCCGTGGTCAGGCTGCTCATGTCGACGAATCCGACGTGTTTGCCCGCGGCCTGTGCGTCGCTGACGATGTTCCGGGTGGCCTGGTTGTACGTGCCCCGGAACCGCTCCTCCGAGCTGCTGGTGGACACGACCAGGGAGGCGACGAGGACGGTTGCGTCGGGGACGTCGGCGGTGATCTGGTTGACCAGCGACTTCAGCCGGGCGATGGCGCTGTCGACCTCGGAGGCGCCTTGGAGGTCGTTGGTGCCGATGTGCAGCGTCACGACGTTGGGCCGGTAGCGGGTCAGCGAGGCATCGGCGAGTGCGGCGATCTGGTCGATGCGGTACCCGGAGTGGCCCTGGTTGTCGGGGTCGGACATCGAACCGCCCCGCAGCGTGCCGACGAAGTCCAGCGGATGGCCGTCCGCCGCGAGCTTGTCCCACAACGGGCCGCGGTAGCCGTTGCCCGTACTGCTTCCCACGCCCCAGGTTATCGAGTCGCCCAACGGCATGACCCGCAAGGGCGTTGTGGAGGCGGCGGAGGCAGGGGCCGCACCTGCCGTTGTCACACCGAGCGCGCCAGCGACAAGGGCGATCAGGGGTAGAACCCAAGGCTTTCTCATGCAGCGTCCTCTTCTGCGAGTGATTGCTGAATCAGCGGGGCTGATCGCCGTACGTGTCAGCGGCTCGGCCGCAGCGCCTTCCCTTCGGCGTCGGCGGCCGCCCTGACGTACTGGCAGAACGGCGTGAGTGGGGGTGTCTCTTGCGCTGTGAGCACTGACAACACCGAGCCCGCCTGGTGTCCCCCTCTGCCCCGGCCCTCCTGTACCGAGCGGGTCGGCCGGAACCGGCCCACAAGCGCATCCGTATAGATACCACGATTGCGGCTGGAACATCCCATGAATGTCAGAGTCAGGATCGGTGCGCGTGGGCCATTCTTGGGCTGCGTCGTGCCGATGGGTGCTTCTGCGGCCTGCTTGCTGTTCTCTTCTTCTCCGAGTCGACCGCGAACATCCCATGTATGGCTTATCGACCGCGAGCACCGACCCGGGATCGGCTGCCCCGTCATGCTGGATCAGCGCACTGTCCCCGCCGTGAAGAGGGCCGTTCAGAGCCGGGCCGATGTACCTGAACAGCCTTGTGATGTCTTGTGGTTAAGACTTTAATCAGCCAGCGTACCCGGCGACGGCGGCCGGGAGCATCACGTGAGGACGCCGGGGTCCTCACGGCCTCGCGGTGCCTGTCGCGGTGTGCGTCACATGGACAAGAGGGGAAGCGGTGGAGGCGACGATTTCACGGGTGCGGCAAGGCACCCTACCTCCGGTCGTTGCGGCGCGGTGGGCGCTGTGGACCTTTGTCATCGTCAACTTGGTGATCGTCGAGGTCTTGTTCCTCACCGCCGGAACCGGCAAGAACGGGGTGCTCACGGTCGCCAAGTTCTTCGGCCTGCACGCCGCCGTGCTGATGCTGTTCCAGCTGCTGCTGGTGGCCCGGCTGCCGTGGCTCGACCGCCGTATCGGCATGGACCGGTTGACGGTGTGGCACCGGTGGGTCGGCTTCACGCTGTTGTGGACCATCCTCACCCACGCCGTGCTGGTGGTGCTGGGCTACGCGAGGCTCGAGGACACGTCGATGACGAAGACGTTCCTCGCGCTGGCCGGAGTGCCGGCCTCCCTGCTCGGGATGCTGGCCGCGGCGATCGTCGTCGTGGTCGCCGCGGTCTCCGCCCGGTATGTGAGGCAGCGGCTGCGGTACGAGACCTGGCACGGCCTGCACCTGCTGCTGTACCTGGCGTTGGGGCTGGCGTTCGTCCACCAGTTGCAGGAGACCACGACCTTCAGCTCTTCCGGGCCCGCGAAAATCTACTGGTGGGCCCTGTGGCTGTTCGCGTTCGGTGCCCTGGTCACGGGGCGGATCGTGATGCCTCTGTGGCGCAACGCCTACCACAGGTTCCGGGTCGCTGAGGTGGTGGCGGAGTCGGACGACGTGGTGTCGGTACGCGTCACCGGCCGCCACCTCGACAAGCTGCCGGCCCGGGCCGGCCAGTTCTGCATCTGGCGGTTCCCCGGGCACAACCACTGGTGGCTGGCCAATCCGTTCTCCCTGTCGGCGGCCCCCGACGGCCGAACGTTGCGCCTGACCGCCAAGGCGGTCGGCAGCACCAGCGCCGGGCTGCGGCACGTCCAGGTCGGGAGCCGCGCGTTCGTCGAGGGGCCGTACGGGGCGTTCACGTCGCTGCACCGCACGCGGCCCGGCGCCCTGCTGATCGCCGGAGGAGTGGGGATCACGCCGGTTCGAGCGCTGCTGGAGGAGGAACCGGCCGGCGACGTCGTCGTGCTCTACCGGGTGCGCAGCGAGAACGACGCCGTGCTGGTCGACGAGGTACGAGCCCTGGTCGCGGACAACGGTGGGCAGCTGCACCTGCTCACCGGCCGCACGGGGGAGGGGAGTCCGCCGTTCGAGCCGGACAGTCTCCGGGCCCTCGTTCCCGACATGACCGAACGGGACGTGTACGTCTGCGGTCCGCCCGCGATGACCTCGGCCGTGCTCAACGCCCTGCGCGGGCTGGGGGTTCCCCACCGGCAAGTGCACGCCGAGCGGTTCGGCCTGGCCTGAGCCCCGCCTGCGGCGGTGTCCGGCCACGGCTTGCGCATGGCCGTGCAAGACGATTCGACAGGGAGAGGACTATGAGCGTTCTTGACGGGATCCTCGCGGGAGTTCGCGAGGACTTGGAGGAGCGTAAGCGTGTGACGCCGTTGGCGGAGCTGCGCTCCCGGGCAGCGGACGCGGCACCCGCGCGTGACCCGCTGCCGGCCTTCCGGTCGCCCGGGGTGTCCATCATCGCCGAGGTGAAGCGAAGGAGCCCCAGCAAGGGGGCGCTGGCGGACATTCCCGATCCTGCGTCCCTCGCGGTCCAGTACGCGGCGGGCGGTGCCGCTGCGATCAGCGTGCTGACCGAGAGCAGGCGTTTCGGCGGGTCACTCGCCGATCTGGACGCCGTACGCGCCCGGGTCGACGTGCCCGTCCTGCGCAAGGACTTCATCATCGACCCCTATCAGCTGTGGGAGGCCCGCGCTCACGGAGCCGATCTCGCGCTTCTCATGGTCGTGTCACTGGACGACGGACGGCTCGCCGACCTGATGGGACTGTGCGGGGAGTTGGGTCTCACGCCGCTCGTGGAGGCGCACACGGCCGACGAAGTGCGGCGCGCCGTCGCCGCAGGAGCCGAGCTCCTCGGCATCAACGCGCGGGACCTGACGACGCTGGACGTGGATCGTGGTGTGTTCGCCGACCTCGTGACGGGCATCCCGGAAGGCACGGTGAGGGTAGCGGAATCGGGAGTGACGGGCCCGAAGGATGTCGCGGAGTACCGCGGTTGGGGAGCCGACGTGGTACTGGTCGGCGAGGCACTGGTCCGCTCGGGGGACCCGCGCAGCGCCGTGCGCGAGTTCATCGAAGCAGCCGGGGCCTGACGGCGGCCGTTCGGCGGTGACGGGTTCGGCTACGGAGCTTTCGCAGAGGTAGCGGCGGTCGAAGGAATCGCCTTCACGCAGCTGGAGTCGCGCCGCAGCGCTCTGCCTGGCCGACGGGCCGACCGTGGGCGGCTGGGCCACCGACCGCCAGTGCCGCCTCAACCGTGGCACCGACGCGGCGGGACGCGTGCGCACGGCCGCCGCATCGGTGGCCGCCGCCGCGCCTGGCGTGACGAGGTCCACGGCGAGTGGTCTCCGCCCTGCCCCGAGAGACCGTCGCTCGACACTGGTCCCGAACCCCGCTCACCGGCTCCCGGGCGTTCCTTCCCCGGTGACCGGCTCGTGCGGCCCCACACCACACCCATCCTCGAGGAACCCTCATGACCGCTGCCTTCCACGTCCTGACCACCGGCTACGCCGACGAGCGGGTGGCCGGTACCGTCACCCTGCTCGTCGACGGCAAGACGGTCGCGGTCGTCGATCCCGGCATGGTCGCGGACCGCCGTCTCATCCTGGACCCGCTCGCGCACCACGGACTGCACCCCGAAGACGTCACCGACGTGGTCTTCAGCCACCATCACCCGGACCACACGCTGAACGCGGCCCTGTTCGCCGAGGCCCGTTTCCACGACCACATGGCGATCTACCAGAACGACATCTGGGAGGACCGTGATGCCGACGGATACCAGCTGTCGCCGTCGATCACGCTCATGACGACACCAGGTCACACCGCCGAGGGCGTCAGCACCCTGGTCACGGCCGACGAGGGTCTGGTGGTCCTGACCCACCTGTGGTGGACCGCCGAGGGACCGGCCGACGACCCCTTCGCGCCCGACCGCGAGCAGCTCCGAGCGGCCAGGGAGAAGGTCCTGGCCCTCGGGCCGGCGCTGATCGTGCCGGGACACGGGGCACCGTTCGCGCCGTCGGGGTCGACGCCCGTGTAGCCCGCCTCATGCGCCACCGGTCGGAGCGCCGAGCGTACCCGGTGTGGCTGGAGCCGACCCGCGGCGACGTAGGTGATGGTGTGCCGTCCGTCGGCCCGACCGGCGGGCCAGGGCCTCGTAGGGCGCCCGCCCGGCCGCCGCCACGAACGTCCGCCGCTGAAGCGGCCCGCCCACGGGCCCCTCAAGGGTGTCGTCGAGGACATCTGGCATCAGATCACTCCTCACCCGGCGGCGGGTCCGGGTCGCCGTCGCCCGGTACGGTGAGTGATTACGTTCTTGACCGCAAGCGATCACACGGCAGTTGGGGTGCCCATGGAGAGCACACCTGTTTGGCGGCGTCCCACACTCGGTGCCGTGGCCGCACGGGCAGGGGTGTCCACGGCCACGGTGTCGAACGCGCTCAACGGCACCGGACGGCTGTCCGAGGCGACCAGGCAGCGCGTGCTTGCCGCGGCGCGGGAACTCGGTTACGCCCCGGCCAGCACGGCCCGTGCTCTGGCCCGCGGGGGCACCGGAGTGCTCGGCCTGACCATGACGACGTACGGCGACCTGCCCGTCCCGTACATCGAGATTCCGTACTACGCCCAGCTGACACTCGGCGCGATGTCGGCGGCGCACGAGCGTGGCTATCTGCTGCTGGCGATGCCGAGTTCCATGTCACCGTGGATGTGGCTGAACACGCCGCTGGACGGCGTCATCCACGGCGGACCGCGCGCCGACGACCCGGTGCGTGCCATCCTGCGGGAGCGTGGCGTACCGATGATCAGCGAAGGCAGGCCGCCCGAGCCGCGTCGATGCGACGCATGGGTGGACGCGGACCACGAAGCGGGCCTGCGCCTGCTGCTCGACCACCTCGCGCGGTCCGGCGCCCGGCGGATCGGGCTCTCCCTGCCCCTTCACGACGACGCGTACCCGCGCCTGATCGCGCATGCCTACCGGTCCTGGTGCGACGAACACCGCACGCCCGCACTCGTGGAGGAGTACGCCTCGCTGCCCGACTACTTCACGGCCGAACAGCACGCGGTCAGCCGGCTGCTCAGCCATGATCCGAGACCGGACGCCGTCATCGGCGTCTACTCCGACTCCGGCCACAACATCCTCGCCGCCGCTCGGCACCACGGTCTTCGGGTGCCGGGCGACCTGCTGGTGGCGTGCGTCAGCGAGGATCCGGACTACGCGACGACCACCCCGCCCGTCACCACCGTCAGCCTCCGCCCCGACCGGGTGGGCGCCGAAGCGGTCGACCTGCTGCTCGCTGTCATCAACGCCCGCGGCGTCGTGGACCGGCGTCGGCTCGTGCAACCGGTGCTGCTCCCTCGCCGGTCCACACGACGCGCGGCGCGACGGCGGAACGGCACACCGTGAGGGCACGGCGCCGGATCGAGCTACGGCTCATCGGCGCCGATCCGCACAGCGCCGGGCTCCGGCGTCAGCCGCTGACAGGCGGCCGGCGAGCGCACGGCCTACGGCAGATCGAATCGCGGGGACGGACCGCACGCGCCACGGTGCAGGGGCCACCATGGCGGTCGCCCGCTTCGCCGCGTCGGGATTCGCACTCGTCACTCCGGCACTGATCGAATGGAGCCCCTCGGGCCTCTACGTCCTGCTGACCTTCTTCGCCCTGGTGTCCGGCGGGATCGGCATGCTGATCATCCGGCGCGTTCAGCGGCCCTCGGCCAGTGAGCGGCAGACCGCCAAGGAACCGGCAGTTGGGTCAGCTGGTCGACGGTGCCGCCGGCGCGGGCCACGTGGCAGGCGGTGGCCCCGGTGATCCGGTGCCCGTGCGCGGCCGCCCCTGCTGCGGTCCGGGCAGACTCCCCTGTAGTACATCCGTCGGGCGTGGGCCAGCGCCTCGGAAATCAGCCAGTGGTTGTTGTACCGCACGACCGAGAAATCCTTGATCGCCGCCGCGTCCGGGTACCGCCTGAACCGTCGCCCGGGATCCACGCACCCCGCCGGATAACACTCCCGGCGGGGTGACGGCGTTGCTTGCCGTGGCGTCCCCGCAGCCGCTCGCACCCGCCGCACCCGGAGCCCCCCGGCTGCCCCGGCTCGTTGAGGCGGTCTGTCCCGGCCCCGGCCGACAGGGTTTTCGACGCGTTTCCCGCCGGCCGGGGGCGACCTCAGGTCATGGCCAGGACGGCGGAGATCAGGGCCCGCAGGCAGGCCCGTTCGGCCTCCTCGTCCGGCAGTGTGAGGTGCTGCATCGTCAGCCCGTCGAAGCCCGCGAGGAAGAACCTCGCGATCGTCTCGGCGGGCTGGGCGAGCTGGTGGCCGGTGCGTTCGGCGGCCTCGCTGATCAGCTTCGCCGTCACGGCCGAGATGCCGCGGTAGTGGCCTTGCAGAGCGTCCTGGAGATGGGGCGTGCGCAGGGCGAACAAGGACAGTTCCGTGAGGAGCTGGTAGGACCCGGGCTGTTCGAGCACGGTGTGCCACAGGGCCTCGGCGAGCGTGACGACAGTGTCCTCGAAACCCGCGTCCGTGGGCGCGGCCTGCTCCACCTGGGCGACGAGGTCCTGGGTGAGCTGTTCCATGACGGCCCGGTACAGATCTTCCTTCGTGCCGAAGGTGTAGTGCACGGTCGCCTGTGCCACACCGAGCTCCGCGGCGATGGCGCGCGTGCTGCCGGCGGCGACGCCCTCCCTGGCCATCAGGTCGATGGCGGCCTTGATCAGTTGGGGGCGGCGCTCCGCCACGGATACATGAGCCATGTCGTCATCCTATTCGACTCAGTCTGCCGAACAGGTCGCTCGACAAGTCTTACGTCATGTCCCGCTGCGGGCATCTGTCCGTGTCCTGCCGGAAGCCGAGGCAAGGGCTGACCACACGGAATCCGGGCGCAGGGGCAGGGTGTCGATGCGGATGCCGAGGGCATGGTGAACAGCGTTGGCGAGTGCCGCGGCGATGGGGTTGATGGCCAGTTCGGCGAGGGGTTTGGGGGCAGTTGCGCCCTCGTGGTCGATGAACTGGACATGGGTGGGGGGAAAGTCACCAAGGTGGGGGATCGTGTAGAAACGCAGGTCGGGCGTGGCGATGAGACCGTCCGGACCGGTGGGCAGTTCTTCGCTGAGGGCGCAGCCCAGGCCTTGGACAACGGCTCCTTCGATCTGGGCGCGGCTTTGCTCGGGGTGGACGATGTGCCCGGCGTCGGCGATGTGGACGCTGTCGAGAACGCTGAGGATGCCGGTGTCCGGGTCCACGCAGACGCGGAACCACTGGGCGCTGACGGACAGGGACAGGTCACCGTCGTCCGCGGCGGCCGTGGCGTCGGCGCGCAGGCGGAGACCGGCCGACTCGGCGTAGCGGTGAATGGCGGAGAGGGGCACGACCGTTCCGGCGCAGCGAACGGCGTCCTTCGTGAGGTGGCAGTCGTCCGGTGGGGTGTCGGTGAAGGCGGCTGCCGTGTCGACGAGGAGTCCGGCAAGTCCTTGGCAGGCGCGGGTGACGGCCTGGCCGGTGAGAGGCACGGCAGTGGAGGCGAATCCTCCGGTGTCGTGTTCGAGGATGTCGGTGTCGCCATGGTGCAGCCGGATGCGTGCCGTGCTGGTCCCCAACGTCCGGGCGGCGATACGGCACAGGGCGGTGCCGGCGCCGCTGCCGAACTCCGGGGCTCCGGTGGTGAGGTCATAGCAGCCATCGGCACCCAGTGATGCCTTCGCCTGGGCGATGTGGCCGTCGGCCGGCACGCTGTGGTGGGCGGCGACGGCCAGGCCCTCACCGACGCGGCACCCGGGTGGGGCAGACCGCCCGCCCTCGAGGCGGCGGTCCTGACGTGCCTGCCCCAGGGCGTGGAGTACGTCGTGCAGGGCGTTTCCCATGAGGGCGTGTTGTCCGCCCACGCCGGGAAACGCTGCCCGGTCCGCGGGGCGCAGGCAGGCTCGCTCACGCATGGTCAGCGGATCCAGGCCCAGGCGGCGGGCGATGTCGTCGAGCGCGGATTCGACGGCGAAGACGATCTGTGCGGCACCGTAGCCGCGGAACGCGCCGGAGGGGACGTTGTGGGTGCGCACGCTGTAGGCGTCCACTGTCATGTTCGGGCACCGGTAGGGAGCCAGCCCTTCCGCGCAGCCGGTCTCCAGCACGCCGGGGCCGTGATTGCCGTAGGCGCCGGTGTCGGCGAGCACGTGGATCTTCATCGCCGTGAGCGTGCCGTCACGGCGTGCGCCGATGGTGACCCTGGTCCGGAAGGGATGCCGGGTGGTGGTCGCGGTGAGTTCCTCGGCACGGGAGAGCTCCAGCTGCACCGGGCGACCGGTGTGCAGGCAGGCGAGGGTGGTGATGTCCTCGGTCAGGACCTCCTGCTTGCCGCCGAACGCACCGCCCACGCGGCCCGCGGTGACCCGCACCTGCGCCGAGTCGAAGCCGAAGATGTCACACAGGCGCCGGCGTACCAGGTGCGGGGCCTGCGTGGAGGTGTGCACCCGCAGCCGTCCCTCGTCCGTCCAGACGCGGGCGGCGTGGCACTCCAGAGCGGTGTGCTGGACCCGCTGGGTGGTGAAGGTGTGGTCGTAGACGGTGTCGGCCTCGGCCAGGCCGCCGTCGACGTCGCCCGTGGACCGGTGCAGGTGCGCGATCACGTTGGGCCCGTCGTCGACCTGCACGGCACCAGGCCGCATCGCCTCCTCTGCAGTGACTACGGCGGGAAGCACCTGGTAGGTGACGCGGACCAGACGGCTGGCTTCCTGGGCCGGCGCGGGGTGGTCGGCGATGACGGCGGCGACCCGCTGGCCGACGTGGCGCACCACATCGTCAAGGACCCGCAGGTCGGCCGGGTCGTCCTCGGTGCGCTCGTGCAGTGCTGTGGAGTAACGGGTTGCAGGAGCGTGCCGGTGGGTGAGGACGGCGTGCACGCCCGGCACGGCGAGCGCCGCGCGGGTGTCGATGTCCAGGATGCGAGCGTGCCGGTGCGGGGAGCGCACCAGCGCCAGGTGCAGCATCCCGTCCGGCTCGGGGCCGTCCAGGGTGAATCGCGCGGCCCCGGTGACGACATCGAGCGCGGCCGGGTCCGCCGAGGCGGGGGAGCAGCGGGAGGCAGACGGTGGCGTGCCGTGCCCGGCGGCGGCGCGTGCTGCCCGGCTGATCGAATCGTAGCCGGTGCAGCGGCACAGGTTGCCTTTCAACGCCTGTGGCAGGTCGTCCAGTTGGCTTTGGCTCAGGGCGGCGGTGGTCATGACGAATCCCGGTGTGCAGTAGCCGCACTGGAACCCCTGGGCCCGGGCGAACGCCTCCTGAACCGGATGCAGGAGCCCGCCCGCGCTGAGGCCCTCGACGGTGGTCACCGTGCGGCCGTCGATGCGGTGGGCGGGATACAGGCAGCTGTGCACGGCCATGCCGTCCACGTACACGGTGCATGCCCCGCAGTCCCCGCTGTCGCAGCCCTTCTTCACCCCCGTCCAGCCCTGCTCGCGCAGGTAAGTGCGCAGACACTGCCCCGCCCGGGGCGGCTGATCGCCGGCACGGCCGTTGATGCACACGGTGAAAGGCATCGGGGTCACCTCTCCTCGGCCAGGGTGCTGCGGACCTTTTCGGCCAGGTGCACGGCCAGGTGCCGGCGCCAAGGCGGCCGCCCGTGGACATCGTCCAGGAGGAGACGGCGAGGGAGCGCGGACAACAGGCTGCCGCGCAGCTCGTCAGGGGACGGCACGCACTCGAATACGACGGTCACCGGTCGGGTCGTGGCGGCGGTGACGGTGACGCTCAGCCGCCCTTCCTCCCGACCCCGGGTGCCGGTGACCAGGGCCACCGACCTGCCCCACGCGTGTGTGTTGACCCTGCGCATCAGACTGCGCGCGGCGAGTGCTCCGGCCGGCAGCGTGAGCGAGCGCAGCAGCTCACCCGGAGCCAATCCAGTGGACCCGGGCCCCGTGACGAAGTCCTGGACGGGCATGACACGCTCTGCTCCGTCCAGGCCCCGTACCCGGCAGGTGCCGCTCAGCGCCACGGCCATGGAGATCATGGGGCCGGCCGGCAGGGCGGCGCACAGGTTGCCTCCCACCGTCGCGGTGTTCCACACCTTGAAGGACGACGAGAACGCCCGGCAGCAGCCGGCGATCAGCGCCCGCCCCGACGGCCACCGTGTGCCGGGCGTTTCGGCGAACGCCAGCAGCTCGGTGATCGTGCAGGTGGCCGCCACCTCGATCCCCGCCTCGGTCACGGTGAGCGGCGGCCACCCATGGGTGGTCAGATCGCGCAGCCGCCGAAGGCCGGGCCGGGGTTCGGCGAACAGGGTCGTGCCGCCGGCCAGCCAGGCGTCCCCCTGCCGCCAGGGCAACGGGATCCGCCCGTCGACGACCTCACGCACTGCCGTCAGATCCATGGCCCGCTCCCAGGCTTCAGGGTCGCCAGCCGTCCCGAACGGGCAACGGCCATCCCTACGGCAAGAACGCGTTCTCGACCCGGACGTGACTCGCTCATCGTGCTCCCCGCAGATCTCCCGGCCGGCACTCGGTCCTCGGTGCACAGCTAGGCTCCCCGGCGGCGATGCCCGGCAAAGGGGGCTGACCGGGTGATGCTGAGGGCCTGCCACCTGCGAGTTCCCGATCTGTCGCGTTGCGGCTTGTCCGATCGGCGGCGGATACTGACCGTGAGCGGCTGCACTGCGGAAGGGCCTGGACGGTGGGCGAATACGTTGAGCTACCCGGCGTGAAGACGTGGTACGAGGCGGAAGGCGCTGGTGATCCGTTGCTCCTTCTCCACGGCGGCCTCTGTACGAACGAGACCTGGGGCGCCCAGCGAGCCGACCTCGCGGCGCGGTACCGCCTGATCCTGCCCGAGCGTCGCGGACACGGGCATACGCCCGACGTCGAAGGGCCACTTTCGTATCAGGACATGGCTGACGACACCGTCGCCTTCATCGAGTCGGTCGTCGGCGGCCCCGCCCATCTCGTCGGCTGGAGCGACGGCGGGATCGTCGCGTTGCTCGTCGCCATCGCACGCCCCGACCTGGTCCGGAAGGTAGTGGCCATGGGGGCCAACTTCCTCCCCGCCCCGGAATGCTCCGCGGCGCCGGCGTTGCTGGACCACATGTCGGCGGATGCCCCCGACATGGCGGCGTTCCGGGGGATGTACGAAGCCGCGTCGCCCGACGGCGCCGACCACTGGCCGGTCGTCGTGAACAAGGTGGTCGACATGATCCGTACGCAGCCCACCATCTCCACCGACGACCTGGCTCGTATCAGTGCGCCCACACTCGTCCTCGTCGGTGACGACGACCTGACGACACTCGAGCACACGATTGCCCTCTATCGCGCGATCCCCCACTCCGAACTGGCCGTCGTCCCGGGGACCTCTCACGCGCTGCCGATGGAGAAGCCCGAGCAGGTCAACCGGCTCATTCTCGATTTCCTCACGAACGATCCCGTACCGACGATGTTCCCGGTACGGCGGGCTGCGGCCTGACGGGCAGTACGGTGCGGAGAGGGATGGGGCACCGAAGGTCCGAAGGTGTGGCGGACGCCTGGGCCGAGTAGCCCGGCGTCCTGCTTGAACATGGTCGGTGTCGGGCTGGGCTTGACCCTGCACCGCGGTGCAGGGTGCACCGTTGCCGGCATGACGCATCCCAACCGCCGCCTGCGGACCGACCCCGTCCGGATCGGCGCTCTTTACGACCTCGCCGTCGCGCCCGTGTTCGCGACCCCTTTGACAGCACCGCTCGCCATCGACGGGGTCAGCGCCGTGCACACCGCCCTCGGCCTGCCAGGACGCGCACCGGCCGGATTCGGGCCGGAGCACCTGTTGTTCGTCAACTTCTTCGGCGTCCTGGTGACGATGTGGGCGGTGGTGCGCCTGGTGCGCGCCGACGTCGTGACCGCAGCGGCCGACACCGCTGGACGGGCGGCCTTCGCCTTGCTGATGATGTATGCCCTGACCGCCGGCGTAACGCTCGCGCTCGCGGTCTTCCTCGTGATCGAGATCGGCTTCCTGCTCGCGCAGGGGCGGGAGTTGCTCCGGACACGGCGAGCACGTGCCATCAGCCCCCGAGAGACTGTGAACCCATGACGCCAACCGACGCCGCCCGCGCCGCCGGCGTGCCGGTGAGCACTCTGCGCTACTACGAGCGGCGCGGGTTCCTCTCCCCAGAGCGAGACCCGCACTCCGGATACCGCCGCTACTCGGAGGAGGATGTCCGCCGCGCCCGTTTCGTGCAGCGGGCACAACGGCTGGGATTCGGCATGGGGGACGTCGCGGCGTTCCTGACGCTCTCGGAGAAGGGCGTCGTCCCGTCATCGCGCCTGCGCGCCGTCGTCGAAGCCAAGCTCGCGGACCTCGACTCACGCATCGCCGACCTTGCGCGGATGCGCGAGGCCCTCGCGGCGCTGGCGGACGGTGCCGCAGACGGCGACTGCGCGTGCCCCGTCGAGGCGGCCCTGACCGGGGCGGGACCAGGGACCGGCTCCGCCCCCGGCTCGTGATCAAGCCTGAGGTGACGGGCCGGTGACGGACCGTTTCCCTCATACCCCGGGCCGTCAGCTCGGTCACGGCGCGTGAGCCCCCGGCCGGTGCCGGTTGTCCTATCGATCCGGTAATGATCCACCCAAGATCTGCATATGCGTATATGGAACGTGCATACGATCCGGCGTGTGAACAGAGTTGCGAAGATCGGCCTAGCCGGTACGTGCACCGCGCTGGTCGTCGTCTGCGGAATCGGCGCCTACAACATGGTGCATGCCCTGACCTCCGGTTCCGGGGGTGACGTTCGGACAAAGGCGGCGCGCACGTTCGACGCGTCAGCCGTGTCGAGCACGCCGCCGACGGACGCCGAAGCCGTCAGGTTGACCCGCGCGTTCCTGGACGGCTGGTCCAAGCAGGACCTCGGCGGCGCGGCCGACGAAACCGATCTGCCGGGCACGGCCGCAACGGCATTGCGGGGATACACGAACGGCCTGCACCTGAAGAAGCTGTCGTTCGATCACATTCACTCGGTGGGGCCCTCGACGGTCACGCAGGGCGCCACCAAGGTCACCTTCGACGTCACCGCCCAGGTCGCGGGCGGCACGTGGAACTACCCCAGCGCGGTGGCGGTGCGGAAGAGCACAGACGGTGTGCTGGCGGCCCACTGGAACAACTCGGTGCTCTACCCGGGCCTGGGCGACGACCAGTCGCTGACCGCAGGCAAGCTGCCGGCCGACACCACCACCGTGAAGGTGGTCGCCGGCGACGGAAAGACGGACCTGTCCGCCTACCCGTCCCTGCGGGACATCACGACGGTGATCCGCAAGAACGCCAAGCCCACAGGCGGAACACCCGGCACGGGCGTGGCCGTGGTCGACGGTACCGGCGCGGGCGTCAAGACGCTGAAGGTCTTCTCCAAGGGGCGGGCTGCCGTCGTGAGGACCACGATCGACGCCCGTCTTCAGTCGGTGGCCGAAACCGCGGTGAAGGACGCTCATCTCCAGGACCGGCCCGCAGGGACGGTGGCGCTCGACTGGCGAACCGGCCACATCCTCGCGATCGCGCACACGGGCGCGGACGGCGACATCGCCATCAACGGCATCAAGTCGCCCGGCTCCACCATGAAGATCATCAGCTCGGCGGCCCTGTTCGACCAGGCGGGTCTCACACCGAGCAGTCCGGCGCCCTGTACGGACTCGCTCATGGCCGACAGCCAGCTGTTCCACAACGACCCGGGAGTGAGGGCCGACCCCGGCTCCACGATCGCCCAGGCGTTCAGGGTGTCCTGCAACACCTCTTTCATCAAGGACGGCTTCCACTACCTCGTGCATGACGGAGACGCCTCCGCCCTGCACGACGAGGCGGTGAACGTCTTCGGCATGGGCAGCTGGTCCATCGGGGGCGGTGTCGCCACCACCGACCCGAGCATCCCGCCGGACATCGAGGGCGGTGACCAGGCGGCCCAGTTCATCGGTCAGGGCAAGGTCACGGCCACACCGCTTTTCATGGCCTCGGTGGCGGCGACCGTACGCAACGCGGGCTTCGAGCAGCCGATCATCCTGCCCGGGCAGCACCAGGACACCGCGTCCCGCCCCATCTCCGCCCGCACGGCCGGCTATCTGCAGTCGATGATGCGCAGTGTGGCCACCAGCGGCACGGCGGCACCGCGCCTCGCCGGACTGGCGGGCGTCGGCGCCAAGACGGGCACCGCGGAGGAAGGCGACCACACCAACGGCTGGCTGACGGCGTACGACTCCCGCATCGCCGTCGCGGCGCTTGTGGAAGGCGGCAGCTCCGGCGTGGACTCCGCCGGATACGTCGTGCACGACCTGCTGTCCGTGGAGTAACCCGCCCCGAGCCAGGTGGCCGGTGTGTTTCGGCACCGCTCTTGACCGAGCCTTGGCTGATCACACATTCGTTCGTGGCCGTAGGTGCTTTACAGTCCGGCCGGGCCGCTGACTTCCGGGCCCCGCCCGCTCGTTCCCGGACGCATCCTCGATGGTGGGATGCAAGCAGTCCCGGCCCCCCCACTTCGGCGTGGCGCACTCTGTACCTCTCTTCAAGGACCTCCATGCGTCTGTCGTCCCGTGCCTTGACGGTGCTCGCCGCTGCGGCACTCCCGTTGGCCCTGGCCTCCTGCTCGTCCGCCTCGTCCGCCGATACGTCCGCGGCCACCGCACCGGCCAAGCCCAAGGACCCCAACGCCGGTCTGCTGACGGGCACACAGCTGAAGAAGGCCCTGGCTCCCGCGTCGTACTTCCCGTCCGGCTTCGCCGCCGACCCCGGCCTCGCCCGGGACACCGGCGACACCTACCAGGCACCGGCCACCAAGAGCGCCACCAGGCCGCACTGCGCCGATCTCGCAGCCACCAGCTGGATCAGCCTCACCGGCGTGGAGGGTGTGTCGTTCGCACAGGACTCCCACATCAACAAGAACACGTCCGCCGAGCTCGACCAGGAGATCGACGTCTACCGCGGCACTACGGCCGCGGACGTGATGAAGGACGTGGCGAAGGTCGCCGCCGCGTGCCCGAGCTACACCGACGCCGACACCCACAGCACCGTGAAGGTCACCGGCGCCTCCACGACCGGGCTCGGAGACGAGGCGTACACCATCACGCTCACCGACAGTGCCTGGGAAAGCGGCACCACGCTGATCGCCGCCCGCGCGGGCACGGCAGTCGTCAGCGTGCTGTCCACGGACGGCGGTGACAACGGTGCTGCGAGCGCCAAGAGGCTCGCACAGCACGTCCTGGCCTCTGTGAAAAGAGTGAGCGACACGGCCGGCCAAAGCTGAACCCGCTCGCGCGGCGCCGTCCGGTGGAACCGGGAGGGAACTCCTGGTCATGGGTTCCCATGGACGACCGTTCGAGCAAAGGCTCGTGCCTAGCATGACGCGGTCACGAACGGTACGACCCGGGGAGGCCGGAATGGTGTGTTCCGGCCTCGGGCGAAGGTCGCCGCGTCTGTGGGGCGTCATCGGTCTCGCCGAGGACACTGTGCAGTTCCCCACCCGGTATGCCGATCTGCCGGTCGCGAAAGGAGGTTGGACCGCGCACAGGGCACTCTCGACGGCTTCCGCCACGGGGACGGGTGGATGCCTCTCACCCGACTGAGCCTCTTCGACGACCGCTTCGGCCTCGGCGGGTCGGGCCCCGCCGTCTGACCGCGATGCCTTCCTTCCCCGACCACGACCTCCAGCCGGACTGGTGCCGCGGCGACCTCAGCCTCCAGTTGCACGCCGACGACCCTGACACCGTGCTGCACGCCCTGCGTGACATCGCGCGGCACACCCCGGGGCGGAATGCGGGTTCGCCGGCGCCACGGAAACCTACCTGAATCGGCGCCGCAGGCAGCGGGCAACCGCTTGACGCCACCGATGTGACTCGGCGCGGCGCGGTGTTTCCGGCTGTCGTCGTCGGGCGCGGTCGGGAGCGGCTCCACCCGACGCCGTGATGACGGACGCTGCCGGTCACTCCGCGCGGAGCAGGGTGAAGGCCGTGAGTACCGCGGCGTGGTCCGATGGCCAGTCGTTGTCGGTGACGTCGGGCCACGCGCGTGGGGTGCCGCTGACGATGGTGCGGGAGTCGAGGACCTTCAGGCCCTGTCCGTTGTGGAGGACGTAGTCGATGCGGTCCTGGGGCTCGGGGCGGCCGCTGCCGTCCTCGTGTTCGGGGTGGACGGGGGACCAGGTGTGGCCGGGGTCGGTGGCCGGGTCGGGGTGGGCCTCGCGGTAGGAGTCGCGCAGGCCGGCCTCCTCGGCGGCCTGTGTCACCGGCCATGCGACGTCCGGCCAGTCCAGGTGGGAGGGGGTGTTGAAGTCCCCGGTGAGAATCACGGGCGTGGTGTCGGCGGCCGACCGCGCGATCCATCGCAGGGTGTCCCGCATCTGCGCGAGCCGGACCTCCTCGTGGGCGATCAGTTCGGCCGCGGGGAGTCCGTCGAAGGCTGCTTCGTAGGGGCCGTAGGGCGTGTGGTGGAGGTGGGTTGTCCAGACGTCGACCTCATGAGCCTCGTCGACAAGGATGCGGGCGCCGGCCGCGCCGTAGAAGCCGACGCCGGGGTCGCCGAGGCGGGCGATGATCGGGTGGCGGCTGATGACGCCGAGATTCTGGCCTGCCGCGTGGTGGTGCCAGCCGAGCGCCTCGGCGAGTTCCCGGGCGGCGCTGCCACCTGTTTCCTGCAGGCCGACGACGTCGGCCCCGGTGTCCAGGATGACCTTGAGCTGCTTGGCCCGGTGGTCGTCCACCTGCGTCCCGCCGTGCCAGAGGTTCCAGCTGAGCACGCGCAACTCGCGGGGCAGCATGGCGCGCAGCCGCTGCGGGGTGACCCCTTCGAGGCTGTCCAGCACCGTCCGCCCTGCCGCCCTGGCGATCGGCGCCAGGGACGGCACCGCGAGCACCGCGCAGCCGGCGGCCTCGGCAGAGATGACGCCCGTCTGGGTGTCCTCGACGGCCACACATCGGGCAGGGTCGGCGGCGAGGGCATGGCATGCGGCGAGATAGGGGTCGGCAGCCGGTTTGGTGCGCACGGTGTCGTCGGCGGTGACGGAGACCGCGAAGCGGTGGGTGCCGAGGGCGGCAAGGACGGTGTCGGCGACAGCTCGGGGGGAGGCGGTGACCAGGGCGGTCGGAATACCGTCGCGGGCGAGGGCGTCGAGGAGGCCGATGGCACCGGGGCGGGGCACGATGCCCGTGTGGACGCGGTCGCTGAACTCCCGGTGCAGCGCGGCGGCGAGCTCGGCGGGCGGCCGGCCCGTGGCCGCGGCAAGCCACGCGGCGGTGTGCTCGACCGGCCGGCCGAGCACCTCCGGCTGGTCCGCCGTGGTCAGCTCCCGGCCCGCGACCTGTTCCACCGCCTCCCACCACAGCCGCTCGGTGTCGACGAGCGTGCCGTCCATGTCGAACAGGACAGCCTGGAGCGGGAGTCGAGTCACGGTTCTCTCTTTCTCTCTTTCCGGTGGGGGGCTTGTGCGATGAGCTTCAGCGTTCGGCCACCAGCACCGGCCGATCGGGCAGCGACACTCGTACGGTGGTCCCCACGCCGAGCGCGGCGGCCTCGTGGGTGGGCAGGTCGGCCTTGACCTCGGTGCCGTCCGCGAGCCGTACGGTGAGACGGGTGGCCGCGCCGAGGAAGGCCGCGGCAAGCACGCGGGCGTCGCCGTGCTCGTCCGCCGCGACATGGACCGCTTCGGGCCGCACCAGTACGTCCACCTCCGGCGTCGCGGGTGCCTGCCCGTCGACCGGGAGCCGCCGGCCGAGGACCTCGACGGTCGTGCCGTGCAGCCGCCCGGGGATCCGGCTCATGGTGCCCACGAACTCGGCGACGAAGGCGGTGGCGGGGCGGCCGTACAACTCGGCCGGGGGAGCGCACTGTTCGAGCTTCCCGGCGCGCATGACCGCGACCCGGTCGGCCATGGACAGGGCCTCCTCCTGGTCGTGTGTGACGAACAGGGTGGTGATGCCGAGCTCCTGCTGGAGGCGGCGGATCTCCTCGCGCAGGGTCAGGCGCACCTTGGCGTCGAGCGCCGACAGAGGTTCGTCGAGCAGCAGGACGCGCGGGCGCAGGGCGAGAGCGCGGGCGAGTGCGACGCGCTGCTGCTGCCCGCCGGAGAGCTGGTGCGGGAAACGGCCGCCCTGGTCGCCGAGGCCCACCAGGTCGAGCAGCTCCGCGGCCCGCTCCCGACGTTTGCCGGTACTCACCTTGCGCATGCGCAGCCCGAAGGCGACGTTGTCGACGGCGTTGAGGTGCGGGAAGAGGCTGTACGACTGGAAGACCATTCCGGCGTCGCGGCGGTGGGCCGGGACGCGGGTGACGTCCTGGCCGTCGACCAGCACGGCACCGGCGTCGTGTTGCTCGAATCCGGCGAGCACGCGCAGGGCGGTGGTCTTGCCGCAGCCGGACGGGCCGAGCAGCGCGAGTAGCTCGCCCGGCCGCACGGCCAGGTCGAGTCCGTCGAGGGCGACGGTCGAACCGAACTCGCGGCGCAGGCCCCGGAATTCGACGGTGGCGGCCTGGCCCGTGGCGGTTGCCTTCTCGGGCGGGCCGGCGATGGTGGCGGTCATGTTCATCCCCGGGAGGAAGCGGTTCGGTTACGCCCGCCGACGCCGGCGAGTGCGAGGAGCAGTGCCCAGGTGACGAGCAGGCTGAGCACGGAGACGGCGACGGACAGCTGGGCCTGCGAACCGCTGACGTTCACGATCCACACGGCGAACGGCTGGAAGCCGAGCAGCTGGGCGACGGTGAACTCGCCGAGCACCAGCGCCAGGGTGAGGAAGGAGGCGTTGAGCAGCGCCCCGCGCAGATTCGGCAGCACGGCCTGGACCAGCGCCTGCGTGCGGCTCGCACCGCAGCTGCGGGCCGCCTCGACGAGGGTGCGTACGTCGATGGCGCGCAGCCCGGCGTCCAGCGCCCGGTACACGAAGGGCAGCGCCATCACGACGTAGGCGAGGACCAGCACGAACGGGAAGCCGGGGTTCTGGATCGCCACGAAGGTCTGGAACAGCGGGGTGCGCGAGAGGTGGTCGGGCCCCCACTTCAGGACGGTGCCGATGCCGGCGACGAACGCGATCGGCGGCACCACCAGCGGCAGGGAGCAGACCACCTCGACGACCGGCCGCAGTGCGGGTGCGCCCAGCCGGAGCGCGACCACGGCGGGCACCATCACAAGCAGGACGAGCACGATGGTGGCGGCGGCCAGCTCCAGGGAGAGAAGCAGGCTGGAGCCGAAGCCGCCGGTGGAGAGGATCCGCGTGTAGGCGTCGAAGGTGAAGCCCTGGCCGGGGACGTCGATGGTGAAGACGACGGACGCGGCCAGCGGCACCAGGAAGTACAGGCCGGTGCAGGCCAGGACGCCCCAGCGCCACAGGTTCAGGCGAGCCATCGCGCGCTCCTCCGTTGCAGGGGCAGGTACACGGCCATCACCAGGGCGGCGACGAGGACCATGTCGAGGCTGAGGGCCAGCGCCACGTTCTCCTGGCCGACCAGCACGTTCCCGGACAGGGCGTCCGCGATCTGCAGGGTGACCAGCGGCACGGAACTGCCCACCATGGCCGCGGCGGTGGCGTACGCGGCAAAGGCGCTGCCGAACAGCAGCACCAGCCCGCCGAGCAGCGAGGGCGCGAGGACCGGCAGGGCCACGTGCAGCCAGTACTGGAGGGTGGTGGCGCCGTTGTTGTGGGCGGCCTCGCGCCACTGGGAGCGCAAACCCTCCAGGGCCGGGGTGATGGTGAGGACCATCAGCGGGATCAGGAAGTACAGGTAAACGATCACCAGGCCCCAGAAGCTGTACAGGTCCCAGCCGGCGGCCGTCAGCCCCAGGTGCCGGGTCAGTACGCCCGCGTTGCCGAGCGTCGCGACGAAGGCGAAGGCCAGCGGGACACCGCCGAAGTTGGCGAGCACACCGGACGCGGTGAGCACGGCCTCGCGCAGCGCGCGGAACCGGGAGGTCACCACGACCTGGGCGAGCGGCAGGCCGACGGCGGCGGCGATGGCGGCGGAGACGGCGGACAGCTTGATGCTGCCGAGCAGTGCGGTCAGGTACGGCCCCCGCAGCGAGGCCGTCATGTTGGCCAGGCTGTAGGTCGCGGCACCGGTGGCCTGGTCCTTCACGGTGAACGCGCCGTTCAGCATGGCCACGGCGGGCAGGCCGAAGGCGATCGCCGTGAAGACGAGCAGCGGAAGGACGGAGAAGAGGCCGGGGGCGCGGCCCCGCCGCCGCATCGAAGCGACGGGCGCCGCACCGGCCCTCGGGAGGGTGGCGGTCATCCGGAGACGGCCTTCCCCCAGCCCTCGGCGAGGGCCGTCTTCGCCTTGTCCTGCTGGGCCTCGGTCGGGAAGGCGGGCGTACCCGAGACCTTGGGCAGCTTGGCGGCGGCCGTCTTGTCGAGGGTGCCGGCCTTCTCCATGGCGGCCATCAGCGCGGGACGGGCGTATCCCTTGAGCCACAGGTTCTGGCCCTCGGCGCTGTAGAGGTACTCCTCCCACAGGCGGGCCGCCGCCGGGTGCGGGGCGTCCTTGTTGATGGCCTGGGAGTAGTACTGGGCGAACTTGCCGTCGCTCGGGACCGTCACCTTCCAGTCCAGGCCCTTGGAGTCGAACTCGTCGGCGTATCCGGCGTTGAGGTAGTCCCAGTCGATGCTGATGGGCGTCTCGCCCTTCTCGACGGTGGCCGGCGTCGACTCCACGGGCGTGTAGTTGCCGTTCTTCTTCAGCTTGGCGAAGAAGTCGAGGCCGGGCTGGATGTTGTCGAAGGAGCCGCCGTTCGCGAGTGCGGCCGCGTACACGCCGGCGAAGGCCGACCCCGACTTGGTGGGGTTGCCGTTGAGGGCGACCTGGCCCTTGTACTGCGGCTTGAGCAGGTCCTTGAAGGTGGTCGGGCACTGCTTGACCCGCTTGGCGTCGCAGCCGATGGAGATGTACCCGCCGTAGTCGTTGTACCAGCGGCCCTGGGTGTCCTTCTGTCCCTCGGGGATGTCGGCGAAGCCCTGCACCTTGTACGGCGCGAGCAGCCCCTGCTGGGCCGCGCTGAGCGCGAAGGAGCTGCCGAGGTCGAGGACGTCCGGGGCGCGGTCCTGGCCCTTGCGCGAGGTGACGGCGTTGATCTCGTCCTGGCTGGAGCCGTCCGGGTTCTCGACCTGGACCTTGATGCCGTACTTCTTCTGGAAGCCGTCGATGAGGGCGCCGTAGTTGGCCCAGTCCCGGGGCAGTGCGATGGCGTGCAGCGTGCCCTCCTTCTTCGCCGCGGCGACCAGCTTGTCCATGCCGCCGAAGCCGGCTGCGGAGGTGACGGTCGCGGCGCTCTTGCCGTCGGCGGTGGCCGACGCGTTGTCGGGGGCTGCGCCGCAGGCGCTCAGGGCGAGCGCGGCGACGACGGCGAGGGAACCGCCAAGGACGGCTGTTCTCGGCAGGGACTCGGACACGGCTGCTCCAGGGGACGCGCGAGGGATGAGAAGGCAGGGAGTGACTTGTCTGAACAAGTTGGCCCCAAGTAGGCCCGCCCCAGATGTCCTGCCCGTGAACTCCGGCACAAGGTTTCCCCCAGATTTGCTCTGTAGTCGCACCCGGAACGAAGCCCCGCCGGAACTCGATTAGGCTGCTCACGCTGTGCACAGCGGCCGACTCAGAGGGGAAGCATGACGGCGCGACACGAGCAGATCGCCGACGAACTGCGGCGAGCGATCGACCGCGAGGAGTACACAGTCGGCAGCCGACTGCCCGCCGAGACCGAGCTCGCCGCCCACTACGGCGTCTCGCGCGGCACGATCCGCCAGGCCGTAGCCGCCCTGACCGCCGAGGGCCTCATCGGCTCCCGCCAGGGCGCCCGCCGCGTGGTGCTGGCCGGCCGCCGCAGCCAGAGCTTCGCGGAACTGCGCAGCTTCGCCCAGTGGGCGCGCGCCATGGGTCGCGAGGCGACCGGACGTGTAATCGCCCAGGACTACCGCCCGGCGACGGCCCACGACGCAGTACGCCTGCAACTCCTCGAGCGCACCCCGGTGTTGCACGTCCTGCGCGTGCGCGGCCTGGACGGCGAACCGGTGCTGCTGGAACGCACGGTCTACGCGGACTGGATCTCCCCGGCCGTCGAGACGATCGAGCCCGACTGCCCCTCGGTCACCCAGCGCCTCTACGACGACACAGGGCTGGTCTTCGCCTACGGCGAGCACGTCATCGACGCGGTCGCGGCCGGTGCCCAGGACGCAGAACTGCTCGGCATCCGCCGGACCAGCCTGTTGCTCAGGGTCCGCAGGGTCACGACCACGCGCGAAGGGCGCCCCGTGGAGTGGTCGGACGACCGCTACCGCTCGGACGCCGTGAGCTTCAGCGTGCACAACTCGACGGGGAACAACGCGTTGGCGCGCAACACGGCGGGTTAGCCGGCGTACCGCCCGTCATGGGGGGGCACTTACGCCGGGGGCATTCCCGTAGGCCTGTTCGTCGTCGTCTCGAACACGCGCTAGGAGGCGGCGAGCCCCTGCGTCACGCGCGTGCGGACGGGCCTGACGACAGGGCCGACGGTGTGCAGGACCGGCCGGGCCGCCGGCGGGTGGATCACAACTCACGCGATGACGTCCGACGGCGGTGTGGGTCATCCTCCTGCGGTGCGGACGACCTCGGCGAGGGGCGTGGCGGGGTGGCCGGTGAGGCGGGGTACGGCGTCGCTGACACCGTCGAGTTCGCCGGACGCGATGGCGGTGTAGGTGGACACCCAGGCCTCCAGCTGCCACGGCGGGGCGCCGTAGGAGGCGCGGGAGGCGAAGGCCTCCTCGACCGTCTCCTGCTGGTAGGTGACGGGGCGTCCGAGCTGCTCGGACAGGATCCCGGCCGCTTCGTCCAGGGTGAGGGACTCGGGCCCGGTCAGGTCGTAGGTGAGGCCCGCATGGTCGTCGGGCCCGGAAAGCACCGCGGCGGCGGCGTCGGCGATGTCGTCCTGGCCGACGAACGCGGCGCGTCCGTGCCCGGCCGGGCCGCGGATGACACCGTCCTCGCCGACGAGGTCGGGGACGAACTCCGCGTAGAAGTTGTCCCGGAGGAAGGTGTACGCCAGGCCGCTGGCGCGGATGTGCTGCTCGGTGTGGAAGTGGTCGCGCGCCAGGGTGAAGGTGGCGCTGGGTGCCGCACCGTAGAAGGAGACGTACACCAGGTGCTGGACGCCTGCCTCCGACGCGGCGTCCACGAACGTCTTGTGCTGGGCGAGCCGGTCGGCGCTCTCGGAGGCGGAGACCATGAAGACGGTGCGGGTGCCGGCGAGGGCCTCACGCGCGGCGTCCTGGTCGGCGTAGTCGCCGCGCACGGGGACCGCCGCGGTCAGCCGTGGAGCGCGTGCAGGGTTCCGGGTCAGGAGTTTCTGCGGGACGCCCCGCTCGGCCAGTCGCCGGGCGACGCGACCGCCGAGTCGGCCGGTGGAGCCGGTGACGACGGTCGTGGGGACGGTTACCTCGGATACCTGGGACATGTCGTGACTCCGAAAGGGACGTCGGGAGCGAACCGGATGAGGCAGGTCCGAGGGGTCTGGCGTACCAGGCTCTCCATGGGCCACGCGGATCACGCCGGGAGTATTGAATCCGGCACAGATCTCCAGCACGAGCAAGGTGCCGTCCGTGGGCGCGACGCGGTCGCGCAGTAGGGGTCGAAGACGTAGGTCAGCCGCGCCCTCTCTCCTGTCGTCGCCATGTGCCGTCCTTTCCGATTTCCGCCAGGGAGATGTTCCGTTTCCGCAGCGGCACGACCAACGTACGAAGACAGCGCTCGGAAAGCCGGATAAACTTCCGACTGATGATGGCCAAAAACCGACACCACTCCGTGCGTGAGGTCCCCGCAGTCGCGTTCGCCGCGCCCGCGGGCACTCCCGCCGGTGTCGAGGTCATGTCGCTGGCCGAGCTACGGCGGCGCGTCTCTGAGGGCACCCTCGTGCGACCCCAGCGCCCCGACTTCCATCACCTGCTCACTCTCACCGCGGGCGACCTCCGGCACGTCGTCGATTTCAACGGCTACGCCCTGCGGCCGGGCTCCTGGCTGTGGGTGCGCCCGGGGCAGGTGCATCAGTGGGGCGACCTCGCCAAGGCCGAGGGCACTCTGATCCTCTTCCAGCAGGACGTGCTGGACCCGGCCACGGCGACGGCCGCCCGGGTCGACGACCCGCACGCCCCGGTCGTCATCGCCCCCGTCGCCGCCGACGCCGGGGCGGTGGCCATGGCCGCGGAACACCTGAGCGGCGAGTTCCAGGCGCTCGGTCGCCTGCCTCTTGAAGTGCACATCGCAACCCTGCGTCACCTCCTCGCCGTCCTGCTGCTGCGGCTGGCCCATCTCACCGTCCCGGTCGGCGGCCCCGCTACGGAGCCGGACGAGACCTACGTGCGGTTCCGTGACGCGGTCGAACGGCACTTCACCGCCACTCGACGGGTGGAGGACTACGCCCGCATGCTCGGCTATTCGGGGCGCACCCTCGCCCGGGCGACCCTGGCGGGCGCTGGGCTCGGCGCGAAGGAGTTCATCGACCGCCGGGTCGTGCTGGAGGCGAAGCGTCTGCTGGCGCACGGCGATGAGACCGCCGCCCAGATCTCGGACCGCCTCGGTTTCGTCACGCCCTCCCAGTTCAGCAAGTACTTCATGCAACGCACGGGCCGTTCCCCGATCGACTTTCGCCACGGGGCCCGGGGTCGTGCCGAGGGCCCCGGACCGTCGGCGGCCCTCGGCCAGGAGTGAAGGCACCGCGCAGTTGACGATTCCATCTGGAAGCTTCGTTGCAGCAGTCCGTGACACGGAGCCCGATCGCCCTCGGTCACCCAGCGTGCGCGCGGGAGCCTGCCGGACGACAATCAGCCCGTGAACCGGTACCAGCGGATGCTCCACCACGCGTGGGACCGGCTCGCGGCCTACGAGCTCATCCGGCGCGCTCGTGACCTGGAGCTGATGCACCGGGCCATGGGGTTTGCCACCCTCGCCCTGGTCACGCTGGCGCCACTGCTGATCGTCGTGGCCGCGGCCGACCCACTGGAACGGGGAGGTTTCGCGGCCTGGCTGGTGGACGGCATGGGCCTGTCCGGACGGTCGGCCCAAGCGGTGACGGAGATCATCAGTCCGCCGCGCAAGGTGATCGGCACCACCAGCGTGTTGGGTGGGATCGCGCTGGCCGTCTTCGGAGTGACGTTCGCGGGCAGCGTGCAGAACGCCTACGAGCGCATCTGGAATCTCTCTCCCGGCCGGTGGCACCGCATCTGGCGGCAGGCGCTCTGGTTGGTCGCGCTGACGGCCTATCTCTACCAGCAAGAGAAGACACAGACCGCGCTGCACGGCTGGCAGCGGATCGCCCTGTCGACGGTGACGGGCGTGCTGTTCTTCTGGTGGGGACAGCACTTCCTCCTGGGCAACCAGGTCCGCTGGCGCGACCTGCTGCCTGGCGCGGTCGCCACCATGATGGCCCTGGGCGGGCTGCGCGCCTTCTCCTATTTCGTCTTCACGCCCCTCATCGTGACCAACGCGATCAGTTACGGCACTGTCGGCGTCGTGCTCGTGGTGGAGTCCTGGCTCATCGGTGTCGGGTTCGTCTTCTACGGGGGTGCCCTTTTCGGTCGATGGTTCTGCGAGCACCATTGGCACGCCCGAGGCGACGCTGCGGGGGCTTGAGCGCGCAAGGCCGCAGCGATGCGGTCGCCGCATGACGGCAGCGGGCTCGAGCGGGCTCACGCGGCGGAAGTGTCGGCGAGGTCTGCCACCCGTGCCATGGCGTCGTCGTTTGTCACTCCTCGACCGGCGTCGGCGCCTTCGCGGGCAGCGCGCGCCCCGTGGTGAACGCGAACTCGGTGAAGCCGTCCCGCCCGCACACGCCGGTGATCGTCGTCTCTACGGCGCCCGGACCGCGCACCGCCGCGAGCTCGAACTCGATGCCGGTCTCGGAGCGCGTTCCAGAACCGACGTACCGGGCCGGCCCACTCGGGTGGTGCACCGCGATGTGGAGGCCCGAGGCGCCGTCGGGGTGGCACAGCACGATCATGCTCGTGTGATACGACCCGTCGACGGGCGCCCTGCTCGCGACCAGCCCGGCGACCGCAGGACGTTCCAGCCTGGAATACGGTGCGAAGACGTCGGCGTTCACGATCACCGCGTAGGTCCGCGCCCCGCACCGGACCGTGGTGACCGGGCTGCTGTCGAGCGGTAGCCCGTAGTTGTCGGACGCCACGTCCGCCGCCACCTTCGACGCGGTGCCGACCGGGGCGGGCTCGGCCTGCCCCACCTCGGCGGGCTGCGGTGGAGCCGGCGCGGGGAGGACGTCCTCCGGGCGGACGCCCGGCAGCTCGAACCCCGTGCGGCCGAGCCGGTACGCCACGACCGACCTGGCGAAGGCGACGTGATCGCGCAGGTCCGCCGGTGCGTCGTCGAGCATGTCGGTGAGCGCGGGAACGGCCTGCTCGGCTCCGATCCGTGCCAGCCCGGCCACGATCTTGTGCCGGACGACCGCGGACGGCTCGTCCGGCAGGGCCGCCAGCAGATCGGTTTCGGCGGTGCCGTCGGTCCTGGACAGCAGTGTCGCGCCAGCGGCGCGGACGGTGTCGTCGGCGTCGCGGTCCTCCAGCGCCGCACGGAACAGCTCCCCGCCCTCCGCGGTGCCGGTGAAGCACGAAAGGGCCTTCACGCGCAGCGCGGCACGCGACTCGCCGCGCGCGATAGCGGCCAGCTGGGCGCTGTCGTCCGGCGGGAGCTGTGCGACCGAGGCCGGGTCGGGGGTGTGCTCGCCGCGCAGGATCTGAGCCACCGGTGGAGACAGTTCGCTTGACATGTCCGCTCCTACTTCATATGTGGACGACCATGCAGTGCTTCTTCATCAGGTCGCCCTGCCAGGCGAGGATCCTCGTGTTGCTGTTGGAGGAACCGTTGTTCCCGATGAAGTTGTCCGCGTCCGCGATGTGGTCCAGGCCGAGATAGTGGCCGATTTCATGCGCGAACGTGTTCCCGCTGTTGCCGAGATCGCCGTTGAGCGAGACCACGGCTCCGGTCATCACACTGCCACCGGCGTTCTTGTCGCACGGTCCGCCGACCGCCGACCAGCCGTCGGCGCCGTTCATCGAACGCACCACGAACACATCCAGCGCGGCGTTCGGTACGGTCCACCCGTCCGTCAACTGTTCGGCTTCCGCCGCACTGTCGATGATCTCCAGCGCGCCCGCGTCCGCCGCGGAGATGACGTAGCGGCGTACTGTGCCGACATTGAAGTCGGCCTGGCAGTAGATCTGCCGCGTGGCGGTGAGCGAGTTCAGCATCTGTTCGATGTTCGCCGCGGTGAAATTGTCGCGCCCGACCGAGATGAGGTTGACGTCGATCGTCGGGATCCGTGGCACCCACCACCGCTGCCATACGTTCGCGTCCAGTCCGCGCGCGAAGACCTGTTCACGCTGCGCGCTCGTCGACGCCAGCGCGACCTCGGCGGTGATCGCGCCGTCGGCGTGCCGGCCCCAGGGATGCCAGTTGTTGTCGTACCAGGCGAGCTGCCACAGGCCGTCGTCGCTACCGCGCACATAGACGTTGGCCACCTGGGGATTGCGCGAAATGGTGCTCGGACCACCGCGGAAACCCCCGGAGGGGGCGCCGAGATTGAAGTACCCCGACCAGCCGGGCCCCGCCTGCCAGAACTTGTGGTGCACGTTGCCGTCGGTGCCTCGGACGAAGACGTGCTCGTGGTTGGGTCCCATCGATCCGGCGGTCGGATCGGAGGCGAGCACCATACCGTCGTTGTGCCGGGCCCACGGGTGCCAAGTGCTGTTGTACCAGGGGAGCTGCCACAGCGCGTCGTCGTTTCCGCGCACGTAGACGTTGGCCACCTGGGAGTTCCGCGAAACCGTCGCCGGACTGCCCTTGAATCCCCCGGGCGGCGCGCCGAGGTCGAAGTAGGGCGACCAGCCCGAGGCTGCTTTCCAGAACTTGTGGTGCAGATGTCCGTCGGCTCCACGGACGAACACGTGCTCATGGTCGATTCCCATGGACGCGACGGCGGGCGACGAGGTCAGCTGCATGCCGTCGCCGTGCCGCCCCCAGCCATGCCACTGCACCCCGAAATAGGCACGCTGCCACAGCGCGTTGTCGGTGCCGCGCACGTAGATGTTGGTGATGCCGTCGCTCCTTGCGACCGAGGCGGGGCGGCCGACGATTCCTCCGGACGGTGCGGACATCGGGATCCACGCACTCCAGCCCATGAAACTCACCTCAACTCGGGAAGAACCCATTCGGCTTGGAGTCAGGCGTGAAAAATCAGGGAAGACATGAGCGAAATGCTGATGCGAGCCCCTTTGGCTGGTGGAACGGGCCAGGAGGAAGGGTGACGGTTCAACCTTCTGCGGGTGACCGCACGGGACATCGAATTTCCGCTACCAGCGTCGCTCTCGCAGCGCCCTCTCGCAACTTGCCCGGAGAGCGGCGTGGGCGTATCCGGGCCGGGGATAGTTCGGGCCATGACGAAGGGGCCGTTCTCCGGAACGGTCCCTTGACTCCCGACTCTCACGAGCCGGGACGACAGGATCTGAGCCTGCGCCCCCTTGACCCCCAGTCAAGTGCGCTACCAAGCTGCGCAACGTTTCGGAGCGGTTCGGGCCCTGGCAGACCGTGCACGGACGCTTCGCGCGCTGGGCCGCCGACGGAACCTTCGACCGGCTTCTGGCCGCAGCCCAGGGACGGGCGGAGGTGGACTGGCTGGTCGCGCTCGACTCCACGATCGTCAGGGCCCATCAGCACACGGCTGCCAAAGGGGGCTCGAGGAGCGTGGGCCCGGACGCTCCCACGGCGGGCTGACCAGCAAGATCCACCTGGCCTGCGACGGGGCCGGCCGCTGTCCTTCACGGTCACGGCCGGCACCCGCAACGACTGCACCCAGGCCGAGACGGTCGTCGACAAGATCCGTGTCACGCAGCCCGGGCCGGGACGGCCTCGCGTCCGGCCTGAGCGGGTAGTGGCCGACAAGGGCTACTCCGCTCGCTCCTTCCGCGCCTACTCGCGCAGACGCGGAACCAAGGCGACCGTCCCCGAGCGGGTCGACCAGCTCGCGGGCCGCCGTCGTCGCCGCGAGCGTCCCTGCGGCTTCGACAGGTCCCTATATCGCCGCCGCAACGTCGTCGAACGCTGCTTCCACCGCCTCAAGCAATGGCGCGGCATCGCCACCCGCTACGACAAACAGCCCGGCCGCTACCTCGCCGCCATCACCCTGGCGAGCACCCGTATCTGGCTCGATGCGTGATCGACAAGACGCTGCCTAGGGCAGGTCCCTCGTCGTGCTCGCGACCAGGCGGCCGACCTCGAATCCCTCCAGGTGGGCGGTGTGTGCGGAGGCTGCGCCGGGGACCAGCAGGTCCGCCTGGCCGCCGGTGAGGTCGACGGACGCGCGGGGGCGCTGGTCGAGGTAGACGTCGACGCGGTCGACGTTCTCCGCCGCGAGCTTCAGATGGAGCGCGCCATCGGCGGGGGAGGCCTCCGTGATCGCCACGGCGTGCGGAGTCAGACCCTGGAGGAGTCGGCCCGCGTGGTCCAGGAGATCGGTGTTGTCCTCCAGCAGGTCGCGGCGCGTCATGCGATGCAGCTCGTCGGGGACGATGCCCAGGTCCTCCACCGGCGTGCCCGAGTTCGGGCCGACCCGCAGCGTGCGGCGTATCGACACCCGCATCCCGGCGCCCCTGGGCAGGAGCCTGTAGGGCGTGCTCGGGTCGTCCGCCAGGAACTCGGACAGCAGGTCGTGCGTCCAGACGTTGGCGCCGCCTGCGCCCGTGTTCTCGGCGGTGCCGAGCACGGGGCCGATGCCGTGGTCCTGGAAGCCCGCCGCGAAGATGTCCGTGGCCGAGTAGCAACGGGCGTTGGTGATGAGCACGACGGGCCCGAAGTACTGCTGCCCGATGGCGTTGGCGCCGTTCTCGGGGCTGATCGGGAAGGCGCCGGAGTAGACCGAGCCGGTCTCGACGGCCTGCTCCATGGACGGCACCCAGGGGCCCAGATCCAGCCCCGGTCCGCCCTGGAACCGCCGGCAGATCCGCAGATTGAGCGGGGTGTTGACGAACTGCACCGGCTCGGGGGTGATCCGGCGCGGTGTCAGCGTCTGCAGGGTGAACTCCGCGGCGTGGATGTGCCCTCCGCCGTTGTCCCGTACGTCCACGATGAGACCGCCCTGCGGCAGTTGCCGGATGAGCCGCACGAACTCGGCGACGAACGAGCCGGGGCTGTTGACGTTGAACGTGAAGATACGGATGTGGCCGAACGTTCCGGACTGCGTGGTGACGGCCCGGGCCCGGAACACCTTGGGCATGGTGGTGGCGATCTCGCCCGCCCCCAGGTCCGGCAGGGCCTCGTTCGCCTCGGCCGCCCGTTCCTGGGCGACCACACTGGGCGCGAACAGCAGCACCTTGGCCCGCTGGGTCTCGTCGCCGTCGAGGTCCAGGCCCTGGAACACGGCTGTGTCCCGGTCGGCGGAGACGAACGAGGGCAGGTTCTCCACGATCTGCCAGCTCTGCCGGAGTTCCCGGGCCGTTCCGGAGCGGTCGATGTAGCTGACCGTCACCCACTCCTCCAGCGGCGGGAGGTGGATGACGAGCGGCCGCACCGTCAGCGACTGCACGCCCCGGCTGCGCCGGGCCGCCGTGTTGCTGCCGGCGAACCGGGCGGCGTTGAGGTCCACGGCGTCCAGGATGGGGATGCCGCTCCAGTGGGTGATCTCGACCCCCGGCTCGAACCCCGGCGCCGAGAAGCCGCTCACCACATGGGTGACGAGGAACCTGGTGCGGTCCTGCTCCGTGCAGGACTCGACCAGGAACGGCAGGAAGGCGATCTTGCCTTTGAAGGGGTCGGGCAGCAGGTAGTTGGTGTGCAGGTCCCGCACCGAGTGGAATATCTCGGACATCTCCGCGTGGAACTGCCACTCCCTCGGCATGCTCTGCGGTGTCTGCCGCTCCATGCGCCGGCGCAGCAGCCGCAGCCGCTGGACCGGGTTGACCGCGTGCATAGCGGTCTTCAGCGGCAGGTGGACGTAGTTCTGCTCCAGCAGCACCACGGCCTGGTCGACGAGGAGCCGACGGTCCTCCAGGGACAACTGGCCGGCGTCATGCAGGAAAGCGGGCAGGGGAGCCGCAGCGAGCAGGTGGTCGCGTACCGGTTCCGCCGTGTTCTGGAGGAAGTCGGGTGTGTTCTCATGAACCGATTGGGTCATGGCGATGCGCCAGTCCTTCGTGATGTCTGATCGGGGCTTTGAAGGGCGTCAGCCCCACTGGATGTCGGCCGTGCTCTCCAGCGGCGGGCGGTCCGCCGCCGCCTCGGGCAGATGCAGGGTGTCGCCCTTGTGGAGAGCGGCGGGGAAGCGCAGCCGGGTGCGGTCCTCGACCTCGCCGAGGGTGACCTGGAAGACCCGGAACTCGTCCAGTTCCAGCGCTTCGAGCTGGTCCAGGTTCTGGGTGAGCAGAAACGCCCTGGCCTTCAGTTCGCCGTTCTCGGTGAAGGCGATGACCTTGTAGAACTCCCGGGGTATGCGCACGTCCCGGTAGGGCCGGTCGTCGTCCTGGAAGACCGGCCCGCCGAAGACGCTGATCCTCAGGTCGTCGACGTCGACATCGGCGAAGACCGCGTCCTCCAGAGCGCCCCACACCCCGTTCTTCGCGCTCTGGTTGAAGTCGTCCATCTGCGGGGTGATGTTGGTGTAGAAGAACGAGTCGGTGTTGGCCTTGCGCGCCTCCGGCAGGCTGCCCCAGAGCAGGTCGGCGCGGCGGGCGATGTGCCCCCGGTCGAGCCGGTTGGCCTGGTACAGCTCGTTGCCGACCTGTGCCGTGCCGGGCAGCCGCCCGTCCTTGACGAAGGGGATGCCGCTGCGGCTGAGCTTCTTCAACGAGCCGCCGTCGACGTTCCAGGCCACCCAGAACGGGAAGCGCCTCTTCTTGTTCAGGGTGAGGGAGAAATGCGTGTACGGGATGACCGGCGAGCCGTCCAGAAGGGCGGCGTCCCGCGCGAGGTCGGCGTCCAGCTCCGGGGTCTCGACCCGTGCGCCGAGGAAGTCGGCGTCGTAGCCGGCGATGATCTCCAACTGCTCAGGCGCCGGCTGACTGAGGGTGATGTCGAGCTTCTCGAACACCGATGTCGACAGGCAGGCAAGGGCGTGCTCGTCCGGATCGCCGGTGCCCTCGCCGGCGAAGTGCAGCCCGGCCAGCACCGTGCTCACCCGGTCGTCGCCCTCCTTGAACAGCCACACCGCGCCGGAGTCACCGCCGCTGCTGACCTCACCTTCCGCCGACGGGTGGTCGGGGTCCGGGCCGATCTCGAAGCACCCGATGGTTTGCAGGCCCGTCACACCGCCGTAGTTGATCTTCGCTATGGTGTCGACGCGGCGGACGATGCCATGGGTGACCCCGGTGGACCGGCCGCTCTTGACCACCTTGTCGCCGAGCTCGGGTTCCCCCAGGGCCCGGGGGGCGACGTCCAGTTCTAGGATCTCCGAAAGGAAATCGCGGTCCTCGATGGTCGCCACCGCGCAGTCCCCGGCCACGCCGAGGTGGGAGCGCTTGAGCACGCCCATCCGGTTGCGGTCGATGCGGTTGTCGTCCCGTGTGCCGGGCTGCACGACCTCGATCCCCAGCTCGCCGAACGGCCCGTGCAGCACGTGCCAGTTGCTGAGCACGTACGGTGTGCCGTCGGCCCGGTCGAACACGAGGCAGCCGATGGTGCCGGCCGACACCGTCACCGCGCCGACGCTCGCCCCGGGCCGGATGGGATCCAGCCGGCTCTTGCGCGTCGGGCTCTCGACCTCGGCCACCATGTGGAAGCTCGGCTTGTAGGTGCGCTCGATGACATCGGTGGGCACCTCGACGCCGTCGACGGTGATGGTGGCCGGGATCAGCGAGGTGCCCAGGGACTCCAGTGCCTCCGGCTCGGCCTTGGTCGCCACGGTGAACTGCAACGCCACTTCGCCGCCCGGCTGATCGCCGGTCGTCTTGCGACCGACGCCCACCGAGGTGATGTTCGGATCCTCCAGCAGGTGCGGGCCCCGGACGCGGATGTACTGCCGCAGCGACGAGATGAGGTCATCGTCGGCGGGTGAGCCCTTCTTCGCCGAGGCCGCCTTCGACGCGGACTTTGGTTGCGTTGTCTTCGAGGCGGTCTTCTTCGTGTTCGTGGTTCTGGCGGCCATGCGGGCCACATCCCTTCGGGGGCGAGAGGGCATGGGAGGGGCGCCGGGGGAGTGTGGGCGGCACCGGCGAGTTGGGGCCGCGCGCAGTCGCGGTCCGGGGCGGCGACGCTCACCGCTCAATGGGGAGTCTTCCGGTCGCGATGGCCTGTCCGACCGCGACTGCCGGTGCGCTGACACCTGAGCCACTTGGAGTTTCTCTGTGAATCCGACGTTCGAGAAGTCGCCAAGGGGTGGTTTCCTCCCTCATAACCATGATGGTCGAGGGCCGCGAAGGGGCAAGTTGACATTGGGGCCTACACGGTTCTCCAACGCGGCAGATTCCCTCGGTCAACTACTTCCAGTGAAGCGTCAAATGTTGAATTGAGACCGCAGTGCTGGATATGCAAAATCAGCACTGTGGGAAGATTACGCGGCGCACCAGGAAGAAATTGGCGAGGGACAGAAGCGACGTGCGAACGGACTGCTTGAGCCGGAGCCGCGTCGAGCGGCGCCGGCCAGCCTCCTCGCCGACCTGCATCCGGCGTAACGGCGCAGCCGCGGGTGCGGTCACACGGAGGAGTCCTCCGTAGAAGAGGTGTTCCACGCCCTGGCGAACCGCTAGCCGGCCCTCAAGCGGCATGGAACCGAGGATCGGACGAGGAGAAATGCGGCGCCATGACCACCGGCCGGGTCGGATGCGGCCATCAAGCGTCGGCCTGCTCCGTGAAGTGCTGGAGGAGGGCTGCCTGGATGTGCTGGAGGAACAGGGTGTTCTGCTTGATCTGGGACAGCCGCGTCGTGGCGTGGGCGGCGTACTCCGCTCCTTCCACGGCCGAGGCCAGGAGAAAGGCGGCGAGTACGTCGACACCACGCGCAGTGTCCGCGAACTGGCCCACGGGGACCAGACGGCGGTCGAGCGGGACGGCGTCGTCGGCGACCACGTCGGTGACCAGAGACGGCTGCCAGCGGTCGGCGTTGTTGAGCGAGTGATGGGTGTCGAACCGGACGGTGACCGTCTCACCGGCGGGCACGTCGACGCTGTACGAGCCGTCGTCGTTGGTGTAGGCACGGTCGATGAGCGTGAGGTCCGGGCGGTAGACGCTGACCTTGATCATGAAGATCGGCTCGTCCCCGGTGATGGCTCGCACATGCCCGTGCATGAGAGTCTCCTCCCGGGCGCGGCCGAAGTCGACGAACGCAAGTCTGATTGAAGTGCAAACTTCTGAGGGCCGTTCAGGCGCACCTGATTCCAGGCTCGCCCCGTGCGCAGACCATGTCAATTTCAGCGGGGCGCCCGTCCGCGCTGCGCAGAACCTCCGACCGTACGCCCATGACGTCGAGGAGCGCGGGGGTAGCCGGGCCGGTGCGGACCGTCGACGACCCGGACCAGGCCCGCCCTGGATCGTCCGTGACCTGCGGACGGACGAACGCCGACGGCAGCAATGACACGCGAGCCCGCAGGCGGTCAGCCGGGTGATCAGCTCGGCGACCCGGGTGGCCCGGGCCGTGGTGCCGGCCACGAAGTCGACGAACGTCTCAACCCAGCGCCACCCGCTCGCCCCGCAGCAGCCGGTAGCTGCGCGTTACCTCGGACGCGCCGCTCACGGCCCGCCCTCCGCTCAGCTGACCTGCGCGAGGCATGCGAGCGTCATCGGATCGTTCTTGAGGCACGCCGTCGCGGAACCCGTCGGGGTCATCACGAGGTGCCGCCATGGGCAGCCCCTTGGCGACGTACGGCACCTTCGTGCCGGTGCACCTGAGTGAACCGGCACGTCCCAGCCCCTGGACCAAGTGGGACTGGGACGGAGTCGGATAGTGAGGAGGAAGGTCAGGTAACCCTCCTGGTGACGGCGCCAAGAAAACCCGCCGGTACGCTCCCGGTCATGACCGCATCTCCGACGGGCTCCGGGGCAATCCGCCCGACCGCATTGTGGGCCGTCTCCCTGTCCGCGCTGGGCGTCTTCCTCTGCACCTTGGCGCTTTGCTGGGTGAACGCGTACGTCGTGAATGACGACCTGCCGAACACCTGCGGCGACTTGCGTCGGCAGAGCTTTCCGCCGGAGGTGGCATGCGCGTCCGTGGACGGCACGCTCACCGGTGCGAACGCTGGCTGGATCGAGGCCCTGTTCTTCGCCTCGCTCGTGGTGTTCGTGCTGCTCGCGAGCATGCTGCTGGCGCTCGCGTCCGTCCGCAGGAAGTGACGCGTGCGGCCTAGGTCGTGTTTAGAAGTCCCCGTGGAAGAGGGAGCGGCGTTCGGTGCGTGCTCTGGGCGTGCCGGGCGTCGAGACGCCCTGGTCGAGCACGGCTTCGCGCACCTGAAGAACTGGCGCCGGCTGGCCAAGGTCCGCACCGACCCGAAGTGGGCGACCTCACTGGTCGAGGGCTCTGCTCGTCCTCACCGACCAGAAAGTGGGCCGCTGACCGATGATCTCCACGCCAGACTCCCGCCCCCGATCGGCGCGAGCACGCCCCGAGCCGTTCACACCAGACCCGTGACTTACAACTTCACGATCTACATCGATCAGTGAGGGTGGGGGCGGTACGACCCGATGTCGCGGCTCGATGACATCCGTCGGTTCGGTGGTGCGTGCTGCCTGTTGATCTATTTCATCCCCTTCAAATTGGTTGACATTCAGGGGTGGAATGTCGGACGTTCAGCCGTGACCCACCGAGGCGCCACAGGGCCGGAGAGATGGCACGCAGATGACTTTCAGAGACAGGAACTCGAAGCCGGGGCGCGGGAGGCGCCCGGCGGCGCCTGCCGCGGTGACGACCCTGCCGGCGGCTCCGCCAGCAGGGCTGGGCGCGACCGGGACCGCGCAAGCGGCCACGGTGGACGCGGGCTCGTGGTGTGAGCTGATCAACCAGGGGAGCGGCAAGGCGCTGGACATGTCCGGCGCAAGTACTGCTGAGGGAACCGCCGTTCAGCAGTGGACCCGCAACGGCGGTGCCCATCAGCAGTTCCAGTTCGTCGACTCGGGCGACGGCTACTACCGCGTCAAGGTCCAGCACTCGGGCAAGGTACTCGACGCCCACGGCTGGTCCGGCGCCGACCACGCGGACATCGTGCAGTGGGACGATACCAACGGCTCGAACCAGCAGTTCCGGCTGGAGGACTCGGCGGACGGTTACGTTCGTCTGAGCAACCGCAACAGCGGCAAGGCCGTCGAAGTCCGGAACGCTGCCACCACGGACGGTGCCAAGGTTGTGCAGTTCACCGACTGGGCGGCGCCGACCAGCAGTGGCAACTGGTCCCCGTGAAGAGCGTCTCGGAGCAGGTGCACACCGCAGGACGGGTCAAGGACCTGGGGAAGACGGTGCAGTTCAGCTGGCCCGGGGTGTACTTCGAGGGCCGCTTCCGCGGGACCGGCCTCGGGGTGGTACTCGACTGCGCGGCCGCCGACTACGACGTCCAGGTCGACGGGGCCACCGTCGCCACCCTGGTCACACCCGGCGACACCACGCACTGGATCAACGGCCTGAGGGACGGCGAGCACACGGTCCGGGTCGTCAAACGCAACGACACGCCGGGAGACACCAGCACGTTCGGAGGCTTCGTCGCCGCGCCCGGGGGCGCCGTACTGAGCAAGCCGGCGCCCCGGGACCGCCAGATCGAGTTCATCGGGGACTCCATCACGGTGGGCTACGGCAATGTCTCGGGCACCCGCGACTGCAATCCGGAGCAGCTCAAGCGGAACACCAACACCGACGTGAGCCACGGCGCCCTCACCGCCCAGCAGCTGGACGCCGATTACCAGATCAACGGCTTCTCCGGCCTCGGCATGGTGCGTAACGTCGCCGGCATCTGCCCGGACGTCACCTACCGGACCTACTACGACCGCGCCCTGCTGAACGTGGACGGCGACGTCTGGCAGAACCCGGGGACGTGGCGCCCCCAGATCGTGGTGGTCAACCTCGGCTCCAACGACTTCTCCGACCTCACCCCCGGTGAACCGTGGACGCCCGACAGCCTCGCGGCCGCCTACCGCACCGCCTACGGCGAGTTCCTCCGGAAACTGCGGACTCGCTACGGTGTCGGCACCACCCTCGTGGCCGTCGGCTTCGACAGAAACGCCGAGCATGTGCGGCAGGTGGTCGAGGCGCGCAACGACGCCGGCGACAGCGGGGTCCACTACTGGTTCCTCGATCAGTCGGGCCTGGACTTCCTCGGATGTGACGGGCACACCTCGGCTCACGACGACCGGGTGATCGCCGACCGCCTTGCCCCGTTCCTCAGGAGCCTGCCGACGGGATGGTAAGGGACATGGTCACCCGTGAACCGGGCCAGGGACTGCTACCTCCCGCCGTCGCCTCCGGAACCCCCTGCGTGCCCTGCCGCTGGGCGACCTGATCACCTGGGGCGAGGGCAGCAGCACGGGCGACGGCTACTGGGGTCCGCTGTGGGACAGGCTCACCGCGGCAGCGGTCCCCGGCCCCGCTGTCGGGTCAGGCCGCCGGGCGAGGAGCTGATCTCGTAGCCGAACTGGACGTCGCCGATGGTCTCGCTGCCGGACATCCAGCCCTCGGTGTGGGCGATCCAGTGGAGGACCGCGTTCACGTCCACGGTGCCGGAGGTGGAGTGGGTGGTCCGGAGGAACGAGAACACCTCGTTGATCAACTTCGTCGAGTTGGGGTAGGACTTGCCGCTGATCTCTGGATGGTCGGCCCAGACGCCCCAGATGTTGTTGTAGAGCGTGTAGCCGCTTCCAGACCGCGGCCAAGGCAGGGGCGGCGGCTAGGCCGTGTTGAGAAGTTGCTGGTGTGCTGGGTGGGCTGTTCGGGGAAGTCGCGGGCGGCCATCCAGATCGTCAGGTCGCGGGCGATCCGGTCGATGCTTGTCTCGTTGATGACGTCGTGTTCGCGGTGGGCGGTGTCGCGTCGGACGACTTCGTAGCCGCCTTCGTCCAGAACCGCGACGGAGGTGGACCAGGCCGGGGTGTCTTCGTGGGGCTGGATGATGACGAAGGTGTTGTCCGAGTCGCTGAGGTCGTCGATCTGATAACAGGGCCTCCCGGAGCGTTCGGCGTGTCGACATCGCTTGAACTACCAAGAGGCTGCGCTCCTACGCAGGCCAGGCGCCGCAGTCACCCGATCGAAGTGACCTGTGATCCGAGGCAGGCAGCTGCAGTCGTTCCCAGCACAGAAGCGGTGCCGGACGAGGTGTCCCCGACGTGCGGAAGACCACTGGCGCCGCGGGCGCGGCGTCCTTCTCTCCCGTACCGGGCGACGGCCCGGATGCCACGTCGCTCAAACGGCAGCGTGCCGGGATCGAGGCCGAACAGCGGGGCATCCGGGCCGGCACGCCCGTCGAGACTGCAGTGGCGGGAGCGTCTTCCCGCAACACGCCTTCGATAGTACGTTCGCGCGCATCACCCAAGCCCCTCTGGAGGACTTTGGCATGCCTGCACGCTATTTCGAGGACTTCACGCCCGGCCGCGGGCGGCTGGCGCCGCGCGCGGTCCTGGACTCCGACGCCCCCCGGATCGACCTCAACGGGCAGTGGGCGTTCCGGTTCTCGTCGGCGCTGCGGGTCGAGCCGGACGGGTTCCAGGACCCGGAGTTCGACGACGGCTCCTGGGACGCCCTGCCGGTCCCCTCGCACTGGCAGCTGCGCGGCTACGGCCGGCCCGTCTACCTCAACATCGCCTACCCCATCCCGCTCGACCCGCCCTTCGTCCCACAGGAGAACGAGACCGGTGACTACCGCCGCGTCTTCGACCTGCCGGACTCCTGGCAGGGCGTGCCGGTGGTAGTGCGCTTCGAGGGAGTGGACTCCTGCGCCCGGGTCTGGCTCAACGGCACGGAACTCGGCGTCACCTACGGCAGCCGCCTGGCGACCGAGTTCGACGTGACCGCGCTGCTACGGCCCGGCCGCAACGTGCTGGCCGTGCGGGTGCACCAGTTCTCCGCCGGCACCTACCTGGAGGACCAGGACACCTGGCGCCTGTCGGGCATCTTCCGCGACGTGGCACTGCTGGCCCGCCCCGCCGACGGCATCCGGGACGCCTTCGTCCACGCCGACTACGACGACGCCACCGGCGAGGGCCGGTTGCGCGTGGACGTGGACACGGACGCACCCGTGCGGATCAGCGTCCCCGCCCTCGGCATCCACGACCAGCCGGCCGACGGCGAGCTCCGGTTCCCGGCAGTGCGCCCCTGGAGCGCGGAGGACCCGCACCTCTACGAGGCACACCTGGCCACCGGCAGCGAACGCGTGCGGGTCCGGTTCGGCTTCCGCACCATCGCCATCGACGAGAGCGGCGTCCTGCGGGTGAACGGGCGCCGCGTCCTGCTGCGCGGCGTCAACCGGCACGAGTTCGACCCCGACCACGGCCGCACCCTCTCCCCGGAGGCCATGCGCCGCGACGTGGAGCTGATGAAGCGCCACAACATCAACGCCGTCCGCACCTCCCACTACCCGCCGCACCCAGCCTTCCTCGACCTGTGCGACGAACTCGGGCTGTACGTGACGCTCGAATGCGACCTGGAGACCCACGGCTTCGAGTACGCCGACGCCACGATGTGGGAGCGGAACCCCTCCGACGACCCGCGCTGGCGCGGCGCCTACCTGGACCGCATCGAGCGCACGGTCGAGCGGGACAAGAACCACCCCAGCATCATCATGTGGTCGCTGGGCAACGAGGCCGGCGACGGCCAGAACCTGCGCGCGATGGCCGACTGGGCACACCGACGCGACCCCTCCCGCCCGATCCACTACGAGGCCGACCGGCTCGGCGAGTACACCGACGTCCACGGCCAGATGTACCGCCCGCCCGCGGCCGTCGCCCGCATCGGCCGCGGACAGCTGCTCCCGGGCGAGATCCATTACCCGGCGTGCGCCGGCTCCGGCGACCCGGCCGACGATCCGCGCAACCGCATGCCCTTCGTCCTCACCGAGTTCGGCCACGCGATGGGCAACGGACCCGGCGCCCTGGCCGAGTACGCGCAGCTCTTCGACGAGTACCCGCGGGTGCAGGGCGGCTGGGTGTGGGAGTGGATGGATCAGGGGCTGCGCACGCGCGACGCCCAGGGCCGCGAGTTCTTCGGGTACGGCGGCGACTTCGGCGAGGACCTGCACGACGGCAACTTCTGCTGCGACGGCTTGGTCTTCCCCGACGGCACCCCCTCGCCCGGGCTGCTGGAGTACGCCAAGGTCATCGCCCCCGTCCGCATCGGTACGGGCCGCGAGCCCGGAACGCTGAGCGTCGAGAACCGCTACGAGGTCCTGGACCTCTCCCACCTGCGCTTCACCTGGTCGCTCGCGCGCGAGGGCGTCGAACTCGCCGCAGGCACACTGCCGACGCCGAAGGCGACCCCGGGCGACCGCGTCGAACTGCCGCTGCCCGAGCCCGCCCTGCAGGCCGCCGACGACGACGGCGACGGCGACGGCGACGGTGGTGGTGAACTGTGGCTCACCGTCCAGGCGGAGCTGGCCAAGCCCGCCGACTGGGCACCCGAGGGCCACGTCATCGCCTGGGGACAGCTCCAGCTCTCCGCACCAGGCCGCGCCCACTCGCACGCACCCCTGCTGAGCCCGCACGCCGCGGACGGGTTCATCACGCTCGGGCCCGGCCGGTTCGACCACGCCACCGGCAGCCTCCTCGACCTCGACGGACTGCCCCTGCAGGGCCCCACGCTGGGCCTGTGGCGCGCACCCACCGACAACGACCGCGGCTGGTCCCAGCGCGACGCCACCTACTGGAAGGAACGCGGCCTGGACCGGCTGCGCCACCGCACGGTCTCCGTCACGCCCGACGCCGAGGGCCTGACCGTCGTGGTCCGCAGCGCCGCCGCCGCCGTCCCTTGCGGCTACCTGACGACCTACCGCTGGACCAGCGACGGGACCGGTCTGCGGCTCCACGTGCACACCGAACCGGTCGGCCACTGGCCCGAGCGGGCGGACGCCTTCGCCGACACCATGGTGGACCCCGACCTGCCGCCCGAAGAGCACCGGGAACTTCTGTGCCGCAACACCTCCCGTTCCCTGGCCCGGATCGGTCTCGACTGGCAGCTCCCCGCCGACTGGTCACAGGTCGAGTGGTTCGGCGCCGGCCCCGGCGAGGCCTACCCGGACTCCCGGCAAGCGGTCCGCGTCGGACGGTTCCACACCACGGTCGAGCAGATGCAGACGCCCTACGTGCGCCCGCAGGACAACGGCAACCGCGTGGACGTACGGTGGGCCGAGGTCAGTGACGGCTCCGGCGCCATCCGCGTCCGGGGCGAGGAGCTCTTCCACCTCTCCGCCCGCCGCTGGACCGACCGGCAGCTCGACGTGGCCCGGCACCAGACTGAGCTGACCCCCGGCCCGCTCGTGCACCTGCACACCGACCACGCTGTCCAGGGCGTCGGGAGCGCCGCATGCGGACCCGGCGTCCTGCCCCAGCACCGCCTCGAACTCGGCACCGCCGACTTCACCCTCAACCTCACGCCCTTCCGTCGCCCATGACACGGGAACCGGTCCGCCCGCGCGGGCGGACCGGTCAAGCGGTGCCCGGACATCCCATCCGGGCACGGCAGCACAGGGCACGCACCGGGGACGGCTGACAGGCTCACCTACTCCGCTCCACGGCGCCGCCGCGCCAGCGAACACACCAGATCCGAACGCTGCCGAAGCCGCCCCGGCCGCCGCAGATCGAAGAGGCCGGTGAATGACGGACCGCAACCCTCGTTCGATCGCCCGCCTCCGTGATCGGTACGACAACGGCTACTTAGTGCCTGGTTGGCCGGAGCACCAGGGCGTGTGAAGCTGGTCGTCGGCCACCTGCGCGGTCTCGTAGGTGGCCCAGGCCGACACAGCGAGACGGCTGCGACGACGGCGCCAGAACAGCCGTGTGCCGGCCGATGTCCGCCGTGCCGTACCAGGTGCGTGGAGATGTCCGTCTGGACGATGGCCTGCCAGACTCGTCGATCTAGCTGGGTAGGGTCGGCGTGAGGCGACTTCGGAGGTCTCCGGTGTGAGTGAATGTGCCTTCTGCAGGATCGGACAAGGCGAGATCGATGAGGACTTGGTCGCCTACCGTTCGGAAAACGTCTTCGTCGTCCCTGCGCTCAAGCAGCGGCAGAACAACCCTGGTCACGCCCTAGTCCTGCCTGTGTCACACGTGACCGACCTGCATGACGTACCAGCTGATCTCCTGCATGAGATCTTCGAGGTCACGGCAAGACTGACCTCTGCGGTGAAGGACGCCTATGGGGCTGTCGGAAGCACGGTGACGCAGAACAACCACATCCCAGGTCAAGTGCTTCATCACGTACACGTTCATGTCGTCCCCCGGTTCGAGGACGACGGCTTTCGCATGCCGGACCCGGCACTGCGTGAAGCACCACGAGACGTGCGACTTGCCCGAGCTGCCGCCCTCAGGAGGCATTGCAGCTGGGAGCTTGAGCCTGGCGACGGTTGAGTGACGTGATCGGGCGTCCAGGCACTGGGCCAAAGGTCCCTGCGGGGCAATAGGTCAAGACCTGACCTAGAAGCCACCTAGCGTAAGAACGAGCCGCACGCACTCAGGAGGGCATCTGATGACCGTAAAACCGATCCCGGACGGCTACCACACCGTCACGCCGTGGATCATCTCGCGCGACACCGCCGGGCTCATCGACTACTTGAAGGAGGCGTTCGACGCAGAGGAGATCGCCCGGGTCGTCGGGGACGACGGCCGGATCGGGCACGCTGAGGTACGGATCGGCGACTCGATCGTCATGCCGTTCGACGCGCCGCCACACTGGCCGCCGACGCCCGCCTTCCTGCGCCTCTACGTCGAGGACGCCGACGCCGCGCACCGCAGGGCCATCGCGGCCGGCGGTACCTCCGTGACCGAAGTGACACACCTCTTCTTCGGCGACCGGGTCGGACGGGTACGCGATCCGCTGGGCAATCTGTGGTGGCTCCAGACGCGGGTGGAGGACGTCAGCCCGGAGGAGATGGAACGCCGCCTGGGCGACCCGAAGTGGGCCGAGGCGATGGCGTACGTCCAGGGTGCCGACTTCTTCCCGGAGGTTTCCGGCTTCGAGGGATGACCCACCTCCGCGGGGGGTGGGGCGCAGGCCAGTCACCCCCCAACTGGCCGCCCATTGGGGCGTTCACCCGGCCACCAACAGCTGGCCGTCGAGCCGGTTCGCGTGTGAAGACTCACCGCCCGTCGACGGCACTCGCGATGCTGGTTCTCGACATGGCCGGGGACAACGACGTCTCCGCCTCCACCGTGCGCCGCTGGGTACTGGAAGTCCTCGGCCTGCTCGCTGCCCGCGCCCGTGTCTGGACCGTGCCCTGAAGAAGATCGCCCGTCGGGGCGGTGCGGTGGTCCTGCTGGACGGCACCCTCGTGCGCACCCGCCGCCGCACCGGGACGGACAACCGCAAGAACCATGGCGGGAAACACAAGGCCTATGGCCTGCTCTTCCTCGCACTGACCGACGAGAGGGGAAACCTGATCTGGATCTCTTCCGCAGGCCCCGGCCGGGCCAGCGAGATCACCGCCGCCCGCCACGACCACATCACCAGGCCCGCCTCACCGACGCCGAGAAGGAGGCGAACCGGCTGGTCAGCCGAACGCGCCGCCGTCGAGCACGGCTTCGCGAACCTGAAGACCTGGCGCATTCTGACCAAGGGCCGCATGAACGTCCATCACGCCACCACGCTGCTACGAGCAGCACGAGGACCGCGTCACGGACTCACACCAGTACCACGACCTGCGAGTTCACGATGAAACGATCTCATTGGCGAACTGATCCTCGAATGCCCTCCGTCGCTGGTTGCCGATGCCCTCGGGTACGGCCACCAACTGACGTTCCTGCATGCCGAGAAGGCTGCAGAACCCTGGGCGCGTTACGCGGGCCGCTGTGTCCGCTCACCGTGATGCACGCAGCATGACTCCTCGTCCGGGGCGTAGCGTTGACCGCCTGAACCCGCACAGATGAGAGGGCGCAAGCGTCCTGCGAGCAACCGCGCGGTCCTGCCAGGGACTGAGAGCCCGGTGTCTATACCTTGCTCGCGACCACCATGTAGTTCTCGGCCTCAAGATCGAACGTGCTCACTTCCGTCCGGAGTCCGACCCGGTGCAGCTCGACTTCGAGTTCCTCGTACCGGTAGGGCCAGCAGGACAGCAGTTCCGAGCGGACAAGAACCAGCCCAGTCGCATCAACTTGGGCGATCGCAATCTCGATGTGGTGCTCGTCCTCCCAATGCGGCGCAATCTCCCAGCGGTAGACCACGACGGCATCGCGACCGTTTCGTCGGACGAGTCGGTCCCTGATGTCCAGCCGGGAACCTCTGGCCCTCACGAGTTCCCAGGTGCGGGATGTGAGCACCAAGCGCCCGCCGGGGCGCAGAAGCCGTGACATCGACTCCAGAGCAGCACCCCTGCCTGTCGCGCCCGCGGCATGGTGAAGCGAGTTGCCAACGCAGAACACCATGTCGAACGTGTCGTCCTCGAAATGATCGGGCAACTCTTCCCAGTTCGCCCGCACGGCCCGGACGCAGGCCCCGAACTCCTCAGACAGCTCTGCAGTCCGGCGAACCATCGCTTCGCTGGCGTCAGTTGCGACAACCCGCATGCCACGACCGGCGAGGCCAACCGCCAACTGTCCGGTTCCGCACGAACAGTCGAGGACGTGAGCGTTCGACGGCAGGAGACTGAGGACGTCATCGAACGACGCAGCGAACTCGGCGGGAGGCAACTTTGCATCCGAGATGAGCCATTCGTACACCTCGGCAAGCACGTCATATCCCGTCACAACCACTACCTCCGTCACAGCGGACTCACGGTGGGACGTCAGCCCATCAGAGGAGCAAGCCGGGCACCAATGGTTTTCGCAAGGACAACCCGTCCGCCCATGCCGCGGATAGCGCGAGCTGATCCGCTCGGTCATTCGCCGTGTTCGGCGCTTGACTCCGAGGTCAGGGACGCCAGCCCCATCCCCTCGACACGGTCCGGCACCAACCGCATCCCGCCCGCACCGGGCCCAGCCGCGACGCGCTCCGGCTCCGGCTCCACGATGCCCGACGGCCGCCGTCCCCCGTCCGTCGCCTCGGCCCACTGCCCGAACACCACCTCGGCCGCCTCCTGCCGGCCCAGCTCGGCGTCAACCTCCGCCAGCTCCTCGCGCAGCAGCTCGGCCCGCTCAGTCAGTCGCATCCGCCGCTCGATCGTCCACGTCAGCACGTCACCATGCGCCTCCCTCCCGTTGCGGAACCTACGAGACGCCTCAAGCGGACCACCTCAGAACCCGCGAACCGGCCCGTGACGGAGGATCACCTGCTAATGATCACGTCCTAGACCAGCACGAGCGAGTCAATCTCCACCCACGCCAGAGCCCGACCTGCGAGTAGCGGGGCGCCGCCACGCCATTTACGGACGGGAAGCCAGTTACGGACGAGGGGCGGCTGATCGAATCAGCCGCCCCCCGGATCCGCTCGGGTCGATCGGGCCGGTCTACGGAATGAAGCCGTAGTCCAACTGACCGGCCAGCCTCGTCCTGTCGTCCTTCAGGGACAGTACGAGCGTGCGTGCGAGGGTGCCGCCGAAGCGGGTCCCGCCGTCAGGCGTCGGCACCGTGTCGATGAAGCTCTCCACCAGCCCGTTGGGCATCACGTAGTGCGAGTACTGCTGTGTCGGGGCGTCCTCGGGGTTGCCCAGGACCAGCGCGCTGCCGTTGAGCGGCCGGTAGTCGCTGCGCAGCCCCGGGCCGACGAACCCGTAGAGGCCGTCCCATCCGCTCAGCCCCGGCGCGAACGTGAACTTGTGGCTGATCGTGAACAGGTAGTACTTGCCGCCGCGGATGATCAGGTGCGGCCGTTCGGTCTGCTGGTTCACGCAGTTGGCCGAGAGCAGCGGGGGCTGGAGTTTCCAGTTCTCCATGCTGTCGCCGTCGGCCGTGGCCAGCCCGATGTTGCCCGTGTAGTACTTCGAGTCCTCCGGCACCTCGTGGCCGGCCGGGAGGTCACCCAGGTCACGCTTGGTGCACTGGTACGAGCCCGCGGTACCGCCCGTGTTGCCCTCGAACAGCAGGTGGACCTTGCGGTCCCGCGGGTCGCGGAAGACGAACGGGTCGCGGAAGGCGTAGATGATCGGGCCTTGTTGCGACTGTTCGAGGGTCTGGTACATCTTGCCGTCGGCCTCGGCGATGATGCGGTGGTCCCGGAAGCCGGAGAACCACACGCGGTTCTTGTCCGCGTGGATCTTGCCGGTCGCCTGCGCCAGACGCTGCAGCGCGTCGCTGGGGTCGACCCCGCCGTTGTCGTGCCCGGAGGCGGTGTAGAAGGACTGCACCTTGTCGCCGACGAGCGCCGTCGAGCCGGCCCACTCACGTGAGCCGAACGAGGTGCCGGCCGGGAACAGGTCGCCGCCGTACTTCCAGCTCTTGGCGTCACGCGAGTAGAAGTAACCGATCTTCGCGTACCAGTGCCGGTCACCGAACGGCACCGAGCGCGGGGCCGTCAGCGAGAAGATGACGTGCCAGCCCTTGTACGTGGCGGTCTGGGTGTTGAGCTTGGTGAGCGGCCAGGTGTCCCACACCCACACCTTGTCGGTCATCACCGGGAAGTCGGGTGACACGCGAGGGGCGGTGTTGGTGCTGTCCTGCTTGAGTTTCAGGGCGTCCGCGCGGGACCAGACGGCTGTGTAGTCGTCGTCGGCGGTGTACTGCCGGGTGCCCGTCCGGGACGCGTCGTGGGGGGAGGCGGAGGCGGGAGTGATGATGCCGCTCAGCGTCGCGAAGGCTGCCAGACCCGTCGCCAGCCGGAGCAGCACTCGTCTTGCTCTGTACATACGTCACCCTTGGGGGGAAGAGGGAACGAATGGAAGCTGTGGAGCCGGTTCCATCGCTGACGCTACCTCAGTTTTGCGGGAAAAGGGTGAACTTGTGAGGTGAAGATTTACGAACGAGCAGCGGTCGGAGTCGCGCTGTGGAAGTTAATGGAAACCGATCCAATGCCGTCGGCGCGGCGCGGATCAGGCTCCCGCGACGGCCGTCGTACGCCGGGGCACGAGCTCCAGTTCCAGCATCTTCTCGACGGGCTCGCCGAGGGGCCGGCCGATGCGTTCCAGCAGCATGCGCGCGGCGATCCCGCCGCTGGCGCGCAGGGGCTGGCGTACCGTGGTCAGCCCTACGTAGGCCGCCACGTCGAGGTCGTCGAAGCCGACCACGGACAGTTCCTGAGGAACCCTCACGCCCGCCGAGTTCGCCGCCTCGATCACGCCCAGCGCCCGGGTGTCGGATGCGGTGACGATCGCGCTGGGGGGCTCCGCGAGGGCCAGCAACTCGTCGGTGAGGCGGTGCGCCACGGCGCGGCCGTGGGGTCCGGCCCGCACGTACCGCTCCTCCAGCGCGAGGCCGTACGCCTTCAGCGCCAGCTCGCAGCCCTCGCGGCGACGGGCGCTCGCGCTGAAACGGAAACGGTCGTCGGCGACGTCGCCCATGAACGCGATGCGACGATGGCCGAGTTGCAGCAGATGACGCGTCGCCAGCATGCCGCCGCGCACGTCGTCGATCACCACACGTGGCAGGTCCGGGTGCTCACAGTCCAGCAGCACCGTGGGCAGACCGACCCGTGCCAGCTGCTCCGCTTCCTCGTCGGTGGGCGCGAGCGAGATCGCCAGCAGCCCGTCGAAGCGGTCACCGGCCGCCACCGCCCGGTACTGCTGATCGCGCTGATCCGGTGTGGCCACGTCGAGCAGAGTGAGGTCGTGGTCGCTACCGTGCAGTACGTGTGAGATGCCGCGCAGCCGCTCGACGACCGACGGCTCGGTGGCGAAGGGCGCGATGACGGCGATGCTCTGGGTGCGTCCCGTGGACAGGGCGCGAGCGCGCCGGTTCGGCCGGTAATCCAGATCCCGGATCACCCGCAGCACCCGCTCGCGGGTGTCCTCGCTGACGTTGCGGCTGTCGTTCAGGACGCGCGAGACCGTGCCGACTCCCACCCCGGCCCGGGCCGCGACATCGCCGATGGTCGCCCGTTCTCCCACGGCCGTACAGTACCCGAACTCGCAGATCGACCTGCTGACACGCACATCCTCAGCTGCCCGCCGGGCCCGTCGACTCCTCCTTCCCCCGGGTCGCTTGCGGGAGGGGCTCCGGACCGTCAGCGACCGCCCTCCCGGACGCGTTGCTCACCCGACCCCCGGACGACCAGCCGGGTGGGCACGGTGATCGTGCGGGCCCGGGAGCGGTCGCCGTCGAGCCGGGCCAGGGCGGTGGTCGCGGCGCTGCGGCCGATCTCCTCGGGCGCCTGGGCGACGACCGTGAGCGCCGGTTCCAGCGCTTCGGCGAGGGAGACGTCGTCGAAGGCCACGACGGCCACGTGTTTGCGCTTGCTGCGGGCGAGTTCGGCGACGATGCCCAGCGCCATGATGTTGTTGCCGGCGAACAGGGCCGTGGGGGGATCGGGCCGTTCGAGGAGTTGCGCCGTCACGGCCTCCGCCCCCTGCTGATCGTGCGCGCTGACGACCAGCGAGCGGTCGTAGGGGATGTCGGCTTCCCGCAGGGCGGCCCGGTATCCGGCGAGGCGTTCGCGGCGGGTGTACAGCTTCACCGGCAGGTCGCCGACGAACCCGATGCGGCGGTGCCCGTGGGCGATCAGGTGCGCGACGCCCTCCTGGGCCCCCGCACGGTTGGAGCTGACGACGCTGTCCGTGGACATGCCGACCCCGGGCCGGTCGAGGAAGACGACGGGCAGCCCCGCCGTGCGGTGCGACTTGAGGTCGGAGTGGTCGGCGCCGACGGACGGCACGACGATCAGGATGCTGACGCGCCGGGCGAGGAACTGGGCCGTCAGGGCGCGTTCGCGCTCGGCGTCGTCCGCGGACGAGCCCATGAGCAGCGTCAGTCCGCGGTCCCGGACCGTGTCCTCGATCCCGCGGGCCACGGCTCCGAAGAAGGGGTTGGCCAGGTCGGGGATGACCAGCCCTATGGTCGTGTCCGGACCGCCGACGCGGATGTTGCGGGCCATCAGGTTCGGCTGGAAGCCCAGCTCGGCGACCGCGGCGAGTACGTGCTCCCGGGTCCGGGCCGAGACGGGCCCGTCCTCGTTGAGGACCCGGGAGACCGTCTTGGCGCTGACACCCACTTCTCTGGCGACGTCGGCCAAGGTGGGTCTGCGGCTCGCTGCCATGGAGTAAACCGTCTCCTGGATGCTCCCGGTTCCGGGCCGCGGCCTCGGCCGGAACATGCGGGAGCGGGGTTGCGCTGTCAGGTGGCCTGTACTCCGGCGGCCTTCGCGGCCTCGGAATCCGCTACGACGGTATCTCCGGCCGCGTCGACGGTGAGTGCGCCGGTCATGATGGCGACGACCTCCGCCATGGAGTAGTCGGAGGGCTTGATGACGGCGGCGCGCCGGCCCAGGCGGTGGACGTGGATCCGGTCGGCGATCTCGAAGACGTGCGGCATGTTGTGGCTGATCAGGACCACCGGCATGCCCTTGTCGCGAACCCGGCGGATGAGGTCGAGGACCTGGCCGGACTCCTTGACGCCGAGGGCGGCGGTGGGTTCGTCCATGACCACGACGCTGCGGGCCCAGGCGACCGCGCGGGCCACCGCGACGGCCTGCCGCTGTCCGCCGGAGAGGGTCTCGACGGCCTGGGTCAGCGAACGCAGGCCGATCTTCAGGTCCGCCATGTGCTCGGCGGCCTCCTGGCGCATGCGCTTCTTGTCCAGCATGCGGAAGGCACTGCCGAGGACGCCCGGGCGGCGCAGCTCGCGGCCGAGGAACATGTTCGAGGCGATGTCCATGGACGCCGCCACGGCGAGGTCCTGGTACACCGTCTCGATGCCGTGGGCGCGTGCGCTCTGCGGACCGGAGAACTGGATCGGCTCGCCGTTCAGGCGGATCTCACCCTCGTCCGGCACCACCGCGCCGGTGAGCGCCTTGATGAGGCTGGTCTTGCCGGCGCCGTTGTCGCCGATGACGGCGAGGACCTCGCCGGGCAGCAGGTCGAAGTCGGCGCCGTCGATGGCGGTGACCTGGCCGTAGCGCTTGACCAGACCGCGGGCCTGCAGCACGGGCGTCTCGGTGGTGGTCGTGGTCATCGGGCCTTCCTCCGGGAGATCTGGTCGACGGTCACCGCGAGGATGACCAGGACGCCGGTGATCAGGGTCTGGTAGATCGAGGCGACCCCCATCAGCTGGAGCCCGTTGCGGAAGACGCCGACGATGAGGACGCCGATGAACGTGCCCAGGACCGAACCGCGTCCGCCGAAGAGGCTCGTGCCGCCGAGCACCACGGCGGTGATGCTGTCGAGGTTGTCGGTCTGCCCGGCCTGCGGATCGCCCACCCCGGTACGCGAGATGAGCAGCAGGGCGGCGATGCCGTAGAGGAGACCGGCCGCGGTGTAGACGCCGATGGTCAGGCGGGAGGTGCGGATGCCGTTCAGCCGCGCCGCTTCCGGGCTGTTGCCCAGCGCGTAGACGTGCCGGCCCCAGCCGGTGCTGCTCAGCGCGTAGGCGAGGAGGAGGAACAGGGCGATGGTGACCAGCGAGCCGTAGGTGATGTCGGTCTTGCCGAGCGGGAAGGTCTGCCCGAGGGCCGTCAGCGGGCCGGGCAGGTTGCTGACGGTCTGCTCCTCGGAGTAGATGTGCGTCAGCGCGAACGCCACGTTGAGCATGCCGAGGGTGACGATGAACGGCGGCAGCGGGACCTTCTGAACCAATGCGCCGTTGAGCATGCCGAAGCCGGCGCAGACGACCAGGCCCAGCGCGATAGCGGCGAGCGGCGGCAGGGAGCCCTCGGCGGCCATCTTCGCGATCACGATGCTGCCGAACGCCATCACCGCTCCGCAGGACAGGTCGATGCCCGCGGTGAGGATGATGAGCGTCTGGCCGATGGCCAGCGTGCCGACGACCATGACCTGCTGGACGATCAGCGAGAAGTTCCCGCCGGTGAGGAACTGGTCGGTCGAGGTGGCGAAGAAGACACAGGCCAGCAGGAGGGCGATCAGCGGGCCGGTGGTCGGTTGGGTGAGCAGTCTGCGGACCGTGGTCGGCGCCTTGAGATCGGCGTACGGCGTGGACGTGGAGGGTGGCGTGGACGTGGCAGTCATGCGAAGTCCTTGTCGGAAGACAGAAGTCCTTGGCCGTCCCTTCAGGGCGGCAGGAGGACGAGGAGGCGGCCGTCCCGGTTCGGGGAGGAGGGGCCGGCCGCCCCGCTGAGGGGTGTCGAACGCTGGCAGCGGGAGCCGACGGCTCAGCCCCAGCAGTTGTCCAGGCCGTAGGCGGTGTCCTTGGAAGCGACCCCGTCCTGCGCCTTGTCGGTGATCAGGGTGACTCCGGTGTCGGTGTAACCCGAGGCCTTCTTGCCGTCCTTGGCGTACGTCACGACGGCCTTGACGCCCTCGGCGGCCATCTTGAGCGGGTACTGCTGCGAGGTGGCGGCGATCTTGCCGTCCTTGACGGCCTTGGTGCCGGTGCAGCCGCCGTCGACGGAGACGATCAGGACGTCCTTCTCCCGGCCCTTGGCCTTGAGCGCGGTGTACGCGCCCAGCGCGGCGGGCTCGTTGATGGTGTAGACGACGTTGATGCCGGGCTCCTTCTGGAGGCAGTTCTCCATCGCCGTCTGGCCCTTGGACTGGTCGCCGCCGGTGTCCTGGGCGCAGGCGACGTCCTTGTCGGTGGCGCCGAAGCCCTTGAGGAAGCCGTTGTGCCGCTGGACGCCGACGGAGACGCCCGGCGCGAGGTCGAGGGCGGCTATCTTCGCGGTCTTGCCCTTCATCGCGGCCTTGGCGTACTCGCCGATCAGCTCACCGGCCTTGAGGTTGTCGGTGGCGAAGAGGGCGTCGACCGCGCTCTGCGGCTCGGTCGGGGTGTCCAGGGCGATGACCAGGACGCCCTTGGCCTTGGCCTTCTCGATCGCGGGCACGATCGCCTTGGAGTCGCTCGGGGTGATCAGGATGCCCTTCACACCGGCGGCGACCATGTTCTCGATCGCGGTGACCTGCCCGGCGTTGTCGCCGTCGAACTTGCCCGCCGCGGTCATGAGCTTGACACCCTCGGCCTTCGCGGACTTCTCCGCGCCCTCCTTCATCTTGACGAAGAACGGGTTGGTGTCCGTCTTGGTGATCAGGCCGACCTTGACCTCGCCCGAGCCGGTGCTCGTGCTGCCCGATCCCGATCCGGATCCACAGGCGGTCAGGGTGAGGGCCGCGACGCCCGTGCACGCGGCGACTCGGAGCAGGGAGGAGGGGAGACGAGAGGTGCGTGACATGAACGGCTCCAGCGGGATGTCGGGCGGGTGGCCGGCAGCGAGGACTGCCGTCCCGCGATGTCAACGATGACTGATGTCATCGTTGACACTGCTTGGCGAGGATGATGGACTCCGCTCACCGGCAACGTCAATGCCTTGCACTCGTCACAAATCGGCAACGCCCCTGGGCGGCTGCCCCGCCCCGAAGCCGTACACCGGCGTGCCCGGGTCATGCCCGTTTCCGCTCCGCGCGTCCCAGAGAAGAGCAGCCCATGAGCCGGATCACCGTCCTCGGAGAGTGCGTCGCCGACGCGTTCACCGAGCCCGCACCCGCACCGAACGAACTCGCCCTGCGCGTCCTGCCGGGCGGCGGGCCGGCCAACACGGCGGTGGCCCTGGCCCGCCTGGGCACCTCTGCCCGCTTCCTCGCGCGGCTGTCCGGCGACGTGTTCGGCCGCCTGTTCCGGGCCCACCTCGCCGCTTCCGGCGTGGACCTCTCGCACGCCGTTCAGGCCGCCGAACCCAGCACGCTCGCCGTCGCCGAACTGGACGCCCGGGGCCAGGCCGCGTTCTCCTTCCACGCCCAGGCCACCGCCGACTGGCAGTGGACGAGCGCGGAACTGGCCGGGGTGGACCTGGCCGGCACCGCCTGCGTGCACACCGGTTCGCTGGCCCTGGTCAGGGAGCCGGGAGCGGCGGTGGTGGAGGACTTCCTGGTTGCGGCCGCTCCCCGGGCCACCATCAGCATCGATCCCAACGTCCGCCCGCTCCTGGTGCGCCCCGAGGTCTACCGCGCCCGGCTGGCGCACTGGTGCGGCCTCGCGGACGTGCTGCGGCTGAGCGAGGACGACTTGGAGCTCCTCCTGCCCGGAACACCGCCCGAGCAGGCGTGCGACACCTGGCACGCGGCGGGGGCCCGGCTCGTGGTGATCACGCGCGGCGCGGAAGGAGCCCTGGCCTCACTCGACGGGGAGCGCGTGCGTGTGCCGGCGGTGGCGACGCCGGTCGTCGACACGGTCGGTGCGGGGGACTCCTTCACGGCAGGCCTGCTGCACCACCTCGGCACCCACGAACTCCTCGGCGGCAGACTGACGGACCTGCGCCTCGCCGACGTCGAGGCGGCCTGCCTGTTCGCCGTGCGGGTCGCGGCCCTGACCTGCTCGGTCGCCGGCCCGAACCCGCCCTGGCAGGACCAGTTGCCGCGGCTCACGCCGGGCGCCCGCGCGGTCCGGCACCTCGACTCCACCCGCTGAACCCCACCGGCAAGGACGGAAGACCATGACGAAAACCCTGCTCGCCGAGTTCACCGCCCGCGAGGGAGCGGAGGGCCAGGTCGCCCGCCTGATCCAGGAGTACGCCCTGAAGGTGCGCGAGGAGGAAGGCAACCTGGCCTTCGACGTCTACACCAAGACGGCCAGCCCCCGCGCCTACTGGATCTTCGAGGTCTACCGGGACGAGGACGCCTTCCAGGCACACCTGAACGCGCCGTACGGCGGCCCGTTCAACGCCGCGCTCACTCCGCTGATCGAGGAGGACGCCTCCGTGCTGACGTTCCTCGATCCGCTGGCCACGCGTCCCTGACGGGTGCCGGCCGAGGCCCGCTCGCCGGAGGCCCCGGGGCGCGGCGTCGTGCGGAAAACTCCGGTGCGTCGCCTCGCGCACATCTGCGACCATCCCCGAATGGCGCACACTTTCGAATCGCTGGTCATCCGGCACACCCATCGCCTGCCCTTCCCCAGGGGATCCGCAGGGGAAGGCGCCACCGCCGCCCGGCAGTTCGACGCGGCGCTGACCTCCGTGGGCTTCAAGCTCTCCGCCGAGCTGCTGGAGCGGCTGTCGGGGCTGTCCGAGGCCGCGGTCGTGCACACCGCCCGGCGAACGCTGGCCACCGTGAGCGAGATGGTGGGCGACCACGTCCGGCACAACTCCTACTTCATCGACTTCCCGGCGAACGTGCCGGACACCGAGGAGTTCTGGATGGGGTGCGTGGCGAAGGCGCTCGCCGACGACACCTCGCGCGAGAACGTGGCGGCGCAGCTGAAGCGCGGGGTCCTGAACCTGCTCAGCCTCCCCACGTACGGCCGCTACCAGCACACCTACGAGGAGATGCTCGCGGCGCAGGACGAGCTGATCGCCTCGGCGGGCGACCGGGTGACCGTCCTGCACCTCGGCCGGGACCTGGACGCCGAACTCACGGACCTCTACCTGGCCCTGGCGGGCAGCACGACGCCCCTGGGCGAGGAGCACCTGCGCGACCTCAGGATCCTCGCCGAACGCTGCGCCGACGGCCCCCAGCCGGAGTCGATCCCCGTCCGGGAGAACCGGGCGGTCGTCAACGAGGCCCGCCTCGGTGTGGGCGCCGGCCTCCTGCTGGACACCGTCACCGACGTGCTGCGACTGGCCTGCGCCCTGTCGGGCGGCGACGTGACGCTCCAGGAACCCACCCGGTTCCGGACGCTGCCGCGGCCGGTCCGCCGGGGGCTGCTCGCGGGCCTCGACGCGGTGGTCGCGGCGAACCCGGCGAAACTCGCCGACGTGCACGCGTACCGGGAGCCCTTCAAGCGCCTCGGCGAGCGTCTCCACCCGCACGAGTACCCCCGCTGGCCGCACGCCGCCGAGGTGTTCGCCGTGGCGCGGGGCGAGAAGGAGGCCCGTTCCTTCGACAGCCGCGTCGAGAAGCTGCTCGACGAGTACGACGTCACCGGTGCGGTGAAGCTGCTGAAGTCCGCTCCCGGCAAGCTGTTCCGCGCCCTGGACCTCCTGCTGCGCGTCGCCGCCGGCCAGGAGGAGCGGGACGCGGTGGTGGCCGCCGCGATGGAGGTCGCTCCCGAGGTCTCCGGCCGGGTCGTCCTCTCGGTCCGCGAGCACTTCCACAACCGGGAGCGGGAGACCGACGCGCCCCGCATCTTCGTCAACCGCCGCGGCCGCGCCTGGGTGACCCGCGACGACCGGTTTCCGGTGCCGGCCGCGGACCGCGATCGCCTGATCGCCGCCCTCGACGCGGAGGTCCGCCGCCGCCTCCCGGCGCCGCGCCGGCTGCTGCTCGACCCCGAAGTCCTCGACGTGGCGCTCCCGCTCAGCGGCAGGGCGACCACGGCCGGGTTCGGCGTACTGCCGCGGGGCTCGCTCTCGCGGGTCGACGGCGAACTGCTGCGCTTCTTCGTGTACTGGAAGCAGACCGAGGTCCGCACCGACTACGACCTGTCGGCCCTGCTCCTGCACAGCGACTACAGCACCGACTGCTGGCTCTCCTACACGTCCCTCAAAACCGTGGGGGGCCGGCACTCGGGCGATGTCACCGAGGCGCCCGACGGGGCCTCGGAGTTCATCGATCTGTCCCTGGACCGGGTGCGCGGCACCTTCATCGTTCCGCAGGTCAACATCTACGCCGGCGAGGGCTTCGAGGAGGCCGAGGAGTCGTTCTTCGGGTTCATGCTGCGCGACCGTGCGCAGAAGGGCCGCCCGTTCGAGCCGCGCACGGTGCGGATGAAGTCGGAGCTGCGTGGCGTCGGCCGGGTGGCACTGCCTCTGGTCTTCCGACGCGGGGACGACGGCAGGTGGAGTGCGAAGTGGCTGCACCTGTATCTGAAGGGCATCTCGGAGGCGAACCGGGTCGAGGAGAACCAGGTGTCGGTGTCCAAGGCGGTGCGTGCCCTCGTGGAGCGGGAGCAGCTGACGACGAGGTACCTGATCGACCTGATGTCCCACGACACCACGGCCGTGGACCTGTGGGACGGCGGGCCGGTCCCTGAGGAGCCCGTGACGTACATCGGTCTCGAACGGCCCGAGGGGCTGCACCCGGACTCCCGGATCATCACCCTCGAAAATCTGCGCGACCTGATCCCGGCCTGAGTGCTAGCGTTGCCGACGGCGAGGCCATGAAGGGGCTTCCTTCTCATTCACTCCAACTGACTCGAGTTCCTTCGCTCTCCTCGCCCTCGACTCCGGCCGGGAGGCGCCCGCGTGGCGCCTCCCGGCTTTCGTACGCCGACCGCTCGTCAGCGCCAGATGGACTTCAGCCGCCACGCGCGGAGGCTGTCGAGGGTGGCGGTGCCTCCTTCGGCGAACACCTCGACGCCGGTGCTGGAGGGGTAGGGGAAGATCTGGTCGGTGATCACGGACTCGCCGCGGCCGCCGAAGACCTCCACGGACGACCAGTCGACGAGGATCCGCAGTCTGACCTTGCCGTTCTCGGCCTTCAGAGGTGCGCTCTGCACGCCGGGGAAGGTGCTGTTGAAGTCCCCGGCGCCGGATCGGCTGCGGTCGACGTACAGTTCCTGGGAGGCGGTGTCGTAGCCGATGACGGTCTCCTCGCCGCCCGCACCGGTGCGCACCTTCAGGCCGAAGCGAGCCGCGTCCTTGAGGGAGAAGGTCGCCTCGATGTCGAGCGCCTTGCCCTTGGCCCCGAGGCCGGTCAGGGACTTCGAGGTGCTCTTGACGCTGACACCGGACGCCGTCGCCGGCTCCGTCTGCCGCAGGGACTCCAGGCTGCCCACCGGCTTGCTGGTCAGCCGGATCCGGCCGTCGAGGGTACGCAGGGCCATCTCCCTCGGGACGCTCTGCACGCCGCGCCACGGGGAGGTGGGGACGGACTGGCCGTAGTCCCAGTTGTTCATCCAGCCGATCATGTAGCGCTTGCCGCCCGGCGCGTTCTCCCAGGACACGGCCGCGTAGTAGTCCTTGCCGTAGTCGGCCCAGCCGGCGCGCTGCAGAACGGACTCGGCGGGCTTGTCCGCGGCTGTGAACCGGTCGGCCAGTACGTGGCCCCAGCCTCCGGTGTGCGTGTCGACGATCCGGATCTGCGCCTTCTTGCCGACGTAGGGGCGCATGTCGAAGGACGCCCAGTCCATGGCCTCACTGTCGGTGCCGGTCACGCTGCGGACGACCTTGCCGTCGACGATCAGGTTGACGGACGTCTCCTGGGAGGCGCGCCGGACCGGGGTGTCGGACATGACGATGTGGTCGGCGTTGACATGGCCCCAGCCGCCGGTGTTGTCGTCGACGATCCTGATCCGCGCCTTCTTTCCGGCGAGGTCGCCGACGTCCCACGAGGCCCAGTCGAGTGCCTCGGAGTCCTTCCCGGTGGCGCTGCGCACGACCTGACCGTCCACGAGGAGCTCGACGGCGGTGCGGTTGGCCGCGTCTGCCGGGTGGTTGCCGCCGCCGATGAGGAAGTTGATGTGCTTCTTGCCGACGGTGAACTCGGGCGAGGTGAGGGTGCCGGTGGTGGAGTCGCCGCTTCTGAAGGTGTTGACCAGGCCGCTGCCCAGGTATCCGGAAACCTGTTGCTGTCCGGGGAGTGTGCCGGTGGCCGGTGCCGTGCCGAAGGCGTCCCCAGTCGCCGTCCAGTCGCCGTAGCCGCCGCCCTCGAAGTCGGCGAGGACCGTGCCCTCGGGCGCGGTGCCGTCCAGGACGGTACCGGCCTGGTGCGGATGCCGCCCGCCACCGGTCTTGAAGTTGAGGTACGGGCTGGTCACGGTGAAGGAGGGGGAGGTGAGGGAGCCGGTGGTGCCGTCACCGCCGTGGAAGCTGTTGGCGAGGCCCTTGCCGTCGAAGCCCGAGACGGCTTGCTGACCGTCCAGCGTCCCGGTTGCCGGCCCCTGGCCGAACGCGGTCCCGGTCGCCGTCCAGTCCCCGAAGCCGGCGCCTTCGAAGTCCTGCACGACGTCGCCCGCGGGCGGTGTGTAGGTGCCCTTGTCCTCAGGGGTGAACTTCTTGCCGTCGAAGTCCCCGACGAAGTACTGGGCGGCCGAACCACCCGCGATGCCACCGGGGTTGAGGTTGACCACCAGAACCCACTTGATCCTCTTCGGGTCCCCGTCGACCGCGAGGGGGAACAGGTCGGGGCACTCCCACACGCCACCCGTCGCACCGGCCGGCCCGAACTCGCTCTGCAGCTCCCAGTCCTTGAGGTTCTTGGACGAGTAGAACCGCACCTTGTGCTCGGTGGACAGTGAGACGGTCATCAGCCAGCTCTTGGTCGGCGCGTACCACTGCACCTTGGGGTCGCGGAAGTTGTCGGAGCCGATGTCGAGGACGGGATTGCCCTGGTACTTGGTCCAGGTGCGGCCCTGGTCGGTGCTGTAGGCGAGCGACTGGGCCTGCTTGCCGCCGTGCCTGTAGGCACTGGTGTAGATCGCCACCATGGGCGGGTTCTCCCTGGTGCCGAACCCGGTGGTGTTGTTCCAGTCGACGACGGCGCCGCCGGAGAAGACCATCTCCTCGTCGTCGTGCGACAGGGCGAGCGGCAACTCCTGCCAGTGCACGAGGTCCTTGCTCACCGCGTGCCCCCAGGACATGTCGCCCCAGGAGTTGCCGTTCGGGTTGTACTGGTAGAAGAGGTGGTACTCGCCCTTGTAGTACACCAGGCCGTTGGGGTCGTTCATCCAGTTCTTCTGCGGGGTGAAGTGGAACTGGGGCCTGTAGGTCTCGGTGTAGGCCTGTGCGACGCCCTGCGGCGTGAGCGGGGCCGCCGACAGGGCGAAGACGGTCACCACCGTCGCCACCCTCATGCGGGCCTGCCGGGATACGCGTATACGGCTCATAGCGGCTCCTTGTCCCACGTCCGTCGACGCAGCGGTGAGGGAAGCGCCCTGCGCGACGACCGAGAAGTGCGCCCCGGCCCGACGAAGGCTGCCCCGCCGTCGCCCGAGGGTGTCATCGTTGACTTGTGTCATCGATGACAGTTGCTGCCCGATTATGAGACGCAGTCAGGTGGTCGCGTCAACGGTGTGGCTGCGAATTGCTCCCCACGACGGCGACGACCCACGATCACGCACGATCACCGCCCGGCGCGACAAGATGAACCGGGCCGCAGCCCTCATCCGGCCCATCGCCCGCTGCCTCCTGAACCGGCACCCGCCCCGGAGGGCACGACCCGACGCAGCGCCGAGGAGTACGCCGCGGCCGTTCCCTCCCTCACCGGACCCGCACTGATCAGAGTCGCCGATGTCCTCTTCGACGCCACCGACAAGGACGGCAACCAGACCATCGACGCGGACGAATACCGCGCCCTGTTCCGCACCGCCTTCCAGCGCGACGCAGCAGGCCCCGGGACGGGGTACACGCGCAGCGCGTTCATCAAGGACTTCCTGTCCTTCATGACCGGCCGCCTGCGCACCACCCGGTCGGCCCATCGACCCATCGGCCGCCGACCGGCAGGGCGGATCAGCGCAGTCCGGCGAAGAGATCGTTCTCGGGCACGGCCGCGCCGGTGGCGTCCTGGACCCGCACGAAGGTCTCCATGCCCATCAACTCGCCGAACCTCTCCTTGCCCATCCTGAGGAAGAAGATGTTCTCGCCCTGACTGGCGTGCGCGGCCAGCGCGTCGAACTTCTGGCCGCTGAACGCGGTGGTGTCCACCCACGTGGTGATCTCGTCGTCGGGAAGGCCGATCTCGGCCAGCGCGGCCGCCTCGGCCGGATCCGGCTCCGGCATGTCCTCACCGAACTCGCGCATGATCTCGCCGAACCGCTGCATCATCGAGCGGGGCATCGTGGTCCAGTACACCTTCGGTGTCAGCGCGGTCATCTCCAGCGCCGCCATCGTGATGCGGTGGGCCTGGATGTGGTCGGGATGGCCGTAGAAGCCGTTCTCGTCATAGGTGACGACCACATCGGGCCGGTAGTGCCGCATCAGTTCCGCGAGCCGGGCCGCGCCCTCCTCCACGGGGGTCTGCCAGAAGGACCCGGGGGCATCGTTGCTCGGCCAGCCCATCATCCCGGAGTCGGCGTAGTCCAGCATCTCCAGATCGCTGACCTTCAGAACACCACAGCTCGCTTCGAGCTCCTGACGGCGCATCGAGGCGACCGCCGCCGGATCGTGCCCCGGGTCGCCTGGCTTGACACCCCCCGGCCCATCACCGCAACCACCATCCGTACACGTCACGAGAACCGTGCGGATACCTTCCGCCGCGTAGCGAGCGAGAACTCCTCCGGTTCCGGTGGCCTCGTCGTCGGGGTGGGCGTGCACTGCCATGAGCGTCAACGGCCGGTCAGTCATGAAGCGGTCCTCCTGCAGAAATACGTCGTGGTCCGGGCGCGGGGCGGGCCTGCTGCGATCCTGGGGCCGGATCCTGGTACGGACGACCTTCGAAGCCCCAGAGTCCCCCGCCCGTGCGGCACTTTCCCCTCGATCGATGCAACCGCGCCGACCGGGCCGGCTGTTCCCGGCGCTGCCGCTCGGCCTTTCGGTGTCGGCGTTTCAGCACCGTCGCCGACAGCAAGCTCAATCTTCCCGAGGTCCCCGGGGACCGCACCGAGTCGACGGCCGCATTCGCTGATGCCCCGACAGAACCGACTGCAGCGCTCGGCAGCTATCGCCGGGACAGGACACGCAGTTGGGACATCCAGCTCGGCATCCAATGGATGAAGCCCACCGTCGCAACAAGGCTTCCCAGTGTCACGAGGAACGCCCCTGGATAGAGGTGGTTCACCCAGCAAGGCTGCCACTCGCTGCGGCAGGGGCCCGAGGAGCCCTTACCGGGTATGGCGCGGGATGCGGCCAACGCGCTCACCAGGGCCACGGCCGCGTACACGACGCCGGCCACGATCCAGCGAGGCGAGTACTCGCTCCCGTTTGAGGAGACCCGGCGGAAGGAGCGCTGGGCGGCAGTGAACGTGATGGGGAGCAGCACGCCGACGGTGGCGCCGAATCCGATGCCGGATCCCGGCCAGTACGCGGCCAGATCCCACACCTCGTCACCGAGCCACAGCGACAGTGCAAGAAATCCGCCGAGGGCCACGAGCGCGGCGGCCGGCTTGCTGTTCTGCTTCCACTTGGTGCTGGACGCCGAACGCTTCATCAGCGGTCCTCTCGATGGTCATGTGCGTGCCGCGGTGCAAGTTGCTCAGCCTAGGAGCATGCGGGACATACTCTCCCGGGCCCCTGGTGAGGGTGGCCCGGACGCCCTCAACCCCCATGCGGTCCCGCCCACCCGCAACGGATCCGGCTCGTGGACGGCCACTGCTGAAGCAGCATCACTTGGGCGGCGGCACTGCGGAGCGCCCCCTGCCCCCAGGCCGCTGGGGAAGGTCGTGGCGGACCAACGCCTGGGCGAACGGTTCTCCGGTGGCCCGGGCGTAGGCCATCCGCTCGCGGACCTCGCTGAGGGTGCGTGGGCGGTAGCCGGGGCCGCCGCAGCAGCTCTTGTGGAAGCGCACACCGGCGTGCAGCAGCACGGAGAGGGTGCGCCAGGCCGCGGTGTCCCGCCTCTTGGGTGCCGCGAAGGCGGAGCCGACGTGGATCAGGGGTTCGGTGCAGCGTGGACAGACCCGGTCGTGGTCGTGGTAGCCGGGGTAGGGCTGCTTGTACGAGGCCCGGCAGGGCAGGCAAACGTACGAGGTCTTTCCGTGGGCCATGCGGCCAGAGTAGAGCCGTCCCAGGTTCGGGCTCGACGGAGTTTCGGCCGCGCAGCGGTCACGGGTCAGCGCAGCCGACCGGCCTCGTGAAGCGCGTCGAAGACCAGTTCGTCGACGGCGGAGACGCGGGCCCTGTCGGCATAGCGGAACCAGGCCTTCTCGGCGATCTCCCACGAAGGGATCAGTTCGCCGCGATGATCGGCGATGTAGCAGATCATCCGGAACGGGCCGTGCTCCGGATGACCCTCGCCGATCTCGAAGGTGCCGAAGTGCACCATGGACCCGGGGTCGACCGCCGCCCGCAGTTCCTCGTCGATCTCCCGCACCAGAGTCTCGCTGGGCGACCGCCGACAACTGTGGCCGGCTCCACGGCCCTCGCCGCTGACGAACCCGCTGGGAGGCCCGAGACGACATGCACGACGCCTTCCTCCCAGCTCGCCCACTGCATGACCCTCGCCCGCAAGCACCCAGCCTTCTGAAAGGACCCCTAAGGCCTGGCGGTCGGCGGTGCCGGAGAGGGTGCGGTGCCTGATGTAGTGGCGGGGGGTTGCGAGTCCCAGGAGGGCCCGGTGGCCGGGGTGGGCGTGATGCGATGGACGTCCGCCGTGGGGCGGGTTGTCCACCACATCACGGCCACCAGGCCGACGGCGCATGCACCACCGACGACCAGCCCAACTGGGCGGCGTCGGGGGGAGCGCACCAGGCGCAGGCCCACCCAGCCGACGCACGCCCCGCGAAAACCACGATCGTTGAGCTGAGGTCGCCGTTCTCGTAGCTGACCTGCAGGGCATCGTGGTTGGTGAACAACACCAAGAGCGTCGCGTAGAGCAGCGCGGTGACCGCACACAGCCCTTCCAAGAGCCTCAATACGCGTCGATCTCTACTCATGCCCTCTCCCCTCTCCGGGCCGATCGTGCTGGCGTCGGCTAGCCGGCGGCACTGACGGTCGGATCTGGACGACGGGCAGGTCGCATCGCCCGGTGGCAGCCCGCACACATCTTCAGCGCGTCGGGTTCCTTCTCAGGTCATGCACTGCGCGCTTCGGTGCGCTGGTAGACGTCGGGGATGCCATCGGCGTCCTCGTCGAGGTTTTCCTCCTCGAACAGGCGCCGGTAGACAGCGTTCCTGCGGCGCAGGAGCACGACGGCCAGCAGGGCGGCGGTGAGCGAGGCGATCAGGACGGCGGCCTTGACGTGTTCGCCGGCGGTCGTGCCGGGGAAGGCGAGTTCGCCGATGAGCAGGGCGACCGTGAAACCGATCCCGGCCAGGGTCGCCAGGGCGAGGACGTCGGCCCAGGCCAGGTCCGGGTTGAGCCGCGCGCGGGTGAAGCGGGCGGCGAGGTAGGTCCCGGCGAAGATGCCGAGGATCTTGCCCGCGACCAGCCCGATGATCACTCCGAGGGGTTCGGGGGTGGTGAACACCTTGCCCAGTGCGTCACCGGAGACGCTCACCCCGGCGGCGAACAGCGCGAACAGCGGCACGCACACACCGGCGGAGAGGGGATGCAGCAGATGACCGGTGCGTTCTGCGGGTGATTCCTCTTCGTCCCCGTCGCGCACCGTGCGCAGGAGCAGGCCCATGGCGACTCCCGCGACGGTGGCGTGGATGCCGCCGTTGTACAGCAGCGCCCAGATCGCCACCCCGAGCGGCACGTACCACCACCAGCCCCGCACCCGCTTCCTCTGCAGCACGTAGAAGACGACCAGCCCGGCGGATGCCCCCGCAAGCGCCCAGTGGTCGAGGTTCGAGGTGAAGAAGACGGCGATGATCAGGATCGCGCCGAGGTCGTCGACGACCGCGAGGGTCAGCAGGAAGGCCCGTAGGGCGGTCGGCAGGTGGGTGGACATGACCGCCAGGACCGCCAGGGCGAAGGCGATGTCGGTGGCCATCGGCACCGCCCACCCGTCCAGGCTGCCACCGCCGGCCGCGACCGTGACGGCGTAGAAGGCGGCGGGGACGGCCATGCCGCACACGGCGGCGATGACGGGCAGCGCCGCCGTCGCCGGAGTGCGCAGCGAGCCGACGACCAGTTCCCGCTTCAGCTCGATCCCGGCGACCAGGAAGAAGACGGTCAGCAGTCCGTCGGACGTCCAGTGGCCGACCGAGAGGTCCAGTCCCAGTGCGGGTATCCCGAAGTGGAAGTCGCGGATGGTGGTGTACGCGCTGCTGAGCGGGGTGTTCGCCCATACCAGCGCGACCACCGCGGCGGCCAGCAGGACGAGGCCGCCCACCGTCTCGGTACGCAGGGCCCGGGCCACTGCCTGTCGTTCCGGCCAGGAGAGGAGGCCGAGGAACGGGGTGCGGGGCGGGGTGGCGGCCAAGGCGGCTAACCTCCGGGATGTCGGCGAAAACGGGCACACAGCCCTACGGACGCCGACCAGACTTCCCGGCACACCCCGCGCCCTTGACGCGTTCTTTACACCCTACCCACAGGATGTCTGTCGGCCCACCCCACCTCATCCGCCAGGAACGGGCAGGCAGTGAGCTCGGTGACGTACTCGGGGAGGCACCGGTGCAGACGGGGTACACACGTGGCCTGGAGTGATCACGTCGGGCAGGAGGTCGCAGTGACGCTTTCGGACGTGGTCTACGTCTGTCTGGGCCTGGGCGCGCTGGGAGCGGCTGTGCTGCCCCGGGTGGTGTCCAGGCGACCGTTGACCTTGCCCATGGTCTTCCTCGCCGCCGGGGTTCTGATCGAGTTGCTGCCAGTGGGCGTGCCGGCCGTGGATCCCGTTCGTGAGCGCCTGTGGGTCGAGCACACCACCGAGGTGTGTGTGATCGTGTCGTTGATGGGCGCGGGGCTCGCCATCGACCGGCCCTTCGGCTGGCGCCGGTGGTCAAGCACATGGCGGCTACTGGGCATCACGATGCCGCTGACCATGGCGGTCGTCGCCCTGCTGGCCTGGGGGCTGCTCGACTGGCCGCCCGCTGCCGCCCTGCTGCTGGGGGCCGTGCTCGCGCCCACGGACCCCGTGCTCGCCGGTGAGGTGCGCGTGGGCGAGCCGCTGGGTACCGAGCACGACGAGGACGAGGTGCGGCTCTCCCTGACCAGTGAGGCCGGGCTGAACGACGGACTCGCCTTTCCGTTCGTCTACGCGGCCATCGCCCTCGCCGCGGCGGCCGGGACGGGGTGGTCGGCGGACTGGATCGGTGCGTGGGCGCTGACCGACCTGCTGGGCAAGTGCGCTGTGGGGCTGGCCGTCGGGGGTGGGGTCGGCTGGTTGCTGGGGTGGATGTTCTTCCGGGTGCGCGCGTCGGTGCTGCGGTTGTCGGAGCACATGGAGGGCTTCGTGGCGCTGGGGGCCACCTTCGTGTCGTACGGCATCGCCGAGGTGCTGCACGGTTACGGCTTTCTGTCCGTGTTCGTGACCGCGTGCGTCATCCGCGCCGCCGAGCGCAGCCACGGCTATCACAAGGTGCTGCACGAGTTCACCGAGCAGATCGAGCGGTTGCTCACGGCCGTCCTGCTGTTCCTGCTCGGCGGTTACCTGGTGGCCGGCGCGTTGTCCGCCCTGACCCTGATGGGCGCGGTGGTCGCCGTCCTCGTGCTCCTGGTCGTACGGCCGCTGACCGGGTGGCTGGCACAGGCACGGACCGCCATGGGGGAGAAGGAGCGTGCCGTGGTCGCCGTGTTCGGGATCCGGGGCATCGGTTCGCTGTTCTACCTGTCGTACGCGCTGGGGCAGGAATCCTTCGGCGGTCTGGAACGGGAGCTGTGGGCGATCGTGGCCCTCACCGTGGTGATCTCGGTGGTGCTGCACGGGGTCATGGCGACTCCGGCCATCGGTCACCTGGACCGGCGGCGTGACGGGGCGGAGCTCGGCGGCCGGTCGTAGGCGGCACAGGCGTACGGGCCCGTACCCACCAAGGCGCAAGGTGAGTACGGGCCCGTACCGGAGCCGGGCCGCCGGGGGCGGTCAGACGGTGGTCTTCACCGACTCCTGGTCTTCGCCGTCGTCGCTGATCTCACCGGCCTTGCGGGCGCGGACGAACTCCAGGAAGGAGCCGAGCTCGCGCCTGACGACCGGGGCGAGCAGGTACAGGCCGACGATGTTGAAGACCGACAGCAGGAAGAGCGCGGAGTCGGCGAGGCTGATCAGCGAGTCGAGGGACATCAGGGCGCCCAGGATCACGAACAGGCTCCAGACGGCCTTGAAGACGGTCTCGCTGGCCTTGCTCTTGCCGAACAGGTACGACCAGGCCTTGAGGCCGTAGTAGCCCCAGGTCAGGATCGTGGACAAGGCGAAGAGCAGCACCGCGACGGTGAGCACGGCCGGGAACCAGGGCAGCACGGTCTCGAAGGCGTCGGAGGTGATGGTGACGCCGCCGATGCTCTCGCCGGCGCGGGCCTCGCCCCAGCTGGCCGGGTTGGCGATGACGATGGTCAGCGCGGTCATGGTGCAGATGACGACCGTGTCGATGAACGGCTCCAGCAGGGCGACCAGACCCTCGCTCGCGGGGTGGTTGGTCTTGACCGCGGAGTGGGCGATCGGGGCGGAGCCGAGACCGGCCTCGTTGGAGAACGCGGCGCGCTGGAAACCGATGATCAGGGCGCCGAGCACACCGCCGGCGACGCCGTCGGCCTCGAAGGCGCCCTGCAGGATGGTCTGGAAGGCGTCCGGCACGTGGGCGACGTTGCCCAGGATGACGACGAGGCAGGCCACGATGTAGATGCCGGCCATTGCGGGCACCAGCCGGCTGGTGACCGAGGCGATGGAGCGGATGCCGCCGAGCAGCACGAGGCCCACCAGTGCGGCGACGACCAGGCCGAAGAGGACGGCACCGGCGGAGGAGGCCAGGAAGCCGTCCTCGCCGCCGAAGGTCGAGGCGACCTGCGCGTAGCTCTGGTTGGTCTGGAACAGGTTGCCGCCGAACAGGCCGAAGAAGAGGACCATGATCGAGGCGAGGACGGCGAGCACTTTGCCGAGCTTGGCGCCGCCGCTGCCGAAGCGCTCTGCGAGCCCCTTGGGCAGGTAGTGCATCGGGCCGCCGGAGACGGTGCCGTCGGCGTGCACCTCGCGGTACTTCACGCCCAGGGTGACCTCGACGAACTTGGTGGCCATGCCGAGCAGGCCGCACAGGATCATCCAGAAGGTGGCGCCCGGACCGCCGATGGAGACGGCGACGGCCACACCCGCGATGTTTCCGAGGCCGACCGTGCCCGAGACGGCGGCGGTCAGCGCCTGGAAGTGGTTGACCTCGCCGGTCGACCCCTTCTCGTCGTACTTCCCGCGCACCACGTCGAGCGCGAGTGTGAACTTGCGGACCTGAACGAACCCGAACCAGCCCGTGAAGACCAGACCGGCGACGACGAGCCAGGCGACGATGAGGGGAAGTTCCGTTCCGCCGACGGGAACCGCGTAGAAGACGACTTCGCCGAGCCACTTGGCTATCGGTTCGAAGAAATCGCTGACGGCTTCGTCGACGTTCTGGGTGACGGAGTCGAGTGACACAGTGGCTACCTCGTGGTGCGAGCCGGGGGCACGGGGAAGTGCCGCCGGTCGTGTGCGGTCTCTGAACGAACGCCGTTGTCCGATCGGCGACGCTGGGTGGGCTGTCCGTGGATGCGGATCGTGATCACCCGGGTACTGCTGCCTGCGCATGCCGACCGCTCCGCGCTGCGGTATTGAGCGCTTCCACCTGCGGAGTTGCGCAGTTCTACCACGGCCTTTGCCAAGTCTTTAGTGACTCAAGTCATATGACTCGCCGTTACGAACGAAAATGCCAGCGAGCGAGACCGGACCGTTATGCGGAGCCTGAGATCCGTTCACCGGGCATCTGTCGAGGAGGCTGCCAGGCTCGTCGCCCGCGTGCCCCCCGTCCCGGTACACCAGCGGGGGCGCGTCAGAGGTCCTGCGCGGGCCAGTCCAGCAGCCGTGCGCCGATCACCGCGGTCTGCAGCATGTACCGGTGGGCCGGATCCGCGGGGTTGGCGCCGGTGAGCTTGTGGATGCGTTCCAGCCGGTAGGTCAGGGCCCGCACGCTGAGGGTGAGACGGCGGGCCGCCTCGGCGGCCACGCAGCCGGAGTCGAAGTAGGCGGTGAGGGTGTCAAGGAGGGGCTGGGCGCCGCCGCGGGCCGTGGTGAGCGGGCCGAGGGCGGCGAGGACGAGTTCGGCCATGGCTTGCCGGTCTCGGGTGAGGACGGGGTAGACGAGCAGGTCGGCCGCGCGCAGGACCGGGTCCTCCAGGTCCAGGCGCTCGGCGAGTTCCAGGGTGTTGAGCGCCTCCTCGTAGGAGTGGACGACGCCGCCGGGGCCGGGCTGGGGGCGGCCGATGGCGACCCGGCCGCCGTCGGTGGCGGCGTGGGCCTGCTTCGCGAAGTGGGCGAGAACCTCGTCCTGGGGGCCGGGGGCGATGCACAGCAGCCGGCCGTCCTTGGTGGTGAGCAGGATGCTGCGGTCGCCGAAGCGTGAGATGAGGGCGCGTTCCACCTGGCGGGGGACGGGATCGCCCTCCTCGTAGGCGGTCGGACCCTCGGCGACGGCGACGGCATGGGCGTGCGAGAGACGCAGACCGAAGCGTTCGGCACGTTCGGCGAGGCGCCCGAGGTCGCTGCGGCCGTAGAGGAGGTCGTCGATGAACTCGCGGCGTGCCGCCTCCTCCTGCCGTACCGCCTGGCGCTGAGCCCGCTCGAAACCCTCGGCGAAGGCGTCCGTCACCTGCTGCACGGCGGCCAGGACGCTGTCCGCCGATGTGGGGCCGGCCGGCCAGGACGCGCGTGCGGCGGTCAGATGGGCGCTGACCAGGGGCCGCAGCCTGTGGCCGGCGTCGGCCGCCTGTTCCCCGAGGGCGCGACGGGAGGCGAGTTCCTCACGAGTGAGGCGCCGGCCCGTGGCCGCGACGTCGGCCAGTATCTGGGCGTAGCCCGCCAGATACTCCTCCGGAATCTCCAACTCCGCCATGGTGTCCCCGAGTTCTTTACGCGCCGCTGATGCCCTCCCAGCGGCCGACCGGCATGCAGACCCTAGACAACACTGCCGGGAACCGGCAATGCGCGGGCGCGCGCCGGCGATGCAGGATGGCCGCGGGGAGCACTACGAGGGATTCCGGTGCCGGACATCGGCAGGTGTCCGGCACCGGAACCTGAGCGAGCGGTGCGCCGCCGAGCATGGTTGACGGGCAGTGCGGAAGAGACGGGGGGTCGGGCATGCGGACATTGCTCTCGGCCGCCACCGCCCCGCCCACGATCCTCCTGACCACCGCCCTCGTCGTGCTGCTGTGCTTCTGGCTCCTCGTCGTCGTCGGCTTCACCTCGGCCGGCAGTTTCGACGCGGACGCGAACCTCCGCGCCTGGGGCATCGACGGCGTGCCCGTGTCGGTGGCCCTCTCCGCGCTGACGGCCGTGGCCTGGTCCCTGAGTGTCGGGGGTGTCCTCCTGCTGGCCGCGTGCGCGCCGCCGTGTCCCGCCACCAGCCTGCTGCGCATGGTCTGGCCCGTCGCCGCCCTGCCCGTCGCATGGCGACTGACCTGCCTGTTCGTGCGACCCCTGCACCGGCTCTTCCCCGACGAACCCGGCCCGCCCGATCGCGGCCGGGCACGGGACCACGTGGACCACCCCGCCTGAGAGCAGTGCCCCGTCGGCCCTCGCCGCCGGCCCCTCAGGCTTCGATTCCTTCACGCCTCAAGGACGTTTGCCATGACTGTCATCCTCCTGGGCGTCGGCGTGCTCGTCGCCGTCACCCTGCTCGCCGTACTGCTCGTCTCCCGGCTGTTCCGCAAGGTGGAGCAGGGCAAGGCGCTGATCGTCTCCAAGCTGCGGAAGGTCGACGTGACCTTCACCGGACAGGTCGTGCTGCCCGTGCTGCACAAGGCCGAGGTGATGGACATCTCGGTGAAGGCCATCGAGATCACACGGACCGGCAAGGACGGTCTGATCTGCCAGGACAACATCCGTGCCGACATCCGGATCACGTTCTTCGTGAAGGTCAACAAGACGGTCGAGGACGTCATCAAGGTCGCGCAGGCCGTCGGCACCGCGAGGGCGAGCGACCGGGACACGCTGCAGGAACTCTTCCACGCGAAGTTCTCCGAGGCGCTCAAGACCGTCGGCAAGCAACTGGACTTCACCGACCTGTACACCAAGCGTGAGGAGCTGCGGTACCGGATCATCGAGGTCATCGGCGTCGACCTCAACGGCTACCACCTGGAGGACGCGGCGATCGACTACCTGGAGCAGACCCCGGTCGCCCAGCTCGACCCGGCCAACGTCCTCGACGCCCAGGGCATCCGCAAGATCACCGAGTTGACGGCCGTGGAGCACGTGCGCACCAACGAGGCGCAGCGCACCGAGGAGAAGGAGATCACCCGGCAGAACGTCGACGCCCGCGAGGCCATCCTCGAACTGGAGCGCCGGCAGGCCGATGCGGAGATCAAGCAGCAGCGGGAGATCGCGACCGTCCGGGCCCGGGAGGAGGCCGAGACGGCACGGGTGGTGGAGGAGGAGCGGCTGCGGGCCCAGGGCGCCTTCCTCGCCACCGAGGAGAAGCTCGGCGTGCAGCGCGAGAACCAGGCCCGCGAGATCGCCGTCGCCGCGAAGAATCGCGAGCGGGTCATCGCCGTCGAGAAGGAGCGCATCGAGAAGGACCGCCTCCTCGAAGTCATCGGCCGGGAACGGGAGACGCAGCTGACCCGGATCGCCGCCGAGAAGGAGGTCGAGGCGGAGAAGCGGGACATCGCCGAGGTCATCCGCGAGCGCGTCGCCGTGGACCGTACGGTCGCCGAGCAGGAGGAGTCCATCAAGAAGCTGCGGGCCGTGGAGGAGGCGGAGCGGCAGCGGCAGGCCGTGATCATCGCAGCCGAGGCCGAGGCGCAGGAGAAGCTGGTCAAGGACATCAAGGCCGCCGAGGCCGCCGAGCAGGCCGCCACGCACCGCGCTGCCGAGGAACTGACCCTGGCCGAGGCCCGGTTGAAGACGGCCGACCTCGACGCTCAGGCCAGGATCCGCCTCGCCCAGGGCATCCAGGCCGAGGCGTCCGCCGAAGGGCTCGCGGCCGTCCACGTCCGGGACAAGGAGGCCGACGTCATCGAGAAGGCCGGCCGCGCGGAGGCCGTCGCCACCGAGGCCCGGCTGCGGGCCGAGGCGGACGGCGCCCAGGCCCGGGCCCTGGCGGAGGCCGCGGCCATCGGCGAGAAGCTCAAGGCCGAAGCGGAGGGACTGACCCAGAAGGCCGCCGCCATGGCCGCTCTCGACGACGCCTCACGGGGGCACGAGGAGTACCGGCTGCGCGTGCAGGCGGACAAGGAGATCCGCCTCGCCGGGCTCGACATGCAGCGGCAGGTCGCCGAGGCGCAGGCGACGGTGCTCGCCACCGGCCTGGAGGGCGCCGACATCAGCATCGTCGGTGGCGAGTCGGTCTTCTTCGACCGGCTGATGTCCTCGATCGCGCTCGGCAAGGGCGTCGACGGGTTCGTCCAGCACTCCGAGACCGCGCAGGCACTGGCCCGGCCGTGGCTGGACGGCTCCTCCAGCTTCACCGACGACCTGGGCCGCATCCTCGGCTCGGTCTCCACGGCCGACGTGCAGAACCTGACCGTCTCGGCCCTGCTGATGAAGCTGATGAAGACAGGCGGGGCCGACTCGGGGCAGCTCCAGCAGCTGCTCGACCGGGCCGGGGAGCTGGGCCTGGCGGACAAGCCGCTCACCGCCCTGAACGGCAGCGTCGTCCACTCCTGACCCGCCCCCTCGGTCCGGAGCCGCCGCACAGGGGACGGCGGCTCCGGACCGCGTTCATCGACTTCCTGAGAGGCATGCCATGACGATCGGCCCGGACACCGGCACGTACGACCCCGTGGACACGGGCACGTACGAGGTGCTGCGCGACCGCCTCACCGCTCAGGCCGCCGAACTGGCCCGCCGCGCCGAAGCGCTCAACGTCCGCCGGGGCGAGGAGTTCGGCTCGACGCGGCTCGAACTCGGGGGCACCGGGAGACTGCGCACCGAGCACGCCGCGGTGCCCCGGGACATCGTGGCCGTGGGCGATGTGCTCCTCTCCGGCTGCAACGCCGTCCCGAGCCGCGCGGCCGGCACGTGCGTCGGCGATGTCCTGGCCCTGTACGACCGCGACCTGGAGCGGCTGCCCGAGGACGCCGTGCCCGGTCTGCTCGACGACCCGGCCTTCGTCCGCGAGTTCGGCGCTCTGCACCGCTACTACCGCCAGACCCGCCTCCTCCAGCTCCGGCGCACCGAGGGCAGACTGCTCGCCGTCTTCCAGACCGGCGAGAAGGCGGACGACACACGGGTGCTGCGCTGGGCCCTGTCCGACGACGGACGACCCACGTTCCTCGACGCGCGGGGCGAGCGCGACCATGTCCTTCCGCCGTCCCACGACGTCGAATGGATCGAAAGCACTCGCGAGAACCACGTCCTCGGCCGTCACCCGCACGTCTCCATCGGCGGCGAGGTGTTCGTCTCCACGGTCGGCGGCGTCCTCACCGTCAAGACCGACGACGACACCGAGGCGGCAGAGGGCGTCTACACCGACTCCGTCGACGAGCCGCTGCAGTCCCTCGCGGACGCGGACATCGCGTACGCGCGCGTGGGTGCCCTCATCCTGCTGCGCGTCCGCCCTTACAAGGAGGACGCCGACCGCCACCTGGTGTTCAACACCCTCACCAGGACCGTCGTCCGCCTCGACGGCATCGGCCGGGCGTGTCGCCGCCTGCCCGATGACCAGGGGATCGTCTTCCCAGGCGGCTACTGCCTGGCCACGGGCACCCACAAGACATATGAACTCGACCCGACGGGGCTGGAGTTCGAGCGGGAGATCCGCTCTCCGAACGGCGAGGACGTGCTGTACGCCTTCCACGCGCGTGCAGCGGGCCGCAGTCTCCTTCTGCCGTACAACACGATCCGCAAGGAGATGGCCAGTCCCCTGCCCTGCCACGGCTGGGCGCTTTTCGACGACGGCGCGCTCGCGGTGCTCCGGGCCGACACAGATGAACCGCAGCGTGTCCACCCCGTGCAGCTGTGGAACTCCCCGTACGTCTCGGACACCTACGCCGCCGCCCAGCCGGTCGGCATCGGCCCCCTGGCACGTATCGGCAACGCCGACCTCGTGCGCGGCATCTCCGACTGCCTCTCCATCACCGGCGCCGTGGCCGACACGACCCCCGCCAGCGGGGTGTACGAGGCGCTGCTGGCCGCCTGCGCCCGGGCGGCGGACACCCATCACTGGCTGGGCGATCGCGAACTCGGCGACCTCCTCACCCCGTTGGCACACCTGCGCGAGACAGCACAACAGGTTCTGGCCGAGTTCGAGACCGTCCGGACTTTCACCCGGCAGGCCGAAGACGCGCTGACGGAAGCCGCCGCGCGGGTCGCCGAGGTCGTACGACGGCTGCGGGGTGAGTCCGCGCGCAGCGCGGCCGAGTGGGTGACCGGCCTGACCGAACTGCGCCACGCGCAAGGTCATCTGTTCACCCTCAAGGACATGCGGTACGCGGACACCGCCCGCATCGACGAGCTGGCCGCCGCCACCGAGTCGGACCTTGCCGCCTTCGGCCGGCGCGCGGTGGCTCACCTCGCCCGCGAGGACGCCTTCACCGGCTACCACGCGGACGTCGAACGGATCGTCGCCGATGCCGAGGCGATCGCCACCGTGGCCGAGGCGGCGCCCGTCGCCGCCCGCATGGAAGAACTGGCCGACGGGCTGCGTACGGTGACGGAGGTCGTCGCCGGCCTCGACATCGCCGACGCCACCGTCCGCACCACGATCCTGGAGCGCATCGCCGAGGTCCTCGGAGGCGTCAACCGCGCCCGCGCCGCCCTCGACGGCCGCCGCCGTGAACTCCTCGACCGTGAGGGACGAGCCGAGTTCACCGCCGAGTTGGCCCTGCTCGGCCCGTCCGTCAGCGGCGCGCTCGCCGCCGCGGACAGCCCCGGGGCATGCGACGAGCAGCTCGCCCGCCTGCTCGTCCAGGTGGAGAACCTGGAGTCCCGGTTCGCCGAGTTCGACGACTTCCTCGCCACCCTCGCCGACAAGCGCGACGAGATTCAGGAGGCGTTCGCCGCCCGCAAGCAGACCCTCGCCGACGCCCGCGCCCGGCGCGCCGAACGCCTGACCGACTCGGCGACCCGCGTCCTGCGGACCGTCGCCCGCCGGGCCGCCGCCCAGCCGGACGCGGACGCGGTCGCCACGTTCTTCACCTCCGACCCGATGCCCGCCAAGGTCCGCCGCATCGTCGGTGAACTGCGCGACCTCGGTGACCAGGTCAGGGCGGAGGAACTGGACGGCCGTCTCAAGGCCGCCCGCCAGGAAGCGCTGCGCGCCCTGCGCGACCGCGCCGACCTGTACGCCGACGACGGCCGCACGATCCGGCTCGGCACCCACCGTTTCGCCGTCAACACCCAGCCCCTCGACCTCACCCTCGTCCCGCACGGTGACACCCTCGCCTTCGCCCTGACCGGCACCGACTACCGCTCCCCGATCACCGACCCCGACTTCACCGCCACCCGCCCGTACTGGGACCGCCCCCTGCCCTCGGAGTCGCCCGAGGTGTACCGCGCCGAGTACCTCGCCGCACGCCTGCTGGACGAACACGGCCCCGAGGCTCTGGCGGATGCCGATTTGGCCGCCCTCGTGCGGCAGGCCGCCGAGTCGGCGTACGACGAGGGCTACGAGCGCGGTGTGCACGACCACGACGCGACAGCGATCCTCACCGCGCTCCTGCGTCTGCATGAGGGCGCCGGTCCGCTGCGCCACGAACCGGCCGCACGAGCAGCCGCCCAGCTGTTCTGGGCGCACGGCACGACGGCCGAGGAGCGGCAGAGCTGGACCCGGCGCGCGGTGTCCCTCGCCCGGGCCCGGGACACCTTCGGCCTGGCACCCGCCATCGCCGACCTGCAACGGGAGCTGGCGGACGTCGCGGGCGGAGCAGCGGCGGCCGCCTACCTCTTCGAGGAACTGACCACCGGCCCGGACGGCTTCGTCATCACCGCGGGCACCCGCACCCTGCTCGACAAGTTCCGCCGCACCGTGGGCACATCGGCCTACGACGACGACCTCACCGCCTTCACCGACCCGGCTGCCCGGAGGCAACTGGTCGAGGCATGGCTGACGGCGTACACCACCGCTACCGGCACCGACCTCACCCCCGGCGACCTGACCGAGGCGGTGGCCGCCGAACTCTGTCCCGGCCTGACCCGCTACGAGTCCGACGCGCCGCTCACGGAAACCGTCACGGGCCTGCTCGGCACCCACCCCCGCGTCACCGGCCGTGCCCTCACGGTCCGCATCGACGAACTCCTCGCACGCACCCGCAGATTCCGCACCCACGACGCCCCCGGCCACCGCGCCTACCAGCACCGCCGCACCGCACTGGTGAACGCCGAGCGCACCCGCCTCCACCTGGACGACCACCGGCCCCGCGTGATGTCCGCGTTCGTACGCGGCAGGCTCATGGACGAGGTCTACCTCCCGCTCATCGGCGACAGCCTCGCCAAGCAGCTCGGAACCACGGGCGAGTCCAAGCGCACCGACACCGGCGGCCTGCTCCTGCTCATCTCCCCGCCGGGCTATGGCAAGACGACCCTCATGGAGTATGTCGCGGACCGGCTCGGCATGATCCTCGTGAAGGTCGACGGCCCGGCACTCGGTCACGCCGTCACCTCGCTCGACCCGGCCGAGGCCCCGAACGCCACCGCACGCCAGGAGGTCGAGAAGATCAACTTCGCCTTGGCGGCGGGCAACAACACCCTCCTCTACCTCGACGACATCCAGCACACCTCGCCCGAACTGCTCCAGAAGTTCATCCCTCTCTGCGACGCCACCCGCCGCATCGAGGGCGTGCGGGACGGCGAATCACGCACCTACGACCTGCGCGGCAAACGCTTCGCCGTCTGCATGGCAGGCAACCCCTACACCGAGTCCGGCAGTCGCTTCCAGGTGCCCGACATGCTCGCCAACCGCGCCGACGTGTGGAACCTCGGCGACGTCCTGACCGGCAAGGGCGACGTCTTCGCCCTCAGCTTCATCGAGAACGCCCTCACCGCCAACCAGGTCCTCGCCCCGCTCGCCGGCCGCGACCGCGCCGACCTCGACCAGCTGATCCGCCTCGCCCAGGACGACCCGACGGCTCGCACGGACCGTCTGACGCATCCCTACACCCCCGCGGAGCTGGAGCGGATCCTGGCCGTACTGCGTCACCTGCTCACCGTGCGGGAGACGGTCCTTGCCGTGAACGCGGCTTACATCGCCTCGGCGGCCCAGGCGGACACGACGCGCACGGAACCGCCCTTCCGGCTCCAGGGCTCCTACCGCACGATGAACAAGGTCGCCCAGCGTGTCCAGCCCGTGATGAACGACGTCGAACTCGCCGCGCTGATCGACGACCAGTACCGGGCCGAGGCCCAGACCCTCACCACCGGCGCCGAGGCCAACCTGCTCAAGCTGGCCGAACTGCGCGGCACTCTCACCGCCGAACAGATGGTGCGCTGGACGGAGTTGAAGGCCGCCCACGTCCGAGCCCAGTCCCTCGGAGGACCCGAGGACGACCAACTCGCCCGAGCCGTGGGGGCCCTCGGTCTCCTGGCCGACCGGATCGCAGCCGTCGAGTCGGCGATCAACCGGGTCGGCGACCCACGACACCTGATCGCCAAACCGGCGGCTCGGCATGCGGCACGGCCGGTGCCGGGCGGTGGTCGGGACTGAGATGAGAGGGGCCGCCGACGGGCGCACCTGGCAGCGATCCTGATGGCTTCCGGCATGGTCCGGGCGTTGGCATGTTCATGGGGCGGGGGGGATCTCGCGAACGAGGAGTGGGCCCGGTCGAAGCCGCATCGCCGAAGTCCGGGCAGCGCGGCGGCCGCTGGACCAGGCATCGCAGCATCATCAACGGAATCCTGTACCGGAACCGAACCGGGTTGCCGTGGCGGGAACTGCCTGCACGGTGCGGAAAGTGGAAGACCGCGTACGAGAGGCACAGACTCTGGTCTGCGGACGGCACATGGGAAAGGCTCTTCGCGCTCATCCTGGCCGACGCCGACGCCGACGCCGACGCCGACGCCGACGCCGACGCCGACGCGGAGGGCCGCATGGACTGGTCCATGTTGAGCGTGGACTCGACCATCCGCAGAGCGCACCGGCATGCCGCCGGAGCAGCCAACAAATCCCCGCGGGTGCCGGGAAAAGACGCACGCCCCGGCAGCACCGTCCCGATGGGGGGCTTGGACGCTTCCGGGGCGGCTTCGCCAGCAAGATCCACCTCGCTGGAGAGGGCGGCTTTCGCCCTACGGCGCTGGCGATCACTCCTGGCCAGTGAGGTGACGCCCCACAGCTGATCCCCGTCATGGAACGCATTCGCATTCGCATCGGCCGGCACGGCGACGGGCGTCCTCGCACCCGCCCCGAACATCTCGGCGGCGACAAGGCGTACTCGTCCCGCCGCAACCGTCGCTACCTGCGCCGGTGGCAGATCAAGCACACCACCCCCGAGCCGAAGAACCAGCGGTCACCGGCTTCGACAAGGCCATCGACAAGAGGAGGAACGAGTAGAGCGGACGATCAATGCTCTGAAGACCCCTTCGGGCGGTGGCCACGAGCGCGGTCCCCGGTACCAGGCGGGTGGCCGCAGCGATCGACCACCCGCACATCCTGCCGATCTTCGAAGCCGGTGAGGCCGAAGGCGTCGTGTACATCGCGATGCGGCACGTCCCTGGTCCGGACTTGCGGGCCTTGCTCGACGAGGCAGGCCTATTCCCCGTTCCGACCGCTCACGGCCTGGTGCACCGGGGCGTCAAGCCCAGCAACATCCTGGTCGCCGCAGGAACCGACAGTGAACACCCGCGCCCGGCGCGGGGTGGACATGCGGTTCGTGCGGATCACGGGCTTGCCGCGGTAGCGGTCCGTCGAACTCGACGGCAATCTGCCCTGCGAAGGAACCCTGGGGCTGGATGCGGCCGGCCCGGCAGGCCTACGGCGCGCTCCTGCTGGGGCGGGGCCGTATCGAGGAGGCCGCGGCGGTCTACTGGGCGGACCTCGCCCCTGGACGCCACTCTGCCCCGGGTCCTGCAGCACCCTGGGAGGCGTCCGGGCCCTGCAGCACGCCGGGAGCGTCTGGGCCCTGCGCGGGTTCTACGAGTGCCTGGTCGGCACGGGCAGGACAGGCGAGGCCGCCATCGTGGCCCGACAGCTCAAGAGGGCGGCGGTGTTGGCCGGCGTACCGGCCCAGGTTTCCTGTGTCCGCCGCCTGTGGTCACGGCACCGACGACGGCTGTCGCTGGTCCTGACTGGTTACTCACCGGGCGTTCGGCGCCGGGGTCCTCGCCCATGTCGTTCGGCGCGGCCGGTCTGCGAGCCGGAGGCCGTGCGCTGTCCGGGCTCGATCTGCTGCCGGAACGCCTGCAGTGCGGCGGAGCTGTTGGGCGGCAGGACCGCCATCACGCCGTGCCGCTGTGCCTCGGCCAGCGTTTCCGCTGCCGCGCTGCCCTCGGGGACGTGGACCAGTCGGACGTGCCCGTCGCCGGAGCCGCGGCGGTCCACCGGTGTGACCGCGCCGTGCGTTCCGTCCGGCAGGGTCACCCACAGCTGGAAGTCGTCGAACCTGACGAAGTCCGCGCCCTTGACGGGCCAGGGGTAGTGGTGTTCACCGGGCACCTTCGGCAGGATCCCCTGGTGATGGCCCGGGCTCAGCGGCACACAGGCGTTGAAGAGGGAGTCGGTCCACGCCGAGACGCCGTCGGCGTCCGTGATCGGGGTGCGCAGCAGCTCCTCGGCCTCCTCGTAGCCCAGCGCGGCCAGGGCGGGCAGGGTGAGGGGGAAAGCGTCGACGAGTTCGGCCGCGTCCCGGCGAAGCCGGTCCACCTTCGCCGGGTCGGAGCAGAACTGCATGCTCCACTCGATGCCGACCCGCGCCCGGTACATGCGCCAGCCGCCTGATCCCTTGACCCACAGACTGCCGCCGTGGTGCATCTCCCAGTGCTCGGAGGCGGCGGGCCGCGGCCCGTAGGGGACGTCGCCGTCGTCCAGCTCGTCGAGGATCTTCTTCGCCGTCTTCTTCGCGGCCCGGAAGTGCGGGGTCTCGCGACGCTCGGCGTGGTCGACGAGGCGTATCTTCCACGGGTGGTTCTCCCCGTGCGTACCGCCGGGCCGCAGGCCGGACGGGGTGCGCGAAACCGCTGTGGATTCGGCGACGGCCATGGCTGACCTCCTCGCACTGAGCGCGCTGGCCGAGTGGCCCGGGGCGTCTCTTTCCTCCATCGTGCGCCCCGGACGGGACGACGGCGACTCGGCGGCGGAGCAGGCTAGTTGACCGGAAAACCAACGACCGGGTCGTCGGGCGACCGCACGCACCAGCGGCCAGGGCGTGCGGGGGTTCGAGAAGGGGGACGGCTGTCAGGGCGGCGCCGGACAGCACCAGGACCGCTCGACGCGGGATGCGCCTCCTGGCTCCTCCGGAAAGGGGTGGGGTGATGGGCGCCGACCGTGCGGGCTGTGCGTGGACTGACCGGAAGGTTTGCCATCACCACCCCGAGTCCTGGACAGCCGTCCGGCGGAAAGTCCGTACGGCCGAACAGGACAGCGCGTGGGCGCCAGTCCCGCCCGGCGGAACGGGACACCGGCCCCATGCGTGCGGGACACCGGGCGCGTCACGGTGGTCGGGCACGTCAGACACGCCCCCGGCCGGACAGTGGCCGGGCGGCACCATTCATGGGGGAACGTCATGTCCGCTTCGCTCTCACATCCGTCCCCGGCCGGCACTGGCCCGGGGTCCGTCCCCAAGCCCCCGCACTCCCTCGCCGAGCGCCGCGGCTGGGCCTGGGCAGGCATTGTCACGGCGCTCGGCGGCCTCGTCGCCTTCGTCGCCTCCACGCCGCTGTACCCCTTCGAGGACTCCGACCTCATCGACAACGCCCGCATGGTCGACCGGCTCGACGGCCCCGCCATGTGGTGGGTCTTCGTCCTCCAGGTGACGTTCACCGCGACCGCACTCGCCGCGGTGGTCTTCGGCGCGGGACTGCGCCGCCGGCTCGACCGGCAGTCCCCGGCGGGCAGCCTGGTTCCCGCGACGGCGTACCTGGGGATGCTGCTGGTCGGTGTGATGAGCCTGGTGGGTTCCGGAATGGGTACGGAGCTGTTCCACAACCTGCGGATGTCGGACAAGACCGACCCCGACACGATCATCGCCGATTTCGCCGACATCAACACGTACGGGTGGGTGTGGTCGGGGCTGCTGCTGACCGCTGCCGCGCTCGTCGTCGCGGCGTTCCGGCAGGGCGCGGTGAGCCGCTGGATCGGCGTCGTCAGCCTGATCTTCGGATTCCTGCTGCTGGTCACCCAGCTGACGCCGTTCCAGTACATGGCGCTGTTCGTGGGCGTGCCGTACCTGCTGATCCTCGGCGCTGGGTTCGCCTTCGGCCGGGGCCGCGCGATCGAGTGACCGGAAGCTGACCGGAAGCCGACCGGAAGCTGACCGGAGGCCTTCCCGACACAGGGGAGCGCAGCGCGCGTACGTCGTACGCGTGCTGCGCTCCTTCTGCGTCGGGCGCAGTACGGGTGCGGTGACGGCGGCGGCGCGGTGACAACCGCGGTCCCTGCTGGGAGCCTTAACCCGTGGGGGAACAGGCATGACGGCCCGGCAGGGCCCGGTGGGCGGGGGCCGTCGCGTCCCCGCCGTCGGCGTGCTCGCGGTGTCCTGGGGGCTCGCGCTGACGGCGCTGGTCCTGATGGGAGCGGCGGACGCCGAGTGGGACGCCACGCAGTGGTTCTTCGTCGTGGACACCGCGGACGCGGTGGTGTACGGCCTGGTCGCGGCCGTCGTGCTGAGCCGGCGCGCGCATCCGGTGGCCTGGCTGGTCGCGCTCACCGCCGTCGGCGGGGGCGTCGCGGCGGTCACGGCCCAGGCGCTGGCCCTGTGGGCGCGTGACGCCGGTGACGGCGCGGCGGTGCCTTCGTGGTCGGTGCTGCAGGGCACGGCCTGGGTGCCGGGGACCCTCGCGCTCGTGCTGATCGTGCCGTATCTCCTCGCCGAACACGCCCCGTCGCCCGCCGCCCTCACGGCCATCGCAGCGGGCGTCGTGCTGGTCGCCGGGCTGGTGGCGCTACGGCTGGCCGATCCGTGGCCCTGGCCCGAGGGCGAGCCGGTCGCGCCCCTGGCGGTGCGCGATGCCGGGTGGGCGGACCTCGTCGTGCCCGTGCAACGCACGCTGCTCGGCTGCGTGGTGGCGCTCGGGCTCGTCGCCGCCGGACACGCGGTACGGCGCCGGCTGCGGGATCCGGCGGGACGGGGCCTGGGCTGGCTGGCGATCGGTACGGCGCTGGTGGCGCTGACCTTCCTGCCGCTGGTGCTGTTCGCGGGCGAGGGCCCCGCCGCGCTGCGGCTGTTCACGCCGCTGACCCATCTGGCCTCCCAGGCCTTCTTCCCGGCGGCCGTCCTCGTCGTGGTGCTCCGGCAGCGGCTGTGGGGCATCGACCTGGTGGTCAGCCGGGCCCTGGTGTGGTGGCTGCTGACCGGCCTGCTCGTCGCCGGGTACTTCCTGACGGTGGCCGTGCTGGGGCTGCTCCTGCCCGGCGACGGGGCACTCGGCAAGGTGCTGGCAACAGCGGCGCCCGCGGCCGGGATCCAGCCGGCCCGCGGCTGGCTGCAGCGCCGCGTCGACCGGCTCGTGCACGGAGAGGCGGCGGCCGGCGCCCTCAGTCGGGTCGGCCGCCACCTGGGCAGCGCGCCGGGCCCGCAGGAGGCGCTCACCGGCATGGCGCAGAACATCGCCGCGTCCTTCAACCTCGGTTCGGTGCACGTCCTCGACGAGGACGGCAAACCCCAGGTCACCGTCGGAGACCCGGAGGGCCTGGAACAGCTGGCGGTGGCACTGGTCGTCCGGCGAAGAGCGGTCGGCACCCTGCTGGTGACGGCGCGTCCCGGCGAACGCCTCGACCGCAGGGCCCGGACGGCGCTCGACGAGGTGGCGCCCGTGGTCGCGACCGCGGTTCATCTGGCCGCCGTCACGCGGGAGCTGCGCGAGTCACGGGGCAAGCTGGCAGCGGCCCGCGACGACGAGCGCCGGGCCCTGCGCCGGGAACTGCACGACCAGTTGGGGCCCGCCCTCGCCGGCATCGGCCTCGGCCTCGCGGCGGCCCGCAACCAGCTCCCGGCCGGGTCACCGGCCGACCCGCTGCTGGCCCGGCTGCGCATCGAGGTCGACGCCCGCGTCGAGGAGGTCCGTGTCCTCGCCCGCAACCTGGTCCCGCCGGTCCTCGCCGAGCTCGGTCTCCTGCCGGCGCTGCGGGAACTGGTGATGCGTCACGAGGCGGACGGCCTGGCCGTCGTCGTCCACGCGGACAGCGACACCGGCCGCCCGGACGGCGCTCCGGTGCCCCAGGAGGTGGCCGGCACCGTCTACGCGGTCGTCGCCGAGGCGCTGCGCAACGTCGTACGGCACGCCGGGGCCCGTACCTGCACGGTCACGGTGACGGGCGGCCCGGACGCCGGTGATGTGCTGACGGTGAGCGTGGAGGACGACGGCCACGGCATCACTGCCGGAGCCCGGCCCGGTGTCGGCACCCAGTCCCTGAGGGAGCGGGCCGAGGCCCTGGGCGGTCGGATCGACTGGGGACCGGGGGAGGGCGGCCACGGCACCCGGCTCGTGCTGCGCGTGCCGCTGCGACCTGCCTCCCGGCCGGGGAGAACCACGGGTGAGCTGGAGGGGGACAGGGCGACATGAGCGAGAACGCCGAGCGGGACCCGGCCGGGGCGGCAACGGTCCGGATCATCGTCGTGGACGACCATCCGGTCTTCCGCATGGGCATGAGCGCGCTGCTCGGTTCACTTCCCGGGCTGAGGGTGGAGGCGGAGGCCGACTCGCTGGCGTCGGCCGTGGCGGCGGCCCAGGCCCAGCGGCCCGATGTCGTCGTCATGGACCTGCACTTGGGCGACCGGGAGCCCTCGGGCGTGGAGGCCACGCGCGAGGTCCTGCGCGTTCGGCCGGGCGCCGCGGTCCTGGTGGTGACGATGCTGGACGACGACGACTCGGTGTTCGCGGCGATGCGGGCCGGGGCCCGGGGCTATCTGCTCAAGGGCGCCTCTCCCGCCGAGATCGAACGGGCCGTACGCGCCGTCGCCAACGGCGAGGTGATCCTCGGCCCCGCGGTGGCCTCACGGGCGGTGGCCCACCTGACGTCCGCGCGCTTCGCGAACCCGGCCATGGCGCTGCCCGAACTGACCTCGCGCGAGCACGAGGTCCTGGACCTCGTGGCCCGGGGCCTGGACAACCTGGCGATCTCACGGCGCTTGGTCCTCAGCCCGAAGACCGTACGCAACCACCTCTCCAACATCCTGACCAAGCTGCAGGCCTCCAGCCGCGCGGAGGCCATCGTCCGCGCCCGCCAGGCCGGCCTCGGCGAGAACTGAACCCGGGGCGCGGCCCCGAGTTCCTACGCGGTCATGCCCAGCTTGCGCAGGGCGTCCAGCTGCTCATGGCCCAGCTTGTTTCACCGTGCGCGGGTGGGGGTGTCGCTGTTGGTTCCTTTTGATCGGCGAGGTTGAACTGGGCTGGTCAGTTGGCTCGGTTGGGTCCGGCGGTGTGGTGTGTGCCGGTGAGGTGGTGGGCGTTGCTTGCCGGCCCCGACCGGGCGGGCCTGAACCGCGGAGTTCCTGCTCTGGGTTGGTCTTGTCGGTGTTGATCAGTTCTGTTGGCTGGCCGGTCAGGTTCGCTGAGCGACTGTTGCAGCGGCAGAGGGGTGCTGCCGCCGAGGTCTGACAGACGGTGCGCGGCCGCCCGGCGGCAGTCGGCACCCGTTCGCGCTGGAGCCCATCGTCCACGTCGTGCCGGCGCTTCGGCTCCGCAGCGGACGAAAAACACCATGGCGCGGCCTCCGCCAAGCTGCGACGATGCTGTTTCCCAAGCGGAGGGCCTTTGTTCGTCTTCGTGTGTGCGGGGTGCGGCGCCGAGCTGACCGCCCCGCTGTCCCAGGTGGTCCTGCCGGCCCACGCCCATCAGAAGTACGGGAACGGGATTCAGCTCCCGGTTCTCATGGAGTCGGGCACGTTCGCCGTGGAGCCGGAGCCCTCAGGGCCGCCGTGGCGGAGGTGGGAGGAGATCGATCCGGACGAGGTGGCCGCTCGCGGCATCTACGCGCCGGTCCACGCCCTGTCCGATGGCGCGCCCGGCGCGATCGTCATCGCGCCCGGAGACATCCGCGGCACCGTGCTGATCCCGGAGAATTGCGGTGGCTACTGCTGCGGCCTCGACGGAGCAGACGGCCCCAATTTGGCCTGCGAGACGTGCGGCCTGCCCGTGGCGAGCAGGATCGACGACTGCTCGCTCTGGCAGGCGGTGTGGCTCGCCCCTGACGCCGTGCGCCGCCGCCCCGTCGACGGCGCCGATGCCGCACCGCTTTCCTGGGCGGAGCTGGCAGCGCAGGGGAGGAGCACACCACCGTTCGAGCCGATCACCGCGTGGGGAGGGCCGCAGTTGGGGTCACACCACTGGTGGTCTTGGAGCCCGCAGTGGGAGGCGGCGGCCGGCCGGGCGCTCGCCCATCTACTGACGGCGTCGGACGGCCGGCCGGTGACCGTCCCGGACGGCCTGACCGAGGAGGTGTTCCAACGCGTCCTCGACACCCTGCTGCCCGCAGGTCCGTCGGCGCGGCGCGCCGTCCTGGCCGGGCCAGGGCTGCCCGCCCCCAACGCGGACGTCGACATCATCATCGTGCCGGTCCATCCGCAGACGGGGGAGACCTGGGCCCCGGTCGGCCCGGGCGCCTCGGCACACCCGGTGCCGCTGCCGTTCGGGGTGTGGCTGTGGCTGGCTTTCCCCGAGCCGCACCTGCCCGGCCCCGCGTCGGGCGTCATGCCCGACGGCGTCCTCCGCGACGATCCGCCCGCACCGCACCCCTACGCCCTGTTCAGACCTGACCTGGCAGTTTTCCAGACCACTCTGGTCCGGCTACCAGCCGTCCGCAGCCAGTGGCTGCGCGAGATCCTCGAGAACCTCACGCAGGATGTGCGCCTCCGCCTCTTCTGATCAGCTGGCGATCAGACCCGGCCCGGAGCGGCGCATCCAAGCCCGCAACAGCGGCGGACTCCTCCACCCCTCGCCGAACGAGCGACCAAGTGGACCAAGAACGACGCCCGACGAACTACTGCACCATCTCCAGCACGACCTGCCGGCCCACGTCCACGGGCACCTCACCGACGATGCCGCCGTAGTCGCCCCACGTGGCAGTGTCAGCCGCTGAAGCGGCCGCCCGCCGGGTGGTGGACGGCACCCGTCCACGGACCGACGGTGCGGATGACACGGCCGACCTCGCGGAAGACGACGTACGTGGCGTTCTTGTGCGACCCGGACCGGGGCTTCTTCAGCAGCGTCGTCGAGGAGATGACGCCCTCGCGCACCGAGACGGCCACCCGCATCAGGTGCCGGAACTGGGACTCGTAAATCTCTAGTGCTGTCCCCGGCGTCTTCGGCCTGCACCACCTGGTGGACGGCGCCGGGTACGACAGCTGGCTGTACGGCCGACTGAGCCACCCGCGCCCTGCGCGGGCGCTCTGCATGGCACGCGACGGGCGGACGAGGGCTGCGTAGTCGGTGAAGACCCAGCGCGACGTGCCGTCGAGCTGCCTAGCGCGTGACCGGGCCGCCGTGGGCGAGCACTGAGGCTGCGAACCACTCGCCGACACCGGCAAGACGCCGGCCAGCCCCAGCACGGAGAGGGCCGGGGTCGGCGTGCCTGCACCGCGGCGCCGCCGGAGCAGCTGCACGAGGTTTGGCAGCAGACAGCTCCCCCTGCGGGCACCGGTGCAGACACCACAGCCGGCGCCTCGCACCCACGAAACCGAAGTCAGGCAGCCTCGTGGGGGTCGCGTCCGCGCATGCGCCGGTCGTACGCCGCGGCTGACTCCAGCCCCACCGCGGCGCGCCGGGCGTCCAGCTGCTCGGGGTCGGTCACGGGGTACGGCCGCAGGTCTCCGTCCCGGGCGTTGGTGTACTGAGTCCCGTACACCTGGGGTTCGCCGGCCGCGACCAGAACCCGGTCGGTGAGGTACGCGAGATGGCGCGGCAGGGCGTCCCCAGCCGCGACGGCGTCCTCAAGAAGGCCGAGTACCTGATGTTGGAGGTCGAGAGCGCGGTCGGCGTGCTGGGCCAGGAGCCATGCTTCGTCGGCTCCCCGCTCGCCGACCAGCGTGATCCCTTCCGTCGTGCGGTTGACGGGGAGCTCGTGCTCTTGGTCCTCGCCGTCCTGGTGGTTCTCGTCGGGCCAGACGCCGAACGGGCCGGGTAGGCCGGGACCGGTGGCGCCGAGCTGCGCGGCGCCACCCTTGAGCCGGTGGTAACAGGGAGCTCTTCCAGTTTGGCGGGAGTCACGTCACCGTGGTCATCGACCGTGTCTCGCGCCGCGACGTGTTTCGGCCGCCTCGCCGACTGACCGGCCCGGCACCGCACCGCCCGCTGCCGTTGACGCCGTCAGAGCGCCCATACCCGCCCCAGACTTCCCCTGTCATGGATGCCGAGCTTGCGGTAGACCCGGCCGAGCGCGTTGTCGACCGTCCGTACTGACAGACCGCACTGGTCGGCGATCTCCCTGCTGGTGTGCCCATGGGCCGCGAGTTGCGCGATCTCCCGTTCACGCGGACTGAGTTCCGCCGCCGTCGAGAGGTCCGCCAGCGCAGGGGTCGCCGCGTCCTCGCACTGCCGTCGCAACGCGTGGGCGCGAGCTGTGGCACGCCGGCCGGCCCCCTCCTGGGCCGCGCCGCCCGATGCGCGCCACAGTTCGACCGCTCCCGCGAGGCTCTCGGCAGCGAGGAGCAGCGCGCCCATCGCCGTCCATGCGTCGGCCACGGCCACCAGCGCGTCCGGGTCACGCTCGGCCACCGCACGTGCATGGGCGGCACGAGCCGCCGCGTAGGGCCCTTGGGCGTCATCGGCAAGTTCGCGTACGCGAGGGGCCGCGTCCCGGTCGCCCCAGCGGAGCAGATCGTGTTCAAGCGTCAAAGCGCCGGCGAGCTCCCCTTCCGCCCGTGCCGCTTCGGCCCCGGCGCGCAGCGCGGCTTCCGCCTCGTGGCGTCGCCCCCGGCACCGCAACGACCAGGCCTGGGCGCGCAGCGTGTCGGCCTGAGCGAGCGGGGAGTGCGGATCGGTGGAGCCGGAGGCGAGTCCGGCTGTCTCCGGGGCGCTGCGACCGACGTATGCTTCGGCCAGTACCAGCCCGGCGAGCGCACGCTGCTCGGCGTATCTGTGTCCGCACATGTGGGCCTGCGCCCGGGCCTCACGGAAATGGGCGACCGCCTCCGCACACCGTCCCCGGTCGAGCGCGATCCGTCCCCGCACCCAGCCAAACCAGACGACCAATGCGGGCACGGGTGAGCGCAGCAGTCCCTCGAGCCCCTCGGACGCGGCCCGCTCCGCCTCATCGAACCGCCCCGCCTCCAGCAGGGACGCCGCGACGAGGTAGAGGCTGCGCGCCGGATAGAAGACCGCCGACCGGTCGGCCAGCATGCGGTGCGCGGCATGGGCTGCACGGCCGCTGCGGACAGCGTCCTCGGGCCGCCCGGAGGACAGTTCCACCCTCAGCCGGGCTTGGAGCAGCAGCACACCGGAGTCGGACGGCTCGGCCCCTTCCGACAGCGGCAGCCACGGGTCGAGCACGGTGCGGGCCCGCGCGGTCCGCCCCGCCGAGGTCAGCAGGGTGGCCTCCCAGCCGGCCATCTCGGCGCACGGACCGCCCCGGCGCCCGGCCTCGTCGAGTACAGCCAGCGCGCGGGTCATGTTGCCGGGCCCATAGAAGTGATGGACGGCCAGGGTCAGGGCGGCGGTGTGCAGGTACGGCTCCCTGGCCGCGGCGAAGGCGTCTTCCAGGACGGCGATCCCTTCGCCGAACTCGCCCCGCTGTCCCAGGGCCTCGCCGAGCATCAACCCGGCCCGGGTGTTGGGACCGTGTACCAGCGCGGCGCGTGCCAGCCGGCACATGGTGTCCACGTCATCCGCGTGCAGGGCCTGCGCCGCGGCACGCACAAGCAGGGCAGGATCGGCGGTTCCGGTGGCCTCCAGTTCCCAGCGCGCCAGAGCGAGGGGGTCGTCGGCGCGCCGGGCGCCGTACCCGCGTACCCGGCCGACCTGGTCCAGCAGCAGGGTTCGGGCCCGAAGCCGGGTGATGCCGGCGCGCAGCACCCGTGCGTGCATCGGGTGGGCGAGGGTGAGCTGCTCGCGGCGCCCGTCGAGGCGTGATTCGACGAGTTGCTGCCGCTCCAGTCCGGCGAGAGCGTCCGCATCGACATATTCCAGGCCGTCCCGCAGCCCGATCGGTCCGCACACCGCTAGGAGTTCCATCAGGGTTCGCTGCGGGCCAGCCAGTTCCCGGAGCCGTACGTCGAGCAGGGCGTTCGGCAGCACCGGGGCGAGCGGCCGCGTGAGGCACCACACCCCGTGCACACGGCTCAGTCGCCCGTCGGCGAGGGCGCTTCGCAGCAGCTCCCTCAGGCACAGCGCGTTGCCACCGCTGGCCTCCCACAGGGCCCGCAGGGCGGATGCGGCGACCGGCCCGCCCATCGTGGTGATCAGCAGCCGGGCGCTCTCTTCCTCACCCAGCGCCGACAGCGGGATGTGGTGCAAGGCGTCCTCCCGCCACAGGGGCTGCAGCACGTCCGGCCAGTCGGCGCCGTCGGGGAGGGTCACGGCCAGGAAGAGCGAGGAGTCCGCCAGCAACAGTGCGATCAGCGCCAGTGACGCGGGATCGAGCAGCTGGATGTCGTCGACGACCAGGACGGTGCGGGTGGTGGCGGATGCGCGGTGCGCGGCCATCCGCTGCCGTACCCGGCGGAAGAACTCTGCCGGCTCTTCCGCGTAGACGTCCGAGGGCAGCAGCGGCGCCAGCGCCGACAGCGGCAGCGCCCGGGCGCTGTGCGTCGCCTGGACGCGTACGACACGGTGGCCGCCGCGACCGCCCGCCCAGGTCGAGAACTCCTCGGCGAGGCGGCTCTTGCCCACCCCGTGCTCTCCTGTGATCATCACTGCTTTGCAGGCCGGTCGGCGCAGCGCGCGGCGGAGCTCCGCCAGTTCGGTGTCCCGGCCGGCGAAGTGGAGGCGGCCGCTCCCCATGCCCGTGTCCACCGTGGGTCCCCCTCGGGCGCCGGGGCCGATCCGGCCCCCCAGCCGGATGGTTCGCCCACGGCGTGCGGTCCGCAGTCTGGCACGCCGGCCGTCGAAGCGGCCGGAGCGGCAGGCGGTTGACCGAAAGCGACCGCGAGTTCGTCCGGAAGGCAGGCCGGTACTGAGTAGGGCCTTGCCTCGATGGAGTAGTCGACTGCTCTGTGCCGCGGTGTGCGGACGGGCGAAGGTGTTGCCACGTCGGGGCAGCGGGCCGAGTGGCCGTGCGGCCCACGACGTGACCACTGATTCACCACGGGGAAGGAAAACCAGATGCGATCGAGAAAGCTCCGTCGCCTCGGCACCGGGGCCGCGGGTCTCGCGGCTGTGTTCACTCTGACGGTCCCGGCGGCCGCCGCCGCTCAGCCGCCTGTGCCCGGGGAGCTGTACAAGGTCCAACTGCTGACCCTGCGCTGCACCAACATTTCGGAGAGCGGCGAGGACGAGGTGTACATCAAACTCGACGGCGGTGTCGCGATTCCCACTTCGGTCTGCCGTGAACGGGGCACGGTCGACTACAGCGGAGTGGATCCCGAGCGGTTCATCTTCGAGGGCGGCACGATCCTTCCCCTCGAACTGTGGGAGCAGGACCCCGACGTCATCGACCCGGACGACAAGCTGGGCGTCTTCGAGCTCAATGACAGCCGGGTTGGCACGACCAACATCGCCAAGATCGTCAATGGGACCGACTACGCCTACAGCCTGACCTACCGGGTGCTGCCGCTGGACTAGGACGACGTCACTCAGCCGCCGCGCCCCGCTGTTGGACGAATGCGGACGGGGTGCGGCGGTGGTCGTCCCCTGGGCGATCGGTTGAGCGAGCGCCTGGCGGTCGATGCACGGGGGGACGGCGATGACCGGGCGCTGCACATGGCCCGGTTCGGCACGCGGTGTCGGCCGAGGGCCGCGGGCCCGTATGCTCAGGTGCTCGTCTCGGCAACAGCCGCGCGGAACTCCTGCGTCATCAACTCGACGGGCCGCGCTGGACGGGAGCCTCACCCGACTCGGCCGACACCCTCGACACCGTCCTTCGCCGTGAACGCTGACGAGCCACGCGGAGTAGTACGCGGCCTCACTCGCCCTGGCGATCGACCAGGCATTCGAGAAGCCCGGAGCCTGAGGATCGCTCGCCGCGGCACCCCGCACGGCTCCAGACTCGGCAAGACGCGGTGGGTAGTGAAGCGCACCTTCGCCTGCTCTACCAGTTCAAACGCCTGCACATCCGCTACGAGAAACACGCCGACCTCCACCAGGACTCCTCGAACTCGCCTGCCCGATTGTCTGCTTGAGACGACCGGGCATCGCATTCTGAAACGATCAGTAAGGCGCACCGGCCGCGCGTGCCGGCCGCCGTCAGCGACTCCATGCAGACCGGCAGAGTCCTGCTCAAGGTGGCAGACGAGGCTAATGACCGCGGCATCCTGAATCATGTTGCGCCGACCTCTTGGCCGGCAGGTTCGGCCTGCCGATCAGGTTTGGTCGGCGGGGTCGGGTCGCTCGGACGCTCGGCGAGGTACTGCGGGACGTCGTCGTACGAAGCTGTCCCGCCCCACGTCGACGATGCGGCGTACCGCTCGGGGCCCCGGGCATGAGGGCCGCGCGTCGAACAGCTTCCCGGGCCGTCCAGCCCTCCCCTCTCAGGTCCTCCTCGCTCAAGTCCTCCGGCGTGGGGCTGGGAGGCCGGGCGTCCGGTCAACCGGCGGGCACGGGGGGACGCAGCCCGTAGGCGGTCTGCACAGCGGCGAGCGCCTGCTCGTAGTAGTCCGTCTCGGTGTCGATCGTCAACCGCACACGTGCCCCCTTCCCTGATCGTTGCGCTCTTCGTCACCCAACCCCATGGTGTGTCGCCTCGTTGGCCGAGGCGGGCGGCGGGCGGCGGGCGGCGGGTGCGGGCCGGCCATTGGGTACGCGTCGGACTCTGTCCACAGGGCACCGGCCGACCCTGCATGTACTGCAAGATTCGGCTGGAGGTCGAGCACCTGTCGAAGGACCGCGAGGCGCCGGCCGTGTGGTTGTGGTCCTCGAAGGCCGGTGACACCGACGCCGGCTCCGGGATCTGGAAGCGGCCGACCGGTGGACGTGTCTGATCATCGCCGCTTACACACAGCTCCGGCTCGCCCGCCCTCTGGCCAGGGATCTGCGACGCCCATGGGAGCAGGCGCCCGCACTTGGACGGCTCACCCCGGCTCGAGTCCCCGGGGCGTTTCGGAACCTCCGCCAGTACATGCCCTGTCCCAAGACACTCATCGCTTCGCAAGGGTCGAGAAGTTAAAGAACAAGCTCAGCGCCTGTTCGGAAGCTGCCGTGCCAGCAAAGCGGCGGGCTCACAAGCCGACATCAACCAGGGGTGCTCACGCCTTCCGGGCCAGCCAGACCCATGTCGTATATTGTGCGAATTTGCAACTTCGCTCGGTTTGTCCAAGGGAAGGTATCCATGGGTAGAGATAATCTTGACACGGTCCGACGCGTGTACGACGCGTTCGCCCGTAAGGACATCGACGCCGTGTTCGACGCGCTTTCGGCCGACGTCGAGATCTATCAATCAGAACTGGTGCCGTGGGGCGGCAACTACCGCGGACATGACGGAGCCCAGGAGTTCTTCGGGCGTCTCCTCGGCAATATCGAAAGCGCTGTGACGGCGGACGAGATGATCGAGGCCGGGGACCACGTGATCCAGATCGGCCACAGCCGCGGACACGTAAAGGCCACCGGTGTCCGGTTTGACGTGCGTGATGTGCACGTGTGGACACTGCGGGACGGCAAGGTAGTGCGCTTCGAGGCGTATCTCGACACCCCTGCCATGCTGGCTGTTCTTGGATGATCAGGCTGCCCCGCGCCAGACCGGAAAGCCGCGTCTCCGTGGGACAGGGCGCCAGCGGCCCGGGCGGTGTGCAGTCAAAACACGCCGGGTGATGGCGGTGGCGTCATGGCCTGCTCGCCGGCGGGCGGACGGGTGGCGGAATGCCGGCATCGCGACGGCGATGGCGGTGCCGACAATGGGGACTGTCGCGGCGATCGGGGACCGGTCGGAGGCGTCCGCGGTGAAGAACACCGGGAGGCCGAGTAGGGCCGAGATCACCGCGAGCCCACGACGGCGCGCATGGCGCGGGGCTGCCCCGGCCGGCGGGCTGGTAGGCGGCCAGGGTGACGGGCCCCCAGCAGCGTCCCGGTGATGGCGACGCCGGGCGGCGGCCCGGGGTGCTGCCACAGGCCGACGAGGCCGGCCAGGTCGAGTGCGGCGAGAACCGTGCAGAGCGTCATGCCGACGGTGCGATGCATCAGATGTTTCGATTCTCGTGCGAGCGGTCGTCTCAGCGGTCGGGGAGCGAGGACTTGAGCCGGTCGACGCCGTCGCCCTGCAGGGTGTCCAGACAGGCGGTGCGTCCGGTCGAGAGCAGCAGCAGGCCCAGAGCGGGCCCGGCGATCTCCGGTCCGTCGCCCACCGCCCAGTCGGTGTCGGTCGCCCGGAGGGTGAAGCCGGCCAGGTGGCGCTCGGCATGGAACGGCCAGCCCATCGCCCAGACCCGCCGCAGTCCTTCGCGACTGTGCTCGGCCGGGACGGGGAGCTGTCGGGCGAGCGGGAGGGCGATGTCCTGACCGTGGACGATCGCGTCGAACAGCGCGTTGCGGGTGTCCAGCACCTTCGCTGTCCGTCGGGTGCCGGCGTGGCTGCGGATCGCTGCGACCAGGTCCGCGGGATGCCGGGAGCCGTGCCGGCGGGCCAGCACGGTATTGATCCGGTCGGGGCTGAACCGTGCACGGGGTGCGACCGCGACCATGTCCCAGGTGGTGATGGTAGGGACCAGGGCGAGGTGTCCCGCAACGTCGCGCACACGCCAGCCCCGGCACAGCGACTCCTGTTCCCATTCGGCCGGGGTGAGTTCTTCCAGCAGGTCGGCGATCCGCAGACGCGTCGCGCGGACCGCGGCCCAGTAAGGGTCCGAGTCGCTCATAACAGTCTCCAAAGGTCCGAACCTCGGACCATATTAGTACGAGGTTCGGACCTTCTGCAATGATGGGGGCATGACCGACGGCAACGCTGACGAGCTCAACCTGGGACTGCTGATGTTCATCCCGTACCGCTTCATGGAGTCGGCCGTGATGGCCGCCCTGAAGTCCGCCGGACACGACATCTCGCTCACCCAGGCACGGGTCTTCCAGCGGATCAGGCCCGAGGGCTCGCGGCTGGCCGAGCTGGCCGAGGCGTCACAGGTCAGCAAGCAGACCATCGGCTCGATCGTCGACCAGCTCGAACGAGCCGGCTACGTCCGACGCGTTCCCGACCCGCGCGACGCACGAGCCCGACTGGTCACAATCACCGCCCGGGGCCAAGAGCTCATCGAGCTGAGCCTGCCCGTCGTCCGCGACATCCAGCGGCAATGGACGGCCCACCTGGGCCCCGGGCGCACCCGGCAGTTGAGGCAGGCCCTGGAAGCGCTGCGGGAGATCACCGATCCACACCGCTGACCACACGTATCCGACTCCCGGCGCGTGCCTGCTCGCCGAGAGCAAGGTGGTCGCAGCCGCCCACTGGTGGCCCCCGGTCGGTGATCACGCGGGTGACGGTCACCGACGACAGCGCGGGTGGGTTGGCCGTCAAGAACCGAATCGCCGCGGTCACTCCGCAGACGTTCGTGTCCCTGGCACGGCTGCGCGTCACACTAGCCCTTTCACTTCAGGCACATCCAGACCAACCGGCACGCCGACAGGGCCCGGGGTCCTGCCGTCACCTGCCCAACGGATCGCCTTCGGCGCCGTCGGTCTGGGTACGCAGCATCGTGTGGCCGCCGTGATGCAAGGGCGTGTCCAGCTTCCATCGGGCTGCTTCGCTCCCTGTTCGGGCATCGAAGACGTGGACTTCGCCGTGGCCGCCGCGGGTGACGGCGACCCAGTCGGAGCCCGGCGAGGCGGCCACCGCACGGCGTTGGACGCCCTCCCACGGGGTGCCGCCACGGCGGGGCGCGCCGTCCATGGCGGGGAGGGCGACGCGGTGGGCGGTCTCGCCGTCGGAGTCCAGCAGGATCAGCTCGTCGCCGTCCGGGTGGACGCGCGTGAAGGCGGTGTGGTCCTTGGCGAGGGCCAGTCGGAAGACCAGCCCCGGGCCGAGCTCCGTCAGGGTCGTACGGTCGGCGTCGAGGTCGTGGCACCACGCCTGGTTCGTCCACTCCGGCCATCGGAGGGGGTCCGCCGGGCCGCCCCGCAGGGTGGACCACAGTGCCGGGCGCCGCGGGTCGAGCCGCAGGTACCAGCCCCGGGCGGACGAACCCCACGGGATCACCGGCTCCGCGACGAGTGCGTCGCCCTCACGGCGTGCCCGGTGCACGCCCGTGCCGGTGGCCGCGAAGACCTGGCCGAGGTCGGGGACTTGGGCGTCTCCGTGTCCGTCGTCCGGGAGCGTGAGGTGTGCGTGGGCCGTTGCCGCCGGGCAGCCGGGCGGAGCGCCGAGAAGGTCGGTGAACCGGTGGACGGCCAGTGCGCCGGGCTCCCTGTGCCGCAGGACGACGAGGGGGTCCCCGTCGCCGAGCACGGTCACTCCCGGCTCGCCCACGCGCGTGCGTACCCGGGCCGCGTCTCCTGTGGTGAGGTCGACGACCGTCAGCAGGTCCGACCACGGCTCGGCGTTCTTGCCCAGGCCTGTCGTGACGGCCACCCACCGGCCGGACGGGTCGCAGGCGAGGTGCTCGGCCGGCACGGCGACCGGGATCGCGGTCTCCACCAGTTCCTTGCCGAACGGGTCGAGCACCAGCAGCTCGCCCCTGCGGTCGTCGACGCAGGCCGTCCGCCCGCCCGACAGTGCCAGGAACCCCGCGTGCTCGGAGAGGTGGCGGCCCGTGAGGCGGCCCGCTTCGGTGCCGTCCGGCAAGGTCAGCAGGTGGACGCATCCCGTCACATGGTCGGACGCGAGCAGCAGAGGGGGTGCGGTGGTCATCGATGCCTCCAGGAAAAAGGATCTGATGAAAACGATTATCATGTATCTTCGGTGCGTTCCGTGGACCCTGAGAAGAAGCGAGGGCATCGATGCTGCGCTCACCGTCGAGATTCGTCCGAAGCTGGATCACCGCAGCGATCGTGGGTTCGGCCCTGGTCGGTTGCGGCGCGTCCGCCGAACCCGCCGGCGAGGAGACCACGGCCGCCAAGAAGACCGATGTCAACGTCGAACCCATCAAGGCCGCACGGGAGTTGACCGATACCAACGGCGTCGAGATCTCCCTGAAGAAGGAGCCCGAGCGCATCGTCTGCCTGTTCGCGCTCTGCGACGACATCCTGACCGAGCTGGGCATCGTCCCCACGGCCACGAACAGCGCGCTCCTCGCCCACCCGGACTTCCTGGGGAAGGAGAAGGCGAAGGAGGTCGATGTCATCCCCGGCGGGTTCATCGCCCCCGAGGTGGAGGCGATCCTCTCGCACAAGCCCGATCTCGTGATCGGCCTGAAGGACACCCACGGCAAGCTCGCCCCGGCGCTGAAGGGCGCCACCACGTTCTGGCCCATGCAGCCCGAGTCGTGGGAGGACAGCGTGGGCTACCTGCGCGATGTCGCTGCGCTCACCGGCCGCACCGCCGAGGGCGAGAAGGCCGAGAAGGCCTTCCGCACCAAGCTCGCCGAGGCGGAGAAGAACAAGAGCGACAAGACCGCGCTCATCATCTACGGCAGTGACGAGAACTTCGGCGTCGCCACCCCGGAGACGGACGTGGGCGCCAGCCTGTTCCCCAAGCTGGCGGAATACCCGTGGAAGTCCCGTGGTGTGGAGGGAAGTTACAGCCTTGAGGAGATCCTCGCCCGTGACGTCGACGTGTTGTTCGTCGAGACGATGAGCTTCGGGGAGGCGGACGGAAAGCTGTCGGAGAAGCTGGCGAAGAACCCCTTGTGGGGCAAGATCCCGGCGGTGAAGAACGGAGACGTCCACGAGGTCGACTCCGAGGTGTGGGCCAAGGGGCGCGGTACCCGTTCGCTGGGCATCGTCCTCGATGAGGCCACGGCCGCGCTGCGGTGAGCGCGCCCACCGCGACACGCGCCGGGGCAGGTGAAACGGCATCGGGCGCACGGCGGTCCGTGCGGGGCGCGGGAGCATGGCAACTGCATGCCGTCGTCGCGCTGTTGGTCGCCGCCTCCGCCTGCGCTCTGACTCTGGGCACCCCCTACGTCCCGTTGCACCGGCTGCCCGGTGCGCTGCTGGACGCGGACAGCACGCTCTCCGGGATCGTGGTCGGCGAACTGCGTGTGCCCCGGCTGGTGCTGGCGCTGGTCGCCGGGGCCTGTCTGGGTGCGGCGGGGCTCGTGCTGCAGGAGGCGCTGCGCAACTCCCTGGCCGTTCCGGAGATGCTGGGCGTGTCGTCCGGGGCCGCACTGGGGGTGGCTGCTCCGCTGGTTCTGTCGGTGTCCCTCCCCGCCGCCGTCCAGCCCCTGCTGGCCATCGGCGGGGCCGCGCTCGGCGGCGTGCTCACGCTGCTCGCCGCGGGGCTGGGGCGCAGTCCGTCCGCCGTACTGCTGACCGGCGCCGCGGTCGCCGCCGCGTTGCAAGCCGCGCTGCTCGTGCTGATGGTCATGGCCGACCAGCTCGACCTGCAGCTGATCTACCGCTATCTGCTGGGTTCGCTCTCCGCCCGTACCTGGGAGGACGTGACCGGGCTGTGGCCGTGGCTGCTCGTCGCGGTTCCCGCGCTCGTGCTGTGCGCGCCGGTGCTCTCGGTGCTGCGGCTGGGGGACGAGGACGCCGAGGCGCTGGGCGTGCGTGCGCAGCGGGCACGGTTCGCCGCGCTGGCCATCGCCGTCGTGCTGATCGCCCCCGTAACGGCCGTGTGCGGGCCGGTGGCGTGGGTCGGGTTCCTCGCTCCGCACCTGGCGCGATGGTTCAATCCCGCGGCGGATGCGGTGCGTTGGCTGCCCTGGTCCGCCGCGTGGGGCGCCGTCGTCGTGGCTGTCGCCGACGTCCCGGCCCGGCTCGCGCTGGCACCCGTGGAGACGCCGGTCGGCGCGTGGACGGCCCTGCTCGGCGTGCCCACCGGGGTCGCTCTGCTCCGGTCGGGCAACCACAGGCCGGCAGCCCTGCGCCGAGCGGCGGGCTCCGGTGTGGGCCCGGCGCCGCAGGGTGCCCAAGCCATGTCCTCCTCTCCTTCGGAGAAGGAGGCCCGGTGAGCAGGCGTTTCACGGTGCTCGCCGTACTCGCCGTCGTGTGCGCCGGTGCGGAACTGGTGGCCGGGCGCGGCATGTCCCCGGCCGTGGTCTGGGACGTCCTCGGCGGCGGCGGTGATACGACGGAGCGGCACATCCTGCTCCAGCTCCGGCTGCCCCGGCTGCTGGTGGCCCTCGGTGCGGGGGCGTGCCTCGGCGTGGCGGGCCTGGTCCTGCAGTCGGCGCTGCGCAACCCCGTCGCCGGGCCCGAGGTGACGGGTGTGACGCCGGGCGCGGTGCTCGGGGCCGTCAGTGCGACCGGCCTCGGGCTCGCGGGGTGGGAATCGCCCCTCGCCGTGGTCGTCGCCGCGTGCGTGGGCGGTTGCGCCGGTGCCGCGCTGCTGTGGCTGCTCGCCGGGCGCGGCCGAAGCGACCCCGCGCAGACCGCTGTGCACGGGGTGCTGGTGTCCGCCGTGCTCGGTGGGCTCACCGCCATGGTGCTGCTCGTCGCGCCGGGGGAACTCGGCAGCGTCGTGCAGTGGCTCGTCGGCACGACGGAGGGCAGGGTGTGGCAGCACTGGCACCTGCTGTGGCCGTGGGCGCTGGCCTGGAGTGCCGGGGCCTGGCTGCTGGCCGGGCCACTGACCCTGCTGCGCTGCGGGGACGACACCGCCCTGGCCGCCGGCCTGTCCGTGAGGCGGGCCCGCACCCTCGCCCTGCTGTGCGCGGTGGCGCTGACGGCGGGCGCGGTGGCGGCCGTGGGGGCGCTGGGATTCGTCGGGCTGCTCGTGCCGCACCTCGCCGTGGCCGTCTTCGGCGCCGATCTGCGGGTGACCCTGCCCGGCTCCGCCCTGGTGGGCGCGGTGGTGGTGTGCGGGGCGGACGTGGCGGCGCAACTGTCCTCGCGGCTGCTGGCGGTCGCGCTGGACTCCGGGCGGTTCACGCTGCCGGTAGGGGCCCTGACCGCCTGCCTCGGGGCCGCGCTGCTGCTGGTCGTCGTGCGCCGCGCGCCGAACCGTACGTTCTGATGTCGACTTAAGGACAGAGCATGACCGAGTCCGTGGGGATCCGCGTCGAGGGGGTCCACTTCGGCTACCCCGGACGACCCGTGCTGCGCGGGGTCGACGTGAGCGTCGAACCGGGCGAGCTGACCGCCCTCATCGGCCTCAACGGCTGCGGGAAATCAACCCTGTTGCGGCTGGCCGCCGGGTTGCTGCGGCCCGACGAGGGGCGCGTTCTGCTCGGCGGGGACGACCTCGCCCGGCTGTCCCGGCGCGCCACCGCCCGGCGTGTGGCGCTGCTGCACCAGTCCGCCCCGGCCGTCCCCGGTATGACGGTGCGGCAGCTCGTCCGGCAGGGGCGGTACGCGGAGCGCGGCCCGCTCGGCATGCTGCGCGAGGGCGACGACCCCGTCGTACGCCGCGCCCTGCGTGACGTCGGCGTGGAGCAGTGGGCCGAGCGTGACGTCGACGCCCTGTCCGGGGGCGAGCGGCAGCGCGTGCGGCTCGCGATGGCGCTCGCCCAGGACACCCGTGTCCTGCTGCTCGACGAGCCGACCACCTACCTGGACCTGCACCACCAGCTCGACGTGCTGCAGACCGTCGTCCGGCTGCGCGAGGAACGCGGCCTCACGGTCGTGATGGTCCTGCACGACCTCGCGCACGCCGCTCGGTTCGCCGAGCGGATCGTCGCGCTGCGCGAGGGCCGCGTGGTGGCGGACGGGATGCCGAAGGAGGTCGTCACGCCCGGCCTGCTGGCGGATGTCCTCCGGGTGGCCGGCCGAGTCGGCCGGGATCCCGAGGGTGGCTGGCCGGTGTGTTACCCGGATCACCCTTTGCCAAGTATTGAATATGAAAATCAGATTCATTAGAGTGACGCGTGGCGCTCGACCGAGCGCCGTATCTCCCTGAGGAACAAGGAGAGTTCATGGACAACGAGCAGGTCTTCGCGCAGATCGCCGACCCGGGCCAGCTGGCCCACGACTCGGCCTCGCACTCCAACGCGCTCGTCGAGAACCCCTTCGAGGACACCGAGGAGTAAGCGAGGGCTCAGCGCTCTCGCCTGTGGGCCCGCCCGTCGTCTGCTGGGCGGGCCCACGCCATCCAGGCCCTTCCCACAGGAGGATCGACGTGTCCCACAGCCAGCTCGTACCTGGGGTCGAGGTCGTCGCCGTACCGGAGCGCGGTCTCGCGGTCCGCACGGCCGAGGGGGAGTTCCTCAGCGTCAGGACCGCAGACGCGGACCAGGACGCCCTGCTCTCCCGCCTCTCCGGTACGGCCGGGGTCGAGCCGGACGACGAACTCGTCCGCATCGTCCGGGCCTTCGAGGACGCCGGGTACCTGGCGGACGGACCGCAGTGCCCGGGATGGCCGGCCGATCGCCGGGACATCCGGCTGCTGGGCGACCCGGTTCTGACCGAACCACTGGCCGTGCTCCTGCGCTCCCTGGGCGCCGAGCCGCGAACGGCGCCGCCCGCCAGCGCGGCTGACGGGCAGTCACACTCACCCGGCCACCTGCTCGCAGGAGACCCCGCCGCCGTCGTGTGGTGCCTCGACGGGCCCGTACCCGAAGGGCTGTGGGACGCTGCCGACCGGCTGCCCGAGCGCGGCATCGCCTGGCTGCGATGCCACCGCGAGGGCTGGCAGGCGTACGTCGAGCCCCTCGCCGCCACTCCGGGGGACGTCACCTCGGCGCACGTCCGGGCCCGCCGGCTCGCCGCCACACCCGCCCACCGCGAACTGGCCGCCTACTGGAGCGGGCCTCGTACGTCCGGACCGCCCGTGCGGTTCACCGTGCCCGCCGCCGGGCTGCTGGCCGCCCTGCTCGCCGACGACCTCAGCCGGTGGATCACCGGCGCACCCGACACCGGCGAGCTGCCCGCCCGGCGCCGGCTCCGGCGTGTCGACCTGCGCACGCTGACCGTCACCGAGCACCCCGTGCTACCCGTCCCGGACGTAGCCCCGATGCCGAAGCAGGCCGGATGAGGCCGTCCACCGTGGCCGTCGAAGGGCTCGCCACCGACGTCCGGCTCCCGGACGGCGACGGTCCCTTCCCGGCCGTCCTCATCCGCACGCCCTACGACCGCAGACGGCACCACGCCGAGCTGCGCGGCTGGGCCCGCCGCGGGTTCGCCGCACTGGTCCAGGACGTACGGGGCCGGCACGCGTCGCCGGGGGAGTGGCACCCGTACGAGAACGAGGCCGCCGACGGAGCTGGAGCCGCTCGCTGGATCCGCGGGCAGTCCTGGAGCGACGGGCGGTTGGTCGCCGTCGGCTCCTCCTACGCCGCCCACTGCGCCCTCACGCTCGCGCTCGACGCACCCGAGGACGCCCGGCCCGACGCCGTCATCGCCGCCGTGCCCGCGCTCGGCACCGCCGACACGGCCCGCGAACCCTCGGGCGCGGAACGGCTGCTGGCCCGCGCCGGCTGGTGGGCGGCTCACGGCGACCGGCGCGACTCCGACGAGAGCGCACTGGACAAGGCCCTGGCCGCGGACCCCGGACTGCTCACCCACCTGCCGCTGACCGGCCTCCCCGCAAGGCTCGGCCGGAGCCTGCCCTCCTGGCCGGACCTGTGGCGGCACCACGAGCGCGGCCGGCTCCTCTCGCAGGCCCAGCACGCCGGAATGCCCCTGCTCGCGGTGGGCGGCCACCACGACCACTTCACCGAGGACACCGTCGAACTGTGGCGCCGCTGGGGCGGACCGTCGGCACGGCTCCTGCTGGGTCCCTGGGGACACGGTCTCGTCACCGAGCCCGGACCGGACGCAGAGGCCGCGCACCGGGTGAGCCTCGGCGAGCTCTACGTGCGCTGGGCCCGCCCCGCCCTCGCCGGGGAACTCCGCCCCGGGCGCCGTGGCGCGGTCGGCCTGGGCGGCAGCCCCCTGTGGCTGCCCGCGGGCACGGAGGGCGAGCCGTACGGTCCCCGCGTACGGCTGCTGCGCGGCGCCTCCTTCACCGCCGACCCGGAACGCCCCGTGTCGTCCGCGGACCTGGCCGTCCCCACGGACGGTCAGCCCGATCGCTGTCTGCTCGCCACCCCGCCACTGCCGCGTCCGCTGGACGTGGTCGGCCCCGCAGAGGTGCGACTGCGTGCCACCGCCCACACCCCGTCGGCCGACTGGGCCGTCCGGCTCGTCGCCCTCACACCGGAAGGGGTGGCCGAGCGGCTCGCCGTCGGCGTCGTCCGACGCGAGGAACCACCAGGACGCCACGCCGAGATCACCGTGCGCCTCGGCCGGCTCGCGCGGCGGCTGCCGGCGGGCACCCGGCTCCGCCTGGAGATCGCCGGGCACCACTTCCCGGCCCACGCCCGCAACCCCCACACCGGCGTCGACCCGGTCACGGCCACCCGGCTGCTCGCCTCCCGGCGCGAGGTCGAGGCCGGGAGCGTGGCACTCCGGCTGCCCGTGCTCAGATCCCGCCCCACACCCACTGATCCCGCAGAGGAGATCCTGCGATGACGCCGCTGCCGCTGGAAGCACTCGTCGACCCCGTCTGCGGCGTCGTCCGCAAGGTCAAGCCCGTCGAGCACCCCGCGGGCGCGCCGCCCCGCTACACCGCGCTCACCGCCGAGATCGCCGACGCTCGCCGGCTCGGCCTGTGGCCCGCGGACCGGGTGTCGCTCGGCACCACCTTCGGCGACCCCGAAGGCGCGCGAACCGCCGCCATAGCGGAGGGCGTCGAGCGGTACTGCGGCAACCGCGTACCGCCGCCCGGCCACCCCGACGCGCCGCTGCGCGCCACGGCCGCCGAGCTGGCCGACAAGGGGCTGCGGCTGTACGGGCCGGATGAGCTGCCTGCCTACGCCGACTGGCAGTACGCCCGCGAGAAGTTCCCCTACCACCCCCTCACCGCCGACACGCCCTCCCTGTGGACGCGCGGCAGCGAACTGCTCCCCGGGGGACGGACCGCCGAGGTCTGGGCGCCCGTCGCCCTCACCCACCTCAACTGGCGCCAGGGCGAGCTGCGTTCACTGCCGCGCACCCACCACCTCAACTACGCGGGGATCGCCACCGGACAGGGCTTCGACGACGCCGTCGAGCGCGGCCTGCTGGAGGTCGTCGAACGCGACGCGCTCGAACTGTGGTGGCACCTCGACGGCCCGGCCCGCGGCATCGACCCGGCCAGCGTGCCCGGCCTCACCGACGACCTCGCCGGATCCGCGCTCGACGTCCATCTCGTCGAGATGCCCTCGGAGTTCGCCCCCTGCATGGCCGCGCTCGTCCACGACCCCCGGCTCGGCCTGTACGCCGCCGGGTTCGCCTGCAAGTACGACCCGGCCGAGGCCGCCCGCAAGGCCGTCCTCGAAGCCGTCCACACCTGGGTCTTCACCCAAGGTCTCACCGACCCCGACGGCTGGGTCTTCCAGGCCGTCGAAGCCGGGCTGCTGGCCCGCGGGCTGTACCTGGACCACCGCGAGGACGGCCGCTATCTCGACGCGTGCGGCGAACAGTTCGAGCACGTACGAGACCTGGGCGCGCACGTCCAGGTGTGGCTGGACGAGCGGATGGCGCCCGAGGCCCGGCGGTTCACCGAGCCCGCGCACGGGACCGTGTCCATCGACGCGGTCGAGCCCGGCAGCCGGGACCGGCTGGCAGGCGCGCTCCACGAGCGCGGTCACCGCGTCATGACCTTCGACCTCACCACCGAGGACGTGGCCGAGACACCGCTGCGCGTCGCCCGGGTCCTCGTCTCCGGGCTCCTCCCCAACGCCCCCGCCGCCTTCGGCTACTTCGGCTGCCCTCGCCTCGCCGAGGCCGCCGTCGCCCGTGGCTGGCGTACGACCGCGCCGAGCGCGCCGGAGGACTTCACGCTGGCCCCTCCGCCCCACATGTGAGGACCGGCCTCGTGAAGCACGTGCATGCGGCGCACCCCGTGGACGCGAAGGAGCACGGCCCGGTGGACCTCGTCACCGCCCTCGCCCGCGCCCGCTCCCCGGAGGGCCCCGGCCCGGACACGCCCGCCGGGTCCGTTGTCCGTGCGTGGCCGGGGCCGCCGTGCCCCATCCCGAAGGCCGACCCCGGGGAGCTTGACCTGCGGGCCCTGCTCCGGCTCTCGCTGGCGGCCTCCGACGGCTCCGGACGGCTGCGGCCCGCCCCCTCCGCCGGTGCGCTGCACCCGGTGGACGCCGAGCTCGTCGTGGGCCCCGGCTGCCCGCTGCCGTCCGGACGCTACGGCTACGACCCGCTGCGCCACCGCGTGCACCGCCTCGGCCGGCAACCCCACGGGACGCTGCCCGGGGCGACCGTAGAACTCTCCGTCACCCCCCAGCGCACGGTCTCGCACTACGGCCACCGCGCCTGGCCGCTGATGTTGCTGGACACCGGGCACGTTGCCGCAGCGCTTTGGCTGGCCGGGTGTGTGCTGGGCCTGCCCGAGCCGGTACTCCGGCTGGACGGCCCCGCCGACGGACCTGTTGCCGCAGTGCACTTCGCCCTGCCGGAGGGGACGCGCCCGCCCGACGGGACCCGCCCGCCCGAGCAGACGCGCCCGGCCGCGCACGCGCCCACTCCCCGCGAGCTGCTGACCCGCCGCAGCGCGCCACCACCGCTGCGGGGCACCCCACCCCGGGACGTCCTGCGGGCGCTGCTCGCCACCACCGTCCAGGCGAGCGCCGGTGAGATCTCCTGGTGCGCGACCGTCGGCGAACCGCAGCCCGAACTGGTCGAGCCGGCCCCTGACGGCACACTGCGGCGGCTCGCAGCGGGGGAGGCCAGGCCCACGCTCGCCGTATGGGCCGCACGCCAGGCGTGGATCGCGGACGCGGGCGCCGTCCTGCTCGCTCACGGCTGCCCGTCGGACGCCGACGCCCCGCGGATCCGCCGGGCCCACCTGCGGGCCGGCTTCGCCACCCACCTCGCCCACGTGGCCGCCCTACGGCACGGGCTCGCGGCCCGCCCCGTCGGCTCCTGGCAGCAGGCGGACCTGGGCGCCGCGCTCGGCGCCCCACCGGGCCGGGACTGGATCGTCCACGGCCTGGCCCTCGGCACCACCCACCACGACGAGGAGAAGCCCTCGTGATCGTCCACCCAGAGTTGCGCCGCGCCGCACGGCACGCACCGCGGCCCCTGCTCGCGGCCACCCTCCTCCAGGCGGCCGTCACCCTCACCCATCTCGCGCAGGCCGTGCTGCTGGCGGTCGCGCTCGCCGACGTGTCCCGGGGCCGCACGGAGCGTCTCCCGCTGCTCCTCGGCGCGGTGCTCGGTGTCGTCACCGCACGCGCCGGGCTCGCCAACTGGCAACGGCGCACCGCCACCCGCGCCGGGGCCGGAGTCAGGGTGGCCCTGCGGGACGAACTCCTCGCCCACCTCGGACGGCTGGGCACCGCGCACCTGACCACCGCACGCGCCGGGGCCGTCCGCACCACCCTCGTCGACGGTGTCGAGGGCGTCGACGCCTACGTCTCCCGCTACCTGCCCCAGCTCCTGATCACCCTCGCCGTGCCGCCCCTGCTGCTCGCCGCCGTGGCTGCCGTGGAACCGGCCGCTCTCCTCGGCCTCGTCCCCGCCCTGCTGCTCGCCCTGCTCGGGCCGCGCGCCTGGGACCGGCTGCTGGCCAAGCGTGGCAAGGAACACTGGGACACCTACGAGGGGCTCGGCGCCGACTACCTGGAGGCCCTGCAAGGCATGCCCGCCCTGCGGGCCGCCGGTGCCGTCGGGCGCGCCCGGGAGCGGCTGGAGAAGCGGTCGGCGGCGTTGCACCGGGCGACCGTCGCCAAGCTGCGGGTGTCCCTCGTCGACACCGGCATCACGGACCTGGCCATCCAGGGCGGCGCCGCGGCAGCCGCGCTCCTCGCCTGCCGGTCCGCCGTCACCGGATCCACCACGGCGACCGGCACCTACCTCGTGCTGCTGCTGGCCTCCGAGTGCTTCCGTCCCGTGCGCGACCTGTCCCGCGAGTGGCACGCCGGGTACCTGGGCGTGTCGGCCGCGGACGGGCTCGCGGCGCTGCGTACCGCCGAGCCGGCCGTCCGCGACACGGGGACGGCACAGGCGAACTGGCCAGGATCGCCCGAACTGTGCTTCACCGGCGTCGACTTCACCTACGACGGTGCTGAGACGCCCGCGCTCCGCGGTGTCACCTTCACCGCCGAGGCGGGACGTACGACCGCGATCGTCGGCCCGTCCGGCGCCGGGAAGTCCACGCTCCTCGCCCTGCTCCTGCGCCACCACGACCCGCAGCACGGCCGGATCACCCTCGGCGGTCGCGACGTGACGGAGTACGCGCTCGACTCGCTACGGCAGGGCATCGCCGTCGTCTCTCAGGAGACGTACCTCTTCCACGCCACCATCGCCGACAACCTGCGCCTGGCCCGGCCGGAAGCGGCGGACGAAGAGCTGATGCGCGCGGCACGAACCGCCGGCATCCACGACGAGATCGCCGCCCTCCCCGAGGGCTACGCCACCGTCCTCGGTGAACGGGGCGCCACCCTGTCCGGCGGCCAGCGGCAGCGGCTCGCCCTCGCGCGAGCCCTGCTGGCCGACGCTCCGGTGCTCGTCCTCGACGAGGCCACCAGCGCGGTCGACGAACGCCGCGAGGCGGACATCGTCCGTGAACTGCTCGCCGCAGCGGGCGGCCGGACGGTCCTGGTGGTCGCCCACCGGCTCGCCGCCGTCCGGCACGCCGACCGCATCGTCGTCCTCGACGGCGGACGGGTGGACGCCGTCGGCGAGCACACCACCCTCATCGAAGCCGGGGGCGTCTACGCGGAGCTCGTCAAGGCGGGCCACACCTACGAAGGAGGGCTCGCCGCATGAGCAGCACCACCGGCAGCACGACGGTGGACGTGCCCGCGCGCGGCTCACTGCGCGCACTGCTCCCCGCCCTCGCCGGGCACCGCCCCATGATGGCCCGCACCTGTGCCGCCGCACTGGTCGAACAGGGCTCACTCGTCACGTTGCTGACGCTGGCCGCGCACACCGTCGGCACCACCGTCATCGAGCACCGCGCCCCGTCGGCCGGCACGGCCACCGCGCTCGTCGTCCTCGTCCTCGTCCGCGCCCTGATGACCTGGCGCGAGATGGACCTCTCGCACGACCTGGCCTACCGGGTGCTGGCCGAACTGCGCGTCCGTGTCTTCGACGGACTCGCCCGCAGCGCGCCCGCCCGCGTCGCCGGCCGGCGCAGCGGGGACCTCGCCGCCACCGCCATGGCCGACGTCGAAGCACTGGAGTTCTTCTACGCCCACACCACCGCCCAACTCCTCGCGTCCGGGGTGGTGTTCACCGGCGGGGCCACTGTGCTGGCCACCGTGGAGCCCTGGCTGCTGGTGGCGGTGCTGCCCGTCGCCGCGCTGCTCGCCGCGGCTCCCTTCGCCGACGCGCGCGGACGCGCGGCGCGCGGCGCCCGCACCCGGGCGGCCGCCGCGAAGCTGTCGGCCGACACGGTGGAGACCGTCGACGGGCTGCGTGAGCTGCTCGCCTTCGGCGGGCTGGCCGAGCGGCGCACGCGTCTCGCCGAACAGGGCCGCACGGTGGGGGAGGCACAGCGTGCCGAGGCCGGCTGGGAGGCCCTGGCCGCCGCCGTCCGCGACCTCCTCATCGTGTGCGCGGTCCTCGGCGTGGTGGCCGCCGCGGCGCAGTCCGTGACCTCTGGACGGTTGCACGGCGCCTGGGCTCCGGCGGCGATGGCGCTGGCGCTGTCCGTGCTGGGTCCCGTCGCCGAGTCGGCCCGGGCGCTGAGCCAGGCCGTGGGACTGCGCGCTGCCGCCGCCCGGGTCGACGCGGCCGTGAAGGCCCCCGCTCTCGCCCCGCCGCCCGTCTCGCCCCGATCGCTTCCCCCCGGCCCGCTGGGCGTCCGCCTGCACCAGGTTCGCTTCGACTACGGAGGCCGACCCGTGCTGGACGGACTCGAACTGACAGTCCGGGCGGGGCAGACCCTGGCCCTGGTCGGTGTCTCGGGGGCCGGCAAGTCGACCTGCGCGCACCTGCTGGCCCGCTTCTGGGATCCGTCGGAGGGAACCGTTCACCTGATACCCGCCGCCGGCGATCCCGTCGACGTGCGTGACCTGAGCGATGCCGCACTCCGGCGTGCCGTCGCCGTGGTGGGCCAGGACACCCCCCTCTTCCACGGCACCCTCGCCGACAACCTGCGGCTGGCCGCACCCGACGCTGACCAGGACCTGCTCGCCGAAACGGCCCGGCTGTGCGGCGTCGACCGGATCGCCCCCCTGGACACCCTCGTCGGCGAGCGCGGCTCGACCCTCTCCGGTGGCCAGCGCGCCCGCATCGCGCTCGCCCGCGCGCTGCTGGCCGAGCCGAGAGTCCTCGTGCTCGATGAGACCACCGCCCACCTGGACAACGCCGGTGACGCCCAACTGGCCACCGCACTCGCAAAGGACGACCGCACCACGATCGTCATCGCCCACCGCCCTGCCACCATCCGCCGCGCCGACCGCATCGCCGTCCTCGAAGCGGGCCGCGTCACGGAGGAAGGCACCTGGGAGGAACTCACAGCCCGGCCCGGCAGCGCGCTGGGTCGCGTCCTGGCCTAACCTCGTCCTGATCCGGCCTCCCTCCCGATGGCGGGACTTCCAGCGACCGGCCAGAGGAAGGGCCGCGAGCCAGCGACGGCCGCCCGAGGAGGACGGTCGCTGCGGTGGCGCCGACGTGCACGAACGGTGGGTCGTCAGGCATGCCCGGAATCGGCTCCTCCCCGCCTTCTTCGCCGGCCAATCTTTCCGGGGTGCCCGCATCGGCGGCAACGGCGGCCTTCAGGCGCCCGAACTGACCGTGGGCGGCGGGATGTACCTCGACTCGGGCTTCACCTGCACCGGACAAGTTAACCTCTACGGAGCCTCGATCGGCGGTTCTGTCAGCCTGGCCGACTGCCGGCTGCGACGACTCCGACGGCGTCGACGACCTGGCCGACGTCCTCGGCCCAGCGCCCATGAGTGACGTGCCCTGGCCCGCTCGCCTGTCGCCCAAGGCCCTGGCCGTCCTGGACGACCTGCCCGAGCACGCGCGCGAGATGCTCCGCGACGTGCTGGGCATAGCCGGTCGTGACCCGTGGTCCTCTCGCCCTTCGACCCCCGCGACCCCGAGGACGTCCGCTCCGCCTCGGTCGGACACCTCACGCCGTGTACTGGACCAACCGCACCGCCGGGCGCCTGTACGTCGTCGACATCGCCTGGCCAGGCTGACTGACTCCGAGCGCCCCACGGTGACTCGTCATGAAGAAGCGGCAAGTCTCCGACCTGCATGAGTCCGGCTCTATCGAGCGCCCACCAGACGGAGTCGCCGTGCGCGGGCGAGGCCGACCTGGTCGTGGCCAAGCACCGCAACGGGCGCAACCGTCACCACCGTGGCTTTGTATCTCAGTGGGGGCAGACCTCCGGGGATCGGGCGCCTACCTGTCAGCGCCTTTCACCAAAACCAGGTGCGGCCCTCTCCTGTCAGCTCCTCTGCGACAGCGAGACCCCAGGGGCGCTGTCGGTCCTTGACAAGCTCTCAGGGGGTGAATCAGAGGCGGAGTCAAGGTCCGACACGCTTGCGATGGTCCGACAGAGTGAAGGACCGCCGGTTCATTCACCGCCCCGGCCTAAGGTCTTTCTTAATACGCCCGCGACCAGGCTCATTTGACGGTACATCAGGGCGGCCTTGAATCCCCACGAGGTGCCCTCGTATGCGCCCGGTTGGCCGCTGAGCGTCACACGTCAGTGACCTTTGAGGTGCCGCCGGGAAATTCCCTCAGTAGGTTCATTCCCGGATCGGCAGTTCAGCCGATTTTCCTCAAAGAAGGAGAAGACTGGAATGCAGAAGCGTACCGCCGCCCTGATAGCCGGCGCCTCGGCAGCCGTGGCCATGACCATCACCGGCGTCACCTACGCCTCCGCGGAGGCCCCCCAGTCCGCCGCGTCCGTCCAGGAAGCCGTCCGTCCCGCCACGGCTCCCCTCGGCGGCGACAGCGACTACGACTACAAGAAGGACTACCGCGAGGCCAAGAAGGACGGCGGCGACAGCGACTACGACTACAAGAAGGACTACCGCGAGGCCAAGAAGAACGGCGGCGAGATCCAGATCAACGAGCGCACGTACACGGCCAACCCCGGAGCATGCGTCGCCGTGGTCCGCCCGGCTCTCACTAGCTTCAACATCACCAACAACACCGACAGGATCGTTCAGTTCTTCAGCGGGAACAACTGCAACGCCGGCGCTCCTGTCGCCACTGTTCTGCCTGGTGGCAGCCAGTTCGGTGTCGTGGGGACCGTCACGAGCAGCTTCCGCGTGATCGACAACTAGAACCGGGGCAACGACCGACCCCAAAGACGTCACCACGGGGAGAGACAACCGCGTCATCTGGAGCTCCGGCCCGCCGTAACCGGGCCGGAGCTCCAGCGTAGTGTATTTCCAAACTATGAGCCCATCCGGTAATGATCGCAAAGGCGCATGGACCTTTGATCGGGAATCGGCGCGTTGCATCGAAGAAGTGTGATCGACTGACGTCACTGTGGAATCACTACCGGAAGAGTGGCGGGAGTGATGGTGCTACTGAAGTTGGTCAGACGATGGACGAGACCTGCAAGTGTTCTGTACGACGGCGAGGTCTTGCGCCAGCTCGATGGCAGCGCCGTACGCGCTCGCTACTGGGTGAAGAGGACGCCGAGGGAAGCAATTCGTCTGCTGCACAGGGCCCGTCAGTACAACATTGCGGCGGCCGCACTGAGCATCATCACAGGGCTCCTCGCCTGGCCGATCATCGCCGACGGTTCCCGCCTCACCGCCCAGATCGTGGTCTCCACGCTGTCCTGCCTGGCTGCGGTGGCCATCGCAGCGCCCTACGCAACCGGCCTGCATGACCGCGTGGAGGAATCCATCAAGCTCTGCGGAATGTACGGAGCACTCTACGGTGAACTGCTCCGCGCACAGGGCCACCTCGGCACGCACCCCGCCTCGCAGCCGCGGGTCACAGAGCTCATCCAACAGTTCAACGATGTCACCACACGCAAGGATGCCCTCAGGCTCGCCTCGCCAGCCCCGGACCCTGAACAGGCGTCCGGTGAGTAGCCGGCTTCTGTTCCTTCAAGGGCACGTCTCGCAGCGACCGTCGAGCGGTACGTGAAAGACCAGATCCGCCGGCCCTGCCCAGACCTCGCTCGGGGCCTGGCCGATGTCGTAGGCGCCCGATGGCAGCCCCACGTCCGCGAACGCGCCCGTCGCCAGGCTGCCACCACCACCGGTCTCGTCATCGACACCCGCGCGTGATTCGGCTTCACAGCCGCCCCCGGCACCACCGACGACGTGCGCTTCCGCACGCTCACGGTGCGCAAGTACAACCACTCATGCCGTTGACCGGCCAGGCTCGAGCGTCGCCCAGACGTAGCGCGCGGCACCGCCGGTCAGCTCCGCGACACCGCTCTTGTCCAGTTCGGCGCCGCCGCAGTGGTCGAAGGGGTCTCTGATGGGCAGTCCGGTGAGGTTGCCGTCTCGCCGCGGCTCCGACCGGCCGCCGACACCGCTCCCCGACCGGTGCTTCTGCCACACCCACGGTTACGGCGACAACAAGGCCTTCTGAGGTACTTCGAGCGGCACCGCACTACGTGTCAGCAGCTGCCCCAGGACCCACACGGCGCGAGATCAAGACTGACCTAACGGAGCCCTACCGGCCTCCTGGCGCTTGCGCCAGTCGGTCTGTGACGGGTGTGGTCGCTGGTCGCGTCGATCGCCGCTCTTACCGCCCGTTCGATCAGCGAGATGCCGCCTTGCTTCGACGCGTTGCCGCTGCTGAGGACCGAAACCAGGTACCGGTGCCCGTCCACCGTGACCAGTCCGATGCTGTTGATGACCCACAGCCCGGTTGTGGTCCGCTGCACCCAGCCGTTCTTGAGTGACCATTGGGAGGACGCGGCCGACACACCCCAGTCCTGGCCCTCCGTGATGTCGCCCATCAGCTCCCGGATGTAGGCCTGGGATTCAGGGTTCAGCCCTTCGCGCGTGCGGACGGAGTTCGCCGACGCGTAGGGGAAAACCGACTGCAGCAGCCGGATCTGGTCCTTGGCTGTCGTCTGTGTGAGGCCCCAGTGAACGCCGGGGCCGCCATGTGTCGAGGAAAGCCCCAGCCGTTCGTTCGCCGCGTCGAGGCCTTCTCCCCGACCAATCGCCCGCCACAGGAGGTCCGCCGCGTCGTTGTCGCTCGTTTTGATCATCGCCTCGGCGGCCTGGCGCTCCTCGGCTGTCAGTTCGCGGCCCTCATCCTGCGCCTGGAGCAACAACGCCGCGAGAATGTTCACCTTGCTGATGCTCGCTGTGTTGAACGACGCGTCGCCTTGGTAAGACGCGATCTTCCGGTCAGCACAGTTGAGGTCGCGCACGACCACAGCCAACCGGGTCTCATCGTCCCTCAGTACCGGCTCGAGCGCCCGCGCGAGAGCCGCGCCGGGTTTTTCTGACGGTTGCCCCGCCAATGCGGCGGCTGGCGCCTGGCCGGGCAGGGGGGACGTCTGCACCTCGTCGAGCGTGCCGGTGGAAGAACAGGCGGCGAGCGACGCCATGACCGCGGCGGTGGCGCAAGCCGCCAGTGCGTGCGGGCGCAGGGCGACGCAACGGGATCTTCTGAGCTCCTCATACGCCGCGTCGCGCTGTCCATCGGGCATGGCGGGTAGGCCTCGGTATTCCTGTGGAGGGAGAGGACAGTAGTCCCGTAAATATGACATATCGGCCATGCGTGCAGTGATCAACAGTACGGCAGGGCGTGTCGCTCCCGAGGGGTCCGCAATGTCCGCGCCCGCCGTAAACCGGCAGGCACTAGACCGGTGCAAGGAGTCTGGTCACTCGCCGGGAAGCGGCACCTGAACCACGGCGATGTCGCGGGCGCGACGTCGGGCTGCACCAGGTGCACCCTCAGGGCGCGCCCCCCCGCGTTGAACGTCCACACCCGCCAGAGGTATGTGCACTCTGCTGGCCGCCGTGACCAGGCGGCCCGCGCGGTGACGCTGATGCTGACGTTCGCCGGTGGCTGCACCTGGGCCAAGACCCGCCGCCTGGCCGAGCCCTCAGCCCACGATGACGACCTGCGCATCGCGGCCTACCAGCTGATGGACGCCGCCGGCCTGCAGCGTGGCCGGCTGACCGGTCTTGTGTTGAAAGGGGCAGGACGAGGCCGGTATCCGCACCTACGCCTTCGTCGGCCCGCTCCTGCCCCACTTCGCCACCCAGCCCGAGCTTGTGGACGACCTCTTCGGGCAGCTCGTCGAGGCGGGAGTCGGTGAGGTGTTCATGGAGCACATCGACGTCAAGCGCTACATCCGCGAGCGCATGGACCAGGTCTCGCCGACGAGACGCGAACGTCTGGGCCGGTCGACGTGACCACCGCACAGATCACGTCGCCCTGGCCCTGGTCTTCCTGCCACTGGGAGCGGCGAAGATCGCCGCGGTGCCGTTCATGCGGCAGGCGGCAGCGCACTTCGGCATGTCGCCGGGCCTCTACTGCGTCGTCGGCACCCTGGAAGTGGCCGGAGCCTCCCGGCTACTGCTGCCGCTGATCTCACTCGGATGAAGCAACCTCAAGTGTCTGAGAACCGTGCCATTTCGGTTGGGCCACTCATTCAGGCCGCAGGTCCAGATGCGGGCACGGGTCCGGCCAGCATCGGGTCTGGCAGCGTCCATGTCATGGGTCATACCTGCCACGCGGGTCCGCTGGTCGTGTACTCGATGGCTGATCGTGCCCATGGGCCGATCCGCCCGAACCAGCGCAGCGCTTCCACCGCGGGGCCGGCTGCTCGCCGCATACGTGCACACCGGCCCGATGACCCGCCGCCAGCGGGATCGCGCCGCTGTCACGCCGGACCGATGACCTTCTTGCGCATGTGGCCATAAACCACCGACGTCCGTACATCAGCGAGTTCCGGGCGCTTCGCCAGCTTCTCCAGGACCACTGCGTGCAGATGGTCGGTGTCCCGCACGGCGACGTGCACGAGGAAGTCGTCGTTGCCGGTGAGGACGAAGATCGAGACGACCTCGGGCATCCCCTCCAGGAAGGTCTGGAAGGTTTCGATCACCGCACGTGTCGGCGGGCGGACCCGTACGGCGATCACCGCCTGCAGCCCGCGGCCGATCGCCGCGAGGTCTGCCTCCGCGTGAAACCCTGTCAGGACGCCGCTTTTGCGCAGCGATCGGATTCGCTCCAGGCAGGTGGACGGGGCGATACCGAGTTCCTCCGCCATGTCACGGTTGGTGCGCCGACCGTCCTCCTGCAGCATCCGGACCAACGCCGAATCTAGTTCGTCCACGCTTGCCTCACCTCACGAGATTCCGAAGATGATTCGGTCACTTGGCAACGCCTTCGATTGTGTTGTTAGCCTCCAGCTTAGTTGGCCGACGTTCGTTCGGTCACGGTGTGGTTGGCGGCACTGGTAGCGGAGAGGGGCGACTCGATATGCGTGAGCGAGGACCAACAGTCTGGGCGGTGTGTGCGGTCATGGCGGCCGCACTGTTCTGGAGCAGTTCCTACGCGGTGACGAAGCAGGTGCTGAAAGACGTCGGCCCGCTCAGTATCGGCGCCATCAGGTTCACCCTCGCGGCGTTACTCCTGGGCGTGATGGTACGGCTCAGGCCGCACCGTCCGGCCCGGCCGGGACCCCGGCAGCGGCGGCAGCTCTACCTGAGCGGCTTCCTCGGCATCACCGTGTACTTCATTCTGGAGAACGTCGGCGTTGATCTGTCCACGGCATCCGACGCGTCGCTGATCGTGGCTACGTACCCGCTGATGACGATGCTGGTGGAGCTGGTCGTCTTCCGCACCCGGATGCCGCTGCCGAGGGCGACGGGCGTGCTGCTGGCTACCGTCGGCGCCTACCTCGTCGTACGCAACGGAGCCGAGGTCGGAGGCAGTTCGCGCTGGCTGGGCGACATCCTGCTGCTGCTCGGCGGGCTGGCCTGGGCCGGTTACAACGTGCTCGGCAAGCGCGCGAGCGCCGGCCAGGACGCCACGAGCGTCACCTACTACCAGACCCTGGCGGGCGCGGCCGGCTTCCTGCTCGCGTCCCTGCTGGAGGCCGACGACTGGCGGATGCCGGGCGCGACCGCCTCATCGCTGCTGGCCTACCTGGCCGTGGCGTGCTCGGTCGGCGGCTTCCTGCTCTACAACTACGGCCTGCGCAGGATGGCGTCGAGCGTCGCGGTCAACATCCTCAACCTGGTCCCAGTCTTCGGCGTCATCGGCGCCGTCGTGATCAACGGGGAGTCGATCAGGCTCGCCCAAGTCGCGGGCGGCGTGATCATCATCGTCGGAGTGGCGCTGGGCATGATTGACAGAGGACAGGGAGCCATGGCGAAGCCGGACGCGAGGGGAGGCAAACCTTCCAGGACTGCGACCGCCCGGACTGCGGCGGAGGCGAGGCCCAAGCCGGACGAGCCCGAAGCGGATGTACCAACCGTGCATGGAGTGATCAGCGGGGCTTCGCGACGAGTCCTGGATTCTTGAAGTCGCTGATGGTCACCGTCACTGGGAAGCTGCCGCGTCTCCAGGGTCAGCTGGTGGACGACGCGGACGAGGGCTTCGCGGTCGGCGCGCAGTTCGGCGAGCTCCTGCTGGTCTGCTGCGCGGAGTTCCTTGAGTTTCACGACCTGTTTGCGTAGCCGTACTTCGGGCTTGGCAGGTCGGGCCCGCCGGCGGACCTTGGCGTAGAAGTCGTTCTTCAGGTCGGGGTGGCGCCGGGTGACTCTGAGGGTGACGGTGTCCCCGGGGGCCAGGCGAGGGTGGGCGTCGAGTCCGCGGCGTCCCCACAGTTCTGCCAGGGCAGCCGCCGCCGCAGGTTCCGGAGCCGAGGATGTCGCCGATGCGGACCTCCGGTGCCCCGCGAGGCGTAGGCGATCACCTGGGCGTGGCTGAAGGCCATGTTGCTCCGCATGTCCTCGCCGACGACGGTGCCGTGGACGGCGGCCGTCATCCGCAGGCCGAGGCGTTGCCTGCTCGGTAGGTGTATTGATCACGAGCGTTGTTAACGGGGGCCGGTCTTGATCGTGGCGAAGGCCCCCGTGTGTGGTGGAGGTGTCGAATCTTCACCGCACGGAGGCCTTCGTGTTCCACCGTAATGCCCGGCTGACCGTTCACGGCAGGCGGCTGCTGGTCGAACGTGTCCGCACCGGTCGCCCTGTCGCCCATGTTGCCGCCGAGATGGGCATCTCCCGCGTCACCGCGCACAAGTGGATGCGCCGCTGGCGGGCTGAAGGCGAGCAAGGACTGCACGATCGGTCCAGCCGTCCGCGCACGACACCGCACCGCACGGCAGGGGCGATCGAAGCCCGCGTGTGCCGTCTTCGGCAGGACCGCAAGCTCGGCCCGGCCCGCATCGGTCCGATCCTGGGCCTGCCCGCCTCGACCGTCCACCGCGTCCTGGTCCGCCACGGCCTGAACCGCCTGGCCTTCCTGGACCGGCCCACCGGCCAGATCATCCGCCGCTACGAGCACGCCCGCCCCGGCGAGCTGATCCACGTCGACGTCAAGAAACTCGGCCGCATCCCCGACGGCGGCGGCCACAAAGTCCTCGGCCGACAAGCCGGCCGCGCCACCCGCACCAGCATGGGCTTCGACCACGTCCACTCCGCCGTCGACGACCACTCCCGCCTCGCCTACAGCGAGATCCATCCGGACGAGAAGGCCGCCACCTGCGCAGACTTCCTCCGCCGGGCCGCAGCCTTCTTCACCACCTGCGGCATCGACCGCATCGAACGGGTCCTGACCGACAACGCCTGGCCCTACCGCAAAAGCTTCGCCTGGCAGCAGGCCCTGGCCGACCTCGGCGCGACCGGCAAGCTCACCCGCGCCTACCGGCCGCAGACCAACGGCAAGGTCGAACGCTTCAACCGCACCCTGCTCGACGAATGGGCCTACCTGCGGCCCTACACCAGCAACACCGAGCGGACTGCAGCTCTGACAGACTTCCTGCACACCTACAACCACCACCGCTGCCACACCGCACTCGGAGGCAAGCCACCCATCACCCGCGTGAACAACCCTGCGGGTCAATACAGGTAGGGCTCCAGTTCGTCGGGGGTGACGAACACCGGGCCGAGCGTGGTGGCGCTGTCCTTGCCCTTGGCGGGGCCGAGGCGGACTTGCATCTCCGTCGGTCGGCATGGTGAGGACGGTGCCGCCGCGCAGCACGACGCGATGCCGAGGCAAGATGATGACTCCTTCGTCATCCGAGCCACAGAGGCAGTGCCTCCCACGGACTCTCACCTCACCGGAGGAGGAGACCGGGGATCATCAGCCGAATCGGTTGTGAACCGGCCATGACCGAGGTGTTGACGGCCCGGCCCCCTCTGACATAAACGGAAGCACCGGCAGTGCGGGCGCAGGATCACCTTCCCGGCATCGAGGGCGATCAGCGCCCGGAGCCCGTCCCACTTCGGCTCCGCCGCCCAGCCCGGGCGAGCGGCTGTCGCCAGGGGGACACGCCCGCTGGGGATGACGATGGCGGTCAGTATGCGGCAGCGTCCTGCGGCCCGGCCGCCCGGGTGCAGGTGAGGCGGTAGAGACTCGGTGCCGGTCCCGATGATGTGCCCGCCGAACGTGAAACGGGATGCCTCCTAAATAATATTGCAGTAATATTTTTTTATGACGCAGCATGCTGACGCTGACACAAGACGCGGCCAGGTCGCCTCCGCGCTGATGAGTGTGGTCGCCGAACGGGGACTGGCGCGGACCACCCTCGCTGACGTGGCACGGACGGCGGGTGTGTCCGTGGGGCTCGTCCAGCGCTATTTCCGTTCGAAGGACGAGCTGCTGAGGTTCGGCATCGAGTATGTCTACAGGCGCGCCGAGGAGCGCATCGCCGCCATTCCGGTCGAGCCGCCGGTCCGGGAGTTCGTCGTGCGGCTGATGGAGACGTTCCTGCCGCTGACGGTCGAGCGGCGCGCCGAGCTGCGAGTCTGGCTCAGCTTCGTGCAGGCGTCGCTTACCGACGCCGACATGGCGGCGATTCACCGGGACGCTACCGTGCGGCTCCTGCGGGGCGTCGAGGAGGCATTGTGCGGCGCGCAGCGGGCCGGCGAACTCGCCGCGGGTGTCGACACCGAGGCGGAGGCGGCGGCGCTGGTCGCGTTCGTGGACGGGCTGTGCCTGCACCACGCGGCGACCGGGAACGGGTTCGACGCGTCCCGCATCAGCGCCGCGTTGGACGCCTACGTTGACCGGCTGTTCGACTGATGAGCGCGACGCTGGCGCTGGCGCTGGCCGGGCTTGGGCTGCTGGACAGCACAAGCTTCGGCACCCTGCTGATCCCGATCTGGCTGTTGCTCACCCCGGGGCGGGTGCGCGCCGGCCGGATCGCCGTCTACCTGGCTACGGTCGCGACGTTCTACTTCTGCGTCGGCGTTCTCTTGGTGCTGGGGGCCGATGCGGTGCTGGAGGCCGTCCGGGCGGCCTTCGCCGACGTTGCCCAGACGAACCTGCGGATCGGGCAGCTCGTCCTCGGTTTGATCGTCATCGCCTTGAGCTACCGGCTGGAGGCCCGCGCCCGCCGCCGGGCGGGCAGACCGGGCCGACTGCAGCGTTGGCGGGCTGCGGCGATGTCGGGTGCCGTGCCGGACGGCGAAGGTCTGGACGGCCGGGACAAGCGGGGTGGAGGCGTGCGCGGCCTGATGAGCCTCGCGTTGGTGGCCACGGCGCTGGAGATCATCACCATGGTGCCCTACCTGGCGGCCGTCGGCTTAGTCGCGAATGCCGATCTGACCTGGCAGGTCATCGGCGGGGCGCTGGCCGGCTATTGCGTCGTGATGATCCTCCCGGCGGTCCTCCTCGGCGTCGTCCGGATCGCCGCGCACGACCGCGCCGAGCCAGTCCTGCAGCGGATCAACGACTGGTTCACCCGCAACAGCGCCAAGGCGCTCGGCTGGACTGTCGGGGGGATCGGCATCGGAATGGTCCTCAACGCCGTGACCGCCCTTCTCGCTCAACCCGTCTGAACTCGCGTCAGACGCCAGAATCTCCAGCAACTGCAACTTTCGAAACACGCCCTACAGCAGGACCATCAGCTCGGTCATCTGCTCTGGCCCCTCGCTCTACCAGAACGAGGGGCCGCCGCCTTGAACCCCAGCACGCCCGGCTTGCGGGAAAGGGGGAAGCGCAGTCCCCTTGAGGCTGACGGAGCCGGCGCCCGCCGGGGCCGCACGTACGCGTCAGGCTGGGGAGGGACCAGCCGCAGTCGTTGCGGTTGATTTTCAGGGAGCGGGTCTGGTCGTTGAGGTTGTAGCCGCGCAGGTCGTGAATGGATCCGCCGCTGCGGGTGATGCACGTATGCCGGCCGCTGTGGTTGCGCTTCTCGTACACGCGGGCTGTGCGGTCGGAGTTGTTGCGGATGGAGCTGCCGCGGTCACGGATTGCGGAGGGGAGGTCCCTCACGCTGCCGTCCACGGCACGCCGCACCCACGGCTGACCGCCGAAGTCGATCTCCGGGTAGATGCACACGTGGCCGGACGGGCAGTCGATCGCTGGCTTCACAAGGAACGCAAGCCCGAGCAGGTGCGGGTGCAGTTGCCGGCGCGCCGCCGCGCCGAGAGTCTTGGGCCTTTCACACCGGGGGGCGACCGGATTATGCACGGACCGCATGGTCCCAGGCCGGCTCGCCGAAACGGGGTCGCGATCGACGACAGCAGCCGCTACGAACCGTGACCACGTGCCCCTGCGGCGGTCATGCAGTCAGACGAGCCGGATGCCGTAGGGGTCGTGGCGGCCCCCCACCGGTCCTTGCGGCCGGGGTCCCGGACTTTTCGCGCCGCGGACCGTCCAGCCCTCCCCGTTGTGGAACCGTTGGTTGATCTTGTTGCCGTAGGCGTTGACCGCCTGGATCGGATGCCACCTCCGCGCGGAAGATGGCATCCGACCGGCTGGGCGCTGGAACCAGCTACGTGCTCTGGGTCAGCAGACCGGCGTCGATGACCTCGGCGATAAGGGTCGCTCCGCGGCTGTTCTGGTGGATGTGGTCGGTCGTGAGCACGAGACCTCGCCGCCGTGAGATCGTGTCGAGGCTGCGGCGCAGCACTGCGTGCTGGACGAGGACGCTGACGCTCGCTGCGGGCGTCACCTCCCGGTAGGGGATCGGCGGCGGGCCAGCTTGGCGTAGTTCCTCGGTCTGGCGTTCGTGGAGCGGAAGGTAGGCCACCTCGTTGGTGGCGGCGACCTCGGCGATCATCCGGCTGTACGCCTGCGATGCCTGTGCCGCTGCTCCGTCGAGTTGTTGGCCGAGTACCGGTAGCGACAGCAGACCGATCGTCGCGTCGGTCTCCGCTCGCAGCCGTGCGACGACGGTTCCCAGGCACTGTTGGAACCAGCCGGCTGACGGGCGATCGGGGAGCTGTTTGCGCTTCATGGCCTGCTCGACGGGGTAGCCGGCGAGGCTCGCTCGGGCGTCGTTGGTTCCGATCAAGACGGTGATCACATCGGGCGGGTTCGTGACGACGGCATCAAGGCGCTGCAAGAGGTTGTAGGCGAAGTCACCGTTGGCGCCGAGGCGGGCAAGCTGCACGTCACCGGGAGGGTGGCGTCGTCCAAGAAGGCCCAGGTAGTCGACGCTGAACTGCGCGCGGGTGAGGCTGTCGCCGAGGCACGCGATGCGTATCGTCACGGCGCTTCCTCCGGGCCGGGCGTGCCGACGCGTTCGGTCGGGCTGGTGTCGGTCCGAGGACGGTGGTCGGTGCCGAGGCTCGCGGTGATGGCCAGGATGGACGTAGGCCCCTCCATGTCGACCACGTGCCATACCCCGGCCGGGTTGATGGTGGCCTCGCCCGGCCCGAGCAGAACGCGGTCGGGCACCCCGTCCACGTCGCGGGTGACCGTCACGGACCCGCTGAGGCAAACGACCAGTTCGTCGCCTGCGGGGTGACTCTCCCAATGGTCGCCGAGGCCGTCGCCGTCGAAGATCATCACCATCCGGCCCTCGGCGCCGTCTGCCGCGACCGCGGCGCTGTAGGCCTGGAGCACCTCCGGGTCCCAGGCGAAGCCCTCGACGGGTTTCGCTCTCGATCCCAGTCCGAGGTGCACGGGGGTGGTCCGCAGGTCCATGGCGTTGCGTTCGTGGTTGACGAGTCTCATGCCGGCGATCGTCCACGACAGCGATCGGGCGGTCTTGAAGAAAAGGGAAGAGAAGCCGACGCGACGGGCAGACAATTGGCGGCTACCTGGCTCCGAGGAGGACTTCGCTGCGACGCCAGGCCGTCGGTGATCGGTTCGTGAACTCGCGCCAGTCCCGAACGAGATGGGCCTGGTCGGCGTAGCCGGAGACGGTTGCCACATCGGCCCACGGGAGCGGGTCTTGCGCCGCGGCCAGTTCGTGCGCGTGCTCGAAGCGCAAGACTCGGGCGAAGGTCTTCGGCGACAGGCCCACCTCACCGCGAAACCGCTCGGTGAGGTACCGACGGCTCCAGCCGAGTTCCGCGGCGACCGCACCAACCTGGACGCAACCCCGCGCGGCGACGAGGCGGCGCCACGCCTCGGCTACCTCGGGGCGCTCCCGGGGCACGCGGTCGCCGCCGCGGCCGACAGCTCGGAGGAGCAATTCGTCCAGCGCGGTGAACCGCGCGGTCCATGTTGTCGCCGCTCGGAGCCGGTCGACCAGCTCGACGGCTAGCGCTCCGAGAAGCTCGTCGAGTGGGACCAGTCGGTGGGCGAGCTCGGCGGCAGGCATGCCGTAGATGGCCCGGGCCCCGCGCGGTGTCAGCGATACCTGCACGCCTTGCTGGCGTCCGTCGTGGTGGATCGCGACGGACCGGCACATCAGACCGCCGGCCACGCTGCTGAATCGGGTGACCGGTGACCCGTCGTCAACGCCCGCCGCCATCTCTAAAGGATCTGACAGGCTGATCACCGCAGTGAGCGCGCGGCTCGGCGGGCCGCAGTGCACCCCTGCCGGGAACCCGCGGAGGTCGAAACCGACGTACGAGTCGACGTACTGCCGCAAGGAGGGCGCCGGACGTGCAGCGATCCCGGTGGCCGTGTGGTCCTCCATTTTCGTCAGTGTACGAGCCGCCCAGCCCAGCAAGATCACCGTCCAAGGGCTGATCACCGCCGTTTGCCGCTGGTGACACGGTTCTTACCGGCACCCCGCTGCCTGGAGCTTCGCGTGCTTGTTCACTCATCGCGGATCGATCTGTCCAGCTCAGCCCTTCGCTTCCTGTCCGGCCTGCTGCGGGCCCGCCGCCCTCAGCGCGGCACCCGGTGGCGCCGGCTGCCTGCCGGCCGGCAGGCCCTGCTGGTCCTCGCCCATCTGCGGTGCGGTCACACCAACGCCCAGTTGGCGACTGGTTGCGGCGTCGGGACCACCACGGTCTACCGGTACGTGGCCGAGGCTGTCGCGGTCCTGGCCGCGCGGGCCGCCCACCTGACCACCGTCCTCGGCACGGCGACGCAGAAGGCGTACCTGATCCTCGATGGGACACTGCTCCCCATCGGCCGCATCGCCGCCGACCGGCCCTATTACTCCGGCAAGCGCAAAAGGCACGGGATGAACGTCCAGGTGCTCGCCGACCCGCTCGGGAACTTGCTGTGGGCCTCGGCCGCACTGCCCGGCGCGGTGCACGAGCTGCGCGCCGCCCGCACCCACGGCATCATCGACGCCCCTGTCGAGGCCGACATCCGCTGCTGGGCCGACAGGGGCTACCAGGGCGCCGGCGGCACCATGCGGGTTCCTTACCGCGGCCGCTGGGACAAGCTGTCCGCGGGCCGGCAGGCCGGCAACTCCCCATGCCAAGATCCGTGCGCTCGGTGAACAGGCCATGGCCACGCTGAAGACCTTGCGGCTCTTGCGCAAGCTGCGGTGCAGCACCACCCGCATCACCGGCCTCGTCCAAGCGGTCCTCACCCTTCACCTCAACGCCTCAAGCTGAGGTTGGGCAAGACTCAGTATCCGGCGGCAGCCGCGGAGCGGTTCAACCGCCTCGGGGCACCTGCCGTTTGACGGACCCTGGTGTCGGGACCGGTCCCCAGAGGGGCGTGGTACAAGTGGCGGCTGTGACAGCCAATCGCGAGCAGGAGCCCAGCGAATCGTGCGGGATCTGTCTACAGCCAATACCACCTGTTCAGATGGAGCCGAAGCACGAGACCTTGAACGAGCGGTGGAAGGATTCGTCGCCTCCCGACAACCCGCTCGAAAACCACGCCCGCAATGTACTGAGTGCAATGGAGGCATGGCAGTGCGACCGCTGCCGACGCTGGATCTGCAACGATTGCATCTTGCCCCACGTGATCAGGTCCCGTGCCCGCCGAATGCGCCATCGAGGCTGCGGGGGTGTGTTCAAAGCGCCGGACGCGCCGTCTTGGATCGGCGTCATCGGCCAGCGGCCCGTACCCGCTGGATCGTGGAGAGCAAGGTTCGGCATCCGAACGGACTTGAACTCGGGTGTACTGGGCGGCTCAGGCTATGAACCGTTCCTAGGCGGAGAGCTACTCCCAGCCGGAGAGCTGCGTTTCAGGGAACTCGCGCTGATAGCCGAGGGGATCCGTCAGTCTGTCGGGGTGACGTTGAGTGACGACCAGATGGCCATTGGGATGGCCATGTGCGATCAACTTGAGGGTCGGCGCCTACGCAAGGCCAAGCGGACCATCGAGACCCTCAGCGTCCCTTGCACGGATCGGGACCGCTCTCTCGCCGCCGCACTGCCGGCTTTCCTCTACGCCCGTGGCCTGTACGCCCGTGATATCAGTGTTCATGTCATGGCCCCCACTGAGTCTCGCGCTCGGGAGGATGCTCAGCTCTATAGCAAGATCGACGGAGAACTTGGCATGCATGGAGTTGGGCTGATCCATGCCGGCCAGCCCCGGGCCAAGAGGGAGGCCGCCTATGCGCGCGGCATCACAGTCGGTGATCACGGGGAATTCGAGAGGGATGTGGTCAGCCGGGGTGTGGCCGTTGTCCGTGTTGCCCGATACGGAACCTACATCGATCGCCGCCATCCCCGAGTGGCACACCTACCCGACTCCGGATACGGACTTGCATAGAAGATCCGCCATGCTGAAGTCGATGGTCACGGCGCGCTGGTGCGCTTCGCTGATCGTGTTCTCGTGCTGATCGCATGCGGCTGTCGGCCCGTTACGCGAACACGCCGCTGCGGGCGCTGCTCGGGCTGGCCAATACCGAGGCCACCCACTGTCAGACGATCTTGAATGCAGGCAACCGCACGCGACCAGCACAAGTACGAGATCACCGACTACACCAACGCCGATGACCTGCGGGTTCGAAGTTGAAAAGGGCCCAGTGAAAAGATTTCATCCTGTACTTCGCAGATCACGGGGCTGGTGTGCGCCTGCGGTGATGTACTTGCGCCGGTCAGGGATGTGACCTTCTTCGGGAGATCGTCTGTCACCGGTGGATTTCGGTTGAAACCCGATGAGGTAGTCAGTCAGCCGCGAGCGGAGGCGCGAGAGTTCACCGGCAGGCGGTGCCGCTATGGCGGCGCCGGTCACACGGCAGGAGGGTGCTGCTGCTGGACACGCCGATGGGCGAGAACGTCTCTTTGTACGACCTCCTCGCGAACAGCACAGCGGTGCCCGAGGAGGTGATCGGCTTCGTCCCCGCCGATGCGCGGCTGGCGGCATTGCTGCGTGCGCTCCACCCGACCGAGCGGGAGGTGGTTCAAGCGTGGCGGATCCCGACAACGGCACGTGGGCTGAGGCCGCGCTGCACGCGGGTGCCGCTGACCTCGAGGTCGTCGGAGCGAGTACGGCGCAAGGTGAAGCGCCTGATCTCCGAAGCGCAACGGCACCTGGCAGCGGATCTTCACAGCCCTGCAGGTCCGGGCCGATGCCAAGGACCTGATCACCTGGGAGATCAACGTTGACTCCACCATCGTCCGTGCCCACCAGCATGCCGCCGGGGCAGGAAAAAAGGGGGACCTGCAGAAGGAGCCGCCCGGCGGCGTCTCCACCGAGCCGGGCGACCACGGCCTTGGGCGCTCGCGCGGTGGCCTGACCACCAAGCTGCACCTGGCCGTCGAGCAGGGCCGGAAGCCCAGTCCATCATGATCACTGCCGGGCAGCGGGGCGACTCCCCGCAGTTCGAGGTCGTCCTGGGGGCGCATCAGAGTGCCCCGACCGGGGTCGGGCAGGCCGCGCAACCGGCCCACGCGGTTGCGCCGACAAGGCCTACGCCTCCCGTGAGAACCGCGCCTACCTGCGCAGACGCGGGATCCGCTGCACCGTCCCGGACAAGGCCGATCACATCTGCAACCGCAAGATATTCGGCTCCTGCGGCGGCCGTCCGCCGAAGTTCGACCGGGAGGACTACAAAGCTCGGCACGCGGTTGAGTGCGGCATCAATCGACTCAAAGGCACCGAGCTGTGGGAACAAGGTACGACAAGCTCGCGGTCCGCTACGAGGCGACCGTCCTCGTAGCGGCGATCAACGAGTGGCTGTGAACGGGGATAGAGGCGTCTCTGGCTCAGGCCCGCGCGCCGCCGTCGACCCGGAGGACCGTGCCGGTCACGTAGGAGGAGCGGTCGCTCAGCAGCCAGGCGGCGGCCTGCGCGATCTCCTGCTGGTCGGCCGCGCGGCCCAGCGGGGTGTGCGCCGTGAGCCGCTCTCGGAGACCGGGTGATCCCTTTTCCCAGGTGCTTATCATCTCGGTCGCCGTGTTGCCAGGGGCGATGGCGTTGACGCGGATGCCTTCCGGGCCGTAGGTGACGGCGGCCGACTCGGTGAGGCTGTTGACCGCCCGTTTCATCGCGCCGTAAACGGGCAGCTCGGGATTGCCCATCAGGCTGCCGACAGATGAGTTGTTGACGATTGCGCCGGTCCCGGCGGTGGTTCGGATGGCGGCGATCTCGGCGACCATGGCCAGCCAGACGCCCTTGAGGTTCACGTCGTAGAGGCGGTCGAAGTCGGCCTCCGGCAGCTGGTGCATCGGGCCGGGCTGCTGGATCGTCGCGCCGTTGTTGAAGGCGATGTCGAGTCGGCCGTAGACGTTCACGGCGCGGTCCACGGCGGCGCGCACGCCGGCCGCGTCGGCCAGGTCGCACACCACGTACTCCGCGGTGCCGCCTGCCGCCCGGATCTGCGCGGTCACCGCCTGCAGCTGGTCCTCCGTCCGGGCCGCGAGAAGTACTCGGGCGCCCTCGCGGGCGAAGAGCCGAGCCGCGGCGGCTCCGATACCGCGCCCGGCACCGGTGATGAAGGCGACCTTGTCGGCCAGCATGCCCAGGGCGGCAGGCGTGGTGGGTGTGCCGGTGGCAGGTGTGTTGTCCATGGCGCCAAGCCTGCGCCCGTCCGCGAAGCGCAACCAGGCACCGGCGGTACCTGGATCCGCGGCCCGGCGCCCCCGCACACTGGAGAGGTGGACCGACGACAACTGGCCGACTTCCTGCGCAGCCGACGCGAGCGGATCACCCCTGCCGAGGTGGGGCTGCCCGCCGGACCGCGCCGCCGCACCCCGGGCCTGCGCCGTGAGGAGGTGGCGCAGCTGGCGCACATCTCGACCGAGTACTACACACGGCTGGAGCAGGCCCGGGCGCCGCACCCGTCGCACGAGGTGCTGGCCGGACTGGCTCGGGCCCTGCGCCTGACGGACGCCGAACGCGACCATCTCCATCACCTGGCCGGCACACCGCCGCTCCCGTCGGCCGGGCCCTCGCGCCAGGTACGGCAGAGCATCCTCGACCTGCTGCACCGACTGCCGCAGGCCGCGGCGACCGTAACGTCCGCGACCTTCGAGGTGCTGGCCTGGAACGATCTGGCGGCAGCCCTGATGGAGGACTTCTCCGCCCTGCCGCGACGCGACCGCAACCTCGTGCGCCGTGTCTTTCTTGGCCCGCACACGCAGGGGCAGCGGCTGTACGGAGTGTCGGACGCGGACGCCTTCGCCCGCATCTCGACGCAGCGGCTGCGCGCCGCCGCCGCCCGCTACCCCGACGATCCGGAGGTCGCCGAGCTGGTAGCCGAACTCCTCGACAAAAGCGAAGAGTTCACCCGCTTGTGGCAATCCCACGACGTGTCCGCCGAGCTCACCCTGTGCAAGACCTTCCAGCACCCGCTGGTCGGCCCCGTCACCGTCAACTGCGACGTCCTCGACATCACCGACCGCGACCAGCAGGTCGTGATCTACACCGCGGTCCCAGGCTCGCCCTCCGAAGAGGCGCTACGGCTGCTGTCGGTCATCGGCACACAGCGCATGGACGTCACGCGCTGAGCCACACCGGCCGCACTTCACGTCCCCTGATGTGGACCGACGCCGGTCAGCACCGCCCGCGCGCTTCTGAGCCCTGCCCTGCACGGCGCGGCCCCTGAGCAACCACTTTCGACACACGCCCTAACGAGCTCGTGCATGTTGGAAGGGGGACGTCGAGCTCCTGATCGTCGATCATCAGCGACCGAAGGATCACAGGTCTGTCAGCCGATGTGATTGCTGGACTCGTGGCGGAGTTGGGCCCGTTGTGGCATGAACGGCATCAGGCCAGCCTTGCGTCCAGGCAGCGGAGGCGGGGCGGTGGGCGCCGGTGCGAAAGCACCGGTTGGTCTTCGTCGACCGGCTCCTGGCCACCGTCGTGCACGTCCGGCACGGGCCCACGCACGACGTGCTGGCCTGCTTGTTCGGCGTGGACCGCTCCACCATCACCCGAGCCATCGGCGAGGTGCGGCCCCTGCTCGCCGAGCGAGGGTGCACTGTCAGCCCCGGCGTGCGGTTGCGGACCCTGGCCGAGGTCGTCGACCACCTCGGCGCCGGCGACATGACCGGGATCGTCGACGGCACCGAGATCCGGGTCCGGCGGCCGGCCGCCGGGCGCAAGGACCGGGACACGTTCATCTCCGGCAAGAGCAAGCAGAACGCCGTCAAATCCATGGCGCGCACGGACGGCGACGGCCGCGTGCTGTTCTGCAGCCCGACCGAGCCGGGAAGCTGCGCGGACATCACCCACGCTCGTCAGTTAGGCCTGGTCGAGCTCCTGGCCGACGGCCCCGCCGTGGAGATTCTCGCCGATGCCGGCTACCAGGGCCTGGGTGCTCAGAGCGGCGGACGTGTGGTGACACCGCCGCATCGCAAGTTCAAGAAGAACGCTCCGGACTGGTACGACGAAATGCATGAGCGGCAACGCAAGGCACATTCCTCGCGACGCATCCGGGTCGAGCACGGCATCGCCCACTTGAAGAACTGGCGGGCGCTGGCCCGCCATCTCGGCCGCCGCGAGCACATGAGCGACATCGCCCAAGCCGTTGCCGGTCTGCTGTCCCATCAGCAGATCGCGGACCTGACGCCGGCGCGGCAGATGTGAACACCGAGCCCCGCCGCCATTTTCGACGTCTCCCTGGCAACCATGCACAACCTCGCCATGACAGCGTGGAACAGCAGGCCAGCCATCACCCCAGACATGCCGCCACCAAGCCTTCTGCAACACCCTTCAGCTGGCGATCACTGGTCAGCGATGTCACGGTGCTGGCTGATCTCGCTGTCCAGTTCGACGGCGAGGCGCCGGATGTCGTCGCCCGACAGAGCAGCAACGTAGTCCATCCATCCATTGCCCCTGCCAGTACCGGCGGACCTCGGGGCCTTTGGGGCGGGCTCGCGCCGAGTCCGCTCCTCCGCCTCGAACTCCAGCAACATCTCGACCGCGAGCGGCGCGATGTCGGGCCGACGCAGGAGGTTGCTGGCATACGGCACGAGCTCGGGCCTCTTGGCGAGGAACCGCTCGACGGCGATCTGACGCTCCTCGGGAATCTCCGGGAACTGCCACCGCGACGGTCCCAGATCGGGACGCCCCACGGGACCAAATCAAGACGCCTGATCTTCACAAACCACCCTAGAACTGGGGCCAGTTGGAGCCGGCTTGGTGGGGCCGCTGAGCGCCGCCCTAGCCACACCACAGCAGTCACACGCCAGCAGATCGGGGAACTGCCCCTCGGAGAGATGCCGCGATGTCACTCGGATGAGGCAACGTCAAGTGTCTGGAGAACCATCCCCCTTCGACCTGCGGCCCATCCGGAGGGCAGGGTAGGGCTGTCCGCGGGTGCGGTGAGCATCGGTTCGGGCAAGGGCCACGTCATGCGGTGATGTCTTCCACGGCGGCGCCGTGCATGTTCCCACTGTTCGGCAGCTGTACCCCAGCCTTCGTCAGCGCCCAGGCGTGGCCCGCGACGGCCCCGGACGGCAGCTGAGACCGGCCGCGTGAAGGTGAGGTCGGTCGAGGCCCGGACCGCAGGTGGTTCGAGCTTCCGGGGGCTCGTGTCACCATGCGTGGATGACCGGCGCCTCGGGCTCGTGCTGCTGCCAGGCCTGATTGAGGCGCGTGAGGCGGTCCGCGGCGGCGATGCCGTGCAGGGAGGCGACCTTGCCGTCGCTGATGTCGAACGCCACGGTGCCCACGACCCGGTCCTCGATCACGGCGAGGACGGCCGGTGAGCCGTTGACCAGCGCGATGTGCATCGCGGGGGAGCCGCCGGCCAGCCGCCGCTTCGCCGGCGTGGGCTTGAAGCCGGCCCGCACGAAGGAGGCGACACGCTCGCGCGTCTTGTACCGCAGCAGCCGCCTGGCCAGTCCGGCGCCGTCCGAGACCGCCGTCACGTCGTCGGTGAGCAGCGCCACCAGCCGTTCGGTGCGTCCCGACGCGGCGGCGGCGAGGAACTCCTCGACGATCCGGCGCGCGGACGCGGGGTCCACCTCGTCGCCGCCGCGGCGCTCGGCGGTGACCCGGCGTCGGGCCCGGTGGACATGCTGCTGGCTCGCGGACTCGGTGATGTCGAGGATCCCGGCGATCTCGGCGTGGGGGTACGAGAAGGCCTCACGCAGGACGTAAGCGGCCCGCTCGACCGGTGAGAGGCGCTCCATGAGGGCCAGCACGGCCAAGGACACCGATTCGCGCTGCTCGAAGGTATCGGCAGGGCCGAGCATCGGGTCGCCCTCGAGGAGCGGCTCGGGCAGCCAGTCTCCGGCAGCGCGCTCATGGCGCGTCTGCGCCGAGCGGAGCCGGTCCAGGCAGAGATTGGTGACGACCTTGGTCAGCCACGCCTCCGGCACCTCGATACGTTCCCGGTCCGCGGCCTGCCAGCGCAGGAAGGCATCCTGCACGGCGTCCTCGGCGTCGGCCGCCGAGCCGAGCAGACGGTACGCGAGCGAGGCCAGCCGGCCACGGCTGGCCTCGAACCGATCGATGGCTGCGCTGTCCATGCGCAAGAGCCTATGCGGCGGCCCTCACACCGGACCGGTCGGGCGCGGTGACCAGGCGGCGCCTGCGCTTCGGCATGCCGAACGTCGGATGGGCGATGCTCCACCCCGCCCCCCTGAGCACGCCCGACTTGAGCCGCGCGGCCATCCGGCCGCCCAGGTACCAGGACTTCGACCGGACCTCCCCGTCCACCATCTGGAAGATCGCGTCCCGCTTCCCGAGGCTGATGTGGTTGCCGTAGTACTTCAGCCCGGTGGTGGGGACCTCGCTGCCCGTCAGGCGCGCGATGATCGCGGCGGTCGCCTGCATGTTGGTGTAGCCGGCTGAGCCGCAGGACATCGGCAGCGGCCGGCCGTTGTCGCCGATCGCGTAGGCGCAGTCACCGGCGGCGTAGACGTCCGGGTGCGAGACCGAGCGCATGGTGCGGTCGACGACGATCTGGCCGGTCTCGGCGACCTCCAGGCCGGCGGCGGCAGCGATGGGGTGCACGGCGAACCCGGCCGCCCACACGGTCACGTCGGCCGGGACGGACATATCGTCGGCGGCGATCGCCCGTGCCGGCTCCACGGCTTCGATACTGGTGTGCTCGTGGACGGTGATGCCGAGCCGGTCGAAGGCCCGGCGCAGGTGCCGACGAGCCCTCGGGGAGAGCCACGCGCCCAGCTCGCCCCGGGCGGCGAGTGCGACCGAGAGGTCGGACCGGGACTCGGCGAACTCCGTGGCGGTCTCGATGCCGGTCAGCCCCTCACCGACGACCAGCACGGTGCCGCCCTCGCCCAGGCCGGCCAGGCGCTCGCGCAGACGCAGCGCCGAGGACCGGCCGGTCACATCGAAGGCGTACTCGGCCACGCCGGGGATCCCATGGTGGGCGACGGAGCTGCCGAGAGTGTAGAGAAGCGTGTCGTACGCGAGCTCGCCGTCGCCGTCCTCGCCCGTCACAGCGACGGTCCTGTGCTCGGGGTCGACGCCGGTCACGCGCGCCAGGCGCAGCCGCACACCGGTGCCCGCGAACACGTCGGCGAGCTTGCGGACCGCAAGGTCCTGGCCGATCGCGAGCTGGTGGAGCCGCATCCGCTCGACGAAGTCGGGCACGGCGTTGACGACGGTGATCTCTACGTCGGCGGGCGAAAGCCGGCGGGCCAGGTTTCCGGCGGCGAAGGCCCCGGCGTATCCGGCGCCGAGGACGACGATGCGGTGCTTCATGGCGATGCTCCTGTCTCGTTCGCGTGCCCCCTGAACGAGGCAGCGCCCCGATTGCTGACAGGAGCCGGATGTGACGCGGGTCACTGAACTGGGGCGAGCGGCTGAGCCTCGACAGGCGCCGGAGGCCGGCACTCGCCAGCAGCGACCGGAGAGGAAGTTCAGGGACATGACGAAGGCCCGGACGCCCGGTCCCTCTCTCTATACCTGCGGCGACCGCTGGTGGCCCGTCCCCAAGTCGTGAGACGCCCGCACCCGGCAGCACCAACCACCGCCGACCCGCGTGGTGCTCATAGGATGCCTGGATGCCGAAGCCGTTACGGATGAGTCGCCGCACGCGGGTCGCCCCGTGGGCGGTCCTGTGCGCGGCCGCTATAGCCGCCACCCGCCGCCTTCCCGGCGCCTGACCCGCAGCCCGAGAAGCCCGTCAGCGCCGAGTGCGCCGAGTACATCGCGGACATCGAGACGCAACTGGCCAAAGCCAAGCAGGAAGGCAATGACGACGGCATGTTGTCCTTCACGCGAACCCCGGTCGGCGCGCACGACTGCAGCGACGAAATCCTCGACCACTTCAGCGCCGACCGGTGAGCCGCAAAGGACTCACCGCGACAGCGCGTGCTGATCTGCGCCGGTGCCGTGACGGGCACCGCCCTGAGCGCCGGGCCGGAACCGGAGCCGCAACCCACACACAAACCGCTGAAGAGGGCGCAGCAGGACGCTGGCGTTCCGGTCAGCAGATGGATAGGCCCGGGCCTTCCCGCGATCGGTCTCACGCTTGGACAGGAGGTGACCGAGGCGCAGCTGCGCTCCCTGTTCGCCAAAGGCCGGCACCTTGGCTTGGCGTCTCTCGTTCACGAATTAACGGCGAACGGGGGAGCCCCGCCTGCTGTGACTCGGGTCGTCCCGTCGGTTGTGAGCCCGCGGCCGCACCTGTCCGCACTGCCGCTCCGCACTCGGGGGACACCGCGCCCTGAAGGAAGTGGCGGCACGGCCCTATGTGAAGGCGCTCAAGCGCAGCGCCCCGGATCCTGTGGGGCTGCGCGCCCGTGCCGCCGCACGGGCGTCAGATGGCCCGTGTCACTGCGGTGTGCAGTTCGCGTACGCCACTGGTGCGCGGGTGCTGTTCGGCGAAGTTCGTTGACGATGTGGGGGATCGCGGGCCGGTCGCGGACTTCGCCGGGGCTGGCGTGGTAGGCGTCCAGGAGTGCGCGGCCGGTCTGTTCGGGCCGCTGCCAGGCCCACCAGGCGCGGGCCATGTCGGTGCCGAGGCGGGCTTTGCGCTCGGCGGTCGGGAACCGGTCGGTCCATGCGCCTCGGCCTGGTGGAGGGCGAGCTCCGCCTCGTCGAACCCGAACCGGCCCGGAGCTTCGCCGACTGGATCGGCCTCGAGTGCCGCCAGCGCCACCTCCAGGGCAGCGTTCGCTTCCCGGTCACGGCCCTGCTGGGCGAGGGTGGACAACAAAGCCCAGGCGTGCAACTGCGCCCGGACCAGCCGCTGGGGGCCGCGGCCGCACCGCGTTCGGCGTAGGAGAACGCTGCGGACAGGTTGCCAGTACTGCGAACCACCATGCTCTGCGCCCCGTACGCCCACGCGGCCAGAACCGTATCGCCGCACCGGTTCGCGTATGCCACAGCGGTGCCGAGATGAGTGCGCGCGCCAGCCGGAGTCAGCAGCGCCGCGACGAGCGGCAGGCCGCGCGCCGCCGGGGTGTCCGTGTGAGTCCGTGTCTCGCCGATCACCGGATCAGCGGACCATGGCCAGGTGAGAGAACGGCGAAAGCGGCGTCCCCGGGCCGGACCCACAGCGGCATCCGGGAGAGGAGCTCACCTGAACTTCCGCCATGCCTGCCGTCGGCGTATCCGGCCGCGGCCATCAACAGGAACTGCTGCCACAGGACGACGAGCTGCTGCCACAGGACGAGGAGCTGCCGCAGGACGACGAGCTGCAGGAGGACGAGCTGCTGCAGGAAGAGCCGGCCGACGAGCCGTCGCACGAGGAATCCGTGGCGTACCAGGACGACCAGCTGGACGAACTGTCACCGCCACCTGTCGCTGATGCCGTGCCCGCACCGCTGCTCGCCGCCCATGCCCCATGGCCATGCCCGCTCGCCCGACCGCTCGCGGACGCCTGCCAGCCCAGATCCTCCCAGGCACGCCGCCATGCGCGGCGCATGAGCCAGGCACACAGCGCAGCCATCCCCAGGACGGCGGCGCCCACCAGAATGAACGCAGTCACCATGACTTTCCCCCCTCCCACCGGGGCGTGCGCACCGGCTGCCCGGACGATGCCCCCTGCCCCGGCACATTCAATCCCTCCTTGAGCAAGCCCAGAGGTTTCCTCATCCGGAACGGCCCTCCGCGTCACCGCGGGTGTAAGAGGGCATCTCTTGTGGGGAGTTCGGCCAGGGACGCCTTTGTGAACTCTGGTGGGACTGGCGGTTGTTGCGAAACGTGTTGCTCGTCGTCTCTACAACCATGCACGAGGTCGTTGACGCGGCGCCGCCCTCGCCAAGCGGATCTCCCTCAGACGCCGAAGTACAGGGTGCGTTGAAGGAGGCTCAGGGTGGGCTCGACCCAGGCGAGAGCGTCAAGGCCGGAGGCGAGGTTGCCCGGCGGCTGGTTGATCAGGGTGTCGCGGCGGATCAGCCGGGCGAAGTCGACGGTGACCGGATCCGCCCGCAGGCTGCCATCGGGGTGGCGGAACTCCACTCCGGCCCGCCGCATGACAGTGATCAGTTCCTGGGCGAGGATGCCGTATCCGACGGTGGTGGGATGGATGCCATCGACAGCCAGGCCCTGGCCCCAGCAGCACGGAGACCGCCGCCCTCTGCACGGCGGCGTGTGCGAACTGATAAAAAGCGCCCTGGGCCGGTACGGATGCAGACCACCCCAACGCAGAGCTCTCCGGCCGCGCAAAGAGGGTCACAAAGGCCACGGGCCGACATCGCCCTCCACACCATGTCCCTGATCCCGGCCAGTCCTCCACCGCCGCACCGCGCGGCCACGGTGTGCCCATGGTCAGGCGTGACCGATGCAACGGCCAATTTCCGGCATCAACGAGCAAAGCCTGAGAACAGCTCAGATACCGCTTACACCCACGGTACTTACGCTGTCCCGGCATCCCTCGCACCACCCCTCACGCCCCTGTGAACATGCCCGAATCGAGGTGTTGGGTGAACAGATCCCTCAGAGTGGTTCTCACTCTGGGTACGACAGGAGCGGCACTGCTGGCCGCGCCGACGACGGCGGCCCAGGCCGCCGGGACCGCCATGTCAGCTCGGCCGACCGCCGCACAGATAGCCATGATGAGCCCCGCGGCGCAGAACCGCCTGCTCGATCCGCTGCGAGCGATCGCCGGCGCGGTCGACACGGCAGGCGAGAAGAGCGACCCCGGCAGCTACGCAGGCGTGCGCATCGACGCGCCCGCCGGCTTGGTGCACCTCTACACCACGGTCCCGGCGGACGCGCCGGGGCTGCTCCAGGCCGCCCGCCGGACCGACCCCGGTCTCGACACCTCGCGCGTCGAGGTCGACAAGGCCGCCTTCACACTGCGGGCGTTGCACGCGGCACGCTCCTCCCTCCTCGCCGAAGCCGACGCGCACGAGTTGCCGTACGAGGTGTACTCCGTCGCCGTGGCCCCGGACGGCTCGGCGCTCGACGTCGCCGTCGACAAGCCGGTGACCGCCCGGGCCGACCTGCCCGCGGCCGGGGCGACCGACGGACGGCAGGCGAACACCTTCGACGGCGTCACCGTGGTCTTCCAGCAGGGCAGCCCCATCACGCCGGCCAGCTGGGCGGACGTCAAATGGCACGACTCCTCGCCGTTCATCGGCGGTGATGTGCTGACGGACGGCTCCTCCTACTGCTCCGCGGGCCTGCCCGCGGTCCGCACGAGCGACGGCCACCCGATCATGGTGACCGCGAACCACTGCTTCCCCACCGGCGACCGCGTCTACACCGGAGCGGGAACCACCCCGACCACCGGCAACTTCTACAACGACCTCAACGGCCAGGAGGGCAACTACGTCGGTACGGTGACCGGCACCAGCGGGAGCTGGGACGCGGAGGAACTGGACGGCGCCAACAACAACAGCGACGAGAGCGACTCGACCACGTGGGAGCCGGTGACGAGCGACGCGTACTCGTACACGGGCGACTACGTCTGCCAGGACGGCGCCGCCTCCTTCTTCATGGGGTACGGCACGGTCTGCGCCATCGAGGTCACCAACCAGGACATCACCTACTCGCTCACCGACTGGTCCGGGACGCACAACGTGCGCGGAGTCGAGGGGACCAGGCTGCCCGGCGAGCAGTGGGCGGTGGGCCACGGTGACAGCGGAGCGATGGTGTTCGCCGTGTCCGGGTCCACCCGCCAGGCACGCGGAGTCGTCTCGGCCTTGACCGACCCCTACCAGACGGAAGGCGGAAGCTACATCTACTGGACCGAGGCGCCCGACATTCTCGGCCACTTCGGACTGAAGCTCAACCCGACGACGTAACGACCGCACAGCCGCCCCAGCGGCAAACCGCGCCGTCCCGTACGACCGCGCAAGGCCCCACGCGGCCACGCGGGCCACCACGGGACGGCGTGGAGCCGCCGCACAGCGCCGTCCTTACCAGGAGGAGCCAGACATGACCGGCGCACGTCCCTCTGCCATGAACCACTGGGTTCGCCCCGTTGCCGCCGCCGTAGCGTCAGCCGCCTCCTGCCTCCTGCTCACCGCCTGCGGGAGCGCGGCGTCCCACTCCTCGGGCGATCTCCAGGAGTCCGGCGAAGCCATCACGCGCCCGGTCACGGTCGGCGCCGACGGCCGTACGCTCACCACGGCCGGTACCGCGGGAGGGTGCCAGACCCTGCGCCTCACTGCCGACGAAACCGGCAGCGCCGTCACCCTGACCCTGCGCCTGACCACGCGGGAGAGCAACGCGAAGCACCCCTGCCCGGCCGACGTGAGGTTCGGACCGGTCAGCGTCAAGCTGCACACGCCACTGCACGGACGCCCCGTCTCCGACGGCACGACCGGCAAAAAGCTGCACGTCGGCAGGGCCTGACGCCAGCGCTCTGGCCATCCGGCCTGGAGCGCCGAGCGCGTCACCGGACCGCTGCTGCCGCGCGAAGAGGCGCTGACGGATCTGGGATAACGGCGGCATTCCAATGGTATGACCGACCGCCTGTTGTATGTGCGTTGCGTCGATGGGCGTAGGACGCACATCCTTCATGTCGTCATCGCGGAGAGCTGGCTGGCTCTGTCCGCGAGAACGGGCAGCGGATGTGCACCGGTTTGGGAGGCAGCCGCCGCCCGAGAGGGAATCGAAATGGTCACGGGTTTCCCTCAGGCGGGTGGAAGTGGCCCTGCGTCGGTGACCGTGCCGGTTCACCAGTCAGGTTGATCGGGTGCGTGCCACAGGACGTCGAGCCGGCGGTGGGCGAGTTCCTCCGCCTTCTGAACCAGGTCGCTTGCGCGATGTCCGGCTCGGCCGAGGGCCGAGGGCCGAGGACCGGCGAGTGCGCCGTCGGCAATGCCGGCCGACCCGGTGAAGTGAACGGCGTACCTCCATCTGTCCGGGTCCGGTACAGGACGAGGCTGGTCGATCTCCCGGGGGCACGCCAGTACGGCCGCCGTTTGCTCGCCATGTCGGCACGGCACTGCGGACTCACCCGCCCATGCGGCGCGTCCGGCTTCACCGGGGACGTACGCGCCCCCGACCGTCCAGATAAACGGATGGTCGGGGGCGAGCGTGACGCGGCAGGATGCTCGGCATGACATTACCCACCCCCGAGCTGCACACCGCCCGCCTGCGACTGCGGCCGTTCACCGAGGCCGACGCGGCGCCGCTCTACGCGCTGCACAGCAGCACCCACGTGCTGCGTTACTGGGACTCCCCGCCGTGGACCGAACCGGCCCGCGCCCAGCGCTTCATCGCGAGCTGCCGGACGATCGAGGAGCAAGGCACGGGAGCGCGGGTGGCCGTCGACCGCGTCTCCGACGGCGCGTTCATCGGCTGGTGCGGCCTGACCAGCTGGAACCCGGACTTCCGAAGCGCGTCCCTGGGCTACGTCTTCGACGCCGCTGCGTGGGGCCACGGCTACGCCACGGAGACCGCGCACGCCGTACTGCAGTGGGCGTTCGACACCCTGGACCTGAACCGCGTCCAGGCCGAGACCGACACCCGAAATGTGGCGTCCGCCCGGGTCCTGGAGAAGCTCGGCTTCGTCCGCGAAGGCACCCTCCGCGAGGACTGCGTCGTCAACGGCGACGTCTCCGACTCCTGGGTCTTCGGCCTCCTCCGCCGCGAGTGGCACACGACGGGCACGCCGACGGCCGGCCGCTAGGGCCGAGACGTGCCCGCTTTTTGAGTCCACAACCTCCACCGAGGTCACCGTGGGCCGCTCCGGCGAGCTCAACGTCTTGGCTTGCCCCACTGATCCCGACCATCCGCACCGCTGGAGCATCCAGCAGCTCGTAGGGTCCGCACGGAGCGGCAGCATTCTCTCTGAGTCCCGCAGCACTATCTGGGAGAGTCATGACAAGTAGGTTCACCGAGTTGACCGTTGACTGCCACGATCCGGAGAGACTCGCGGCCTTCTGGTGCGACGTCCTGGACTTCAAGGTGATCGACCGGAGCGAGGGTAAGGTCGAGATCGGCTCCTGGGTGCCGACTGTTGAGGATGTTCGGGCCCGCCAGATGTCGCCCACCCTGCTGTTCATCCAGGTGCCCGAGGGCAAGACCGTGAAGAACCGGCTTCACCTCGACGTCAGCCCGATCGACGGCAGCACCGAGGACGAGGTAACCAGATTGCTCAACCTCGGCGCCACCAAGACGGACGTGGGCCAAGGCGCAGATCGAAACTGGGTGGTCATGGCAGACCCGGAGGGCAACGAGTTCTGCGTCCTTCGCACCCTGGCACCGCAGAATTAGGCCGCGAGCGGCCATCCCCTCGTCACTCCGTAACCGTCATGTTGCCGACAAGACCTCAGTTACCCTCCGCGACCGCTCCCCAGATCTGTGCCAGATCCCTTTCTGAGGTTCTGGCACAGTTTCCGTGCGGCGGCCAATCTGTGTAGTTGCTGCGGCTACATCGGTCGTGATTCCCCGGAGGTCGTGGCCACGGGTCTCCTACGGTGCCGAGATGCTGACTGTACGAGCTATGACGGAACGTGGCCTCCTTCGACCTTTCAAAGTGCCGACGGTGCTGCTGAACATCGGCCTCAACCGTCAGTCCATCGAGGTAGGCCGAACCTGGTAGCGGTCGACGCTTATGGACGAGTGGTGGGTTGGGCGTGCTTCGGACGCTTTCGCGGCAATGGAGCGAGTACGGCCATGGGTGAGTTCTACGCCCTGTACGTTCAGCCCTCACTCATTGGGTCGGGAATCGGTCGCACGCTCCTCGAAGCCGTGCACGCTCACGCGGATGGTTTCAGCCTGATGTTGTTGTGGGTCCTCACCGACAACACTCGGGCACGTCACTTCTACGAGCGAGCGGGCTACATCGCTGACGGTGCTGTCCAGGCTGACGTCTACGACGGAGTGTCCGTGTCCGAAGTTCGTTACCGGTGCACCCTGCAGGACTGTAGTGCGTGAGCTCGCCGTAAAGTCAGGCGAGAAGAACCCGTTGTGGGTGGTCACGTAATTCCCCGGGGCTGAGGTCACGTAATTCCCCAGCCCCTGGAAGCGGTGACGCTTACTTGATCTTGGGGCTGTCCTGCTTGTCGGTGCGGTTCCTGGGGTGTTTGTTCGGCCGGTAGCAGGGGCCGTTCATGATGGCCTGGTGGCTGGTGTTGATGAGCCGGTCGAGGAGGGACTCGGCGACGACGGGATTGGGGAAGAGGGGATGCCAGTCGCTGGGTGCCCGATTGCTGGTGATGATCAGGGAGCGTTTCTGCCGCTCGGAGACGAGTTCGTAGAGGTCATCGGCCTGGGTCGCGTTGAGCTGGCGCATGGCGAAGTCGTCGAGGATGAGGACGTCGGGACGTACCAGTTCGCGGGTCCGTTTCTCCCAGGTGCGGTCCGCGTGGCCGCCTGCGAGGTCCGCCAGGATGCGGCTTGTCTTGGCGAACCGGACCTGGGCGCCCTGACGGACGGCCAGATGACCGAGGGCCTGGGCGATATGCGTCTTGGGAGGCGACGGTCTCCCGGCGGGTGATCTCGTCCTGGCAGAGGACCTGGAGGAAGGGTGCCGTCGGCCGGTGTGCGGGTTGATCGACTGCCCGAGGAAGCCAGGAGGATTCGGATAGAAAATCACATAACGCTCAAACCTTCCCAAGATGGTGAAGAGATTGATTTTCAGCATGGGTTGGCGCATTGGATCTGCCTCAGGTGCACTGGTCGCCGCGGCCTGCCCAGCAGCCCGGGTTGCAAGCCGTCCAGAACTCGATCCATGCCGGTCGGACCGGTCATAAGTTCATGCCATGACGACCGTCGACGACATGGGCTACGTGTTCCGCACTGCCCGGCCTGAGGACACCGAGGCCATCGAGGCACTCGACGGGTCCTTCACCACCCACACCATCTTCCAGGTGGCCATCACCGAGAATGGGTTCACCCTCCAGGAAATCCTGGTGGACCCGCCCATCCACAAGGTCTTCCCAGCCGACAACACCGACGACGCCGATGCCCCGGTAGCCGAGGGGGATCCGAACAGCCGCACCTTCGTCGCCGTCGGCACCGACGGCAGTCTGGCAGGCTTCGCCACTGCCTCCTACGCTTCGTGGAACCGACGGCTGGCCATCGAGGACATCGAAGTCGCTCCGGCACATCGGGGTCGGGGCGTCGGCCGCGCCCTGATCGGCCACGCCGTCAAATTCGCCAGTGAGTCCGGTGCCGGCCACATCTGGCTGGAAGTCACCAACATCAACGTCCCGGCGATCCACGCCTACCAGCGGATGGGATTCACCTTCTGCGGCCTGGACGCGACGCTCTACGACGGCACACCCTCATCGGGCGAACAAGCCCTCTACATGAGCATGCCCTGTCCTTGAGCAGCCTGCCGACGGCTCACAGCAAAGGCCCGTACGTCGCCCACGCGACCGTCATCCCCCTGGGGAAACGTGATCGTGAGGGTGGGGAATTATCTGATGCCGAAACACTTCACGTGGGGAATTCCATGACCGTCGACAACGTCCGGCTCTCTCAAGCTTGCAGCTGGGGACCGCCGTCCAACAACCGGTCGTTTCATCAACGATCATCCTTACTCCGCCACCGAGCGAAGTTCTTGCGGGCGGTCAGGGTGTCGGGGTGGTCAGGGCCCAGCGCCCGCACCGTGTCTGCCAGCAGCTCCTCGAACGCGGCCACGGCGCCGGCCGCGGATGACCGGACTCACATCGGTCAAGGGGCCCCGCAGCAATGTGAAAGAGCCGGAGCAGAAGGTGAGCGCCGACAAGAAATGCGTGCCGCAGACCCCGCTCGAGGGCTTCGACGTCACCGTCGAGCGGGTCTTCCACAACGACGGCAAGGAAGTGCGACGGGAGCCGTTCCGCACCCACTACACCCACGTGACGAGATCACCTGCGAAACGCCCCGGTGATCCGAGAGTGGCCGGCCTGACCCCCGGCGGTGAAGCTGCTCTCCGCCAATGTCGGCAGGCCCCGCCCCACCCCTTGGAAGGCTCTCAGCGCGACAGGCCTCGACAAGCGACCCGTCGACGGCCCGGTCGCCGTCATCGCCCCCCGGCCCCAAGGGCACCGGCGCGGTCGGTCTCGTCGGAGACCGGGTCTACGACGTGAAGCACCACTGCGGTTCTCCGACCAGGCCGCCCGTCCACGGCAGCCGGCGACTTCGTCGACGTCAGGTGAGGGTGCCGGACCTGGCTGCAGTTTGCCCGATACGCCCGGTAGAAGACTGGCTGTTCCGACGGCCGCCAATTGCTCGGAGTGAGGCGACGGCTGCGGTCGACGTTGCTCTCGCATACGATAGTCCATGTATAGGGCAAAGAGGCAGTCATGGCTGAGAAACCGATCAAACCGTCCGTATCGGATGTGACCTCGTCAGGACCCGAGAAGGCCAGCGTCGGAATTCACGGCATCACCGAGTCCGCGCGGTATTCCATGGCCGAAATGGGGCCGAAGCGGAGTCTGCAGACGCTGTTGAAGGTGAACCACGTCGACGGTTTCGACTGTCCGAGCTGTGCGTGGGGCGACCCCGATCCCGACCACCGGAAGATCGCGGAGTTCTGCGAGAACGGCGCGAAGGCCGTCGCGTGGGAGGCCACGCGCAAACGCGTCGACGCGGCGTTCTTCGCCGAGCACTCCGTCGCTGACCTGCGGGAGCGGGACGGTCACTGGCTGGAGTCGCAGGGCCGGCTGGCCCAGCCGATGCACCTCGCCCCCGGCGCGACGCACTACGCGCCCATCTCGTGGGAGGACGCGCTCGCGCTCACCGCCGATCGCCTGCTCGGCCTCGCCGATCCGAACCGTGCCGTCTTCTACACCAGCGGCCGGACGAGCAACGAGGCCGCCTTCCTCTACCAGTTGCTGGCGCGCAGGCTCGGCACGAACAATCTGCCCGACTGCTCGAACATGTGCCACGAGTCGAGCGGCGAGGCCCTGAGCGCGACCATCGGCGTCGGAAAAGGTCTCATCACGATCTCCGACATCACCGATTACGCGGACTTGATCATCATCGTGGGCCAGAATCCCGGCACCTGCCACCCCCGCATGCTCAGCGCGCTCGAACAGGCCAAGCGGCGCGGCGCCCGCATCGTCGCAGTCAACCCGCTCCCCGAAGCCGGGTTCGGCCGCTACCACAACCCACAGACCGCGCGCGGCCTGGTCGGCCCGGGCACGCAGCTCGCCGACCGCTGGCTCCCGGTGCGCATCAACGGCGATCTGGCCCTTTTCGCGGGCCTGAACCGTACCCTGGTCGACCGGGAGGACTCCCAGCCGGGCTCCGTGCTCGACCACCACTTCATCGACCGGTACTGCGACGGCTTCGAAGCGGCCGCAACGGCATGGCGCGCCCTGGACTGGTCGCAGATCGAGACGATGGCCGGCCTGCCCCGCCGCCTGATCGAGGACTGCGCGGCCGACGTGCTCGCCGCGGACAGCGTCATCGTCTGCTGGGCGATGGGCCTCACCCAGCACCGCAACGCCGTGGCAACCATCCGCGAGATCGTCAACTTCCTCCTGTTGCGCGGCAATATCGGGCGCCCCGGTGCCGGGCCCGCCCCGATCCGCGGGCACAGCAACGTCCAGGGCGACCGCAGCATGGGCATCTGGGAGAGGATGCCGCAACCGTTCCTGGACAGGATCCGCGACGAGTTCGGGTTCGATCCGCCCCGTGCCCACGGCCTGGACACCGTCGGCTCGATCAAGGCCATGCGCGACGGTGAGGTCGACGTGTTCATGGGCCTCGGCGGCAACTTCGCCGCGGCCACGCCGGACACGCAGGTCACGGAGACCGCGCTGGCCAACTGCGCCCTCACCGTCCACGTCGCGACCAAGCTGAACCGGTCCCATCTGTGCCACGGCACCGAGGCGTTGCTTCTGCCCTGCCTCGGCCGCACCGAGCGCGACCGGCAGGTCTCCGGCGAGCAGTTCGTGACGGTCGAGGACACGATGGCCATGGTGCACTCGTCGCACGGACGGCTCCTTCCGGGATCACCGCACCTGCGCAGCGAGGTCGCGATCATCGCCGACCTCGGGCACGCTCTCTTCGGCGACGACCTCGGCTGGCGCGGCATGCGCGACGACTACGCCGTGATCCGCCGCCACATCGAGCATGTCTGCCCCGGATTCCACGCATACGAGGAGCGCGTCCGACAGCCCGGCGGCTTCATGCTCCCCCGGGCACCGCGCGACTCCCGCACCTTTCCCACGTCGACCGGCAAGGCGCAGTTCACGGTCAACCCACCGACCGCGCCCGAAGTTCCGCCGGGACACCTGCTGCTGACGACGGTACGGTCGCACGACCAGTTCAACACCACCGTCTACGGCCTCGACGACCGTTACCGCGGCATCAAGGGAGGACGGCGGGTCGTCTTCCTCAACCGGAAGGACCTCCGCGACCTCCACCTCCACGACGGCGACCTGGTCGATCTGATCAGCGTCAACCCGGACGGTGAACGCCGCGCCCCCGGCTTCCGCGCCGTCCGCTATCCGACGCCGCGCGGCTGCGCCGCCGCCTACTACCCGGAGACAAACGTGCTGGTCGCCCTGGACTCCACGGCCGACACCAGTAACACGCCGGTGACCAAATCCATCGTGATCCGCATCGAACCCTCCGGCGGGGGAGCTTCGGTGTGACGGTCAGGTCAGAGGCGGGACTCACCCTGCTGTGAGGTCGGGGCCTCGGTCCCGCGGCCCGGATCCGGAGACCTTGCCCTTGGTGGAGGTCTTCGCGGCCGCCAACGACCGGGGGGCCTCACCGAAGGCTCTCAGCCCGGCGAAGTTCCACGTTCCATGACTGCCGTGGCGTCAGCGGGCATTCGTCTCCGGATTCGTCGCGGACCCGGCTCTCGCCCGGGCCCTGTGCGCGCGGGCCGCCGAGGCCGGGCTGGTCGTACGGGGAGGCTGGAGGCAACCTCGACTGGTCCGCCGCCTCCTTACGCGCTGGCCGCAACATCCGCAGGCTGTGCTCGCGTCACCGGCAGGCCGCCCCGCCGGACGTCGACGGCGACCTGGTCGACTACGGCGAGATCATCTCCCGCTTCCCGCAGGCCTACCCGGCCTGAACTGCTGCGCAGGTCGCTGGACCGGCTCGCCGACGGCTGCGAGTCGATCACCCGGTACCTCGGGGGGTGCAACGAGTACTGGAACGAAGAGAACAAGAAGGTGTTCGGGGCTCCCTAGCAAGGCGGAAGCGGCATCGGCCTGGAGGTCCTGGAGGTCCTGGAGGTCCGCGCCTGGTACCGGCCGGTCCTCCAGGCCGGCGATCCCCGGCCGCTGAAGGAATTCGCGCACTGGGATGCCGAGCAAGAGCGGCTGACCGCGAGCAAGATCACCTCCACCTCCACGGACACCCAGCTGGAGGCCTGGGCCGAACTCGAGGAGGAGAACGCCGCGCGCCACGGCTGGCGCCTGCTGCGCAGGAGGCCGCCTACCAGTACCGGGCGCAGCTGTCCGACCGGCCTGGGACCTCCTGGCGGTGGTCAGCGCCGACATCGCCGGCATGGAAGACGCCGACGTCCCGTGCCCCGACAAGCAACTGGAGCCAGCGCGCGCCGAGCGCACGAACCGGTCGCAGCGGCAATCAGCTGGGGCCGGACCGACAGCGAAGTCGCCATCCGCGCCCGGGTGCCCCGGCGGTCGGTACGCCAGCTCCGCGACGGCGCCGACGCCACAGCAGCCGGAAGCCAGCAGCAGTAGAGCGTGTCCGGGACTGCCGTCAACAGCCCCGGACACCGGACCATCATCTACCCGGAGCCCCGCCTCGTGCGGGGCTCCGGCCGTTGCCCGGCTCGCGCGGACGCGTGCGGGCGAACTCCGGCTCTTTCCCCACGGGCAGCAATCATCCTTCCCTACGCTGGCTGCACGCCCTGCGACCGAGCCGCGCTACGGGAGTCTCGCCTGGTTCGCCTGAGACCCTGGTCACAGCGGCGGAGGCTCCTCTTGAGTGGACCGGCGGGCGTTCACTCAACCTGGGCAGACATTGGGTTCCCCCCAGAGCCGCACCGTGCGGCTACCGTGGAGGCATGCCCAAGGAGATCCGCATCGAAGTCGATGACGAGCAGTACGCCCAGCTGGAGCGCGAGGCGACCAGCTGCATGAGGATCCCGATACGTACGCCGGTCGCGTCCTGACGCAGGGGCTGCACAAAGCGCGGTTCCTCGAGGGCTGCGCCGAGTTTCTGGCCGTGCCCGGGATGCGCGAGGAGTTCGCCCGGCGGTTCGGCCCGCGCCCGGGCCCAGCGCAACCGCAGCCTGAGGCGGACCGCTCGCAGTGGACCTGCCTATTGATCTTCCGTGGCTGCTGGAGCTTGCCCGCACGCAGCTGGGGGACCGGACGTGACGGACTGGGGATCGATCGAGGCCGCCCGTGCCCGACACTGCTTCCGTGTGATGGACGGTCTCGTCTACGACCAGCCCCACCACCGGGCCACCCCATTGTTCCACTCGTTGTGCCGCCTGCAGGCGCTGGAGCACCTGGAGACCGCGCGCGTCAGAGACGGGTGTGGCACCGTTTGACGTGGGGCCGGGTCCGTCCCTCCCCCCCCCGTGGTGCCGGACCCGGCCTCATTGTGTGTCGTCTGTGCCGGTGTCCCGGCCCGCACTCGGGTGGGGAGGCCGGGGGGAGGACCTGCCGCAGCTCGGCGTACAGGCGCAGCCGTACGCCAGGCTGGCCCGGCTCAGCCACATGTGCTTGACACGCCGACGTTCTCTTCAGGCTCGGGATTCACCCGACCGAAGGAAATGTCAGTGCCGGCATCTACCGTCAAAGGCATGACCCCTTCGCCGAACTCCCGTGACAGCGCATGGGTTTTGGAGGCCATCATCCGGACAGCGCCGGCCGCCGATCCCCGCTGGCAAGAACAGCTGGACAGGCTCCGCCCGGTCGCAACGTACGACCGAGAGACCCAGACCTGGCATGCGCGCCTCGGCGCGCTGGACCTGGCGGGCATGCGAGTGCTGCAGACCCTCTTCGACGCCGCGCACATCCATGGCACCGAGGTGCGCCTCGCGCCCGTGCCCGTCCCGGCGTACTGGAATGGCCCCACCTTCACGAAGGACCCGGAAGTGGCCTCCCTTGTGGAGGCGCAGGCCGACCCGGGGCGGCCGCTCGGCCAGCTGCCTCTCGCCTGAGTAGCCCGCGGAGGACGAGGACTTCCTGTCCGGTGTCGGCGCTGGAGGCGGCGAGCGCAGGAGTGCCTACCAACGCCCGCGACTGTCGCGCTTATGTCGCACGGCGAGAGCGGCGGGATAGAGCACGTGGTGCCCATAGCGAGCATGGGCGCGATCGGCGACGGCCTCGATAGCGAGGGGCTTGTCGTCCTGCATGTCGAGGGTGAGCTGTCGCGTGGCCCGGCCGGGCGAAGCGCATCGGCGCGCAGTGCGATGCTGCGCACTCGGGCGCGCTGGAGGCCGAGCGATTCGTAGACCGCGTAGGCTGCGCGGGCCAGGAGCACGGTGTGCTGAGTCGCTTCGGGCAGGGCACGGCTGCGGCGGGTTGAGCTGTGGTCGGCGTAGCGGATGGTGCAGGTCAAGCCGCTGGCGATGTGGTCGGCGTTGCGCAGGCGGGCACCGAGGTCGTCTGCGAGGGCGAGCAGGGCGCGCCGGTGCTCGGCCGGGTCGAGCTCGTCGCGGACAAAGCGGTGCTCGGTGCTGATGCTCGCCGGGGTCGGGGTGGGGTCGACGACCTGGGTGTCGCGGCCCCGCGCATGTTTGTGGAGGGCGCGGCCGGCCCGGGCCCCGAGCAGACGTTGCAGCGTGAGCTGGGGACTTCGACGACGTCGCCGACGGTGTGCAGGCCGTACTCGCCGAGCGTCATGGCCGTCTTCGCCCCCACGCCGGGCAACTCCCGGGCCGGGCGCGGGGACAGAAAGGCGGCGATCGCCTCGGGGGAGTCGTCGACGATGGTGCGCTGCCCGGGCGGGGTCAGTGCGCAGGCCATCGCAGCGAGCATCCGGTTGGGTGCGCAACCCGCCGAGCTGCGCAGGCCGAAGTGGGCGAGCACGCGCAACTGGACCAACTCGGTCAGCCCGCGGGCATCCCGCTTCCAGTACGGAATCGCCCCGGTGATGTCGAGGGCTGCACTGTCCGGCTCGATCATCTGCACGCGCGGCGTGATGTTCTCCAGCAGGTGGCGCAGCCGCTCGGGAAGGTCGGCATCCGGATCGGGCTGGAGGTCGAGGCGGAGGTGGAGGATGTAGCGGCCTCGCATGGTGATCACCCGGCGCTTCCCGGGTTCACCAGACGCCTCAAACTGTCTCGCCACCGCGTCGCGGGAAGGGCTTTGACGGCAGACGCTGGATGCAGAGCAATCTCGCGCAGGCACCTCGTCACGCACCCATCTCCAGGGGTTGAGGTAGTCCCCCCTCCCAATAGCATCATATCGAACATGATTCGAACGGTGTGGCTCCGACCAGATGCGATTGCCTAGACCCGGCCGCCACGGCGGCTCGCAAAGGCCACGAAGGTCTCGCGTTCCGACTGCTCAGGACCCTCGGAAGGGTCAGCTTGTCGCGCTCGTCGGCTTCGTTGTCGCTTGACCGAAGCGAGTGCGGTGTTCACGGATTTCGTCGTGATGGGCCGAGGCCCAGTCGATCAGGGAACCGACGATGTCGAGGAGGCTGATGCCGAGGGGCGTGAGGGCGTACTCAACGCGCGGCGGGACCTCGGCGTATGCGGTTCGGGTGACCAGGCCGTCCTGGACGAGCTGTCGCAGGGTGAGGGTGAGCATGCGCTGGGAGATGCCTGGCACCGTGTTTTGCAGATCGGAGTAGCGGCGCACCCCGCGTTGCAGGGTGGCGATCACGAGCAGTGTCCACTTGTCGCCGACGCGGTCGAGGATCTCGCGGATGAAGCCGGACTGCCCTGCCGGGATACGAGCGCAGGGCCCCGCCGGCATCGTGGTCCCGGGTACAGCAGCGGTGTCCATAGCGCACATGCCCTTTCGGTACAGACACGAATGTGCCTTTTGTAGAGGTCTCCATACTGTCGCATGATGGCGCTGCGCACAAAAGATAAGTATCGGAGGCGCCTTCATGTCCTATCTGCTGCACATCGATTCCTCCTCCCGGGGCGCCGATTCCGTGTCCCGGCAGGTCGCCCGGTCGTTTCGGGATTCCTGGCGGGGGCCGGTCGTCCACCGTGACCTCGAAGCCGCACCGGTGCCCCACCTCAGTGCCGCCGTCATCACTGCCCACCGCACGGACAAGGCCGAACGCACCGCGGAGCAGGCCGCGATCGCGGCGGTCCAGGAGGAACTGATTGAGGAGTTCCTCGGTGCGAGCGCCTACCTGTTCACGGTGCCGATGTACAACTACTCGATGCCCTCCGTGTTCAAGGCATGGCTGGACCAGATCATGGTCGTGGGCGTCACGATGGCCCTTCCCGACAGCCCGCCGGCCGCCGGCCGCCCGGCCCTGGTGATCTCCGCCCGCGGCGGCGGCTACGGCCCCGGCACCCCCAACCACGGCATGGACCACGTGGTACCCGCACTGGAAACCGTCCTGGGCCATCGGCTGACGCTGGGCCTCGACGTGAACATCCTGACGCCCGAGCTCACCCTCGCCCCCGTCGTTCCCTACATGTCCGAGTTCATACCGCTGCACGAGGCGTCCCTGGCGGACTCCCATGAGCAGGCCCGCAAGCTGGCCGACGCCTTCCAGGCCGCCCTGTAGCGGCCGAAAGGGTCGCCTTCGCCGCACCCGGTGCTGAGCTCCCTCGGCCGTCCTGTCCGTTTCGACGCACGGCTGCGGAACCAGAGCGTCGCGAAGGCCCGGCTGCGCTGGCGGGACGGAACCCGCCGTCACAGGCCGATGCGGTCTCCTGCTCCTCCAGCAGGTCGCCGACACCTGTCCTTCGGCCGCGTGACCGTACGGACCCAACCCGCACCCCGCCGCTGGCCGTCTCCGTGGCCCACACCAACCCGGGGACACGGCTTGCACAGAAATGAGGCTCCCATGACCACGTCAACCTCGCTCGAGTCATCGGCACCAGACACCGGCTCCCCTCTGATCATCGAGTTGTGGACCGATCTGGGCTGCCCCTGGTGCTACATCGGCAAGCACCGGCTCGAGCAGGCCATCGCCACCACAGTCCCAGCTGGCCAGGTACGGGTCGTTCTCCGTTCCTTCGAGCTGGACCCGGACATGGCCGCAACACCGGTATCGGTCCCCGAGGTGTTCGTCGCCAAGCACGGTGGCACGGCCGAGCACGCCCGCCGGATGGAAGCGCAGATGGCCGAACTGGCCCAGGCCGAGGGCCTGCCGTACAGCGTGGACCGCCCGGCCGCGAATTCCTTCGACGTCCACCGGGTTCTGCATCTCGCCCGCGCTCATGGGGTGGCCGCACCGCTGTTCGCGACGCTGCAGCGTGGCTACTTCGCCGGCGAGGTCAACCCGTTCGACGACGAGGTACTGGTCCAGGTCGCCGCCGACGCAGGAGTTCCGGCGCAGGAGACCCGCGCGACGTTGTCCGGGGACGCCTACGCACAGGCCGTTCGCGACGAACGGGCCGAGGGCGCGGCGCTCGGCATCACGGGCGTGCCGTTCGCGGTCTTCAACGGCACCCACGCCGTTGCCGGCGCCACCAGCGTCGAGGGCTACGCAACCGCCATCACGCAAGCCTTCGGAGTGTCGGCATGAGCGCACCCACGCATCACACCGAGCCGGCCGACGACGACACCCTCGAGGCGACCGGCGACGGCGACTCCCACGACACACCGTCACCCACCCTCACGCTCATCAGCGCCCCGGAAGGCGCGTTCTGCGACGCCCAAGGCCACTGCACCGAGTGAAGGAAGGAATATGACCTTGTCCAGCACCGATAAGCCGTTACTCCTGCGTCCCGCCGACCCGGACGCACCGGTCGAGATCGACGAAACCAAGCTCAATCACCGGCTGATCGAGATCGAGGAGGCCCTCGTCGCCGCGATCGCTCCCGTCTTCCGCGAGAAGAAGATCACCCACGCCGAGTACGAACTGTTCCGGGACGTCATCCGGGTGCTCCAGCGGTCCAACGCCGTCGAGGGATTCCTGGATGTCTGGCTGGACCGCCTCACCGACGAGACCACGGCCGACGGTTGGGAGGGCACACCCTCCAACCCCGAGGGCCCCTACTACGTCCCGGGAGCACCGCTGCTGAAATCCATTGGGCCCGGCGCCTGCTACGTCTTGCCCATGCGCTCCGACGAGCCCGGTGTCCCGCTGATCGTCAGCGGACAGGTGCGCGCCATGGACGGCAAACCCCTGGCCATGGCAGAACTCGACACCTGGCAGTGCGCCGACACGGGCGTCTACTCGATGCTCGGCATGGACGACCAGCCCGACTGGAATCTCCGCGGCAGGTTCCACACCGACCAAGAAGGTCGCTTTGAGTTCCGCACCATCAGGCCGGTCCCGTACATGCCCGCCGACATCCAGCAGATCATCCTCGACTTCTACGACGCCCTCGGCAAGGCCCACTACAGGCCGCGCCACATCCACCTCAAGGTGCGTCACGAAGACATCGCCGCTGACGGCCAGTTCATGACGCAGCTGTACTTCCAGGGCGACCCCTACCTCCAGGCCGACCCCGGACAGAACGCCCACACCCGGCTGGCCATGCCCACCGTCACCAACCATGAACCGGCGGAGCTGAAGGCCCGAGGCCTCCAGGGCCACGACTTCTTTCACACCGCCCACTTCGACCTCACCATCGCCACCGCGACAACTGTCCCTCGGCGTGCGGCGCAGCAAGCTGTGCCGCCCACGCGGTCGTGAGGACGCCCCCATGGCTCTCAAAAACAGCGTTTGGAGTGCAGAGATGAACCCTGCCCTGTGGGACAGCCCCGTAGAGGTGAACCCATGCGCATAACTGTCTTCGGCAGTACCGGCCCGACGGGCCTGCTCCTGATCGAGCAGGCCCTGGCCGAGGGCCACGAGGTCGTCGCCTACGCCCGCACACCCGCCAAGCTGCCCTCCCACCAGAGGCTCACCGGGGTCCAGGGACAGCTCGACGACGCCCGGGCCATCGGCGAGGCGGTACGCGGCAGCGACGCCGTGCTCAGCCTGCTCGGGCCGAAGCCCAAGTCCGACATCCCACCCTTGATCAGCGGCTACCGCCACATCGTCGCCGCGATGAGCGAGCACGGCGTCGAACGGCTCATCGCGATGGGCACACCCAGCATCACTGACCCGGCAGACGGCAAGGACTTCAAGGTCGGGCTCATGGTCACGGGCATCCGGACGTTCCTGCCGCCCGCCTATCGCGCCATCGTGACCATCGGCGACATCGTGCGGGAGTCGGGACTGAAGTGGACCATCGTCCGGTTCCCGTGGCTCACCAACCGCCCCCGAACCGCCTCGGTCAACGTCCGCAATGTCGGCGACAAAGGCGGACTCAGCCTCTCCCGGGCCAACGCGGCCGCGTACTTCCTCGAACAGCTCACCGACGCCTCCCAGATCGGCCGCGCGCCGTTCGTCACCGACGCGTAGGGAGGTGTGGTTGTCAGGTGCGCAGCGCCTTGATTGCGCGCCGTTCGTCCATGGCCTTGTATCGCGCTGGATGTGCTGCCCGGTGGCGGTTGTGTCCGTCCGCGGTCGCCCGGTCAGGCGTCGGGCGCGGCGGGGCGCGAGGGCGGTTCCGCGTCGCTGATGTGGGCGGCGAGGTTGGTTTCGAGGCGTTCGAGGACGGCGAGGGTCCCGCCGCGTTCGGCGTCGGTGAGGTCGCCGGCGGCGTAGTCCTCGAGGCGGGCCCAGAGGTCTTCGACCTGTTGGCGCAGGGCCTGGCTGGCGGCGGTGGGTTCGACCAGGACGGAGCGCTTGTCGCTGGTCGAGCGCACGCGGCGCACGAAGCCGGCCTTCTCCAGGCGCTGGATGGTGCGGGTCATGGTGGCGGCGTCGGCGTCGACGTGCCGGGCCAGGTCGGTCTGGCGCATCCGGCCGCGGTCCCACAGCTGCATCATGACCAGCTCCTGGGCCGGGTGCAGACCGACCTCGCGCAGCAGCTGGCCGGCGAGCATGCGGTGCAGGCGGGCCACTCGGAAGATTGCATGGCTGATCGGTCCGCGGCGTGCGGCCTTGGGGAGTTCCCCGGCCTCGGGGACCTGGGGCATTGCCTCGGATTCCATGGTGCTTCCTTCTGCCTTTTCCCGTGCGGCCGTCCTTGACGGGGCCGACCGCGGCAGCCGGCGCTGGGGCCGACTGCCGCGGGCAGGCCCTCGGGTCCGCATCCTGAGAGCAGGGTAGGTGCTGCTCAGGCGCGGCCGGCCCGAGTCCGTGGCCGAGCCGTCAGGCGCGGGCTTCCCCCAGGGTGGGGTAGTCGGTGAAGCCCTCCTCGTCGCCGCCGTAGAAGGTGGCGGGGTCGGGGGTGTTGAACGGGCCGCTCTGGGCCAGGCGGGCGGGCAGGTCGGGGTTGGCGAGGAAGAGGCGGCCGTAGGCGAGCAGGTCGGCTGTGCCGTTCTCGACGAGTTCCAGTTCGGCCGGTCCGGTGGGCTCCTGGCCGGTGAAGGGGTTGAGGATGAAGGTCGTCGGCCATGCCTTGCGCAGCCGGAGGGTCAGGTCACGGATGCCGGGGGCCTCCATCTGGTGCAGGTAGGCGAGGTTCAACGGGGCGAGGGCCTCGACCAGCGCGCTGTAGGTGGCCTCGGTGTCGGCGGCGTCGGACTCGTCGATGTCGTTGAAGCCGTTGCCCGGGGAGATGCGGAAGCCGACCTTGTCGGCGCCGATGGCCTCGGCGACGGCCTTGGAGGTCTCCACGGCGAAGCGGATGCGATTCTCGGGGCTGCCGCCCCATGCGTCGGTGCGCTGGTTGCTGTTCGGGGCGAGGAACTGGTGGATGAGGTACCCGTTGGCGCCATGCAGCTCGACGCCGTCGAAGCCGGCCTCGACGGCATTGCGGGCGGCGGCCGCGAAGTCGGCGATGGTGGCGCGGACCTCGGCGTCGGTCAGTTCGTGCGGGGTGACGAAGTCCTGGGGGCCTTCGTGGGTGTACACCTGTCCGGCGGCCGCGACGGCGGAGGGGCCGACGGGCTGCAGGCCCGTCAGCGCGGGGTGTCCGACCCGTCCGGTGTGCATGATCTGCAGGTAGATCACGCTGCCCTGGGCATGCACCGTGTCGGTCACGTGGCGCCAGGCAGCGACCTGTTCGGCGGTGTGGATGCCGGGGGTGTCGGGGTAGCCCTGGCCGACCCTGGAGGGTTGGACGCCCTCGGTGACGATCAGCCCGGCGGAGGCGCGCTGCGCGTAGTAGTCGGCCATCAGCGGCATGGGGCTCTGGCCGGGGCCGTAGGCGCGGCTGCGGGTCATCGGCGCCATAACCAGGCGGTTGGCCAGGCGCTTGCCGCCCAGCTCGTAGGGCTCGAAGGCCTTCGACATCGTCATCTCTATTCGGGAAGGGAACGAGTGTTCTACGGACGCGTGGCGTCCTAACGGATTTACTTGTTCGAACAAGCATTGCCTGTACAGCCTTCCCTCATGCGCGCGTGAGCTGCGTCACGCGCTACCAGGCCGTAGTTACATGAGGCTGTTTGGCGCGCGGCGGCCTATGGCGAGGGGATCTCAAGGTCGATCAGGCCATTACCTGTCCGGACAATATCTGAGCGTAGCCCGCGTAGGCTCGCCTGCGACATGGGTCCTGCGCGGGACCGGCGGCGGCTCAGCTGTGCAGCCCCTGGAGCACCACTTCCAGGTAGCGTCGGCCGGACGCCAGGCGTGTCTGCTGGTCGTCGGCGTGGACGTTGGCGGCGAAGGCGATCCCGCACATGAGCGGCAGCAGGTCGTCCCAGGTGACCACGTCGCGTACCGCACCAGCCGCCGAAGTCCGCTCGAGCAATTGGCCGGCGAGTGAGTCCAGCATGGCCGTCAGTTCCTCAGTGCGGGGCAGGACGCGGCGCGGCGCTGCGCGCACGGCGGTGAGTGAGGGGTCGGTCAGCTGTGCTTCCAAGGTGACGTGGAGGAAGCCAGTCAGAGCCTTCCAGGGGTCTTCTTCCGTCAGTGCCCGTTGCGCGTGGGTGATCAGCGCTTCCAGGCCCGGAGTCGCCACGGTCTCCATCAGTGCTTCCGGCGTCGGGAAGTGCCGGTAGACGGTGGCCACCCCCACGCCTGCGAGACGGGCGACGTCGTTGAGCTGCAGCGGGAGGTCGTCGTCGACGAGTTGCCGGGCCACGTCGACGATGCGCTGCCGGTTGTGGGCGGCGTCCCTACGCATCGGTGCATTGGTCATGTGCACAGCTTAAGCGGATGACTCATCCGGTTATGTTAGCGTGAAGTGGATACATCATCCGCTTGTTGTGGTCCCGTGCCACGAGGAGGAAGCACCGTGTCGTTCACCGTCACCGACGTGCCGGACCTGCCCGCTGGGTTCATCGATACGTTCACTAGCCGCACCGTCAAGACCACCGAGCTGACCCTGCACGCCGTGGTCAGCGGTGACGGGCCGCCGCTGCTGCTCCTGCCCGGCTGGCCCCAGTTCTGGTACAGCTGGCGTCTGGTCATGCCAGCTTTGGCCGAGCACTTCACCGTCATCGCCCCCGATCTGCGCGGCATGGGCGCCAGCGACAAGCCAGCCACCGGCTACGACGCCGCTACGCTCGCCGACGACATGGCCGCGCTGATGACCGCCCTGGGCCACGACCGCTTCGCCGTCGTCGGCTACGACCTCGGCATGCTGGTCGGCTACGCGCTCGCCGCGAGCTACCGTGACCGCGTCACCCGCCTTGTCGTCAGCGAGGCCATTCTCCCCGGTCTCTCGCCGTCCCCGCCGCTGCTGTCGGACCCGGCGACCAACGAGATGCTGTGGCACTTCGCCTTCAACCGCCTCGCGGACATCAACGAGCGCATGGTCGCCGGCCGTGAGGAGATCTACTTCGGCCACACCTTCGCATCCAAGACGGCCGCCCCCGGCGCCATCCCGCAGCACGCCATCGACGTTTACGTCGACTCGCTGCGCGATCCGGCCGCACTGCGGGCCAGTTTCGAGTACTACCGGACCCTCGACACATCGGCCGAGCACGTCCTGCGCTGGCGCGATGAGGGGCCGCTGACCATCCCGGTCCTGGCTATAGGCGGCCAGTACAGCACCGGCACCATGCCGGAGGAAACCATGCGGCTGGTGGCCCCGGACGTCACCGGGCTGGTCATCCCCGGTGCCGGGCACTTCCTGCCCGAAGAGGCGCCGGAGGAGGTCAGCCGGGCGCTGCTGGACTTCCTGCGCTGACCGACGGGCCCGCCGCCACGACGAGAGGCCGCCGGTGCTCGGCCCCGCACCACGCGGCGGAGATGCCGCGCCCAGGTAGGGGCCGCGAGGACGTCCCTGTCATCGGCAGTGGGGCAGGAGCTGGGCCGCGGACCGTTGCCGCGGCCTCGGGCGTCGCGGTGAGGGAGTCGGTCGCAGCCATCAACTCAACCCAGTGAGGAGTGAGATGCAGACAGCAGCACCAAAAGTGCGCTGCATGAGCATCACCGGACGGATACCGCCTCCGTGGCCGACCGCCCCGGCGGCGGTCCCCACGGTCGAGAACGGGGGGCATGCATGAGTGCCGACGTCATCGTGTCGGGCGCGGGGCCCGTCGGGCTGCTGACCGCCGCGCTCCTGGACTCAGCTGGGGTGAAGGTGGAGGTCCTCGAGCGGCTCACCGAGCGCAGCGGGAACTCCCGTGCCGCCGTCCTGCATCCCCGCACGCTGGAGATCCTGACGACGGTGCGGGCCGGGGACGGCCGCACACTCACCGACGTTCTGCTGTCGCACGGCCGCGCGGTGCCCCGGACGCACTTCGGCATGCTGCCGCAGCTGCTGGACTACTCCGTGCTGGACACCCCTTACCCCCACATCCTGCAGATCACCCAGGCCACCACCGAACGGGTCCTCGCCTCGCTCGTTGAAGCGCGTGGCATCCCGGTGCACTACGGCCAGGAGGTCACCGGATTCGAGCAGGACGACACCGGCGTGCGCGTGCATGCAGGCGGCACCGTCCACGCGGCCCGGTACCTGGTCGGAGCCGACGGCGCGTGGAGCCAGGTCCGGCAGCAGGCCGGCATCAAGTTCCCCGGCACGCCCGGCAACACGGTGTCCTACCTTGCGGACGTCCACCTGGATGCGGCTCCACAAAACGCGACCCACGTCTGGGATCCGGTGGACGGCTGGGTCGCTGTCGTGCCGCTCTTCGACGGCATCCACCGCGTGTTCGGCGTTCTGGCCGAGGACACCGGCCTGGCGCCCGAGCAGGTCGCCGCCCGGCGGAGCCAGCCGCTCACCCTCGATGACCTGCGCGGCATCCTCAACCGTGTCACCGGCACCGACTACGGGCTGCGCAACGCGGTGTGGATCTCCACGGCCGGCAACACCACCCGCCACGCCACCCAGTACCGGGCCGGCCGTGTCTTCGTGGCCGGTGATGCCGCGCACGTGCACTTCCCGGCGGGCGGTCAAGGAGTCAACGTCGGCATGCAGGACGCTGTCAACCTCGCATGGAAGCTTGCGGCCGAGGTCAAGGGCTGGGCCACACCTCTGATCACCGGCGGCGCGGCTTCCTACGACCGTGAACGCCGCCCGGTGGCCGTGTCTCTCGCGCAGAACACGCAGGCCCAGACCGCGTTGATGACCACGTTCACCCCCCAAGGCGCGGCCCTGCGCGAGCTGATGAGCACGCTGCTCGCCCGCCCGGAGACCAACGCACATCTGGCCGGACTGCTGTCGGGGCTCAGCGCTTCCTACGACGCCCCCGATGGAGGTCATCCGCTGGACGGGCATCGCGCGCCGGACCTGGGCCTGCCAGACGGGGACACCTTGCTGCGCCGGCTGCGCGTCAACCGTTTCCTGCTGCTGGACTTCACCCCGGCCGTGGAGCTGGCCGCACTGGGCTCACCGCTGGTGGAGGTGATCCCGGCCGCGCCCTGGTCCGAGTTGGCGGCCGCGCTGGTACGGCCCGACGGATACATCGCCCGCGCGTGGACGAGGGCGGAGCCCGAACAGGTCAGAGCGGCACTTACCGACTGGGGGGCGCTGTGACCGCAGCCTCAGGCCTACCGTGCCGGAGGCGAAGGGGCCTCGCGCCGGTCACCTGGCCGGGGACTCCTCCGTCTACTGAAGCCGTCATAGGCGAAAACCGGTTTGGTCACCGCAGTCGTCATCGGACGCCAGCGGTGTCGCGGTCCGTGACCGGACCGGGTCGCCGGCGAGGTCCGTCCCCGAGCTCCACCGCACGGCGTTGTGCTTGAACGTCGATCGGTGGGTCGACGGACCCAGCCCGAAGTGCGGGAGCCCCTGCTGTTAGGGGTACTGACAGGGACCCCCACCGGCTGTGCCGTCTTTCTACGCTGGATTCCATGGACAACCGGGCCGAAGTCAGCGCATTCCTCAAGTCCCGCCGTGACAGGATCACGCCCGAACAGGTGGGTCTGCCGGTGTACGGGCACCGCCGGGTGCCCGGGCTGCGCCGGGGTGAGGTCGCGATGCTCGCCGGGGTGAGCGTGGAGTACTACACGCGCATGGAGCGAGGTGATCTCGGCGGAGTCTCCGAGAGCGTCCTGGACGCCCTCGCGCAGGCCCTGAAGCTGGACGACACCGAACGGGACCATCTCTACGCCCTGGCGCGCGCAGCACACGTGACCCCGGCCAGGGCCCGACGCCGACCGAAGAAGGCGAGCGTGCGACCCAGCGTGCTGCGCATCATCGAGGGCCTGCAGGATCAGCCGGCGTATCTCCGCAACAACCGGATGGACATCCTGGCCGCCAATGCACTCGCCCGCATCCTGCACAGCGACGTGTTCGAGATGGAACAGCCGAACACCTGCCGTTTCTGCTTCCTCGACCCCCGCGCCCCGCGGCTCTACGTCGATTGGGAACGCGTGGCCCGCGACGCGGTGGGGGTGCTGCGCCTCGAGGTCGCCAAGAATCCCTACGACCGTGAGCTGTCCAACCTGATCGGTGAGCTGTCCACCCGCAGTGACGCCTTCCGTACCATGTGGGGTGCGCACAACGTGCATTCCTTCACCAGGGGATCCAAGCGGTTTCACCATCCGGCGGTGGGCGAGATGGAACTCGTTCACGAAAGTCTTGACCTGCCCGGTGACGAGGGGTTGTCCATCACCGTCTACAGCGCCGAGCCCGGCACCCCGGCGGCGGACACCCTGAAGCTGCTGGCCAGTTGGGCGGCAAGCGAGGGCCGGGACGCTGCCGCTTCCCGGACTGACTCCGAGCACTGACACCCCAGCAGACGGCCCCCGTGCCGGCGCCACCGCTGCGGCGTGCGGCCCGCTGCACCACGCACAGCGCTCAACATGCCGCCAGGGGCAGTCATCGGCCCGCCCGCATCGTGTGCCGCGGACGGATACCCCGCATCAGCGTGTACTCACTGACGATCTCGGCGTGAGGGGGTCACTGCTGTTACCCCTCACAAGCGTGACTCCCTGAGCTGCTCACCGGCTGGTTTCGTGGATTGCGGCGGGCCTGAAGGGGCCCGCCCCGCACCACTCTCGGCGCGTATGACGCTTGCCGGCCCGCCTTCGATGACCGGGGCCCCGCGCCACCTCAGGAAAGGATCGTCAGTGAGCTCCCCCTCGTCCACGAAGCCGGATACCTCGGCCGCCGCCCCGCTCGCGGCCGACAACAGCACGTCCGTGCCTGCCGGGAAGGCCAAGCTGCCGTCCGTGGTGTGGCTGATGGGCGGCATCACCTTCATCATGGGCACCAGCGAATTTGTCGTCTCCGGCCTTCTGCCGCAGATAGCCGCCGCCCTGAACGTCAGCGTCTCCAGCGCCGGGATGCTGATCACCGTCTTCGCCATCGGCATGACGATCGGCGCTCCCCTGATGGCGATCGCGACCCAGCGCCTGCCCCGCCGCTCGGCCCTCATCGCCGCGCTGCTGGTCTTCGCCGCCGGGCACGTCCTCAGCGCACTCAGCCCCAACCTGACCCTCGCGATCGTCGGCCGGATCGCCGCCGCACTGGGCCACGGCACCTTCTGGGCCGTGGGCGCCGTCATCGCCACCGCCGCGGCCGGCCCCGCCGCCAGCACCCGCGCCACGGGCGTGATGGTCGGCGGCATCACGCTCGCCAACATCATCGGCGTCCCCCTCGGTACAGCAGCCGGCCAACTGGGCGGCTGGCAGACTCCCTACTGGGTGCTCGCCGCACTGTCTGTGGCCGCCGCCGCCGTGATCGCCCGCCGCATCCCGGCCGACACCACACGTACCGACACCTCCCTGCGCGCCGAGGCGGCCGCGCTCAAGCAGCCCCGGCTGTGGCTGGTCTACCTGTCCATCGCCCTGCTCCAGGCCGGCATCATGGGCGCCTACAGCTACATTGCCCCCCTGCTGACCGACCGCGCCCACCTGGCGAGCTCGGCGGTGCCGCTGGCGATGCTCGGCTTCGGCATCGGCGCCCTGTCCGGCACCACGGTCGGCGGCCGCCTCGGCGACCGGCGGCCCTACGGCACGCTCATCCCGACCGCCGCCCTGACCGCTGCCGCTCTGGGAGCGATCACCCTGTGGGCGACCAACAGCGTCGTGGCCATAGTCCTGATCCTCCTGCTTGGCGCCGCCGGCTTCGCCGGCAACCCCATCGTGGTCAGCCAGGTCGTCAAGATCGCCGGACAGGGCCGGTCCCTGCCCGTAGCCCTGGCCACCTCCGCGTTCCAGATCGGCATCGCCACCGGCTCCTGGCTCGGCGGCATCGCCCTGAACTCCAGCCTGGACCTGAAGGGCCCCTCCCTAACCGGCTTCGCCTTCGCCCTGGCGGCCCTGCTGCCCCTCGGCCTGCTGGTTGCCTCGCAGCGCACAGCGCAATCGGCGCAGAGCTGACACCGCACTAGAGGCCGGGTCCCTTCCCGCCCGGCATACAGAGAGGAATCACATGCGTACGACGACACTGGGGCCGGGCGGTCCCGAAGTGGGCGTGATCGGTCTGGGCTGCATGGGCATGAGCTACGCCTACGACATGGCGGCGGCCCGCGACGAGGACACGTACGTCTCGGTGATCCGAACGGCGTTGGATCTGGGCGTGACCCTGATCGACACTGCGGATGTGTACGGGCCGTTCACCAATGAGGAACTGGTCGGCCGGGCGCTGTCCGGCCGCTACCGCGACCGTGCGGTCCTGGCCACGAAGGTCGGCGCCCTGTCCCGGGACGAACAGGGCAAGCCGGTCCGAGCCGAGAACGGCCGCCCGGATCACATCCGCCGCTCCATCGACGAAAGCCTGCAACGGCTCGGCACCGACCACGTCGACCTCTACCAGCTGCACCGGGTCGATCCCGAGGTCCCGATCGAGGAGAGCGTCGGTGCCCTGGCCGAGACGGTCGCCGCCGGCAAGGCCCGCGCGATCGGCCTGTCCGAGGTGGACGTCGAACAGATCAAGCGCGCCCAGACGGTGCACCCGATCGCCAGCGTGCAGTGCGAGCTGTCGCTGTGGACGAGGGACTGGATGCACGACGTGCTGCCCTACTGCCAGGAGCAGAACATCGCCTTCCTGCCCTACTCCCCCTTGGGCAGGGGATTCCTCACCGGCCGCTTCACCTCGGTGGACGACCTGCCCCAGGACGACGTCCGCCGCCGGATGCCGCGCTTCCAGCAGGACGCCTTCCAGCAGAACCTCGCCATGGTCGACCGGGTGCGCGAGATCGCCGAGCGCATCGACGTCACCCCGGCCCAGGTTGCCCTGGCCTGGGTCCTGGCTCAGGGCCAGTACGTCATCCCGATCCCCGGCACCAAGACCCCGAAGTACCTGCGGGACAACGCCGGCGCCGCCGACATCCAGCTCAGCGAGTCCGACCTGGAAGCGCTCAACGCCCTGCCCGCCCCACACGGCGGCCGCGGCAACTGACGACCCCCACCCCACGACACGACTCCCACCGACATCGAAAAGGCACCATCGTGAAGATTGAAAACACGACCGTCAAGGGCGTGTTCATCGAATACGTCCGCGCTGAAGGCACCCCCTCCGGTGCACCCATCGTCTTCGTGCACGGCGGCGGCCAGGGCAGCTGGGTGTGGGAGAACTACCTTCCCTTCTTCGCCGCTACCGGCCGCGACTGCTACGCCTTCAGCTGGTACAACCACCACCGCTCCCACGAGCTGCCCGAGGAGCAGTTCGCGGCCCGCTCCATGGCGGAGACCGTGGAAGAGCTGGAGATCGTGGTCGACCATATCGGCCAGGTGCCCGTCCTGGTGACGCACAGCATGGGCGCGCTTGTTGGCCAGAAGTACGCGGAACAGCACCCGGTCATCGCCGAGGTGCACATCACGCCCGCCATCTGCGCCGAAGTAGGACTCCACCCCGAGAGGAAGCTCGACCTGTCGAAGCCGATCGAAGTCGGCTCCTTCGAGGACGAGTGGTCCCGTGTGCTCGCCGGAAGTCCGGAAGAAGACGCCCGCCGCTACCACGCCCTGCTGTCGCGGGAATCGGCCCTCGCCATCCAGGAGACCATTTCCACCTCCTTCAGCATCGACCGCACCCGCATCGGCGGCCCCTCCCTGGTGATTGCGGCAGAAAACGACGTCGTCGTCCCCGCCGAAGCAATCCGCCGCAGCGCCGCCTACTTCGGCTCCGACTACCTCTTCCTCCCCGGCCGCACCCACAACGTGCTCCTGGAGCCGGGCTGGCGCGAGACGGCCGAGCGCATCAAAACCTGGCTCGAACGCCAGACCTGGTAGACGCCGGGCGGCTTGCCGTCTCCGCCCAGGCCGGCACCAGCATCGCCGCCCCACCGGCTGCTGCCCGGCCGACGTCCCCCCACCGTCAGAAAGCGAAGGTTTCAGCCATGGCGAGCAAGGTTGCTCAGGTCGCCCTCAACAACGGCGTGCAGATGCCGATCCTCGGCTTCGGCGTCTACCAAATCCCCGAGGACCAGACCCAGCAGGCGGTGGAGGCCGCGCTGGAGGCCGGCTATCGCCTGATCGACACCGCCGCCGGGTACGAGAACGAGCGCGCCGTCGGCCGCGCCATCGCCGCCAGCGGCGTACCCCGCGACGAACTGTTCGTCACCACGAAGCTGTGGGTCCAGGACTACGGCGAGGAAAGCGCCAAGCGCGCCTTCGACCGCTCGCTCGACCGCCTCCGTCTCGACCACCTCGACCTGTACCTGATCCACCAGCCCTTCGGCGACTACTACGGATCGTGGCGGGCCATGGAGGCCCTCAACCGCGACGGTCGTACCCGGGCGATCGGAGTCAGCAACTTCTACCCTGACCGGCTCGCTGACCTGATCAGCCACAATCAAGTCGTCCCCGCGGTCAACCAGATCGAGACGCACGTCTTCTTCCAGCGCACCGACGACCAGCAGCTAATGCGCCACTACGGCGTCCAGCACCAGTCCTGGGGACCGCTCGCCGAAGGCGGCCAGGGCTTCTTCGACAACCCCCTGCTCGTCGACATCGCCCGCGCCCACGACAAGTCCGTCGCCCAGATCGCCCTGCGCTGGCTCGTCCAGCGGGACATCGTCGTGATCCCGAAGTCGGTGCGGCCCGAACGCATGGCAGAGAACATCGACGTCTTCAACTTCCAGCTCACCGACGACGAGATGAAGCGCATCACCACGCTGGACACGGGCCGCAGCCCCATCTTCGACCACCACGATCCCGAAAAGGTCACGTGGCTGGGTGGAGTTCGGTTCGACACCTGACCCCAGGCCAAACCCCACTGTCCCGGTAGTCACAGATCCGCAGTCGGTTCCCCGGCCACGAGGCGGTTGGCCGGGGGCTTCTGCCAGCCCGCCCCTAGACACCCCCAGGACGGCATCACCATGCGCATACGCCTCGCTCACATCGCCGCCATCCCTGCTCTGGCAGCTGTTCTCGTCTCGCCCCCGTCCGCGTCCGCCGCCACCGCAGGCAACCGCACCCAGCCGGTCATCACCCAGGTCAAGACCGCCGTCAAGTTCGACTTCGTCGCCGGCGACTCACCCGAGAACATCAACGTCAACCCTGACGGCTCCCTGACCGTGTCCATGCTGGGCGTGCCCGCGAACAAGCCGCCGAAGCTGGTTCGGATCACCTCGTCCGGGCAGCGCACCACCCTCGTCGGCGGCCATCTGGGCGATCAGATCACCGGCAACACCCGCGGCAGCGACGGCACCGTCTACTACAACGTGGACTCCGACGACGCCTCCCGCAACGGTGTCTGGAAACTGCCCCCGCACAGCCGCCCCCAGCGCCTGGCCGCCCTGCCGGTTGGCTTGCCCAACGGCCTGGCCATCGACGCGACCGGCCGTACCCTCTACGCCGCCGACAGCTACAACGCCACGGTGTGGGCCGTGCCCGTCTCCGGCGGCCCGGCGAAGATCTGGCTGAGCGGCTCAGCGCTCGCAGCCGACCCCCACGGCTCCCTGCCGTTGGGCGTCAACGGCGTCCGCTTCCACAAGGGCGCCGTATGGCTCAGCAACTACAGCCAGGGCACGCTGCTCAGGATCCCGGTCACCGCCCACGGAGGCCCCGGCCGCATCCGCACCGTCGCCGACAACATTCCCGACTTCGACGACTTTTCCTTCCTCAACAACCGCTCCAACATCGTCTTCGCTGCGCAGAACGACCCGACCGACCGGGTTACTGTCGTGCGCCCGAACGGGACCACCCAGACCGCCCTGACCGCTGGTGACGGCCTCGCTTCCCCCACCACCACCGCTGTGAGCGGCAACCAGCTGTACATCGCCGACGCCGGTTTCGAGGCACCCCACGACGCGAAGCTGCAGCGCGGAACCATCAATCTTCACGCCCTCACCGGCCACCCCCGGCACCCCTGAGAGGCCCGCAGGGCCCCGTGATCCGCTGAGCGGGCTCACGTCGGCGCGGACGCGGCGACCATGACGTCCGTAGCAACCCTCGACGACGCCGTCACAGAGTAAGCCCCGGCAGGTGAAGGTCCGTTAAGCATCCACGGATTTCTGGGCCAGGCGGCGGATCATCAGCGTCGCGGCAGTGCCGACGTGCCCGCATGATCCACGACAGCGACCGTCCCACCACCCAGCGGCGGGGCGGACGTTGACGTCGGGCGTGTTCAGACTCTTGATCGAGCGTGCCGTCAGGATGCGGGCGCGGGGCTCGCATGGGGGTCGCTGGTCGGATGGTCGTGGCGGGCGCGTGCGCGTCGGATGTCGTCCCGGTGTGCCACGGCCCACTCGCGCAGAGCGGCGATCGGTGTGAGCAGCGTGCGGCCCAGGTCGGTGAGTTCGTAGTCGACGCGAGGCGGCACGGTCGGATAGACGGTACGGCTGAGCAGGCCGTCGCGCTCCAGTGCGCGCAGAGTCAGGGTCAGCATCCGCTGGCTGATCCCGTCGACCTCACGGTGCAGTTCACTGAACCGTCGGGGGCCGTCGCTGAGCCTGAGCACGATCAAGGCGCTCCATTTGTCGCCGACCCGGTCAAGTACATCGCGGATCGAACAGTCCTGCTCGGCAGGGCCGTCGACCGGCACATCGGTGTGCGTGGCTGACATGAAAGTGCCTCCTTCCACCTCTTCTCGTAGTGACCAATCATGAGGTCACGCACAAGAAGTAACCACCACTCAGGAGAAAGAGAGGCGCGACTGTGTCTGCGGAGAATAAGGAAATGGTGGCCCACTTCTACGACCAACTGTTCGCCCACGGCAACCTTGAGGTGATCGACAAGTTCGTCGGCAGTACCTACACCAACCACAACCCGCAAGGCGGCGACGGTCCCGAGGCACTGCGCCGCTTCGTGAGCTACTTCAGGGCCGCCAATCCGAACATGCACCACACCGTCGCGCGGGTCATCGCCGAAGACGACCTGGTTTTGCTGCACTCCCGCGCCGTGTTGGAGCCGGGCACCGCCCCCCAGGCAGTCGTCGACATCTTCCGGGTCGAGGACGGCAGGATCGTCGAGCACTGGGACGTCATCCAGCCAGTCCCGGCCACCTCGGTCAGCGGCCACGACATGTTCACCACGCTCAGCGCTCCGGCCGACAACTCGCCGGACCCGCTGGCGCCCACCGCCGAGAGCAAGCGCGTCGTGGAGGCACTGTTCCACACGATCGCTGTCGAACGTGATCCCGCCGCTTTCGACCGGTACGCCGTCGACCCGCTCTACGAGCACAACCCGCAGTATGCCGACGGCGTCCCGGCCGCCAAAGAGCTGTTCACCTCGGCCTTCGCCGCGCACCCGGAGCTGACCATCAGCGTTAAGCGGGTGATCGCGGAGGGCGACTACGTCGCGGTCCACCATCACTACAAGACCAGCGCGGACGACCTTGGGTTCGCTGTCATCGACTTCTTCCGCGTCCGCGACGGCAAGATCGTCGAGCACTGGGACGCCATCCAACCGGTCCCGGCGACATCCGCCAACGACAACTCGATGTTCTAACCAAGTTGCGGCAGTTTCCCAGTCGCCGCGGGCCCGCCGAGCACCACCCGCGGCGGCCACTGCCCCTTCCCGGGCGGCCAGGCGGAGGGCGCCGACGCGCTGCTGGCCGCGGTGCGAGAACGCGCCGAGAGCGGCTGCGAGGTGGTGAAGGTGATGGCCAGCGGCGGCAACCGCGTGGGCTTACGGCATGATGTCCGGCGGACCTCTGCCGGCCCGCCGGACATCATCGGCTAGAACATGGTGTTGTCGTTGGCGGAGGTTGCCGGGAGCTGCTGGACTACGTCCCAGTGCTCGACGACCTTGCCGTTGCGGACCCGGAGAAAGTCGACGATTGCCATCCCCGCGTCGTCTGCGCCCAGCTTGTAGTGGGAGTGGATCGCCACGTAGTCGCCTTCGGCGATGACCCGCTTGGGGCTCGCAGTGAAGCCCGGGTACTGGGCGTAGATCTTGCTGAAGGTCTCCTTGGCGGCGGCCGTGCCGTCGACTGCCGTCGGGCTGTGCTGGTAGTAGTCGGCGGCGGCGTACCGGTCCAGGGCGGTCACGTCGTGATCGACGGTGAGGCCGAGCATCATGCCCAGCGCGATCTTCTCGCTGTCGGTGGACGAGGCGCGTGGGTCCGGGCCCGGCAGGCGGGGGGTGCTGAGGGTGGAGAACATGTCGTGGCCGCTGGCCGTGCTGTCCGGGACCTGCTGCTGCACGTTCCAGTGCTCGGCGATCTTGCCCTTGTCGATCCGGAAGATGTCGACGAGCGCCGTCCCCTTGGAGCCCGTCTCCAGGATGAGGTTGCTGTACAGGACGACCAGGTTGCCTTGGGTGATGACTTTCTTGACCGTGGCGTGGGACTCGGGGTGGGCGGTCTTCAGGTCGCTCGCCCATTCACGCAGTGCCTTCGCGCCGGAGGCGCGCGTCGGGTCGTGCTCGATGTAGCCGGGCTTGACGAACCGGTCGATCACGGCGAGCTTCCCATGGTTGAGGAGCTGGTCGAAGTAATGCAGAACCAGCGCCTTGTTCGCCCTTGTCTGGTGACTCGCGCCGTACGCCTGCGTCGCCGATGTCGATCGCGGAGGGGCCGCCGACGCCGCGGAGGCTCCCGCAAGCAGGGCGCCGACCGTCGCTGTCGCGATCAGAAGGCGGGCGGCCTTCCGGGGGGTGCTCAAGGGGATATTCATGACCCACTCCAATTCCTACTCTTTGTGCGTAACCTCATGATGGACCTGCAAGGAAGTCCACACAAAAGGCACATTGATGTCTGTGCCAGAGGGCAATGTGCGCCTTGGAGGTCACGGCCAGCCCGGGCAGGTCCCGCTGCAGGCCGGGGGGGCCGGAGCGTTGCGGTGATCGCAGCCCTGGAGGCCCGGCCCCTGCGCCGCACCGACCTGCAGCGCCAAGTTCCTGGCATGTCCAGCCGCAGACCTGTGTGGATCACCGAGTCCGTGTACGCGGGGATCCGCGCCGCCTGCGCCAATACGCCGACCATGGCAGCTCTGGCGGGCAGTGTCCTCCCCTCGACTGGCCCGGTGGAGGGGAGGTGGCGGGGCGTCCGTGCTGGCGGGAAATGCCCCGGCTGCCAGCTCGCCTGCGTCACAGGGCGCAGGTCACATCTCACCGAAGGACTGACGGCTCGACGGTCTCTCCGCCTCAGCCTCCAGCGGCGGGTAGCGGCGTAGTTCGGCGTACCCCCTACCTCAGCTCCCGTGGCCACCTGTGACGCTCAAAGTGCCCCACTGAAGTGGATGGCTGCGGCTTGAACTCGGGGACCGCTGTGTGCCCGGGTCCCCCTTCGGGTGACGTTGAGAGCCAAGCATGGCCGCTGCCGTGCTGGTCAGGCAGGGTGGCTGACTGGTCCCTCGATCCCGCGAGGTGCCTTGCTCTGGGGGCTCAGTGCAGCTGTTCTTCACGGACCGGCGGAAGGTTTGGAAGGTGGGGGACGTGCCCGGCGCTCGCCCTGCCGACCTGTGCGAGCTGCTTGACCGGCGACGGATTCCGACGGGCACGCCAATTCTTCTCGACGAGGCGATGCGCCCGGTAGAGCCACTGTCGAGCTGGTTCCGGGTGATCGGCCAGCAGGGCCTGGACGCCAAGACCATGCGCGCGTACGCCTACACCGTATTGATGCTGCTCAACTTCCTTACAGTACGGGGCCTGGACTTGCGGCTGGCGACCGAGAATGACGTGCTGGAGTTCCGGCGGTGGCGGCGCGAGGACGCCGAGGAGACGGTCGGCGAGGCCACCTGGGATCGGGACGCCGCCGCAATCGGCGGGCTCTACGACTACCTGGCCCAGGTCGGCTACGTGAGCGGGCGGCCCTGGCGGGCGACGGGTCGTGGGGAGTCCCTGGGCAGTGGGGTGAGCCGGGATCCGCGGGTCCGGCACATGGAGCTTGACCAGTACCTGTTCTTCCGGGACGTCGGGTTCGGCGGACTGGAGCCGGGCGGCGGCCTGCACTTGGGCTTCCGGGGGTGGCGGCCGCACCGCAACCGCTCGGCGTTGGAGCTGGCGCTGATGACGGGGATGCGGATCCAGGAGTGGTCGACCCTGCTGCTGCCCGAGCTCGGTCTGACCGGCGGCCGCCGGCCCGTGGTCACGGACGTCGACCTGGCTGCCTGCGCAAAGTACGGACGGCCGCGGTCGGTCTACGTGCCCAGGGACGCGATGGAACTGCTGGACCCCTATCTGCTGCTGGAGAGGCCGGGGATTGTGGCGACAGCGCAGCGCACGCTGCGGCGCCAGGTGCGCGACCTGTTCGTGGTCCAGCGGATCGAGGGGGACGGTACCCGGGTCCGCGGGGTCCTGGAGGGCGTCAGGGTGACCCGGGTGATGAAGGACATGAAGCCGGGGCTGCGGCGGATCACCGTGCTGGAGACGGGCGGCGGCCTGGATCCGCTGGCGCTGTTCATCGGCCAGGGCGGCCGGATGCTCACCGGCTCGGGCTGGGACCGCATCCGCTGGCGGGCGTGGAAGCGGATGAAGCAGTGGAGCGTGCACCATTCGGCCCCGGTACTCCCGCGGCGCTGCTGGGTCTTCCACGACACTCGGCACACGTTCGCCCTGCGGCTGCTGATCTTCCTGACCCGCGAGGCTCTCGGTGACGTCGATTCTGAGCAGACGCCGATGGCGACGTTGCTGGACCACATGGTCGGCAACCCCTTGCTGGTCGTCCAGCGTCGGCTCGGCCATGCCCATCCCTCCACCACTTACCGCTACATCCAGTACCTGAAGGACCCGATGCGGGAGGTCGACGCCGCGTTCCGTCGCTGGAGCGCGGCGGGCGGCGCCTCCTACGTGACGGTCGCCCGCCGCCTGATGAATCTGGAGCCCGCCGGTGCCACGCAGGGGTGAGTACAAAAGCGGGTTTCCCGGCCGAACGCCTCGGTCGGCCAAGGACACGCGTAACGGATTGCGGCAGGTGACCGGGCTCGATCCGCAAGACCGCCCGGTGACGGTCGCTTTAGATCCGCAGCTCACACCTGCGCCGGGCTAGCCGGCGAGCTCGCGGACGAGTGGGTCGAGCTGGCGGCGTCGGCGGGCTTCCGGGAGGGATCGTGCCGCACGTACCAGCACGCCATCAGCAGCTTCTGCACCCACGTCGACGCGACGGTCGCGGCGGCACAGGACGCCTCGCTGGCGCGGAAAGTGCCGGACCTGCACCACGCGGTGACGGAGTGGATCAGGCTGCTGCCGGCCGGCTACCAGGCAGGGTCGCGGCGCCCGTACGAGCTCGCAGGCCGGTTGAGGATGCTCATCGCGCGCCGGATCGCGCACCCGGACCGGCCGGTCGCCGGACACCTGGACGGCTGGGTGAAGGGCGCCGTAGGTCTGCGCCGCGGCCAAGGCGAGGAGGTCGACGAATTCACCCGGGCCGACAAGAAGAAGCTCATTCAGGCCGCCTGGGCGGACCGGCTCGCCACCGAGGCGAGGATCAGAACCGGATGGACGCTTGCGGCCGCTGGTTGCGATCCCGCCCATGGCGGTTGGATGGAGCCGCGCAACCTGCTGTGGGCCCTGGCAAACGACGCGTGGACCTGCGAGGACGTCGCGCGCCATGTGCCCGCACTGCCGCAGTGGCCGCCCGCGCTGCGCGAACTCGTCCCGGGCGACGTACTGCCGCATTTGGCGCGCGGGTACCTGCTGCGCCGCCTGGTGGGGATGCTGTTCCCCAGCGACATGGATCTGCACAGTTACCGGATCTTGCTGATGGCCGCCACCGGCAGGGCCTCCGAGGAAGTCGTCGCGCTCGACGAGGACGACCTGGAGTACGGCCCCCAGAGCGTGCTGATCGACTTCACGAAACGCCGTGCCCGCACCGTGCAGCGCCGCTCCTACGGTACGGACCCCGAGGAGGATCAACGTGACCTGCACCCGGCCGCGCCGCGGCTGGATGCCGTTGAGCTGACCCGTCGGATGCTGCAGCTGGCCCGCCCCTTGGCCGAGCGGGCCGACATCACCCCGGTCCCGCTGTTCCTGCGCGCATCCGTCGACCACTACGCGCTGACGATCCGGCGGTTCGTCGGAAGAGGCAGCGGTGCGGGGCTCGTGGACTGGCTGAGGGCGAAGAAGGTGACGGTCCAGGGCCCGGCCGATATCCGCCGGCTGCGTAAATCCGGGAAGGTCGAGAAGGCCATCGCGTTCAAGGGCCGCATCAGCGACATCGCCGATGACCACACCGCCGAGACTTTTCGTACCCACTACGCCCACGGTACGACCCTGCGCGTCATCTCCGGCCGCGTCATCACCGCCGCCCAGCGGCACTGGCTCGACAAGGCCCTGAACGGCCCTGTCGTGCTCAGTGCCTGTTTCTAAGCCCCGGTTCTGAGTAGCCTGGCGTCCTACGCTGGCCCGGTGTCCGAGGGCACCGGACAGGCCGGGGAGAGGACCTGCCAGGGCTGCGCAGAACGGCTGAGGCCGGATGCCCGACCCGGGGCGATGTTCTGCTCGTCGGCGTGTCGCGCCAGGCAGTGGCGGCGGGAACGCCGGTTGCGTAAGCGCCTGGCGGCCGTCCAGGCCGGTGTTGGCGAGGCTGAGTGCCCCGAGTGCGGGGCCCGGTGGGTGATCGGCGTCGACCGCCGCTCGGACGCTCTGTACTGCTCGGCGCGGTGCAAGGTGAGTGCCTGGAGGCACCGGAAGGAACCGTTCGGCGAACGGTCACAGTAATCAATGAGCGAACGCATGGTGAGCCCAACTCCGGTCACCATCCGGTCATTTGTGGTCAATCGTTGCGATCTTAGGATTTACAGACTGACTCTCGGTTCGGAAGCGGGCCTTGTCCCGTCATGGCCCCAAGCGCCGTGCCCCGGTCCGCCGTTGGTGGTGAAGCACACCATGACCGAGGAGAACGAGAAGGTCGGAAGCGTCAGCCAGTCCCGCTACGAGCAGATCGTGGCCGAATTGCGGGACGTGGTCGAACAACAGACGCGCGGGCAGTTCACGATCGGCGACCGGGCTCTGGAGATCGAGCCGATGCGGCAGAGGGGCGGTCCGGTCGGGGAGACGGAGTGGACGGTCGAGCAGTCGCTTGCCCGTCTGGCCGACGACATCGGGCTGAGCGTCGCCACGGTGAAGACCACGAGGTGGGTGGCCTCGCGCTGGCCGAAGGAACACCGGCAGCCCAAGATTGCCTCCTACACGGTCCATCGGTCGCTGGCGAACATCGAGGATGACGAGGAGCGGTTCGCGGCGATCGTGGTGCTGCCGGAGGGGAAGTCCCGGTGGACGGCGGACGACGCGAACCGGCGGGTGGGGCAGCGGGTCGAAACGCCCGTGACGCCGCAGGAAAAGGTCACCGCGATCCATTCGCTGGCCCAGGACGAGGAGGTCGCGGCGGCGGTGACCACTGACTTCCTCAAGCGTCCGCAGGTGGCGGCCAAAGTGTCGGCGGAGGACAAGGTCAAGGTGGTGGAGGAGTTCACCCGTGACGAGACGGTCGCAACAACCGCCGCGACCAGTCTGCTGCGCCGGCCGGACGTTGCGTTCAAGGCGATGAGCGACGACACCGCCCGCTTCCAGGTCAACCATGCCCAGAATGAGAGGAGCCGACAAGCCCGCGAGGACTTCGAAAGCACCAGTCCCGTCGCCCCGGCCGTCAGGCACATCGACCGGACCGTGGAGTTCCTGGACCTGGTTACCGCCTGCCACTCCTTCGTCGCCGCTGCCGGCCGAACCGTCCCCGGTCTGCGCGACCGGACGCTCAACGACGACGAACGCACGATCGTGCACGAGAACGTCGCCCGGGTTCGGGCCACCCTGGACTGGATCGAGACAGCTGTCGACACCGGCAAGGTCGACATGGACGACGAACTGGCCCGCATGCTGAAGGGCGAGTAGGTATGCCCCGGGCCTCGCGGCGGCGGGGCGATGCCGCCCGACGGCACGCGGATACCGTCCGGTTCGTGTTGTTCGAGGCCAGACCCGCCGGTCTGCTGTTCCCTCAGCTGGTACGCGCGAGCGATCTGTCCCCCAGTCAGGTGCGGTCCGGGCTTGCGGCCCTGATGGACCAGGCGACGGAGAAGGGCTGGCCGCCGCTGATCTGGACCAGAGCTGACGGCTACCAGCTCGGTGCTGAGCGGGCCGCCCTGGAAGCATACGAACGGGCCGTGATCAGGGAGAAGCTGACTGAGTTCCGCCGACTGATCACCGGCACCGTCGCCCCGCACGCCGCCGCCCACCCGGGCGACAAGTGGGTCAAGCACATCACCGCCCAGCTCAACTCCATCGAATCCACCCTCGACCTCATCAACAGCTCCTGACCGACCACCGCGGGGGCCGCCCGGACGGCGGCGGCCCTCCGCGGCACTGCGGAAAGCCAACTGCCATGCGTCGCCGCCGCTATCCCTCCGACACCACCAACGCCGAATGGGTCCTGATCGAACCCCTCCTGCCCACCCCGGCCTGCGACACCAGCCGCGGTGGCAGGCCGGAGAAGCACCCCCGGCGCGAGATCGTCGACGCGATCCGCTACGTCGTGGACACGGGCTGCAAGTGGCGGGCCCTACCTGCGGATTACCCGCCCTGGCGCACAGTTTGGGGCTTCATGGCCCGTTGGGCGGCCTGCGGAGTCATCGGGCAGATCCGTGACCATCTCTCGGGGCGGATCCGCCGCAACCTGGGCAAAGGGCCCCGAGCGGTGGCCACCGTGATCGACTCCCAGAGCGTGAAGGCCGCCGAGACCGTCTCCAAAGCCACCCGCGGCTACGACGCGGGCAAGAAAATCAACGGCCGCAAGCGCCACCTGGTCGTCGACACCCGAGGACTTCCACTGCTGGTCATGGTCACACCCGCCGACCTGCACGACTCCGCCGCGGCCAAGGAAGTCCTGTTCCGCCTCCGCCTCATGCACCCCGAGATCACGATCGTGTGGGCCGACTCCGCCTACGCCGGAAAGCTCGTCGACTGGGCAAAACACCACCTCAACCTCACCATCAAGCCCGTCAGCCGCCCCAAGGACGCCTCCGGCTTCGTCGTGCTGCCCCGCCGCTGGGTCGTCGAACGCAGTCTCGCGTGGATGATGCACGCACGCCGCCATGCCCGGGACTACGAACGGCTCGTCCAGCACTCCGAAACTCTGATCACCTGGGCAGCCATCACCCTCATGACCCGGCGCCTGGCACGGAAGGGCGCCACACCCAACTGGACAAGGAAGGTGGCGGAGCATTTCACCGTTGACGACAGGCAGCCTGCTTGAGGAGCCAGCTCTGTGCTGCTTGCAGGACCTCGTCCCGGTTGCGCGCCGCAGGGCGTGAGTCCCTGACGATCTGCGCGTCTGGAGGTATCGGCGCGTCATACGCACGGCCCGTCCGGTCCACGTCCTTGGCTTCCGTGAGGAGCAGCACAGCTCCGTCGGACAGGCGGTACGGCCTGTTTCCCGTGGGGACGCCGTTGGTCTGTTCGCCGAAAGACCTGGCGCCAGGACGTCCCCGGAAGGCCACCGTGACCGCCTCACCCGCACTGGCTGTTTGCCTGCCGGTCAGGACCGCAACCGGTTGGGTGCTCCCGGCGAGCGGTCGGCCATCGCCCCAGCCGACCAACTTGCCGTCTACGTATGGGCTGCCGTGCTTGATCGACCAGACTGACTCGTTGCCGTCGGCATCTACAAACGCGCCTACCTTGCCATCGCCCAGGATCGGACCTACGACGGCAAGCATCGGCCACATGTTGCCCCCGTTGGCCGAGCGTAGATCCACCACCCAGCCGCAGGTCTCAGTCGCCTGGGCCTTCGCCACGGTGTGTCGGCCCTGCCGCACGTACCGGTCGTAGGCCTCTTGAGACCCCAGAACACCAGGCAGGGAAATGTAGCTCACGCCGTTCTTCGAGGAACGGCCTTCCAGGCCCTCGAATTTGACCGCAGACGCTCCATAACGCTCCTTGGCCACATCCGGCCCCCAGAAAACACTGTGCCCGTCGCCCAGCGAATTCAGTGCCGAGGCGATCGCCCCGTGCGTGTCCGCCGACTCCTGCGCGCCGCGCGCCTGCGAGTACGCCCTGCTTCGCACGGCCGCCCAGTCAACCTTGTGACGGACAAGAGAGTGCTTCTCCATGATGTTCAGCGCCTTCGACAGGTAGGTCTGCGCACTGGGCGACATGTCGGTAGCCCCTGGATCGTGCGAACGACCCGTGCACCCCGTCGCGGTGACCGCTACTCCCATCAGGCCAGCGCAGGCCACTATGCGCAGTGAACGTATCCGCCGCATCCATCCCCCGAACAGGCTCTCGACTAACTGGCAACCCTAACCCTGACGATCAGCCACTGGCGCAGCATCCCGGATCAGAAACACGCACTCAGCGACGAGGACGAGCGGGCGCTGGCAGAACCGGGCGCCGCCCAGGCTCTTGGCCTGTCCGCCGAGGACGTCGAGCAACTGCGTTCCGGTGAACTGGACATGGGAGTCTCCAGTTGCCGGGATCCATTCGCCTCCCCATTCGGCCGCCCCGGCCAGCTGTGCCCGGTCGCTCCCACCCGATGCCTGGAGTGCCGCAACGCCTTCGTCCTACCCTCCAACCTCCCTCAACTGCTGTTGTTCGCGGCCCATCTCGAACAGCTCCAGCACCGCCTGTCCCCGACGCACTTCCATGCCCTATGGGGACAGAGCCGCGTCAACGTCCTCGAGGCCCTCGGCCTGCGCACGAGTGACGAGATCACTCGAGCCCGTCAACGCATCGCCGACGAAGGGCTGACCCTCACCCTTCCGCTCGCCACCCAGGTGGAGTTCGAATGACCGGCCGACAGCACCCCCTTGCCCCGCGGTCGAGCGTCTTCGCCGACGACGAGCCCGTCCTGCAGTCCCTGCCGCTACTGGCTGGCGCGTCATCGCCCAACTTCGGAGAGAACACCTGCTGGGACTTCAACGGTGTCCTGCGTCGCCCACGAGCCACCTGACGGGCCAGTGGAAGCTGCCGTTCACCGACCTCAGCCCGGGCCAGAACCTCCTCGCCCGGGAACTGGCGATGCTCGAGTTCAACCCGCGACATCCCGCCGTCCTCGCCGCAGGCGTGCATCTGCCGCCAACGCCGCGGAAGGTTCCCACCCAGCGGGCCCGCGGCCAGGTCCTGCGTGCACTTGCCGCGTTCGGCGCCGCCGAGCACCTGCCCGACGACTTCGCCCAGTGGGCGGTGGAGGACTTCCACCGCTACATCGCTGAGCGCCGCCGCACCACCGACGACACCGCCGTCCGCGCTCACATCACGGTGATCAAACTGCTGCACCAGTTCGCCCCTGTGCTCACCACTGGCCTGCCTGCGGACCCCTGGCCCGGTCAGACCGGTGCGAAAGTCCTGGGCTTGGTGCGGGAGTCGAAGCTACGCACCGCGGTGGTCGAGCCCCGGACGTGGTTCCCGCTCATCCGCGCGGCTTGGACGTACGTCGACGTCTTCGGCCCCGACATTCTGCGCGCCCGCGCGCACTGGAAGAACCTCCAGACCACGAGATTGCACCTGGGAGCCGCGCAGCAGCGCCGCCGGCTCGACGCGTGGCTTGCCGATCCTGCCAGCCGGGTCCCCGTCTGGCATCCTGCTGACCCGCTGCGCCACCCGCGCGCCACGACGCCGGTCAACTGGGCACTGCTGACCGCCGTGCTCGGCCTCGCCGGGTCGTCGAATCTTTTCGCCCCTGGTACGGCGGCGGGTCGCCTGGCCCGCGCAAGGGTGACCGAGTTGGTCGCCGCCGGCCACACGCAGCCCGGGCTCCTGCCCGACCTGACCGAGGTCGAACGCCCCGATGGAACCCGCGGCCCCTGGCGCCACTCACTGCACCCGCTCGCCCTGTGGATCGAGTACACCGCTCTGCGCAACGCGGCGTTTGTGCTGGTGGTCGGGCTGTCGATGATGCGGAACATCGAGGTCCGCGACATCCTCAAGGACTCGGTCGTCGAGTACTACGGCAGCCCTGCAGTGAAGGCGACCAAACACAAGCTGGACCCGGACCTGCCGATCCGGCACTGGTGGATCATCGAACCGGTGGCCAAAGCGATCGCCACGGCGGCCGAACTGTCGATCGATGACGAGTACGCCTTCGCGTCGGTACAAGCCAAGTCGCCCATCAACCACTTCGACAGCGGCGACGCGATCACCTGCTTCGTCCAGCACGTCAATGACAACCGACACGTCACCGGGCTTCCGCAGATCCCCGAACAGAAGCTGGCCCCGCACATGTTCCGTCGCACCATGGCGATGCTCACCCGGGATTTTCCCGGCTCGGAAATCGCCGTCGGGATGCAGCTCAAGCACGTCTCCACCCGGGCACTCGCGAACACCACCACCCAGGGCTACACCGAGCCCGCGCCCGCCTGGGCCGAGCACCTGCGGACCGCAATCAGCGAGCGACGCTTCGAGCGATTGGCCGAGCTCTTCGCCGCCGACGGCCGCGGCGAGCCCATCGGCGACGGACCGGGCGCCGACCGCCTGCGCGAGACCTTCGCCGCCATCCGGGCCAAGGCCGCCGAGATGAAGGCGACCAGCCAGGCGCAGCGCGGTGATCTCCGCGTTGAACTCGACCTCCTGCGCCGCACGCGACTGTCCGTCCGCTTCGGCAAGCTCAACCACTGCACCATGGACGACGCCAACCCGGTCGGTGCCAAATGTCTCGAGGATGCGATCGTCCCCGAAGGCCACCAAGGCCCGCTCATCGACCGCTGCCAGCCCTCCCGCTGCGCGAACAGCGTCATCGCCCCCGCTCACCTGCCTATCTGGACCGCGGAACGAGCCTCGCTCACCGACCTACTCACCACCCGCAAGCTCCCGCCCAACCGCCGAGCCTTGCTCACTGAACAGCTCCACGAAGTCGACCGCGTGGTACGAAAGGCACCCGATGCCCCCTCCAACGGTGTCCGCCAAGACTGAGCAGGCTCTGCGCGAGGCGATGGAGCGCCTGTTCACCGGCCAACCCACCCGCACCGACGGCAAGCTGACCAAGAACAACCTTTGGCGAGAGGCCGGCGTCAGCCGAGCCACGATGAACCGCGCGACCGCCGTCCTCGCGGAGTGGGACAACCGCCTCGGCCGAAGTCCCGCCAGCCTGCGCGACCAACATCAGCAGGAGGAAATCACCCGTCTCCGCCGACAGCTGAGAGGTAACCGGCAAGACCGACAACGCCTTCAGCAACAGGTTGACGCCGCAGCGACGGTCATCGCCACCCTTTTCGCGGAGAACGCTGCACTCCGCGAGCAACTCGCCAAACGCTCTGGCGTCGTCGTCCCACTGCCTCTCGCCCGTCGAGAGTGAGCCGAGGACATCCCCTGCGGGTGGGTGTGGTGTGTCTCATGAGACACGTATCAGCCTGGAGAACCCGGGCTGGTGTGGCCGAGTTTGGTGAGGTCGGCGGCGCGCTGCCCTGGGGGCTGGAGGTCGGCCCACGGGTGGAGGGTCGCGCCGGTCTCGTGGGTGATGGTGCGGTGCGGCTCGGTGCGCGGGGCCGGTGGGACGTCGGCGCCGGCGCCGAGGAGGCGCTGGACGGCTTCGGGCCCGTGGTCGCGGCGGGTGGCGGCGAGTTGCTCGAGGTCCCAGACCATCGAGCCGGTGACGGTGTTGCGTTCGCCGCGGCGCTGGACGTTGCCGCGGACGAGGAGCAGTCCTCTGTGGAAGATCGTGTGCGCGCACGCCTCGTGGCTGTCTTCGAAGAAGGCCAGGTCGACCAGGCCAGAGCGGTCTTCGAGGGTGACGAAGATGATCCGTTTCCCGGAGCGGATGGGCGGGGTCTGGGTGGAGGCGCGGACGCCGGCGACGAGGACCTGCTGGCCGGGGCGCAGTCGCTTCAAGTGGGCGGCGTCGGTGGCGCCGAGTTCGCGCAGCAGCTGATGGTGGTGGTCCATCAGGTGGCGGCTGACGTCGACGCCAAGGATGTGCAGTTCCGCGTTGAGGGCTTCGCGGCTGGTCATTTCCGGCAGGCCGGAGGGGGTGCTGGTGTGCTGGTCGTCGAGGGCCATGGGGAGTTGTCCGTCGCCGAGGGGGCGGCCGCGGTACTGGCGGTGCAGTTCGGTGATCTGTAGGAGCAGGTCGCGGCGGGTGAGGTTGCCGCGCAGGCTGTCGAGGACGCCGGCCTGGGCGAGGCGTTCGGCCGTGGGCCGGTTGGGGCGGGCGCGCTGCCACAGGTCGGACAGGGATGCGTAGGGCTGGCCGGCTGCGATGCGCTCGGCCTCGTCGGTGTGGATGCCGCGGACGCCGGAGAGGGCGAGGCGGACGGCCCAGGTGCCGTCGGGGGCGTGCTCGACGGTGTAGGTGGTCTTGGAGTGGTTGACGTCGGCGGGCAGGACGGTGACGCCGCGGCGGCGAGCGTCTTGGATCAGAACCCGCTTGGGCCACATGCCGGGGTCGTGTTCGAGGAGGCCGGCCAGCAGGAAGGCCGGGTAGTGGGCTTTGAGCCAGGCGGACTGCAGGGCGGGGACGGCGAAGGCGACGGCGTGTGCCCGGCAGAAGCCGTAGGCCCCGAACGCTTCGATGATGTTCCAGACGTGAGTGAGGACGTCGGGTGTAGCCGCGGGCGGCCGCGGTGCGGTGGAACCAGTCCCGCAGGCGGGGCAGTCGGTCGGGGTCGGCGAGGACGCGTCGGGCGACTTCGGCCAGGGCGCGGTCGCAGCCGGTGAGCGTGGCGATGATCTCGATGATTTGTTCGTGCCAGATGACGACTCCGTACGTATCGGCGAGTACCGGCTCGAGGTCGGGGTGCGGGTAGGTGGGGGTGGCGCCGTGGCGGGCGGCGATGTACTGCTCGGGCATGCCGCCGGCGACCGGGCCCGGGCGGAAGAGGCTGATGTCGGCGATGACGTCGGCGACGTTGCGCGGCTGCAGTCTCGACAGAAGATCTTGCTGGCCGGGCGACTCGAGTTGAAACAAGCCCAGCGTCTGTGCGTCCTGGATGAGCTTGAACGCGAAGTGGTCGTCGAGGGGGACCTGTTGGGGGTGTTCGGGGCCTCCAGGGGCGCCGACGACGACGGGTTCGGGGAAGTGGGGACGGCCCAGGCCGAGGTCCTCGACGGGGTCGACGGTGCAGGCGTCGGCCGTGGCGGTGGTGTCGGCCAGTAGGCGGGCCGCGCGGTCGTCACCGTGGCCGGCGGCCGCGGCGATCCGCCGAGCGATCTCGCCCATGGCGGCCGGGGGCTTCAGCCAGCGCTCGCCGGAGTCGAGGTGGCGGCGGTCGATGGGGCGCAGCAGGCGGGCGGCGTCCAGGACGTCGGCGAGGCGGTGCTGGTCGGCGTCGGCGTAGCGGACGGCGTTGGTCAGCACGGCGGGGATGCCCAGTTGGTCGGCGAGGGTGAGGGTGCGGGCGGCCAGGCGCAGTGAGCCGGGGCCGGTGCCGGCGGCCGGTTGTCCGCGGCGACTCGGTCCCGGCTGGATGACCTGATCGCCGAGGACACCGACGCGAGCGAGGACAGCACGGGAGGCGGGGGCACGTTCTTCACCGAGCTGAAGGCCGATCCGGGCGCGCTGGGGCTGGATAGCCTCCTGGCGGAGGTGAACAAGCTCCAGCGGGTCCGCGCGCTGGAGCTGCCGCCGGATCTGTTCGGGGACGTGTCGGAAAAGCTGGTGGCCGCCTGGCGGGCACGGGCGTCAAAGGAGTACCCCTCAGACCTGCGGGCGGCGGCCGACCCGGTGCGCTACACGCTGCTGTCCACGCTGTGCCATGTGCGGGAGACGGAGATCACCGACTCGCTGGTGGAGCTGTTCATCCAGCTCGTGCAGAAGATCAACACACGGGCGGAGAGGAAGGTCGAGGGCGAGTTCAACAAGGAGATGAAGCGGGTCCGCGGCAAGGAGGGCATCTTGCTGCGGCTGGCGGAGGCGGCGGTCGCCGAGCCGGGCGGCACGGTCCGCAAGGTGATCTATCCGGTGGCCGGGGAGTCCACGCTGAAGGCCCTCGCCGCGGAGGCCGCGGCGAACGAGGCCCGCTACCGAGCCCGGGTGCGGACGGTGCTGCGCTCGTCGTACTCGGGCCATTGGCGGCGGATGCTCTCGCCGCTGCTGAACGCGCTGGAGCTGAAGTGCAACAACACCGCCTACCGGCCGGTGATGGACGCCATCGACCTGCTCAAGCGGTACCTGGACCAGCCCAGCGCTAAAGAGGGTGCGTTCTTCGACGAGGCGGAGAAGATCCCGCTGGCGGGGGTGGTGCGCGATGAGTGGCGCAAGGCGGTGGTGGACGAGCGCGGCCGGGTCGAGCGCATCCCATACGAGCTGTGCGTGCTCGTGGCGCTGCGGGACGCGCTGCGGCGGCGGGAGATCTGGGTTTCGGGCGCAAACCGGTGGCAGAACCCGGAGGACGATCTGCCACCGGACTTCGAGGACAACCGCGACGTGCACTACGACGCGATCCGTCAGCCGCAGGACCCGGAGAAGTTCATCGAGGCCCTTCAGAAGCGGCTACGCGAGGCCCTGACCCGCTTCGACACGGCGCTGGAGCTGGGCACCACGGGCGGGGTGGACATCGTCCGCCGACACGGCGAGCCGTGGATCAAGGTCTCGCCGCTGGGCAAGCAGGAGGAACCGGATAACCTGGTCGCGCTGAAGACGGAGATCGAACGCCGCTGGGGCACCATCGACCTGATCGACATCCTCAAGGAAGCCGAGTTCGCCACCGGCTTCACCGGCGAATTCACCTCGGTCGCCACACGCGAGGCGGTACCGAAGGCGGTGCTGCGCCGCCGGCTACTGCTGGTGCTGTTCGCCTTGGGTACGAACATGGGCATCAAGCGGGTCGCGGTCACCGGCAAGCACGGCGAGAGCGAGGCCGTCCTGCGCCGAGTGCGGCACCTGTTCGTCAACCGGACCAACCTGCGCGCGGCGCTGGTGCGGCTGGTCAACGCCACCTTCGCCGCCCGCGATGCGGCGTGGTGGGGCGAGGGCACCGCCTGCGCGAGCGACTCCAAGAAGTTCGGCTCCTGGTCCAGCAACTTCATGACCGAGTGGCACCAGCGGTACCGCGGGCCCGGGGTGATGATCTACTGGCACGTCGAGAGGAAGTCGCTGTGCGTCTACAGCCAGCTCAAGTCCTGCTCGGCCTCCGAGGTCGCCGCGATGATCGAGGGGGTGCTGCGGCACTGCACGGACGTGGAGATCGACCGGCAGTACACCGACACGCACGGCGCCTCCATCGTCGGGTTCGCCTTCGCCCACATGCTCGGCTTCAACCTGCTCCCGAGGCTGAAGAACGTCGGATCGGCTCGGCTGTACCGGCCGGCGGCCGGCGAGGACGACACCTGGTCGAACCTGGCGCCGGTGCTGTCGACCAAGACGATCGACTGGGATCTGATCCGCCAGCAGTACGACCAGATCGTGAAGTACACCACCGCCCTGCGCCTGGGCACCGCCGAGGCCGAGCAGGTCCTGCGGCGCTTCACCCGCGGCGGGCCCAAGCACCCCACCTACCGGGCGATCGAGGAACTCGGGCGGGCGGCCCGTACTGCGTTCATCTGCGACTACCTCGCGGATGCCGGCCTGCGCCGTGAGATCAACGACGGGCTCCAGGTCGTGGAGAACTGGAACTCCGCCAACCACGACCTGTTCTACGGCAAGGACGGTGACCTGACCGGCTCCGACAAGGAGAGTCAGGAAGTCTCGATGCTCGCCCTGCACCTGCTCCAGTCCGCGTTGGTGCACGTCAACACCCTGCTGCTGCAGAACATCCTGAGCGAGGAGAAGTGGCAGGAGCGGCTCACCGACGCCGACCGGCGGGCCCTCTCCCCGCTGTTCTGGACGCATGTGAACCCCTACGGCCGGTTCGAGCTTGACATGAACTCCCAACTCACCCTCGCCGCCACGGCGGCCACGGTGCCTGGTCCCCGATCCCCGTCCGAGGCGGAAACCGCACAGTCGGCGGCGGGCGGTGCGGCCGCGTCGGCATCCTGAAGACCCGCAGGCCCGGCGTCGCCGGCGGGCGCCTGATTCGTTGACCGGGGCAAGGCGCCGGGCCGCGGGTTGAGAAGGGGACGGGCATGGCGACCGCCGGGCTCCAGACGTCAAGTACATCGGCGGCTGCCAAGCCACATCAGAAGCGGTGGTGCCCTTCGCAGCAGCCGTCTCGGATCATCTGATCCGAGACGGTGGCCCAGCCGCCGCGCGGTGCCGCGTGCGCTACGGAGTGCGAGAACGCTTGTTCCAGCACGGCCCGTTCATGCAGCCGACCGCCACGGACGGCTCCGCGGATCCGGATCAGCGAGTCGAAGTTCTCGAATGGATTGCCGTCGACGATGGTCAGGTCCGCCAGCTTGCCCGGTTCCACCGTACCGAGACGGTCGGCGACTCCGAAGACGCTTGCCGGGGCCCGGGTCACGGTGGTCAGGACCTCGGCCGGGGACATGCCGTATCGGTGCAGCGCTCGCATGGCCACGTGCAGGTGAAGCCCCACGGGAGACAGAGGCGCGTCGGTTCCCAGCAGCAGGCGGCCGCCGTCGTGTACGACCCGACGGTAGACGTCGACTTCCCGCTCCAGGACCGTCAGTTCGTCCGCAGTCGGTCGCCTGGCCGCGAGGCCTTCGACGACCGCGATGTCCCACGACGGCATCATCGTCGTGACACGGGCGTCGTCGGCCACCTCGGGATGCAGCCCGATCAGCGGCATCGCTGTGAACGGCGTGGCGATCAGGTGGAAGTCGCCCCTGGTGTAGATCTCCAAGGTGTCCTGATGGGTATGGCCTTCGGCGGTCGCGCCGTGACCGTATTCGGCGCGTTCGGTGGCCAGCAGGTGAGTGGTGAGGTCCTGTCCGGCCAGCAGGCCTTGGGCGCACAGGTGTCCACCGCTGAGCACTCCGAGGCGCTCGTGGGCATGACGTGCGGCCTCTTCCATCTGCGAGTAGGGGGATCGTACATATGTCTTGACGAAGTCCCAGTCCAGGGCGGCGGCCCGGGCCAGTGAGCGGATGAGACCCTCACGCGTGCGGTGCGCACGCCCCATGCTGTAGCCGACGCGGGAGCCGTCGAGCAACTCTCCAGTGGCCAACAGCCGCGGTGCGGCCAGCCGGCCCGCCGCGATGTCGTCCCGCAGTCGTGTCTGCTCGTACGCGAACCCGCCCAGGGACACCGTGGTGGTGATGCCGTACGCGAGCTGGAGTGCTCCCTGCCGGGCACCGTAGGTGTACTGCCACGGGTGAATGTGCGAATCCCACAGGCCGGGCAGCACCGTACCGTCCGAGGCGTCGACGTGACGGGCGGCCGGGCGGCCAGGGCGGTGAGGTTCGACCGCCGTCACGAGGCCCTTGCTGATGAGGATGTCGACGTCCGCGCGCGGTTCGGAGCCGGTCCCGTCCCAGAGGAGCCCGGCGTGCACCACGGTGTCGACGGGCGTCGGTCGCCGGTACGTCAGCGTGACCGGCACGGTTCGCGGAGCTCCGGACGGCGAGCCGGAGGCGTCGATGGTGAGCAACCGCAGTCGGCCATTGGACTGGTAGAGCAGCGTGCGCGAGTCCCCTGCCCACGATGGATGGTCGGCCGGCTCATCGGTCAGGGCCTGGGCGGGGCCGTTCGGTGCGCCGTCTGGGCCGACTGGCAGCAGCCACAGTGCGGATTCGCTGACGCAGGCCAGCCAGTGCCCGTCCGGCGACCACACCGGCCCTGATGCGTACCGGTCGGACAAGGAGACATGCGGAGCCAGGCCGTACAGTCGCGAGGCGCCGCTGTCCGTGTCCACGACGCGGATGAGGTTGAGGCCCTCGCGGAAACGGTTGTTGAGCCGGTTGCGGTCGCACAGGGAGAGGTACCGTCCGTCGGGTGACCAACTGGGGCGGCTCGGCAGCCCACCGCCTCCGAGGGGTGCCGCCAGAACTTTCTCCCCTCCGGCGGCGAGGTCCTTCACGACAAGGTTCCCTGCCATGTCCAGACAGGCCAGGCGTGTACCGTCCGGCGAGAGCGCCGCGTGCACTCGCCCATCAGGAGCGAGAACCGTCTCGCGGCCATCGTTCTGTTCACGGCGGCGTACGGTGTTGAGACCGTCCCGGTCATCCGTGAAGATCAGCGCGTGGCCGTCCGGGGACCATACCGGCCCTTGCACATAGGCAGTGGGGGAGCTCTCCATCACCTTGCGTGGTGTGCCACCGCGCACGCTCACCACCCACAGCGAGTTGAGCGCAGCAAAGGCAATGCTCTGGCCGTCCGGTGAGAGATGAGGAAGATGGACACCACGGACCGGGCGGGACTGCTCAGCCTCCAGCATGTACTCTTTGACTGCATACCGAGGCCGTTGCACTTCGAGGGTGGCGTTGAGCGGAATCTCCTCCCCGATATGGTCTCGGTGCGGCCGGATCATCCGAAACCGGCCCCCGACGGTGAGCAGCAGCCGCTCATCGTCGATCCACCGCGGCGGCGCGGGCGCGATCTCGCCGTCGAGCACCACCTCGCGACCCTCCGCGAACAACGCGATCGCTTCCGTCTTGGGTGGCCCGGGGATGCTGCGGAGCCAGGCAATGCGGCCTGCAGGGGAGATAGCGGGTGCAAGCAGGTTGCCGATGGTGGTCGTGTGCTCGGCGATCACCGGTCCGCCAGTGGCCGCGACGGACGCGATAGTGCGGGCAGTGAGGCCGGAAGCGGCGACTTCGGCGCGTACGAACAGTACCCGGGTGCCGTCGTGCGACCACACCGGATCGAAGTCCTCCCACACTCCGTCCAGGCCGGGCCCCTGCTGTTCCGGTACCCCTGTCAGCTGGCGCAGTACGCCGTCCGCCACGGACACGGCCCAGATGCGATACGGGCTGCCCGCGACCGGATCGCCGCCGCGCTCGGAGCAGAAAGCGATGGTGCGGCCGTCCGGGGACCAGGCAGGTGCCCGATCGTCGAAAGGCCCGTCGGTAAGCCGGCGCAGGCCGGAACCGTCTGCGTCCATCACCCAGATGCTGAAGGTCCCACCGCGGTAGGCGCTCATGGCGACCTTGCGGCCGTCCGGCGAGAAGGCCGGACGGCTGGGTTCGAGGTCCGGTGGCGTGAGCGGTGTGGCAGCCGTTCCGTCCCGGGGGACCGTCCAAAGGATGTTCTGCACCTCTGCGACGATCCGGTCCCCGCCGTGCGTCGCGGTGGCCATGCCGTTGGTGACGGAGGTGAACCGCAGCCGCACTGGCACTCCGTCAGCCGCGACGACCGGTGTGGGGGCAGGGCCAAGTGCCCGCGCGGGCGGTGAGGTGACCAGCGAGCCCGTTACGGCTGTGCCGGAGGCCGCCTTCAGGAATCGTCTGCGGGTTACAGGCGACACGATTTCTCAGCTCTCCTCGGAGTGAACGGTCCTGACCAGGCCGTGGTCGCGGTGTTCCTGTATGCGGCGACTGCTCCTCATGGGCGAAGACGGGCGTGAGGAGCCATTGGTGTCTTCTTGGCCGAAGATGACTGCTTACGAGCCGCAGCATGGCTGAGGCAGGATGTGCCGCATGACGGATCTGCTGTCCTTTCTCGGGCTGTGCCTGCTGATCACAATCACTCCGGGCCTGGATACCGCGGTCGTGATCCGGAGCGTTGTCAACGGCGGCCGAAACGCCGGTCTCCAGACCGCTGCAGGGTGCGCGGCCGGCCTGTTCGTGCACGCCGTTGCTGTCGCTCTTGGGCTTGCGGAGGTCCTTGTACGCAGCGCAACAGCCTTTGAACTGGTGAAGTTCTGCGGGGCCATGCTTCTGGTGATCTTGGGTGGGCGTTCACTCTGGGCCGCGTGGAAGGCGCGGGGGACAGCGGCTGATGTCGAGGCTGCCGGGGAGGCGAGGAAGTCGAGGGGAAGCACCCCGTTCCTGCAAGGCCTGTTCAGCAACCTGGGCAATCCGAAGGCCGCCTTGTTCTTCCTGGCCAGCCTGCCGCAGTTCATCCCTGACGACAGGCCGGGTGCCGCTGTTCCCGTGGCCTTGATGCTTGCTGGCATCGCCGTGATCTTCCAGCTGACAGGGCTGGGACTGACCGCCGTGGCGGCCAACCGCCTGCGGCGTGTCCTCAAGTCCCCGCGGATGCGTCGCGCCCAGGACACTGCCCTGGGCGCGACGCTGGTGGCGCTCGGCGTCCGGGTGGCACTCGAGTAGCCCTCACGCAGGACGCTTCGGAACCTCGGGCATCGGCAGGGGAGACACCGTGGCGGCCACCGGATCGCGTTCGATGGGCGAGAAGTCGTAGCGGTCGAGGGGATCGCGCTTCAGGTCGGTGATGCGTGAGTTGGAAAGCCGGATCTGCTCCCGGATCCGGTCGCTCACGAGATGCAGCGCAATGCTGTCCGCGAACGGCGCACCACGGTCGGTCACTTCGATTCGGGTGTCATTCGCGGAAACAAGCCCGCGATCGAGGAAGGGTGCAAGTTCCGCCCCGAAACGTTGCAGAGGGTCGACACCGTAACGTGTGCTGAACGCGCTACGGTCCACACCGCTGGAGCGGAGCGCGAACATAATGGTGCGACGCATCCGCTCGTCGAGATCGAGTCGCGCTCCACGCCAGACAGGAGGCCGGCCTTCCTCGATCGCTGACATGTAGCCGTCGAGGGTGCACTCGTTGTAGTACTGCGTATTGCCGACGTACCCGAATCCGGACACCCCGAAGGGCAGCAGGTTGATGTCCTCGATGGAGTCGTACTTGTCCTCTTGCTGACGCGAGTGACTGTCAGCCTTGGCGTAGTAGAACAGCGGGCCTCGACGAAAACCGAGACGTCGCATGATCGCCTCTGTGGCGAAGTGCATCAGAAGCCTTCCCCGGCTGTCGGGGAAGATCTCAGGGTTGGTGCGGTAGTGGGCCGAGATCGGGTCGGCCTGTTTGAACATCAGCGGGAAGATGTTGAATTTCTCTACGCCGGCTTCGACGAGCTCCCGGATTGAGGTGTACCAGTTCTCCATCGTTTGGTACGGCAGCCCGAAGATCAGGTCGACCGAGAGGTTGGTGGCGTTGCGGCTGGCCAGCAGTGCCCGTCTCAGCGACTCCGGCGTCGACCTGACGGGCAGCGTGACCGCCCAATGCCCAGCACACTCGCCGTCGCCGACCTCGATGAGACCGGCCAGGCCACCTACACCTCCTACGCCGACAGTGCCGCCGACTGGCAGTGGACCGACGAGGAACTCGCCGCCACCCAGCAGGACGACGCGGCCTGCCTGCACACCGGTTCCCTGGCACTGATACGCCAACCTGGCGGCAGTCGCATCGAGGACCACCTCGCCCATGCGCGTGAGCACGTCACCGTATCGATCGACCCCAACGTCCGACCTCTGCTCGTCCCGACCTCCGCCTACCGCGAACGGCTTCCCCGCTGGTGCGCCCTCGCCGACATCCTCCGCCTCAGCGAGGACGACCTCGCCCTGCTCCTCCCCGGCACCAGCCCCGAAGAGGCATGCGACACCTGGCACGCCGCCGGTGTCCGCCTCGTCGTCATCACCCTCGGCGGGCGCGGCGCCCTCGCCTCCCTCGACGGCACCCGCGTCACCGTCCCTTCCCCGGCCGTGAACGTCGTTGACACGATCGGCGCCGGGGATTCCTTCACTGCCGGACTACTGCACCGCCTCGCCGCCCTCGGACACCTCGGCGGCCGACTCGACGCACTGACCCTGCAAGACGTCACCAACGCCTGCATGTTCGCCGCCCGCGTTGCCGCCCTGACGTGCTCCGTCACCGGCGCAAACCCACCGCAGGCGGGCATAGCAGTACTCAAGAGCGGCGGCGATCGTTTCCTGCCACATGTCTGAACACGCATGTCGTACCCGCTGCCATGCTGCCGGTACGGCACCGGTTCCAGCGCGCCCGTCCGCCGTTATCGCGGCGGCGTCAGGCGCGCAACGTCGGCGGGGGAGAGGTCGGGGCGGGCACGGTGCAGGCGTGCGGGGTGGCGCCACCGGCCGGAGGCGTCGCGGGCGACATCGATGCCTACTTCCACCACCAGCTCGGGTTCCACCAGCGTGACGTCCAGCGTCTCCCGGCTGCCCCACCCGGCGGAGAACGACCAGCCTGTCCACGGATGACCGCGCCGGGCTGGAGCGAGTAGCGCGGCGACCGCGCTGCTCGCAGCCTGGGCGAGAGTGGTGGTGCGGCCGGTGTACTGCAGGCGGCCATCGTCGTCGTACCTGCCGAGCAGCAGACTGCTGGGCAAAGCAAGAGAACCGGTGATCGCACCGACGATCGCCTCGGTGGTCTCGCGCACCTGCTGGTGAAGAGGCAGTGTTCCAACTCTGCGCGATTCGGCGTGCGTGGGGCACCGGGTGACATCTGTCTCGCCCAGCATTGCCCCGGGGTGCTCCTACGCAGTGGCTGCCGTGAAGGGGCGGAAGTAGCGTGCTGCGACGTCGCTCTGTTGCTAGGCTCGGACGCATGATCACGCTTTCGCCTCAGCACTGGATGATGCCCCGTCGACGGGGCTGCTGAGAACGGACGCGTACCGAATCCGAGGCCCCGGGACGGGGCCTCGATTGTTGTGCGACCAGGCCTCGCTACCCGGTAGGAGGACCGATGACCGCACGACGCCGCTACATCACCACGACTATTCCGTACGTCAACGCCCGCCCGCACCTGGGCTTCGCCCTGGAGCTTGTCCAAGCGGACACGTTGGCCCGTCACTATCGTCTACGGGGCGAGCGGGTCCGGCTGCTCAGCGGAACCGACGACAACTCTCTGAAGAACGTCCTGGCCGCCGAAGCGGCTGGTGTCGACGTGCAGTCGTTCGTCGACCGCAACGCCGACGCGTTCGCCGCATTGCGTGGTCCACTGTCGCTCTCATTCGACGACTTCATCCGCACCAGCAGCGACCCGCGTCACCGCGTCGGAGTCGAACGACTGTGGCGCCAGTGCGCCGCGTCTGGTGACCTGTATCGCAAGGAGTATGAAGGCCTGTACTGCGTTGGCTGCGAACAGTTCTACACCCCTGACGAACTGGTCGATGGACGGTGTGGCGAGCACGGCACCGAGCCTCAGCTCGTCGCGGAGGAGAACTGGTTCTTCCGGCTGTCCCGTTACGCCGACCGCCTCCATCAGCTGATTTCGAGCGGTGAACTGCGCATCGAGCCCGCCGCTCGCCGCAACGAGGTCCTCGCCCTCATCGAAGGCGGCCTGCACGACTTTTCTGTCTCCCGCTCTCACAATCGCGCCCGCGGCTGGGGCATCCCCGTGCCGGACGACCCGAGCCAGGTCGTCTATGTGTGGTGGGACGCCCTCGGCAACTACGTCACCAGTCTCGGATACGGCACTGGTGACAGCGCTTACGACCAGTGGTGGGCCACCAGCGAGCGCCGCGTCCACCTGGTCGGCAAGGGAGTGGTGCGCTTCCACGCCGTGTACTGGCCGGCCATGCTGCTGTCGGCTGGGCTCCCGCTGCCCACCGACATCCTGGTCCATGACTACCTCACCGTCGACGGCCGCAAGATCAGCAAGTCGGCCGGAACCAGCGTCGACCCGGCTGCGCTGGCCGCGACCTTTGGCACAGACGCGGTGCGCTGGTGGCTCCTGCGCGATGTACCCCGGGCCGGGGACGCCGACTTCACTCCCGACCGCTTGACCGCCCGCGCGGATGCGGATTTCGCCGGAGGACTGGGTAACCTCGTCCACCGCATCGTGACCATGGTTCACCGCTTTCGTGGCGGAGTCATCCCCGCCTCTGCGCCTGACAATTCCAGTGGGCTGGCGCTGGTGGGCGTTTACCGGAAGGCACCCGGCCTCGTCGATGCCGCCTTGGCCGACTTCGACTTCCGGCGTGCCACCCGTGCGGTCTGGCACATCGTGGAGGAAGCCAATCGATGCATTGACGCCACCAGGCCATGGGAACTGGCTCGGCAAGAGCGGAAGGGCGACGGTGAAGCACTGAAGCGGCTCGACACCGTCCTCGCCACGCTGGTCGCCGCATGTCGTGTGCTGGCCGATGAACTGCGCCCTTTTATCCCAGATGCCGCGACGCGGATTACCGAACGGCTGACACCGGTCGAGGGGCGTCTACCCGCGGCAGAGCCGCTGTTCCCTCGCATTCAGGAGGACACACAGCCAGCGTGACGTCCGGTGCTCCATGCCTCTGGTCGCCCTCCTTTCGATCTCGGTGCAGTTTCGGGAGCGGGGCGCCCAGGGCGCCGGGCAGACCAAGGGCCAGTTTCGCCACTCGTACGACGACCGCCGCCGCCCGCAACACGGCCTTGTTCGGCATCCACACAAGACCGCAACTCAGTTGCGGCGATGCCCCAGGAAGGCGCTGTCACGTTGTTGGGCGGGTAGGTGTCTGATGGTGCGTCGTGGTGTGGTGGAGCCCGGTTCCGGGTTGTGCTCAGGCCGTGGTGGAGGGGCCGGCGGCGCCGGTGATCTGCTCCCAGATTGCGAAGCGGACGATCATTTCGGCTCGGTAGTTGTGTGCGGACAGCCGGTGGCGGTGGGGCCGGAAGTGGGGTGAGATGCCGCTGAACGCGGACAGGAACCGCTGGGCTGCGCCGGTGCCGCGGAAGCCTTTCATCGCCCGTTCGCGCTGCCTGGTGGGCTGGTGGCTGTTCTCCGCCCGGTTGTTCAGGTACTTCGACTGGCGGTGCTCGACGGAGGGCATGACCTCGCGGTGGGCCGCGCTGTAGGAGCGGAGCTTGTCGGTGACGATCACCCGCGGCCCCGCACCGGTCCTCTTCAAAAGTCTGCGGAAGAAGCGTCTGGCCGCGGCCTTGTCCCGCCGATCCTGCACCAGGATGTCCAGGACCTTGCCGTCCTGGTCGACGCCCCGCCACAGGTACTTCTGCTCCCCGTTGATCTTGATGAAGACCTCGTCCAGGTGCCACTTGTTACCAGGCCGGGGCCGCCGGCGGCGCAGCGCGCTCGCGTACCGCTGTCCGAACTTGGCGCACCAGCGGCGCACCGTCTCGTAGGAGACGACGATTCCGCGCTCGAGCATCAGCTCCTCGACCTCGCGGAAACTGAGAGGGAAGCGGTGGTACAGCCACACACAGTGGGAGATGACCTCGACCGGATACCGGTGCCCCTTGTACGACAGCGACGTGCTCCCCACCAACGACCTTTCCAGTCTTATCAACCAGAAGATCATCCCACGGGTCAGCCAACGTGACAGTGCCCTCAGAGCGCGTACCGAGCCCCGTCATTGTCGGTCGTGTCGTCGTTCGTGCGGCCGCCGGCTCCCAGGGGGCGGCGGGAGCGGGGGGTCGTGGCCGGGTTGGTTCCAAGTACTCCTCGCTCGCGGAGTTGAACGAGATCGGGGAGGCGAACGCCGGGCAGTGCGTCGATCAGGTCGGCCTGAGCGGCGCGGATGTTGTGTGCGTCCTGGGGGCCGGAGCCAAGGGTGCGGCGGGCTGTCACTCGGTCATCGTACGGGCGCTGCTACCGCTTTCTCCGACGTGAAGCAGAGCTACCCGCGCAACGTCGGAGAGCCTCCGCATGGGCGCATCCCTGCCTCTCCTAGCCCAGCTCCTCAGGCACAAATGCCCGCACTGGCGTGTGATTGAAGCGACCATCTCTCGACCTGAAGGGGAAGATCGCCATGGGTGTCCGTACCCCGATCACCGCTACTGTCATCGCTACCTGTGCCGTCCTTGGTGGTGCCGGCGTCGCAGCAGCCCAGCCCGACCCAGTTTCGCCCGCACCGCCCATCATCAGCATCCCTGTGATGTCCCCGATCGACTTCGCTGATTCATTCATCTCCGGGGAGGCTGGCCGCTGGACAGGAGGGGTGGTGCAGAACCCCACAATCACGGGTGCTGCGACCTTCCCCAGCGAGGGGAGCGTTGGGTACAGCACGGGTGCTGACATCACAGCCGCGGGTTGAGGGGCACGCCGGTCACTGGTGGTCTCGGCGCCTGCACTCGAAGTCCTACCCAGGGGCCCGGGGATCCCCGGCCCCTGCGGTCGTTTCCGCAGGTCGGCATACGACGGTCGGGGCGTCACGCCCGATTCGACCTAGCTACCGGCCGGTTAGTTGTTCCCTGGTGTCCGGGCTGGTAGTCGGGGGCCCAGCAGCCATGCCTGTCGGGTCTCTTTCCTGCGCTGTGCCGATCCGACGCTATGCCTCGGGGATGGGGGATCGCCGAGGTGAGCCCAGAAACCGCCAATAGTTGATCTTGGAAGCGTCAGCGCTTCCGGCGGGCGGCGGGGTCGCGTTCGGCGACGTGTCGGGCGACGGCGTCGACGCCGGGGCGGGCGTACCGCTCCAGGGAGCGGACGGAGGCATGGCGGGACCGGGCCAGCAGCATCGGGGTGGAAGTGCCGCCCTCCGCGTCGTGCGTGAGCGCGGAGTGCTGCAGCCGGTGCAGGGTCCAGCCGTCCAGGTCCTCGATGTCGTCCGGGGAGGCGAGGGGGTTGGCCAGCAGCCGGGTGCTCTCCTCGAAGATCTCCTCGGCCCGGCGATAGGAGAGCCGGCCCCGGCCGGTCTCCGGGCACATGTCAAGCGTCGGCGTCCCGGCCGGGGCCTTGCGGTCGGTGAGGAACAGCGGACCGCGGGCGCGGCGGGCGATCAGTTGAGGCAGGAGCTGAGCGGTGCCGGACTGCCAGTGAATCCAGTCCATTGCACCGCCCTTGGCGGTGATCCTGCCGCGCTTGTCCTGCGGATACAGGTCTTCCACGTTCAGGCACAGCACCTCATCGGCCCGTGCGGCGCTTTCGTAGAGAAGCTTCCAGAACGTCCTCTCCCTGAGCCCGACGTCCAGGCGCCACAGGGCGGCGATCTGGTTCTCGGTCAGGGCCCTGGTGCGGTCCGGGGGTGCCAGCCGCCGCTCGATGCCGATCGTCTTCTACACCAGCGTGGAGAAGCGGCGCTGCACCCTCTGCGGCAAACAGCGCAAGCGCATCACCGAGAGTCGGTGAGCGGGCACGACAGCCTCGCCGCTTCACGCCTCCCACGCCGGCCAGATGCTCGACTTCAGTGCATCCAAGATCCACCGTTGGCTACGGCTCAGGCGGCTCCGCCCACCCGTGCCTCTCCAGCTTCGCAAGGAGGATCTGTGCCAGGGTATAGGCATGCTCATCATGTATTACGTCGGAGTCTGCCGGGTGGTGACGGTTCGAGCTGCGGTGCGCAGGGCGGTGACGGTGGGTTTGTCGCGGTCTTGGGTACGCCACGCGAGGGCGGTCCAGCAAGGGGTGAGGTCGGTGACGTCGGCGTAGGCGACGCCGTGGCGTTGGTAGAGCCAGCGGGAGGGTTCCGGGGGGAACTGGATGCCCTCGCCGAGGCCGATGGCGGTCAGGGCGGGCTCCCATTCGGTGGTCTGGTGGTTGGTGTAGCGGACGGGGGTGCCGTCGGGGCGGGGATCGACGGACCAAAAGTCCCGCCAGGCCTTGGGGATTCTGGGTGACCAGCCGACGACGGGCCGGTCGGCCAGTTGCTCCAAGCTCAGCGGTTCCTGGCTGGCGAGGGGGTCGCGGTCGTGCAGGCACACGACACGGTCCATCGTGGCCAGGCGATGCGCCTGTACTCCCGGTGGCACGGGCGGGAAGACGAACGCCACGTCGACATCGCCAGCGAGGAGGGCCTCAGCCCAGTCAGCGAACCCCATGCGCAGCACCTCGATCGTCAGGCCAGGCTGTGTCGCCTGGAGTTCGTCGAAGATCTCCGGTATCGGCGGTATGGACGTCGTGGCCTCTAAGGAGCCGATCACGATCCGGCCGGAGACAGCCCGCTTCTGCGCGACGGCAGCTTGCTGCAACCGGTCTGCTGCCTCCACTACGCCCCGGGCCTCAGGCAGCAGTGCTTGTCCGGCCCTGGTGAGGCCTGCCGTGCGTGTACTGCGATCGACCAGTGTCAGGCCCAGACGGCGCTCCAGAGCACGGATCTGCTGCGAGAACGCCGGCTGCGTCATGAACGCTCGCTGCGCCGCCTGTCCGAAGTGCAGTTCTTCGGCGAGTATTAGGAAGAGCCGCAGCTGATGCGTGCTCGGATCCCCCCTAAGGTGCGCTTCTCGACTATCCCCCGACTGCGTCATACAGGAAACCGTATCAATGGCCACAGGAGACGTATCAAGATGCCCTTTGCCGGGTGGTTCCCGTGCGGGCAGTCTGACTGCTGGGAACGCGGAGTCGCCTTTCCTCGGCTCCGGAGAGAAACGGGGACGTGAGCAGCGATCTCGTGGCCCAGGGGCCCTACGGCCAGGATTCCGTTCCGCAGGGACCGTGGGGGTCGGACCTGGCACCGCAGGGGCCGACGAATCACGAAGTCGCGCCGCAGGGTCCGCGCAACAGCGACCTGGTAGCGCAGGGGCCGTTTGGGAAGGATTCCCTCTTCACGGCCAGTGGCCCGTACAACCACGACGTAACGCCTCACGGACCGCTCGGCCAGGACTGATGGACTTGGTACCTCGTCCGCCTGTGCTCAACACCCGCTCCCTCGCCTGCTGGCCACAGAGCTCTGGTGGTCTTGGAAGAAGTCGGCCTACCAGGCACAGCTGACAACTCGTGGGCGGCCCAACAGGGCGCCCGATCTCGTTGCAGGACAGCGGGACCAGGAAGTCCGGGACGGCGGGTGTGTTCGTCGGCACGGACGACGACGAGGAAGGCGCGTGGGCGAGCATGAGGAGGGTACCAGCGGGTCCAGGAGGGGTAGCGGCGGACCTGGCGCTCATCTAACCCGGCCAGTTCTTCTCACTCTCAGAGAACGGGGGGCCCGCCAGCTACTGATGCCGATGTCCGGTGCTTACAGCGGCTAACACAATGAGCCGAGCTGTCGATGGGTGATGAGGCAGCAGGCGAGTTTGAGGAACGCTTCGTGGATGTCAGCGCGCCGTTCCCAGCGGATGCGTAGGTGCGTCGGAAGCCGTGGAGCAGGCGAAGGTCCGCTCGATCACCCACCCCACCTCTACGCCGACCGGGGATACGACTTCGACAAGTACCGCCGCCTGCTTTGGAAACGCGGCATCAAGCCGATGATCGCCCGACGCGGCGTCCCCCATGGTTCGGGGCTTGGCAAGGTGCGCTGGGTCGTCGAGCGTGCCTTCGCCTGGCTGCACCAGTGCAAACGGCTCCGCGTCCGCTACGAACGACGTGCCGACATGCACCGAGGATTGTTGGCCCTGGCGTGCAGCATCATCTGCCTTCGAAAGCTCCGCTTGCCGCGAGAAACGGTCAGTCAGGGAGAAACTCCCGGGCATGGTCGTGTGCCCACTGGGCGAAGGTGCGAGCCGGGACTCCGGTGACCTCCTCGGCTGTCGGTGATGGGCCTACCGCAGTTGGATCGAATTCCTCGAGTGCCTGCAGGTCTGTCTCGCCGCCTGAATAGTCCTCGAAGCCGAGCAGGAAATCCGCGTTCTCCGCCGCGAATCCTCCTTGCTTGCGGTAGTTCTCCCGTGCCTCGTCCCGGCTCACCACTTCGAAGCGGATCGGGCGGCCGATGGCTTCGGCGATGAGTTCAACTTGTCGACGATGCGACAACATGTCGGGGCCGTTGAGGGTGTAGGCCCGTCCGCAGTGCCCGTCCTCCAGCAGAGCCAGGGCCGCGACATCGGCGACGTCCTGCTCATGTACCGGACACCAGGCCGCCTCGGGGTCGGGATCGCGCACCACGCCCTCGGCACGGATGGACGGGCCCCACAGGGCCAGCTTGTTCATCGCGAACTCGCCTGGGCGCACGTGAGTCCATTCCAGGCCCGACTCCTCCACCGCCCGCTCTACCGGCAAGTGGAAGTCGCTGTCGAAACCTGCCGTGACAGCCCCGGAGGACAGCACCACGATACGGCGCACGCCAGCCTGCCGAGCCAAGGCGACCACTTCCCGTGCGGTCTCGGCGACCGGGAAGAGATACATCCGGTCGACCTCTTTCAACGCGTCGGCGAGTAATTCCGGTTGCATGAGATCTCCCGCAATCACGCGCACGACTTCCGGTAACCCTGCCGGGCGTGGGCTGCGGGTCAGAGCCCGCACCTCCGTGCCGGCCTCAACGAGACGTCGGACCACGTTCCGGCCGACATTGCCGGTGGCTCCGGTCACCAAGATCGCCATCATGCTCCTTCTGATCGTCACTGCTCACGGGGACGCCTCACCACAAGAGGACAGCCCCGTTCCACGTTGAGCCGACCGACGAACGCAACTGTCCCAACGACAGGCTTGTCGGCCACGGCGGCGAGAATGACAGGCAGCGGGGAAGCAGCTCTAGTCTCTCGCCGACCCATTTTGAAACCAGCAGTTACAACGGCTAACACAATGAGGTGGATCGACGCTGATGGCCGTTGCGGACATGGGAGTTGAGCGTTCGGTCGGGTGTGGAGAGTTCGCCGTGGATGGTGTCGGATGAGCTGTGGGACCGCTTGGAGCCGCTGCTGCCGCAGCGCGAGCGGCGCTTCAGGTACCCGGGTCGCAAGCCGCTGCCGGACCGGGATGTGCTGTGCGGGATCCTCTACGTACTGCACACCGGGATCCAGTGGGAGTACCTGCCGAAGCAACTCGGTTTCGGCTCGGGCATGACGTGCTGGCGACGGCTGCGGGACTGGAACGAGGCCGGCGTGTGGCAGCGGCTGCACGAGGTACTGCTCGCCGAGCTGAACGCGGCGGCGAAGCTCGACTGGTCCCGCTGCGTGGTCGACTCTTCGCACGTCAGGGCGTTTAAAGGGGGATCCACACGGGCCCCTCGCCGGTCGACCGGGGCCGGGCGGGCTCGAAACATCACCTGATCACCGACGGACACGGCACCCCGCTCGCGGTCCTGGTGACGGGCGGCAACCGCAACGACGTCACCCAGCTGCTGCCGTTGCTGGACGCGATCCCACCGGTCCGTGGCCGGGTCGGCCGTCCCCGCCGCAAACCGGACTCGCTCTTCGCCGACCGCGGCTACGACCACGATCTTTACCGCAACCAGGTCCGTGAGCGAGGCATCGTGCCAGCCATCGCCCGCCGCGGCACCCGGCACGGTACAGGACTGGGCACCTACCGGTGGGTGATCGAGCGGACCTTCGCCTGGCTCCACGGCTTCCGACGCTTGCGCATCCGCTGGGAACGGCGCGCTGACATCCATGAAGCGTTCCTCAAACTCGCCTGCTGCCTCATCACCCATCGACAGCTCGGCTCATTGTGTTAGCCGCTGTTAGCGTCTGCCTGCGCAGCCGCGTTGGTGCCCCGCGCGGGCCAGGCGCGCGAGGCAGGTCTCCCGCGCCTGGCCCGCCGACGCGGCCTTCACGGTACGAGGCCGTAAGGCCGTTGTGCGTTCTCCCACTGTGTGCGCGGGGCTGTCGTGGAGTGCCTGGGATGTGGGGTCCGCCGGGCCATGCCGCGTCCTGTATGCAGGCTCGATGTTGGCACTCCTGTTCGAACGGCGAGCCTCCGGGGTGACAGGCCCCGGAGGCTTCAGGCTCCACTCTCCGGGGCCTGCTCGGTGAGCGGGTGCCTGCGGAGTGGAGGAGGGGGATGGTGGGCTGCTCGGTGTCAGTTGCCGGAGGGTGTGACGCCGAACATGAGGGTGTGGCGGGGGACGTCGTACTGGACGGTCTGGTTGTGTTCCAGCAGGTCCTTCAGGACGTCGGCGTCGTCGGCGTCGACCGTGAGGACTTCTTCGCCGGCGCCTTCGTCCAGGACCAGCTGCAGCGTGAAGGTGCCGCGCCGGCCTGGTTCTTGGGCTGCTACCCAGCTGAACTGGTAGTGGTTGACCTGGCGTACTTTGATGCTGGCGTCGGTGAAGGGCTGCTCGACCTGCGTCATGATGGTCCGTTCCTTTCGTGGACGGGTGTTATGCGGCCTTGAGGGCTGCCAGGCGTGATTCGATCTCTGTGGCGTCGCCGAGTCCTTCGAGCTGTTCGAACTGCGAATCCAGGGAGGAGGCGGCGAGTTCTTCCTTGCCCATGGCCCGGGCCTCTTCGCGGCGCACCTTGTTCTCGAACCGGCTGATTTCGCTGGTGGGATCGAGTACGTCGATGCTTTTGACGGCGTCCAGCATGCGGTTCTGGGCCTCGGCGGACTTCGCCCGTGCGACGAGCTGGTCGCGCTTGCCTTGCAGTTCTCCGAGCTTGAGCTGCATCTGGTCCAGGCCCGTTTTGAGTTTGTCCACGACGGCCGTGTGGGAGGCGATGGTCGGCTCGGCCGACGTGGCCTCTCTCTCGGACTGGAGCTGCCTGCTCAGGGCGACCTTGGCCAGGGTGTCGAACCGGTCGGCTTCCGCGGGGTGCCCGGCGGCTCGCAGTTCGTCTGCCTTCTTGCTGGCTGCGAGTGCTTTGCGGCCCCACTCGGTGGCGGCGTCCTTGTCCTCCCTGTAGTCCTGTTCCATCAGGCGCAGGTTGCCGATGGTGGCGGCTACCGCCTGCTCCGCCTCGGCGATGTTGTTGGTGTAGTCGCGGATCAGCTGGTCCAGCATCAGCTGAGGGTCCTCCGCCTGGTCGATGAGGGCGTTGATGTTGGCCCGCGCCAGCTGTGCGACCCGTCCCAGGATGGTCTGCTTGGTCATGGCACCTCTCCAATTGAGTACTGCTGCGGAAGGCATTGGGCGGTGTCAGAGGTGGCCGCCGCCCATCCGGCCGCGTGTTGCGCCGCCCCCGAAGCTGGCGGGGCCGCCGTAGCCGCCGCCGAACACACCGCCGAGCAGGATGCCGCCGAGCATCGCGCCCGCCAGTCCGCTGCCGGTGGTTGAGACCGCATACACACCGGGCTCCGTGGCAGCACCGAATCCCGCTACGTCCTCCTGTGCCAGGAGCAGGGCGTCTTGCGCCAGTGTGTCGGCCTGCTGCGCCTCCGTGAGGGCCTGGTGCGGATCGGCTCTGACGCCCTGGCCGGAAAGCGCCTGGGCCTGCTGGAGCCTGCGTTGCGCCTCTGCGAGCCGGGTGCGGGCCTGGCTGCCGACGGCGCCCCTGTTGGTGATGATGTAGTCCACGGCTGCCCCGACGCTGGATTGCGCGCTGAGCATCGCCCGCTCGAGCAGTGCCCGGGCACGGCGTGTGCCCTGCTCGCTCTCCTGGGCTCCCATGAGTGCCTCGTCGAGTCCGGCATCGGCCTCCTCTACCCGGCGCAGCGCGTCGATGGGGTCGTACCGGCCGCTGTCCATGGCCATGCGCACCTCGGTTGCGACGGTTTCGGCGCGTGCGATCCGCCCCTGCAGGGCGGCGGTCGGAAGCTCGTTGGCTCCCTGCAGCACGCCACGTGCCTCTGCCAAATCCGCGTTCGTCTCGGTCAGTGCGCCTGGCAGCGCGCCGGCTGCGTCCGCGAGTTCCTGCGCCCGCCGTTCGACGGCGTCGAGCAACCGGCCGGCCTGGGCGACTGCCGCTTCCGCGGCGCGGACCCGGATCGCGGCTGCGCCGTTGTCGTCGTGTTCCACCGCCTGGCGCGCCTGCTCAAGGCTGTCGTGCGCGAATGCAAGGCGGCTGTCCGCCTGCTCGAGGTCGGTGCCGACCGGTTCGGTGGCCGAAGCGGCGTACCGCTCACGCATGGCATCCAGGGCGGACCGTGCACCAGCCAGCCGGCCGCTGGTGGTGTCGAAAGCGGCCTGAGCCGCGGCCAAGGCCTGGGGTGCGTTGCGTTCGAACGCACGCAAGCGGTCGAAGTCGTCGGCCTTTTCATCCAGCAGGCGATTGGCCCTGGCGCAGCGCGCCAGTATCTCCTGGACCATCTGCAGCCGGGTCACATCGTCCTCGGGGTAGGCGTCGTCGAGTTGCTGGCGCAGCCGGAACGCCGCGGTCAGCTCCTGCTTCGCCGTTTCCACGGCTTCGGTGAAGGGCCGGGTCGCCTCGTCGCCGAACTGCGCGGCGGCGAAGCCCAGCTCCTCCTGACTGGTGCGCACCGCGTTGTCGGTCTGCACCAGAGCCTGGCGCGCCCGGGCGTCGAGATCCGCCAGCGAATCCGGGTGCGGTCCGCCCCACGTTTCCTCGCCGTCTCGCGGCACCGCTGCCTTGCGCACCCTGCGTCTGAACAGGGCGTACGCGAACAGGGCCAGCGCAGCCGGCAGCAGAAGGAAGAAGAGCCAGCCGCCCTGGGCGACGCCTGCCCCTTCACCGCGGCCCGGGTCGTCCTCTCCGGGCGTGACGGCCACCGCGGGCACGGGCTGGCCCGAGAGCACCGCGCCGTACCCCCGTGCCGCACCGATCGCCGCTCCCGCCCAGTCGTTCTGCCGCAGCGCCGGCGCGACCGCCGTCGCATCAACCTCAGCCAGCCCCTGCCGGGTCAGCGGTGAGCTCGCGTCCACGTAGGCATACTGCCGGTCGCCGGTGGCGACAGACAGCAGCGCAGCGTCGGCGCCGAGCTCATTTCGTGAGGCCGTCTGGTTCGCCCACTGCTGCGGGGGCCGGCCGGAGAAGTCGTCCACGTACACCACGAACAGCTGCAGCTGGTGTTCGTCGACAAGCCGGGCCAGCGCCCGGGCGACTTCGGGTTCCCGGCTGCCGAGGGCCCCGACCCGGTCCGTGATCTGCCCTTCGCGGGCCAGGTCGACCGGGGCGTCGGCGAAGGCGGCGCTCGCCGAAGACAGGGTCCAACACCCCGCCGCCAGCACCACCGCCAGGAACATCCGCACTAGCTTGTGCATTACGGGATTCGATGCTCTGCGCCCTTGAACCCTTCGGTGGCCGGACCCTGCGGCGGGCGAGGGCGTTCGGTCAACTGCCCAGCAGCGCTCGCCAACACCGCACCGGAAGGCGGAACCACCGACCAGCGGGGTGCGCCCGCCAAGACTGCACGGGAGCCGCGCCATCGTGGGTCTGCTTTCTTGCGGCCCGAGTGGAGGGTATTGCCTGCAGCGCATGGGCATCACTCGCCTGACTCGCTCAACGCTCTGTGCCGTTGAAGGCGCGGCGACCACCCCGTGGGGTCCGGGAAGGGCGCCGGCCGCTATGCGTAGACCGAACGGCGCGAGCGCCTTGGCCGTGCCGCCTGCGGCACTTCCAACCGGTCACCTGACGGCCGCGAACGCCAGGGGCAGGGCTCAGCACAGGCCGCCGATCCTGTTCTCGCCGCTGCGCTGCCCATCGCCGTCCCCTCTCGTAGCGGCACGCCAGCCGCGTACCCGCCCCCTGCGTGGTGATTCATCCAGAAGGTGTCATTTGTCTATTCTGCTCGGTCGCGGTCGCGGTCGCGGTCGCGGTCGCGGCCGGGCGTCCGTGCTGCCCGCTCCCGGGCCGCTGCTGCTGAAGCCGGTGCGGGCTCGATGCCGGGCGCGGTGAGCGCAGCTGAGGCGCGCCTTACCGGTCCAGCGTGCCGCCGCCCTGAAGGTCTGACGTGCCGTCGATCCGGCCGTTCGGCTTTCAACTGGGCCTGCCGGTCGCCTGGAAGGCGGTGTGCACGTTGAACATGAAACAAGCGAAATCGGGCGTATCTGGCATATCTGTGGTTACTGGAGATAGGCGACATGCTGACGTTGCCGCTGCGACTGCTGCGATACGCGACGGAGGCAGTACAGGAGGAAACCGCTATGCGTAGAGCTGCCAGGACGGTACTCATCGCGCTTGTGCTCGCTCTCGGACCGGCGGGAGCGGCGTTCAGCCAGAGCGCTGCCGAACAGGCGAGCCCGCCGGCCGCCAGCGCGACGATACAGGCGCAGGACAACCAGAACGAGGACGACGACGACGCGGGCCTGTGGGGTCTCTTCGGCCTCCTTGGTCTGGCCGGCCTGATTCCGTGGCGCAAGAACCGTGACCGCGATCGCCACGGGTACCAGGAATCCACCCGTTCCACCGGCCGCTCCACCGGCATGTGAGGCGGAGGGCGGCGCCATGATGGTCAAGAAGATGCACGAGATGGGCATCCGCAGCGAGCACGCCTACACGGCTGCTTTCGCCTCCATCGGCCTGACTGTCGCCGCCTGGATGGCCTCCCTCCAGGCGGAACCCGGAACCGGGCTTGCCCGCGCCGACCGGTGGGGCATCTTTGTGGGTGAGTGGGCCCCCACCTTCTTCGGGCTGGGTCTCGCGCTGTCCCACTATGAACAGCACGACGGCACTCTCACCGCGAGCGTCCAGGAAATCAGGCAACACCGGGAGGCTGGCTAGAGCCCTGGCGGCGACGCCGCAGCCTGGCGGTGCCCTGTCCGCAGCGGGCACCGTCACCGCCCTGCCTGGCGAGCGAGGGCTTGGCCGGCCTCGCGGGCGTTGAGCTGGTGATGCTGGGGCAGCGTGCAGTCGAGCCCACCTCCTTGTTGCGCGGTCCCGGTTGCGTCAAGGGCGGCCTCCCCGTCGGACCGGCGCCTGAGGCGGTTGTCGCCCTGGGTTCGGGTGAAAGCTGCTCATGCCCCGGCGCGGGCGGTGTGTGCCCTGCTCGGCGGCCGCGCTGACTGGACTGATTCGGCTGCACCGCCCATCTGATCAAACCCTCCTTGGGGCGCCTGTGTTAGATGATTCTTGCCGGGGCATTACTCATGGTGCCTGACTGATTACAAGGAGGTGTCGGCGTGGAGCCGATCCAGCTGGGCTGGCCGCTGGCCCTGGACCACCGCCGGGATACCCCGTCCTGGAGTGAGCCGGCCGGTACATCGCACCCGCTCCTGGACGGCACCGGCGTGGGCCGCTGCCTCACACAGGCGGTCAACATCTGCGGCCGGCCCAGCGACGAGCGACCACCCTGCCAGCAGAGGACGTCGAGCCGGCCTCCCATTGACGCCACCACGATTCGGCAGGCGTACGACACGGCCATGTGGTACCCGCCAGCCGAAGAAGCAGACAGGATGCTGCTCGCCGACCAGCTGCTCGGTCACATGGAACATCTTCTGCCCGAGCTTGCCGCGCTCGTGCCCCGCATGCAGGGCGCGAAGCAAGGGATCGCCCAGCGCGTCATCACAACCACCACTGAGATGCTCAAGACCAATGGTGTCAGCCTGCATGAGCTCGGAACGCTGTGCCGGGCATTGCTCACGCTGGTGAAGCATCCTGGGCCGCTGCGCGACGCCGACCGCAGCGCGACGACCGGACCGTGAGGTCCCACAGCACGACGGCCGCCACCGTGGACCGGGCAGCGCTCCTGGCGCTCATCGCCGCGCGGCTCGCCGAAGGCGTGATCAGGCGGCGCCGCGTCAGGCAAGAGGCCATAGGTGCCCCGAGCCGGACCGTGCGGTACCGCCGCGGGCAGCAGGCCCCTTGCCCTTGCTCCGAGCCGCTTTCCAGCAACCCTCTCTGTTCTGCGAGGTGCGGCTGGCTGTTCGGCGCTCGAGATCCGGCTGCTGAAACGCAGACACGCAGGCAACCAGAACCTGCAAGGTCACAGACCCGTTGCGGCTGCCGTCACCGCTTCTGGCCGGCTGGAGGCCGCTGGTGAGCGAGCAGCAGTACGGGCCTGGTGAGCAGGTGGAGGCGGCGGCGCCCGATTCACCGGTCGGACTGCCTAAGCAGTCGTGGGGCAAGGTGTTCAAGGGCACGCTGCGGGAGTTCAAGGACGATGAACTGGCCGACCGCGCTGCGGCACTGACGTACTACGGCGTCCTGTCGCTGTTTCCGGCGTTGCTGGTGTTGGTCTCCCTGCTGGGCATCACCGGCAAGGCGGCCAGCGACACGGTGCTGGACAATCTCAGGCAGCTCACTCCCGGCTCGGCCCGGGACATCGTCACCAGGGCTGTTCAGCAGCTCCAGGGCAACGCTGATATCGGTTCGGTCATGGCCTTCGCCGGTATCGTGCTGGCGGTGTGGTCGGCCTCCGGTTATGTGGCGGCGTTCATCCGCACCTCCAACGCTGTCTATGACATGCCCGAAGGCCGTCCGGTGTGGAAGACTCTGCCCCTGCGTATCGCGCTGACGGTCGTGCTGATGGTGTTGGCAATGATCAGCGCGCTGGTCGTGGTCTTCACCGGTGGGCTGGCTCGCCAGGCCGGGCAGGCTTTCGGTCTCGGGGACACGGCGCTGACGGTGTGGTCGGTCGCCAAGTGGCCCGTCCTGGTCGTCCTGGTCACTCTCATGATCGCCATCCTGTACTGGGCGAGCCCGAACGCCGACGTAAAGGGCTTCCGGTGGATCACCCCGGGCAGTTTCCTGGCCCTGGTCATCTGGATGATCGCCTCCGCCGGGTTCGCGTTGTATGTCGCGAACTTCGCGTCCTACAACAAGACCTACGGCACGATGGCCGGCGTCATCGTCTTCCTCATCTGGCTGTGGGTCACCAACCTTGCGATCCTTTTGGGCCTGGAGTTCGATGCCGAGACCGTACGCCAGCGGGCCGTCGCCGGCGGCTACCCCCCCGATGCCGAGCCGTACACACAGCCCCGCGACACCAGGAAGTGGGACGAGGAAGACCGGCGCCGCATGGACGGCGCCTGACCGAACGGCATGCCACGGCCCTCGAAAGCGGGCCATGACGGCATGCGCGAACACCGGGCCCGATGGCCCGAGGAAACGGTGCATCCGCTGCCCGCTGAGCGTCCTCACGCCCCCGTACTCGAGTCCCGCGGCGTGGCGCGGTACCGTCCGGCGGCGTCACCGCGGTTTTGCAGGCGCGCACGTTGTGCAGCCCGACCAACCCCCAACGTAGCCGCAGCGCTGTCAGAGCGAGCGCGCCTCAATGCCGTCGGTTGCCGGTTTCACCTCATCTGCCGCTGGCGGGCGGGGGAAAAGGTGTTCTTCCAACGCGTCCATGGCAAAAAGCAACGCCATCATGAGGACGGGTACAAGCAGAGCGAGCAGGATCACAGGACCTCCCGGGGAGGTCGGCCTGTGGAGCCAACGGTGCTTCAAGGCTGGTCCCGAACGCCGCAATGCGCATGTCGTGCGCGGTAGCCCAGCTTGTGTTAGCGCGTTGGCGGCGCGAGAGACCCTGGTCTGTCCTGCCTGTTTTCTCGCCGCCTGAGCCGAGACGGCGGCTGACTGGTCAGCGGGTCCCAGCGGCTGCCGCCAGGCCAGCCAGAACAGGGTCGCGCGGTGGTGCCCGAAGGTTTTGCCAGCAACTACCGACAGCTACTGCCCTCTGCTCATCAACTGCATGTTGCGACAGCTGCTTCCCAGGCCCGTTCGCCGGGCCGAAGGTGCGCACTGTGTCGGCAAGGGTGACAGTGGACGCGGTGCGATGTGTTGCCGGACTTACTGCCCACCGAAGGGAAGCCGAGAGATGCCGGAACGCAATACCGTCCTGCGCAGCCTGCACGACCTGGGGCTGGCCGCATGGTTCGGTGGTTCTCTGATGGGTGCAGTCGGCCTCAACGGCGCGGCGCGTGCCGAAGGAGGAGCGCAGCCGACGCGCGAGAGAATCGCCAGCTCCGGTTGGGCGAAGTGGGCCCCGGTGAGCGCGGCGGCCGTAGGCGCCCATCTGGTCGGCAGCAGTGGCCTGCTCGCGGCGAACGCGGCGCGTGTTGCCGGCCAGCAGGGGGTGGCCGCCTCCACCGCGGCGAAAACCGCTCTGACCGCAGTCGCGCTTGCGGCCACCGCGTACACCCGGATGCTGGGCAAGAAGATCGAGCTGGCGTCCTCCAGTGACCCGCAAGACACAGAAAAGGCGGCGGAGCACCCCGTCGACACGGACAAGGCACAGCGGCAACTCGCCTTTCTGCAATGGGCAGTCCCGGCGCTGACAGGCGGCCTACTCGTCCTCAATGCGCTGCACGGAGAGCAGCAGCGTCCCGAGGAGCAGGCCCGGGGAATCTGGCAGCGAGCCATGAGCCGGACACCCCACATGGCCCACATGCCCTCCATGCACGTGCCGTCCGTGCCCGACTGGCGCTGGATGCAGCAGCACTGACATCAGAGCGTGTCGCGGCCCTGCCCACGGCTCTTCTCGGCGACCTGCCGCCCCGACTCGCCGGCCTGCTCAGCCACTCGCCCCGCTTGGCCGCGGGCCTCCTCGCCCGTGGTCCTCGCGGCCTCCGTAGCGCTGTCCTTCACCTCCTGCACCGCCTGCTGAGCGGCCCCAGTGGCGTCTTCCTTGAGCTGCTGTGCGGACTCCACGGTCGCCTGCCTGACCGGCTCGAGCGCTGGGCCGGCCTGCTCGGTGATGCGGGAGGCCGCCTGCTCCTCGGCCTGCGAGGCTGGAATGAGAGATGCGGTCAGCAGCCCGGCGCCGAAGGCGATCAGCCCTGCGGCCAGCGGGTTGCCCTGGGTCTGCCGCGCCGCCTGCTCCGGTGCCTGGCGCACCGCTTCGCCGGCCTCCCCGGCTACCTCACGGGCGGTGTCGGTCGCCTGCCCGGCCACCTCGCGTGCCTTGCCCGTCGCCTGACCGGCGCCCTCCCGTACCGACTGCGCCGCCTGCTGCGTGCGGTCCCTGGTTTGCCCTGCCGTCTCCGCGGCGCTTCCCATGACCCGGGTGCGAAGCCCCGACACCGCGCCGCGGACCCGGTTTGTGCGGCGGCGTACCACACGGCGGGGACTGGCACGGTCGGCCAGCCGGTCCACGTCCTCGGACAGCCTCTCCCGGGTCGCCTCAATGCCGGCCCTTACCTGGTCGGGTGACGTGCCCATCGCGCATCCTCCTTCAACGTCTCCATGGTCTGCTCCGGCTTGGGCGCGACCTCCCGCATCCGCGAGCGGCCCATCACGTACAGCACAGCGCTGATCACCGCCCACACTCCAGCGATGATCAGCGCGGCCCAGCCGGTGTCCATCACGTTGGCCAGACCGAACATGGCCGCCAGCGACAGGAACAGAACCACCATGTAGCCGGCGAACCCGGCCCCGCCGTACATCCCGGCTGCCTTGCCGGCCTTGGAGGCCTCCTCGCGAATCTCGGCCTTGGCCAGCTCCGCCTCCTGCCGGAACAACTCCTGCACATCCGAGGTCACCGTCGACAGCAGCTCACCGACCGACGGGTCCGGCCCCCGAGGCCCCGGCGACTGCGGCGAAACCGATGCCATCTCACACCCCCGGATAACTCGGGACATCAGGCCGCACGGCCTCCTCCGGCACGCCGACCATGCCTTCCTCACCATCCGGTACCGGCTGCTGCTGCGACGGCTGGCCCGTCGTACCCGCCTTGGCCAGCCGACCGACGACGACTCCGGCCAACGTGGCCGCACTCAGGAACACACCCGGCCGACGGCGCGCGAACCCCTGCAGATCCTCCATCAGACCCCCCACACCGTTGTTCTCCAGGTAGTCCGCCGCGCGGTGACCTTTGAGGGCGGCCTTGGTCACCAAAGAGCGGGCCGGGGAGTCGCCGGACGCCTTCTGCGCCATACCGCCCAGGTCGTCAGCCCACTGCCGCAGCGTCCCAGCGGCTCGCCGCGCCTGCTCCTCGGTCTCCTCCGTTACCCGGCCCCGCAGGTCACGTACCACCGTGCCGGCCTGCTCCCGGGCCTCCTCTGCCACCGTGCGGGCCTGCTCCACAGCAGTAGCGGTCACCTCACCAGCCGCCTGCTGGGCCTGATCGGCCGTGGCCGAGGCCTGTTCCTTCGCTGTCTGTCCGGTCTGCCGGACACGACCGCTCTGCACTGCGTCACTCATGGGCCACTCCCTTGCTCCTCGCTGTGGAATGCCGCCCCGGCTCGGCGCGAGCACGATGAGGACGCCTGAAAGCCGCCGGACCTGGCGGGCAGCAGGAACCCCTGCTTCTAGGGTCACTCGAACGGATGCACCCCGCATCTTCAGATCACGCTCACATCCTGCGCTGTCGTCCGCGTGCATCTGAAGATCACAAACGCACGTATGTACGCGCTGCAGGCGGTCATGGCAGGAAGCGGGGGACACCAGTCCGAGCGCCACCAGCCTCTCGCCACTCGGGCGTCGTCGTGCGGTGTGCCCAACGAACGACCCTTGCACAGTCCGCTTCAAGCTACGTGGATGGTGAGTTGGGCGAGGAAGAAAGCGACGAGCAGGATGCCAGCTCCCAAGGGGGGGAGACGAATGCCGAGTGACTGCCTGACTGTAAGAGCTCCTAACGGAATGCGGGATGACCGTGTCCTTCAACGGAGTGGGTCGGTTGCTTGAGTGTGAGGAAGCGCGATCCCCAACCATGGCTGGTCGACGATGAGTTGTGGGCTCGAATCGAGCCTCTGCTGCCTGTCCGGCAGCGGCGGCATCGGCACCCCGGGCCGAAGGGCGTTGGATGACCGCAAGGTGATGTGCGGGATCTTGTTCGTCCTGTACACCGGCATCAGATGGGAGTGGCTGCCTGCCGAGCTGGGCTTCGGCTCGGGGATGACCTGCTGGCGACGCCTGCGGGACTGGAACAACGCCGGGGTGTGGCAGCGGCTGCACGAGGTGCTGTTGGCCGAGCTGCGGGCGGCGGACCGCCTGGACATGTCCCGGGCGGTGATCGACAGTTCGCACATCCGGGCGCTCAAGGGCGGCCCAAAACCGGCCGGAGCCCGGTCGACCGAGGCCGACCGGGCTCCAAGCACCACGTGATCTGTGACGCCACCGGCGTCCCACTCGCCGTCACCCTGACCGGCGGCAACCGCAACGACATCACCCAGCTCCTGCCACTGCTGGCGGCGATCCCGCCGATCCGAGGCAAACGCGGCCGGCCCCGGCAGCGGCCGAGAGAGGTCTACGCCGACCGGGGCTATGACCACGACTGCTATCGCCGCCAGGTCTGGGCGAAGGGCATCAAGCCCGTCATTGCCCGCCGCGGCACCGAGCACGGCTCCGGCCTCGGCACGAAACGGTGGGTGGTCGAGCAGACGATTGCGCTGCTGCACTGGTTCGGCCGCCTGCGGATCCGCTGGGAGATCCGCGACGACATCCACGAGGCATTCCTCAAGCTCGCATGCTCACTGATCTGCTGGCGCCGCCTACGAACCGCATTCCGTTAGGAGCTCTTAGCCGAGCTGAACCTGCGCGTCGACCAGTGGGACGAACAAGACGATGCCCGCCGCATCCGGATGCGGCCCCGCACCATCGGTGAGTACTTCGCCGTTGAACAGCCCCTGTTGAAGCCGCTGCCGGACGAGCCGTTCGACACCAGCGGCACTTTCGCGCTGCGGGTGGACCGGCACAGCCGGATCTCGGTCCGCACCAACTGCTACTCGGTGCCGGTGCGCTACATCGGCCGCCGGGTGCGGGCAGTGCTGCACGCCAACGAACTGGTCGTCTACGACGGCAGCACGGAGATCGCCCGGCACGAACGGCTGATCGCCAAAGGCGGGGAACGGCTGGTCTTGGACCACTACCTGGAAGCCCTGGTGCGCAAGCCCGGCGCACTGCCCGGGGCGACCGCGCTCGAACAAGCCAAAGCTGCGGGGAAGTTCACCCCGGTCCACGACGCGTGGTGGGCCGCGGCCTGCAAGGTCCGGGGCGACCGCGACGGCACCCGGGCCCTGATAGACGTGCTCCTGCTGGGCCGGCGCATCCCGCGCGAGCACCTGGTGGCCGGGCTCGCCGCCACCCTGCGGGTGGGCGCGCTGACCGCGGACGCTGTCGCGCTAGAGGCCCGCAAGGCCCAGTAAGCCGACGACGCCGACACCACCCTGCCCGAGCCGGAGCCGCGGCGGCGGGAGCCGACCGTCACCTTCCTGACCGCGCGGCGGCTGGCCCATTTCCCGCCCGACACCCGGCCGCTGCCCTCACCGGCCCCCTACGACCAGCTCCTTGGCCGCCGCACCCGCGGCAACACCGCTGCCAGCAAGGGAGAACAGATGCCATGAACGCCACCAGCCGCCGCCGGATGAGTGAGCAGGCGGCCGAAACCGCCGTGGTCGGCGCCTGCAGGATGCTCCGGCTGCCCACCATCCGCGGGAAATTCCCGGACCTGGCCGAGCAGGCCGCCCGCGAGCAGATGTCCTACCTCGCCTTCCTCGCCGAACTGCTGCTGGCCGAATGCGACGACCGAGCCCGCCGCCGCTCCGAGCGCCGGATCAAGGCCGCGGCCTTCCCCAGGCAGAAGTCGCTGGGGGAGTTCGACTTCGACGCTAATCCCAACATCCACGCCGCCGTCGTCCACACGCTTGCGACCTGCGAGTGGGTGAAGAAGGGGCAGCCGCTCTGCCTGATCGGCGACTCCGGCACTGGCAAGTCTCATTTGCTGATCGCGCTGGGCACCGAGGCCGCGATGGCCGGGTTCCGGGTGAAGTACACCCTGGCGACGAAGCTCGTCAACGAGCTGGTCGAGGCCGCGGACGAGAAGCAGCTGACCAAGACGATCGCTCGCTACGGCCGTGTCGATCTTTTGTGCATTGACGAACTCGGCTACATGGAGCTCGACAAGCACGGCGCTGAATTGCTCTTCCAGGTTCTGACTGAGCGTGAGGAAAAGAACAGTGTCGCCATCGCCTCCAATGAGGCTTTTGGCGGATGGACCAAGACGTTTACCGATCCCCGGCTCTGCACGGCCATCGTCGACCGGCTGACCTTCAATGGCACGATCATCGAGACCGGCACCGACTCCTACCGCCTGGCCCAGTCTCGGGCCAAGGCCGAACAGGCTGCCATGACCTGAGCAAGATGGGGACCGGAACGGCGGGCGTTGCCCAGTGCCCGGTCCCTGCCCTGCTTCAAACGAGCACGTGCTGCGGAACTGCCAGATCGTCATGGGCGAACAGACGTGTCAAGGCGGGTGAATTGTCCTTGGCGCAGGTGTCGGCGACCACATCGATCAGCTGGTCGTAATCGGGACCGGTCTTGCCCTCATAGGCCGCGGTCATGCGGCCCCACTCGTCCCAGTTGAGTGTCTCCTGCTTGCAGAGCGCGGCGAGGTCGCGGACGGCGTTGCCGCTGATCTCATGCGGTCCCCAGGCGTGATCGGTGCCGGCCACCCCGAACAGGGCCGGGTCGATCAACCCGTTGCGATAGTGGAGCCACGCTTCACCCCCGGTGAGGAATTCGCCCGGGGCGAGGTCGTCGGGGCGGTCGACGTAGTTCTTGCCGAGGTGCTCGGTGTCGACCCGCACCCAGCGGTTGTGGTCTTCATCCCAGTACTCGGTGATCCAGTGATCGACGCCGCGGTCCTTGAGGAAGTAGGTGCCGAAACCACACCGAGCTCGGGAGGCGATACCCCGCGCCCGCAAGATCGCACAGGCGATGGTCGCGAAGTGACGGCAGGTGCCGATCACCCGCGTCTCGGGCGTTCGGGGCTGATGAAGCGGCGCAGGGTCCAAGGCGGTCAACGCGGTGATCAGCTTGTCGACCGGCCTGATGTTCTTCTCGGCGATCCGGTCCTCGGGCACCCCTAGCGCCGCGGCGTCTGCGGGCTGGATGACCAGGCCCTGCACGGCGGCACAGACGCCCACGGGGTCCTCCGGCAGTCCCTCAATGAGCCGGAGCTGGGCCGAGTCCAGGCTCGTTAAGAGCCCAGGTCGAGAGTAGTTGAGCACGTCATCGGTCATAACCGGGCATCGTAAGGGCCAGGGCTGACACCGAGACCGGGCTCAGCCCCTGCCGGGCTCTCGTGTTGCTAGAACTCACCGATATTTCTGCGGCCGAGCCGCCTCAAGCGTTCCCCGAACTCACCGTCAGGCGTTGCTGCTTCCCACCGACACAATCAAGACGCCGGAGTACTTCCGCAGCATCCTCGGCAAGATCGCCAAGCCGGTGATCGACGCTGGCATCGAGGAGGAGATCACCTCCCGCGCCTTCGGCAGCGTCGAGGAGTTCCAGGCCGCCCTGCCCGAAGACGTCACGGTCAGCACCCTCCAGTAGGTCCTCTGCATCCGGGGGCGGGTGCACCCAAGAGGTGCACCCGCCCCCGCACACATCCAGGAAGGATCAAGCCGTGCCGTCACTCCCCAAGCCGCATGTGATCATGACTAAGACCCGGGCCGCAGGGCACGGCTCCGGCCTTCCGGGAGCGCGGCACATCCGGTCCTCGCGCAACGACCGGCCTTACCACTACATGGTGCACAGCAAGCACTTCGCATACGAGGAATACGCCCTTCACCTCGGCCAGGTGAGCCCGGTCAGGAGTACGTCGCCTGCGACCGCTCCGGCTACCGGTACCGCGTCGAGGCCTCCCAGCCTGGAGACACCTACGTGCAGGTCACGGTTCTCACCGACGGCATCCGCTGCAAGGTGAAGCCGACCAGCCTGCACACCGACCTTGCGCGCCGCACTGGCTACCTCCTGGCGTCCCTGGGCGACGCCGAATGGGAGGCCGACCCGCGTACGTCCTGTACCGCGCGCAACGGGCACGCATCGCCGACCGAGCGTCCGAGAAGTGGGGACACTGACCTGCGCACACCCGACGACGTCCGCACCCGCGCCGCCGAACTGGAGAGTCGGGTTCCCCCGGTCACTCCGAGCCGCGTCACGGTGGCGTGAGCGGGGGCCAGGGAGCTGACCGCGTCCAGTTCAGCGTCCACCTCCCGCTCCAACTCTTCCCGGGGCGCGAGAATTCACGGCAGGGGTTATGGCGCTCCTGGTTCAGTTCTCGGCGAAGACGAGGTCCTCGGGCGGGTGGGTCATCCGCACCTTGCTGTCGATGACCTCGACGATGGCGTCGAGGCCGGTGGTGGAGTGGCCCGTGGAGATGATCCAGAACTCGTCCGCGGCCTGGTCGAGGAAGGCGGGAAAGCCGGTCAAGTCCGGGTTGTTGGGGTCGCCGAGGTACAGGTGTTCACCAGCCGCCGGAACAGCTTGGGCAGGATCACGGCGTCGTCCTGGAGGGAGTCGATGTCGGTGACGGTCGCGCCGTCGAGCGTGTCGTCGTCCCTCCACAGGCCCTTGTTCTCCTCTTGTGCCTGGCGCACCGCGGCGGTCAGCTCGCCGCGCAGGTCGGGGAAGAGGTTGGTGTAGTACGTCGGGTAGGCCAGGCCCTCTTTGAGGATGTAGTGGTTGAACGTGGTGTGCAGCAGCGCCTCGTCGACGTTGATTTGCGTGCCGCTGGTGCCCGGGGGTGTGCCCTTGCCGGCGAGGGCGATGCAGCGCTTGTCGCGGCCCGCGCCGCGGGTGAGGATCCAGCCGGGTCGGGTGGTGGGGGTGGCGGCGGTGACGGTCTCGTCCGGCGCGCGGTCGACGGTGGTGAAGCCGAGCCAGTTCGTCAGCGCGTCCCGTGCGGCACGACCGTGGAGCCACGGCTGGTGGACCTCGGGGTTGCCGTTGCGTGTGTAGTGCGTCTCCAGTGTGTCGATGGCGTCCAGCCGTAGCTTGGCTTTGCCGGAGGTGTTGTGCTCGACCTTGTGGGGGCCGGGGACGAGGTCCCACTCCGCCTTCTTGTCGGGCTTGAAGTGGATGGTGTCTCCGTCTGACCGGCCGTTGAGGATGTGGTACGAACCCGTGATCAGCAACATGGGCATGGCGATGCGGCTCCCTCACGGTAGGCATGAACGCCGGAACGGACTTTCACTCAGCGTTACAGGGTAGGAGCATTTTCTGTACAGATAGTGAAGCGGCGCGTGAAGTTCGCTCGTTGAGCCCTTTTCGGCCCCGCGGCCGGAATTGAGGCTTTCGGCCTCGGCCGGTGGGGTCTGCTGTCGTGGGGACGACAGCAGACCCCCGTTCTCCTTCCTCGCGCTGGCCCAAGCTGATGGGCAAAAGTTTCGCTTCGCTGGCCGCCGGGTCAGATGCCGGGGCAAACGGCGGCGCCCAGGCCGAGGGCGGCGCAGATGCAGAGGGTGCGCAGGACGCCTCACCGGAGTTTGATAGCGAGGGCGGCGGGGCGCAGCCGCGGACCGCGGTATCACGCTGCCGGTGAAGCAGAGGAGGAGGCTGGTTGCGGAGTGCTCGGGCGCTGGCCTGAAGGATCGTCCCAGACAACGTCTTGTGGAGGTGGACCGGCGGCATCCACGACCGCCGGACCCTGCACGCCGCCCGGCCGGGGAGGTGAGGCGGGCGTTCGCGGAGACGCCGCGGGCGCCGTCCGCCTGCCCGATCGGCGTCGCAAGGAGACGTGCCTACCCCCACCTTGTGGGGTAACTCACAGTAACTGAGCTGTGGGGTGCGTGCGTTGGGTGAGATGCGTGGCCACAGCGGTTGCGCTGCCTGCGGTTTCGTGGACCGGCTCGATGTGTCCGTAGGTAACCAGGGACCCGGTGCGCGGAGTGGGTTTGCTCACCGATAGGGTGTGACGTGCGCCCCCTCCCTGGCTGAGCACCTTCGAAAATGCAGCCAAGGAAGGGAGCGCAGGAGATGGCGTCATCTCCGACGGGGCTGCCAGCCCCGAAGGAGGGTGACCAAGCACCAGCTGGAGGCCAGTCCAGCGGCTTCCGGTAGTCACCGGTCGCCAGGTGCGTGGAACCCTCGCCCCAAGGGCCTCGCGTCTCTTCGTCCTAGGCAGGGTCGGAAGATGCGGGGCCCTCTCCTTATGTGTCCAAGGGTCTGGGAGCCGAATCTGGTGGGATACGGCTTCTGGGCCCATGGGTGGTGAGCCCTCATAGTGAAGGCCTAAGGCCAAACTCTACAGCCCTTCGCCCGCTTGATTGCCAACATGGCTGTTCACGGGTCACAGCTGGCCCCAAAAATCTTGGCGCTGCATCGTGATGGGGTGTCACTAAACTGCACCTACCGTGGTGTTGGGAGGTCGGAATGGCACGAGGGCTCGCCGACATGTTCGACGGGGCAAGGCTGCGCCAGGCACGGGCCGCAGCTGAGGACGGGCGGGGGATCAGCGCTGAGGCGCTGGCGCGGCGTATCGACGCCACCAAGTCCCAAGTGCTCGCGTATGAAAACGGATTGGTCAGACCTGATCCGCGGCGGATCCGAGATCTGGCGCAGGCCTTAGGGATCGAGCCGCTGCAACTGTCAGACGCCAGCCGGGCCCAGGCATGGACCTTGGCCGATCTGCGGCGCGCTCACGGGCTGCGAGCCGCAGACGTCAGCAGAGCGTTGAGTCTGTCCTTGCGGACGTATCGACGTCTGGAGAACGAGGGCATCGTGCCGGCGCACAAGTTCAATCTCATGAGCGAGCTGGCGGAACTGTTTGCGATCACTGCGGGTGAGGTGGAGGAGCATTTGCGCCGGGCTCCGCTTCTGTCACAGCGCTTGGACGAGGTGCGTGAGCCGCTGTCCTGCCTGCTGTCCTTTTACTTGCAGCCGAAAAATCTAGACAAGCCCGATCCGGGTGACGACGAGATTATCGCGCTGGCCGGTCTGTATCGTCGGTCGCCTTTGACGATTGCTCGCATCGTGGGTCACGAGATCGCTCGGCTGAGGGGGATGCGGCGGCGCAAGGCGAAGTTCGATGCTGCAGCGAACTACGGTGCCACCGCCGAGGAACAGGCCAAAGGGCAGGCGGCCGCCCAGGCTGAGGGGCGCAAAATCCGTGAGGTCATCGATGCTCTTCCGCAGAACTTGGACACCTTCTTCCGGTGCATGCTGCCCCTGGACGCCTGGCGTGCCATCGCCCTCTTCCACGCGTTGCGGCCGCTGGGCGGCTGGCTCTCGACCGGGCAACTGAACGCAACCAGCGAGCAACTCGCCATGATCCCGGCCCAACTGCTCGAGCGACGAACCACCGGAAAGGATGCCGCACAGGCGGAGTACCGCATCTCGGAGCAGGGCGCCAAACATTGCGCCGCTTACCGGCCTTGGTATGACGCGTGCTACCCCGCCGTACAGGCTTTCGTCCAGGTCAACGAGCGAGCCCTGGCTGGCCACATGCAGCAGTCCGACCTCCACGACCTCCTCGCCCAATCGGAGGCCGTGCTGTTCAGCTTCGACGGACTGCTCTGTCGGCTGTTCGGCCGCAATCTGCAGACCGTTTCAGAACGCCTGCTGAGCGGAGCGCAGTCGCTGCAGCTGGTCTTGCCACCGCAAACCCCAACCGATCCGGTCGGCATGTTGCGCGCTCTGGTACGCCATGGCACACCAGCTCAGATCAACCAGTTGGACCGACTGCTGTCGCAATTCGAGATGGAAGCCGCGCGACACGTCGCTCCGCTTCCGGGAGTGAGTCAGCTGCTGCGTGCCTTGGCGGACAGCCCTCGGCGCTTGGCCGTGGTCACCGACCACGCCTCCGACGCGGTGAACGTTTTCCTTGAGCGGCTGCCGACCGACATCCCGCCCGGCCGGATCGCTGTCTTCGGCCGCCCCGGTGATCCAGAGCTGATGAAACCCAACCCGCACGGGTTGTCGCAGGCGACCGCGGCTCTGAAGGCTCCGCACGCCCGCGTGCTGCTGATGGGGGAGTCGATCGCCGATGCGCTGGCTGCCCAGACGGCGGGTATCCCGTTCGTTGGTGTCGCCGCCACGACACGGCAGGCTCGGATGCTGCGTGATGCCGGGGCCAGTCGCACTGTGGCCAGCGTGCGCACCATCACCGCCGTGGTCAGAGAGCAGCAGGCTGGCGCCTGACCCTGCCGCATGCGGTCGCAGTCATTCCTCCTTGCTGGAGCGCCCCCGGGTGAAAGCCGCAAGGGCATGTGTGTAGCGACGGGTCTGGGGATGGTCGGCGCCCAGCAGCTGGCGGGCGGAGTCGCAGACCTGCTGTAGCAGCTGCAGTGCCTCGGTGCTGCGCGACAGCGCCTGCAGCACCGTCGCCAGGAGATGAGCCGTCGCCAGCGTTTTGGGGTGACAGAACCCGTAGAGACGTGTCCTGGAATCCAGGACACGTCGGCATTCGTCGTGAGCCTGTTGCATCAGACCCAGGTCGTGCAGGACGCAGGCGTGATTGTGGCGAGTGGTGGCGGTGCTGGGATGGTCTTCGCCGAACTGCTGCAGCCGGATCGTGAGCAGCGCATGGTATTCCTGCCGGGCTGCCTCCAGATCGCCCCGGTCGTGCAGGACGCGTGCCAGCTCGTGTCGCGCTGCGAGCGCGTTCGAGTCCTGCTGTCCTCCGGTGCGCAACCGCGCCCGGTAGACGCATCGCAGATGGTCTTCGGCCCCGTCCAGACGCCCCATGTCGTGCAGAAGCCTGCCGAGCTCATGGCGGGCGATGAGCGTGTCGTGATGTTCCGTGCCGCAGATGCGATCCAGGGAGCTCCACACCTGCAGTCGCAAGGGTTCAGCGTCGTGCAGTGCGCCTAGGTCGTGCAGGATGGAGGCGAGATTGTGTCGGGTGGTGATGGTCTCCACATGATCCGGACCTAGCACCTCACAGCGAATGTCCAGCACCCGTTTGAAGCCGCTCCGGGCTTGGGCGAACAGTCCCTGGGTCTGGAGGTAGCGGGCGGCGAGTTCCGCAGCATCGGCGCAGACTGTCCGCTGAGGGACGGACAATTGGGGGAGACCGTCTCCGGCGTGTTGCAGCAGATCGAGTGCGTGCGGTGTCAAGGCCGCCCATGCGGACCAGGACTTTGGGTCTTCCGGGGGGAGGCGTACCTCGTCCAGCCGCAGGGCTTGCTCTATCAGCGTGACAGCGGTGGTGGTCTCGGCACGGGCGATGTCCCGAATCAGCGGATGCAGTCTCACGCAGGGCAGCCCTCCATTTGTTGCGGATAGGTCTAGAGGATCTACTAACCCCAGTGCGGCAAGTTCGCGCAGCGTGCGCCACAGTGTCGTTCCGTCCAGATCGGCAAGGCCAGGCAGGACGGCCGACACTTTCGCCGGCCGCAGCAGCAGCGTGTATGGAATCGGCGCCTCACCGAAGGCGGACAGCACCGTCAGCAGCCGTCCTGCGTGAGCGAAACCCATCTGATGCAGCAACTCGATCGACATCTGCCAGGCATGGGCGATCACCCGCGCCGGATTGAGGCTGCTGCCGTGCTTGTTGAGTACCTGGTGGTAGGTGGCGAAGTCCAGGGGCATGCCCGCTTCCCTGAGGGCTTCCGGCATCGTGTTGACTTCCGCCAGATAGGAGCCGGCCATCGACAGCGCCAAAGGCAGGCCGCCCAGCCGTCTCCCCAGTGCCTTGGCCGCCTGCACCGTCCCGGCGTGATTACCAGCGTGGTCCAGTAGAACCTGCGCAGCATCGTCGGGCGCCAGGGGGCCCACTGGGTGCAGAACTGCGGCCCCGCCCCACCAGCGAGCCACCCCGTAACGGGTGGCCACCACGACCATCCCGTCGTTACAGGCATGCGGGCGCAGCCAACCTGTCCCCGCGGCCAGCCGGCCGGGGCCGTCCAGCACGGTGAGATCTTCCGCATTGTCCACGATCAGCAGCCAGGGCCGAGTCGAGGCATTCAGCCTCTCCCATAAAGCATCTGCAGCGGCCTCGCCGACCTCGTCCTCGTCCAGACCCGTGTGCCGCGCCACCACCCGCATCCCGGCTACAAACGTTGCCGCGTGGCGGGCATCCACCCACCACACCCGACGAGGGCCAGTCCTGGAGAGCCGATACACCAGCTCCAGGGCGATGGCCGTCTTGCCGCTGCCGCTGATTCCGTGCAGCACGTGCATACGGCCATCGCTGCGTCCCGCGCACAGATGCAGGAGCTTCTCAACCAACTGCTCCCGCCCTCGCAGTGGGTAGCGCTGATCGCGTTCCGCCACTGGTGGTGCCACGGTCACAGCCGTCCGCTCACCCGGCGTCGCTGCGGACACCACCAACTGGGCGACGTCCATTCTCCCGGCCGCCACGGAGCCGAGCTGAGCGATCACCTGGGCCGTCGAGCCTGCGGTGGGGACAGGAATTACGGTTGCGGCCGGTGGGGAAAAGGGGGCGTGAGGTGAACCCCGCCGTCTACTCGAACCACGCCACCTGCCACCGAGCCACCCTCCGCTGTCACCGACACATCGCCTCCCGCCACCAGGCCGCCCGCACCGGCCTGGTGCCCGGGCAGCTGAGGTGACGTACCGGCAGATGCAACGAGCTCACGCAGTTCGGTGACGACCTGCTCACGCTCATCCGGACGCAGAGTCTGCAGGAACACCTCCCAGCGTGTCTGCCATACACCTTGCCAGTAGAGGCGTTGTCGCTCGAGGTCTCCCTCGCCTGTCACGCCGGCTTCCGTTTGATCGAGACGGATCAGCTCAGCCTGATGCTGCTCGGAGTCCCCTCCGCCCAGCATCTGGGCAGCGCGCTCTCGAACACTTCTCCAGGCATCGGTGCCTGCGGCCTGTACGACCGCCAGGCCACCTGCCGTCGCTAAGGCCGCGATCGACTCAGCTAACACACGCCCCCCAATGCGATATGAATATCCCGTTCCGCATACACGTTCGTTGGCCATTGCTAGTCGTCGGGTGATGCTCCATCAAATACTTCCGCTAAATCTGCCCTGTCACCCCTCCCATTTCCACCCCCAGGCAAGGGGTCATAGTGGACGGTGACCGTGCTGTGCAACCACTCACGAGGACCGATGTTCACCTGATCACGGAGTGTGACATCGGAAAGGTCACGGCCACCAGGTGGGACGTGTAGGGTCCGAGTCTGGCCGACGAAGGCCCGCTGCCTGACAGGCAGAAACCCCTCAACAGCCTGGTGCACAACCGAAGGAGGCCTGGCCTTGAGCCGCCGGCGGGCCGAGCAGCGCCGCGACGACGACCCTCAACGCACACATATGCGGCTGCAGTACAAGAGTCTCGTCGTTCCTCTGCAGTTCTACCTGTTCGTCAAGTGTGCAGCCCTGCACCTCGACCCCCGCAAAGTCGCCGACGAAGCCTGGATTTTGGCCTTCTCTGAGCCCCACAGCCTCCGCGGCTACCGTGCCCTGCGCGAGAGGGCGGACGGCATCGTCCAAGAGCGCATCGACGCTGGCGTTGACACGCGGGACGCCGACTACTCCCTGGTGCAAGTGTTCGACGCCTACTTCAAGGGCAAGTACCTCGCGCTGCGCGAAGGCCTGCAGGTGCTGGATGAACTGCCCCTTGACGACCGGCGGGCATACCAGGCGAAGCTTCTCGATCTCCTCGCCAATGAAAACGTCGCAGCGGTCATGGGAGCAGCCGTTTTCGAGAACCGAGAACGCGAGAGGGAAAAACTCGCTAACTTGGCAGGAGCGAACCACGATCTCAGCGTGCTCGAGTCGTTCTTCGCCGACGTGAGGGGGAAGCGCTAATGACGATCAAGACCAATGATGATCTCGTCGTCCGGCTCTACCGATCCTACGTAAGGCTCAAGCACGACGTCCGCGCCGATGACGATCTCGACCGACGCTTCGAACACGCACTAGACGCCGTTGAAACCCAACTCGCCACGCGTCACCCCCATCGCACATGGCGTCCCCGCCACCGTCGTTCCCGTCTTGCTGGCAGCGCCCGCTCCGCTCCGCACCGCCGCACTGCCATCACGACGTCTGCGGTCACCCTTTGCACCACGATTGGCGGCGTGCTGCAAGGCGCAGTAGGAGCGGTGATCTCCCTCAGTGTCAGCCTGCTTTTAGCTTGTACAGTGGCCGTGATCCAGCACGGCCCTGCCCGTCACGACTGACCGTCCGCTCATTCAGAACCGCTCGCGTGGCAGGATGGCTGGCCTCCGGTGCTGACATGCAGTGCCGATAACTGTCTGTCCCGTGAATGATCTACAGCGTGCCGACTGGTCTCGCTACTCCGTCATGAGAGCGGCGGATGCGGCGCGGGCGTGCTCGGGTAGGTGGTAGCGCGCGAAGAGACCCGTGGCGGCGACCGCGGCCGCCAGCTTCGTTGCGGTCGGCCGGTGCCTGCTGGCGCCCCGGGTCGATGCCGCAAGACCCACGCGCTGCCGGGTCGTCGGGTGTGGCGCTAACACCCCGGCAGTTGGCAGCCCCTGCCAGGGCTTGGCCCGACTCCCCACGACTGCCTGCCGGCTGGCTGATCCGCCGCACCACCTCACCGGTTGCCGCCGTGCGGAAGAAGACACCTGCTCAGAACCTCATTGCGCTTGTACGGTTCCAGCCGCGCCTCGTTGCGCATCAATGCCGTGCACCTGGTCGGCGCGATCGTCGGCAGCAGGCCGATACGTCACCTACGGCCGTCTGCTCGCCGTGATCCCTCCTCGCCGTCGCGGCTGATGCCGTCGCCGCCCCGTGGTGCCGGCTCCTTGCTGAGGACACCGCTCACCTGCTCGTCGCCGAAGGTGTTACCGGGCTCTGGCGGCCGCCCCCAGTCGAGGACGTGCAGGCCCGTGCTGTGGACGAGGAGCGGGTCCAGGCCGAGGAGCTGGATGGGGGAGTGGCCGTGGCGCTGCAGCCATGCGCGGCGGCGGCGTTGTTCTGTGCTGCTCAGTTTGTGCCAGTAATCGTGGTGTACTCCTGGAGTGCCGGGGTGTTCGTTGGCCCAGGCGCGGACGAGGGCGGTTTCGTCGGGCGCGGTGTGCAGGGTGATCAGGGCCCATGCGGTGTCATACGGCAGGGCCGGTCCGTGCTGGGCCATGAGCCGGCGGGTGCGCAGTTGCCGCAGAGGTGCCAAAAGCCATCGTGTGGTGCGGTAATTCATGTCGGCGTGCTCCCGGGGTCGTCGCGTTGCTGCCAGCGGGCGGCGGTGTCTTTGAGGTCGTGGTGACCCAGGGCGTGCAGGGTCTGGGTGAGGGCTTGTAGGAAGATCTCGCGCTGCTGTGGGGTGTGCAGAGCGGTGATAAACCGGTCGGTGAAGTGCCTGATGTCGCCGCGCAGATCGTCCTGTGCGGGGTCATGCGGCAGCGGCAGACCTTCTAGTGCGTCTGTCAGTTCCTTGAGCTCGCTGAGTCGGTCGGGGAATTCGGCGATCCACCACACCCTTCTCAGGTCTGGGTCGGCGAGCACGCGCTGCAGATGGGCCAGACGGCGCATCTGCAGCGCGTCCTCCAGGTCCAAAGTTTGTTGCCGGCGCGCATGTTCGGCGGCCAAGTCACGGTCGCGTGCCGTGGCGGTCAGCTGAACCGAGCCAGCTACCTCCAGGCCGGGGATGGGGTGGCTCCACCGCATCAGGGCGGTGTTGGCTGCGTCCTGGGCTGCGCCGAGATCGAGGACGGAGTACTGGCACAGCAGGCGGGTGGCCTGCTGGCGCAGGTGGTGGCGCGCGAGCGCGGCAGGGTCGTGGTGATCTGCCGGATCGGCGTGCGTCCGGCGCCATGCACCGTCGACGCGCACGGTGAAGAAGACGCTGGTGATGCAGCTGGCCATCCGCTCGTCGTTCATGACGAGCGGATGTGCCCCTTGGGTCTCGGCCGCATCGAGGGCGGCAGTTGCGGTTGTGCGGCGCCAGGGGAGGATGCTCACGCGGCCGTGACGATGGCGTCGTTGCCGGGCTCTGCGGCGGATCCGGGCTCCGCGGGGGAGGCCGTGTGCTGGGAGATCAGCAGGTCGAGCAGCAGCCTGCGCCGCATCCTGCCCAGGTCAGAACTGCCGGAGGAGCCAACCAGCAGTTCGGCTGCGCCCCGCTGGCCGAGATGGCCGTGCAGCACCGCCGCTGCCAGAGGCAGGACCTGGTCGTCGGACAACCGGGGGGAGTCCAGCCATGCGGCCAGACGCGCATGGGCCGTCCCAGCCGCATTGGGGTCCTGCAGTGCTGCCCGCCAGCCGCGGACGAACAACTCACCGGCGAGCGTGTCGGCGGCGTCTTCGCCTGTTTCCCGCGCTGCGAGCACCGGGAGAAGGGTGTCGCAGGCGATGTCGGTGAGGGCGAGAAACGTGTCTGTTCCGGCCTCGCGGACATCGCTGTCGGCGGCCTCGGCCCAGCCGACGATTTCCGACAGCACCAGGATGCGCTGTTCAGGAGTGCTCGCCAGACGGCGTACCGCCTCGGCTACCGCCTCGCGGGCCAGGCCGTCGCTGCGCGAGGCCAGCAGACGCAGCCGGGTCAGCGCGATGCGCGGATACGTCTGTCCCAGACGGCCGGCGCAGATATCGGCGACTGCCGTGGCGAGTTCCTTGCTGGTGCCCTTTTGATGGGCCCAGTCGTACAGCTGCTTGCGGACACCTGCGCCCGTCACCGGGTGGAGCGCCATTGTTTCCAGGACCTCAACGGCCAGCTCCCTGTGCGCGGAGCGGCCCGTGGCGATCCAGTCGCTCGCCACCAACTGCACCACCGAGCCGCCGGGCAGCAAGGACAGCTGCACCAGGCAGTCGGCGATGCGACGCAGATGGCGTACGGCGACCCCGTTGGGTGCGCTGATGTGCGAGGCCCACTGCAGCAGTACCCGGCGCAGCTGCGGCCGCTGCCGCCACACGTACTTCAGGACCGCTTCGGGCAGTCCGTGCTGCCGGGCCTCGAGCGAGAGCGCCTCGTCGTCGTCCTGTGAGGCCTTGATGGCGTGGAGCCGTTCGTCCAGGCCCCGGCCGGCCAGCGCGCCACCAGGCGGCAGAACGCCGCCGACCTCCGCGAAGAGCCGGTCCGCAGCATCCAGCACGACGTCAGCCGGCACACCTTCCAGCAGGGCGGCGGCAATCAGGAGCGCTCGCTCACGCAGGTCTTCCGGATTCGAATGCTTTTCGAACCACTTCTGCAGATGGTCCTGCCAGTCGGTGAACTCCTGCTTGACCGCGTCCCGGTTGTCTTCGCCAGCCTGAGCGACCAGCAGGGCCAGACGAGCGGCGTCGGACGGCTCAGCCGATTGGGCGAGCAGCGCGTCCAGGGGAGCACTGGACAGCCAGTCCACCCGGTCGGCTGCGAGGTGCCGCAGGTGGGCCTTGGCGATCTCGGTCGCCGGCGGGCGGATCATGCGCACACTGGGCACGGTCGCCAGCGTCCCGGGATTCCAGCCTTCCGGGGTCGCCAGGATAACCAGGAAGGCTTCGGCTGCTTCGGCTTCCTGCTGGTAGTCGGCGAGCCCGGTGTAGAAGCCCTCGTCCAGCCCACGGCAGGCCGTCAGATCCAAGACGAACCCGTGCCCCTTGGTGTGGGGAAGCTGCTCCGTGCGCGGCCGGTCCCAGTCCAGGACCAGCCAGCGGATCCGTTCCCGGGGCACCCCCACACTGTGCAGCACGCGCAGCGCGGCTGCGCGCCGGCCCGTGCCCGTCTCCCCGAGCAGCACCAGCACGTGGCGCCTGCCGTGCGGACGGTTCAGCATACTCACGGCGTGCGCCACCTGCCCGGAACCGTTGCTGCCCAGGGCATCGACAAACGCGTTCTCCACGAGGTCCATCTCGCGGTCAGCCATCCCGACCCCGCGCAGGTACTCCCAGCCGCGCACGTACCGGTGGTGGTGTTCCTCGTAGTCGCGACCGACCTGCGTCACGCGTGCGCGGCCGGACGCCTCGGCCTGCTGGACGGGCACCGCCTCGATGATGTCCGGCCCGCTCATGACTGCTCCTGACCGGTGATGTAGTCGCCGCCGACCTGCACCAGCCGCGCCTTGCCGCTGGCTTTCCCCTTCTGCCTCACACTGGACTTGCGCTCCTTGGCCTCCCGGCCCTTCGCGGCCTGCTGCGCGGCGGAATCCAGCGGCTCGCGTGGTGCTGCATCGCCACTCCTGGCGAGGTAGGCACTGATCACGGAGGGCACCAGCCCCGGGACGAACAGCCAGCATGTCTCCTCGAAGCCGGGCTTGCCGTCCACGCGGGCAGTGGCCTTGAGGAACTGGCGTTCCGTGAGAGCGGGCGTGCGGCCGGCGCGTACGGTACGGCGGAACACGGCGTCCGACACGGCAGCAGCCAAGAGGGCGCCATGGTCCATCGCAGCGGCCAGGGCGTCGCGGACTGCGTCACTGTCGACGAGCCGGCAGGCATCGACGGCGGCGTCACCGCGGTGCTCCGGCGGTGTCAGCGGCCCGACGTGCACGCTCGCCCGCAGCCGGATCCGAGGGGCGCTGGCCAGCCGCGTCTGGTCGTAGCGCTCGAGCGCCTGGCCGAGGTGGCCGAGGAAGGGATCGACCAGCCGCGCTGCGTGCCGGGCGGGCAGCACGAAGATGGCACCGTCCCCCCGGTCCTTGTAGGCACTGTCGAGCGGGGTGATGCTTTCGATCCGGCTCTGTGCGAACACGGTGGCCAAGATGTCGTCCAGATCGGTGCGGGTGGGCGCCATCTTCGCCTCGGGGATCTGGCTGTATTCCTTCATGTCGACGACCAGGAGGGCGTGCTCCGGCGGTACATCGACAGCGTCGGGCGGGACAGGAGAAGTCACGGGTCACCGGCCTTTGGGTCGCGGGAAGTTGCGGTGGCGCCCATGCTGGCCGTGCCCGGGCCCAGGTGGTGCCCAGCAGTGGGCACGGTGCCGGTGTGGTCGGTCACCTGTGGGCGTGCGCGTGTGACTGGATGGAGGTGAGGTCGCGGATGAGGAGCCCGCCGGCAGCCTCCGTGGCCAGCCACCCCCGCTCGCGCCACGGTTTGAGCGCCGTTCCCACGGCATTGCGGGACGCGCCGATCATCTGTGACAGCTCTGTCTGGGTCAGACGCACCACGTGCTCGGCGTGGCCTGCGGATGCGGCATGCATGAGGCGGCCCAGAGCCGAGGCCAGACGCACAGGAACCGGCGCGGTGGCCAGCTCGAGCCGTACCGTCTCCGCTTCGCGGACCCGGGCGATGGCGTGACGCAGCAGCGGAGTCAGCAGCCCGTGCGAGTCGACGAAGCCAAGAAAGTCAACGGCCGGGATGACGTGCACCCGGCAGTCCTCCGCAGCGATGACCGACGCGGTGCGCGGCTGGTCGTCCAGGACGGCCAGCTCGCCCAGCAGCTCTCCTGCGCCGCGCACCGCCAGCAGCGTCCGCTCCCCGTGCAGCCCGGTCAGGGTCACCAGGGTGGATCCGGAAGCCAGCAGGATGACATGCGTGCCGGGATCCCCCTGCCGCAGCAGCACACTTCTGGCCGGACGCATACGAACAGGGGCCAAGTCACGTAACCGGGACCATAAACGCTCACCGATGACCGCAGCATGCGGCTGATACATACTTCCCCCGAGTGTGGCGGCCGTCACGCCGCGATACTCTCAAGCGGCGTGTAAGCGATCAACAACCCAATTCCGGCCAACGTAACGGCGGCTGCAATGAGATCGGCAGCCCGCCTGACAGTGCGGAACTTCCGGCCCGCCAAAGCCGTGAACAGCGCCAGTCGTTCGGCCTCGGCTCGCGCAGGCCCGTCAACGCTCATGGCCGCCACGGCCGACAAGACCTCCTCGGACCGGCTGCAGTCCACAGCCTCCCGCGCGAAAACCCTGAGCCGGCCGCCCCGCGGCAGAACGGGACGAATCGCGGACAAAGCCGCTATAAGCGATAGGCCAAGTAAAACGGCAACGCCCGCCAGGACAGCGGTCAACAAAGCCCCAGCACTGGGCAGAGCCGACACAGCTGCAGCGTCGACGGCCAGCAAACCACCAGCCACGCCACACAAGGCCGCCGCCTTAGTGTCCGCCCGCTGCACCTCGGTGAACATCTCAGCAGCCTTGGCCTCAAGCCAGCCACGGCCCACCAGGCCCGTCGAACCGAAGTCCTCGCCGATGTCAGGCACGTAGCTCCTCCTTCAGGCCCTGCGCCGCCGCTTTCCGTACCCGTTCACCGTGCACGAACCCCGTCAGCCGAAGCGCCCACTGCAGGGCACCGCGCATGCTGAACCCGTCACAGCCACAGCGCGTCCCCCGGTCAAGCAGCACCACTCGACGGTCAGTGACACCTCAGGTGCACCCTCCGGTACCTGCGGTGTCCTGACGTCGGCCCACTACCGGCCACGGTCGCCCCCCAGCAGCCTTCACCGCGACACCCCGCACCCCACCGGGCGCACGCGGACGATGCCCTCACCCTTCCGCCTTTGTGGTCCTGGTAGCCGGTGCCTGGTCTGGGGGCTTTGAGGAAGATCTCCCGCTGCTGCGGAGTGTGCAAGGCGGTGACGAACCGGTTGGTGAAGTGCCCGACCTCGCCCCGCAGATCGTCGTCTGGGGGCCACCCGGCTGGCGCCCGGGCCCGTGGGAGGCGCAACGGCTCAGCGTGTGGAGGTGACATCGTCTGTAGCCGTACGCCTTGTCAGGTCGCCGAACCCGCAAGCCAGTGCGCGAAGGGCGTGCGCACGTCCGGGACGTGCAATGGCGTTGTGTCCGCGCCTGCGCCGCGCGCTGCCTTCAGAACTGCCGCAAGGTCCTCGGTCGCGAGCGTATCCACAGGGCACACCTGGCATTCCGCTTCCTCTGCGCGTCCCGCCGCGGCGTCTGCGAGGGCCCGGAGGTGGGCGAGGGCGTCGAGACCGCGGTCGACGCGCAACGCGTGCCAGGTGCCGCGTTGCGCATCGACCGCGGTCTCGACGCCCGGATACACGGGCAGGCCGATGTGGCCCTCATGAACTCGGACGAGGACGGTCTGGAGGAGGTAGTCGCACAGATCGGACTCGGCCTGATGGTCACCAGACGAGGGTTTCCTCACGAACCCGGGGCCCCACAGGTACTGCGCGGGGAAGGCGGTGGTCGCGCTGCGTGCGTCGAACTCCAGGAGATTGAGGTCGGTGATACCGCCCGGGTACAACACGGCGCGGATCAGGATGTAGGTGGATGCCTCTTCGCCGCGGTCTCGGCCAGTTGGTCGGCGTAGCCGGCCGTGTCTTCTCACCATGGTCGCTCCAGCCGATGGCGACCACGCTTCGACTGAGCGGCGCGGGATACAGCCGGCCTCCTGGTGTCGGACGTCCCGAGGGCCGATCAGGCTGGCGGCGCCGGAGGTCAGAACGGTGCTGTACAGGGAGACGATCAGGGATTCTGGATCAGGAAGTCCGCCGCTTCCCGTGTCCTGTGCTTGCGGTGGAACGTCTCCTCCTGTGCTGCCCACAGTGGCCACATCTGGGCCGTGGAGAGACCATCCCTGGATTCCACGCGTGCGCGGCGCTGCGGCGTGTTTGCCTCCACCCAGATCGTGGAGTGAAGGTACGGCGCCGACTGCAGGCTGTACGAACCGACGCCCTCTACGATCAGCGGTCCGCCGGGACTGATCGTGTGGGTCTCGGCGAATTCCCCCGTGTACCAGTCGTATCTGCGCCAGATTGCCGGGCGGGACTCCGACAGTGGGCGCAGTATCCAATCGACGAGGTACTGGGCACCCTGCTCCAAGCCCGTCCAGCCCGGATAGATGTCGTCCATGTGAAACACGTCGGCCCCGGACTGGGCTGCGATGCACGCAGCCAACGTCGTCTTCCCAGCTCCGGACGAACCGTCGATGGCCAGTACGAAATCCGGTCGGCCAGAGGGGCCATGTACAGCGCCCGCGATCCGTACGGCGGACTCGTGCATCTCCCGGGAGATGCACGCGCAGCCTCTGAGGTGCACGCTTGCCAGCGGTTCCATAGCACTCGACAAGATCCACCTCTTCACCGCGGCCGCCCGGTGGCACCAACGTCCCACAGGGGCCCAGTGTGTTCAAGACGATCCTGATCGACGGCGTAGTGAACGGGCGCCGCTGATGGCAGCAGTGAAGCAGGCGAACAGCTCGACCCGGTCCGCTGGCCGGGAGCCCCGCAGCACCCGTAGAAACCCACAGGTCAACGCTACGAGACGGGCGGTTGCACAAACCGCAGCCGCGATGATCAGCAACAGATTCCACGTATCCACGATCTTGCCCTCCAAGCTGCACCCGACTCCCCGCCCTCAATCTGCCGCTGTCCCACCATCCGCACGCGGCTTGGGACAGCCCCGGATGGCCCAGATATCCGGTGCTGTCGCCGGGACGTGTCAGGATGCCCCGGGCAGCTCACGGATGCCGCCGCTCGGGGCAGTTATCGGGAGAGTGCAGGCGAAGCGGGAGTCACTGCCTTCTCACCGCTTCGACCAACCCCCCGGCACTTGTGCGGCGACAGCCCAGCATCTCGGCGGTCAGAGCCCCATGTTGGGATGTTTCGGAACGCCCTGACCGCGTAGCCCGATACCTATCCGGGGAAGAGCTAATGCGGAACAGGTGCAGGGCAGAGACCGGGGGACGTGGCCAATGGGGGACATGCACCGCACGAGAATGCTGATGTCGTTCATGGACGACCTCTGCGCCATGAAGCGCCTGGCTGGCCTTTCGTACGAGCGCATCGAGCAACTGTCGCAGCGGCAGTTCCACGAGGGAAGGCGGCTTAATTCCCTCGGCTCGACAGGCATGCAGGTGCTTGCTCGCACCACCACTCACCGTATGCTCAAGAACGGCGATGTATCTGTCGCCGACCGTCCCCGCGTCATGACGTTCGTCGCGGTCTGCCTGAAGGCCGCCGATGAGCGAGGCGTCGCATTGCCCGCTGACTGGAGGGACGCAGACCGGTGGGCCCGCAGGTGGTCGATGCTGGTCTCAGAGTCCCTGTCGAAGACCGCCCGCCCCATCGCCAATTGCTGGGGCGACGAACAAGACGACGACGGCTCAGGGGAGGGCGACGCTGCAGGACTGGTGCGGCTGGCCCCAGTGGAGCAACTCTGGCCCGCCCGCAACCCGGAGATCGGGGAGCTGGCCACGGCGATCCGGCATCTGGGACGCTCGGGCCGTCCGGAGGCGGCCGCCTCGCAAGCCAACGAGCTCGTCCAGCGCTGCGCCCAGCGGCTCGGCGGTGACCATCTAGGCACGCTCGCCGCTCGGCAGGCCGCGGCTTACTGGGCCGGGGAGGCGGGTCGAATGAGGGAAGCGGTCCGGCTGACCAAAGCCGTTCGTGAAGACTCCCGCCAGATGCTCGGCCCCGACTCGCCTTACACACGTCTGACTGAGCGGCGGCTCGTCTACTGGGTAGGCACCGCCGGCGACTGGACTGGCGCCTGGCACCACGCCAACAGGCTGCTCACTCGTTGGGAAGGCGATCCGGCTGTGGACGCGCTGGACCTCAGCCTGGCCCGGATCGACGCGCTGTACGCGGCCGCCCAAGTCAGGGGCTGGAACTCCGCGGTCCACTACCTCCGTCATGAGATCCCCGGTCTGTCTGAGCTGTTGGGCCCGCACCACCCGATAGTTCTGTGGGTGCGAGCCAGCGTCGTCGAGGGCCTGATCCGCTGCGGTGAGACGGCGGAGGCTACTGACTGCGCCGTCAATCTGGTGGAGGACACCGAAGGGCGGTTCGGCGCAGATCACCAGCGGGTGCTGTGGGCCCGGGCGGCGCTAATTTCCGTGCTGCGCGGGTCGAAGCGCTTGTCAGAGATGGTCGACATCGCCCGCGTCAATGCAGCGGAGGCTGACCGCATTCTCGGGTACCTGCACCCCGAAGCAGTGAAGATCAAACTCACGTATGTCGAATCGCTACACGACGAGGGCGCTGTCACCGAGGCTCAGGAAATCGGTCACGAACTCCTGGCGACGGCGAACGCTTCCATGGGTTGGGACAGCCTCAGCATGCTGCGCATCCGGCTCGCCCTGTTGAAGACCGGCGATACGGACGTCGGCGGCAGCCGTCCGGTCGTGGATGCCACCCCTGAGAGCTTGTATGCGGACGCCCGTCGACTGCTTGGACCGGACCACGAAGTGACGCTCAGGGCCCGCCTGTTATACGTGTCCCGCGGTAGCCCGCGAGATCGCGATCAGCGTCTCGCCGAACTAACCGAGGATTGTGTCCGGGTGCTCGGCATCGGTCACCCGCTCACCGCGGAGGTACAGATGGCTCTCGAGACCGCGCCCGACGTCCCCTGAGGCCAGGAGTTCGACCCGACTGGAAGTTGCTGCTCGATGCGTCAGACCGCACTCACACCAGTCGGGCCCGCAGGGTCGCGCGCTCGGAGTGGGCGACGACGACCTTGACCTCATCCGTAGGCGACCAGTATTTCGAGGGTGATCGTTGACGGCACCGGGTTTATCGCCTGCGATTGCGCGGGTTGTCTGCTCGGCGCCGGGCAGCGCGAAGGACGCCCCATTCGGCGAACGGGCGGAAACACCACGCACTGCCCGAGCACGAGGACGACTGCACGTGGGACAGTTGCTCCGAACTTCTCTTCCAAGACCACGACGTCCCGATGCTCTTCGGCGCATCCCTTACCGGCATCGAGGACCCAGACAGCCCGACGAACCAGGGCCTGGGAATGGAAGACCTCCGCCTGCTCGCCTGGTTCGACACCCTTCAACAAGAGGGAGGCCCGAAACCCACGCCGAGGCTTCCGCCGCTGACCTTGCCCCCACGCCCGACCATGCCCCGGTCACCTCATACCCGGGGCTCAGGCCCACTTCATCCCGGCGTCACTGAGCTCCCGCACCCGCTCAGGGGCCAGGCGCTGTTTACGTGCACGGCAATTGGCGATGAACACTCCCAGCGCACGGTCGTCGCCGTCCACGGTCTCCACGTGCTGGCGAGGGACGTTCAGGTCCCCTTCCCGCTGCTGGTACTGGCGGGCTGCGGCGAGGTTGTCGGCCCACATCTGCGCCCGCGTCCTGCCCGGGGCAGGGCCTGTCTGAGGCTGCCCCTCGCCCGGCGCCAAGTGCAGTACCTCGGTGAGCAGCCACTGCTGCGCGGGCAGCAAGCCGTCCCATACGGCAACAGTGCGCTGGGCGCCGGCCCAGCGCCCGAGGTCCTCGCCCTGGACGACGAGCTCCCCGGGCTCAGTGGGCAGTTTCCCGCCGCCGTTCACATGGGCGCGGGCGAGGTAAAAGCACCGCTGCCAGGCGATGTCCCAGACCGGGCACCAAGCGGGATCGATCGCCTCCAGTTCCCGCCACCGCCGCGCTCCGTCACGCTTTCCCGATGCCCGGCCCCCGTCGGGACCGTTCTGCACCGCTCGTTCTCGTCGTGCGGCGGCACGCTGGTCACGCAGCCAGATCCCCACGGGGTAGCCCTGCCAGGTTGCCTCGGCGGGGGCAAGGAGGTGCCCGTGCTCCGCCGCCCAGCGGCGTGCGGCGTCCAGGCCTTCGGAGAAGGCCACCTCGCGGTGGGACCACACCATTCCGGCTGCGTCCAGTTCCCTCACCCGTTCCTCGGCCAGGGTGCCCTGACGGTAGGCGATGCGCTGTTTGGCGATCCATACCCCCAGTGCGAAGCCGTCGGGGGCGGTATACCCGTATGGGATCCGCAGGTGCCCGTGATCGGCGGCGTAGGCGGTCGCGGCCTGCAGCCCCCGCCGCCAGTACTCGCCCTCGGGCCGCAGCACACGCGCCCGGATGAACGCCGCCAACTGCACCGGGTCCCGGGCCGTGGAGAACTGCAACAGCCCCTGCGCCGCCCCACTGACCACCCCACCCGCCGTCCCGCCCGTGACCGAGGGAGCCTGCCGGCCGGGGGCCTGGGGGACGGCGAGCTGCTCGACGGCCTCGGCATCGTGCGCGCGCAGCGCGGTCAGCACCTTCACCAGATGCGTGTACGACCGCGAGGCCAGCATCTCGTCCGGCTCCTCACCCGGCTCCAGGAAAACCGGCACCACCAGCGAGGCCACCTTGCCCTCCCCAGGCTGCATCCGCAGCGCCCGGCCCACGGCCTGCACCACATCAGGCGTCGAGCCCCGCGCATCCACGAACACCACCGCATCACACGCCGCGGTATCGACCCCCTCGCCGAGCACACGCGCCGACGACAGCACGCACAACTCCATCACGGCATCCTTCACCACCCCAGCGGAAAAGGTCTCCAGCACCTGCCGCCGGTGCACCGCCCGATGCTCCCCGCACAGCCAGTCCGCCCACACCGCCCCCGGCTCCACGAACGAGGCCGCATCGGCCTCCCACAGCGACGCGGCCACCCGCCCCAGCCCGCCGGCGAAAGCCTCCGCCTCACTCGTACGATGATGAAACGTCAGCACCCGCCGCAACCGGTGCTCCGCAGCAGTCTTCAAAACCGCCGTCTGCAAGGCCGCCAACCGCACCCCCCGCACCTCATCCGTATACGCCTGCGCACCCACCAACTGCACCGCCGACAGCTGCGAGTCAGCGATGTCCACACAGACCACCTGGTACTGCGCGATCAACCCCCGCTCGATCGCCTCCGACATCGTCAGCCGGTACACCACCGGCCCGAAGATCTCCTCATCGTCCATCGACGCCACCAGCCGTCCCGCCCCATCGGTCGGCGCCCCCTCAACCCCAGGCACCTCCCACAATCGTGGAGTCGCCGTCATGTACAACCGCCGCACCGCCGGCAACCGCCGATCGTCATGCACCACAGCCCACGGCTTCCCCAATACCCCCGCCGTCCGGTGGGCCTCATCCACCACCATCAGATCCCACCGACCCACACCGGCCGCATGAGCACGCTCCAGCACACCCAGCCCGGCAGCCGCATACGTGGCGAACACCGTCACCCGGCCCTCATGGGCGAGCCACCCTGCCAACTCATTAACATCCGTGGTGCACCGCACCCCTACAGCGGCCTGCTCCCGTTCGGAACACACCCCGAACAACCGACCACCCCGGCCGCCGGCACGCCATACACCCACCATCTGACCCAGCAGATCGAGTGTGGGCACCAGAACCAGCACCTGTTCGGCACGGAGCCCCTGGGCGGCATAGACCGCGATAAGGCTCTTCCCTGCCCCTGGAGGCGCGATCACCTGCGCACGCACCGCTGTGTCCGCGAGCCCTCTGCTCATCGGAGACCCGAGCGCACGGACCACTGCGTCAACTGCCTCGACCTGATGAGGACGGAGCCGCTGCTTCCTGGGCACGAGATCCCGCCTTCCGATCTACGGGGGCAGTAGGCCCTCAGAGTAGAATCTCTACAGGAGAAATTTATGATGCAAGGCCCCAGAGGCCAAGCCCATCACACGCTATAAGTGAGCATGGCTCATGCCCGACGGGCTCTGCACCCGAACCTCGAAGACGCCCATCCCGCCCCAGCAGTATGGGACAATGCACCCCCTCAAAAATGACGCACCGTCATAGGAAGAACCTGACGAGCGTCAAATACTTCGGTACAAATGCTGCATCACCTGATGCAGGGCACCTCCCCTCGCTGCTCGGGCCGAAGGCCCGTTGGCCGCACCGCGCAGCGGGGCCGGCCTGCGTGGCGCATCGAGCCACGGGGTGGCTGGAGCGCAGCGTAAGCCGCCCTCACGAGGCCGCAGGCCGCAGAGCTCCGGGAGCGCAGCGGACGGAGCGTCACCTGCCTTGCGCAGCAAGGCAGGTGACGCTCGTGCGGAGCACGAGCGCAACACCCGTGCGGAGCACGGGTGTTCGCTTGCCCATCGCGCAGCGATGGGG